>JAGXHY010000021.1 GCA_024635925.1 Bacillota bacterium | reverse complement strand
TTATGAGTTGATTTGAAGTTAATATGTCTATGTGGTCGCTTTTTTGGCGATTTTTTTTTATTTGAAAGAAGGATTATGGTATGAAAAAAGATAAGTTGAGAGTGGCTCTTGGTTTTGTAACTGGGCGTGCTAGTTTTAAAGAAGTTGTCAGTGCTTATTTATTGAAGTGGGGTCTTGGTGAGTCTTTTAGAAGTGGTGATGTTGAGCTTAGTTTGTTGGTAGCATATGATTTAGATTATATGCAAACTAAAGCTGAGGATTTTGTTATAGATGATGATGAGATTTTATCGATGGTTTCTAGTATTGAGTATTTGGGCAAGGAGCGAATTTCTAAAGAGGTTGGTTTGTTGGCTGAAGAGGGTGTTTTGAGTGTTGATGAGGTTGAGTTGTTGTTTGGTAAGGGTTATGCGAAGTTAAGGAATGCTGTGTTATTTTTTGCGACTAAGTTAGGCTTTGATCGTTTGGTTTTTCTTGATGATGATGAGTATCCTTTAGCTTGTGTCGGTGGTGTTAATGGTGTTTATTGGCTTGGACAGGATGTGATTGGTGCTCATTTGGCTGGGCTTGAGGTTGGTGACATTACTAACGGGTATCATTGTGGTTATGTTTCTCCTATTCCTGATGTTGTTTTTGATGATGTTTTGGGTGTTGGTGATTTTAGATTATTTGTTGAGGCTGTTAGTAATGATATTGTGACATGGAAGAGCATTGCTGGTAGGTTTGTTGCTGGTGGTTTAACTTTTGCTGATCATAAGATTATTGATAGTGAAGAGTTTGTTGTAGTTGAGGAGATTAATGGTCTTAAGTTCATTTCTGGAGGTAATCTTGGTTTGAATTTGGCGACTAGTGGTAATTTATCTCCGTTTTTTAATCCTCCTGGTGCTAGGGGTGAGGATACTTTTCTTAGTTCTAGTATTAGTGGTTGTGATGTAAGAAAGATTCCTGTTTATACTTTTCATGATGGTTTTAGTTCTTTTCCTTTTTTATTGAAGGGTGTTTTGCCTAAGTGTCTTGATGTTGTTGGTGCTGGTGATTTTGGCAGTGATGCTAGATTTTTGGGTGCTGCTAAGGGTTGGGTTAAGTATAGGCCTCTTCTTCTTTATATTACTAATAGGGAGCATTTTGATGTTAAAATTTCTCAAATGAGGGAGGCTCTTATGGTTATTGCTCCAACTTTTGCTGAGTTTTTTGGTGATGAGGATTTTGCTGATGTTGTTGGAGTTCTTGATTATTACGTCAACCGTGTAGAAGAGGATTTTGCTGATTTTATTACTGGTGGTGAGGCTTGGGTTAGATTATTGCATCATTTAGATAAGGTTAGTAGTAGTTAGTAAAATGTATTAAGATTTTAGTGTCGTTATGATAGTGTTTTGTTGTTTTTTAACCATTTTTTTGGTATTATTACATTGTTGCTTCCGTAGCTCAGTAGGATAGAGCGGCAGTTTCCTAAACTGTAGGCCGGTGGTTCGAATCCACTCGGGAGCACCAAAGAAAAGCCCTAAGATGTATTGTCTTAGGGCTTTTGTGCGTTATAAGTTTAATTAATTAGTCTTTAGATTTGTGCCACTTATGATCACCTTTTTCATAACCAGCTTTTTTTACAGCACTCCATGCCACTCTATGAGCAGTCTCTTCTCTACTACTATCCCCACGACGTTCTTCTGGTGTATCATACTCTTCATAAGCACTGTTATAAGCCTCTTTGTAAATATCTTGAGCATGATCAGGCAATACATTCCTTACATTATCTGGAAGTTCTTTAGTGTTTTTGTATGGCATAATATTCTCCTTTCTCTTAATATTTATTTTTTGTTATATTCTTAAAGCTAAACGTGTAATAAGAATAAGTTAATGCTAAATTAAGTCAATATATGGCCTTATCGTAAAGGAAATTTCCTCTATTGTCAATAAAGACTTATGTTGTGATAATAAGAATTATTTGATAGAGTAAGTTTTATTTCTAATACAATTCCAATCAGGAGCAATCAATTATACTTTAATTAGTAGTTAAATATATCTTGATGAAAACTTGAACAAGGTATACACTATACTTATAACAAAGAGACCAGATTGAAAGGGGCAAGACAAAAATGGAATATATCATAATAGCAGTAGTAGTAATTTTAATAATATTTATCTTAGGGATTAGAATAGTACGACCAACAAGCAGAGGACTTATAGAAACTTTAGGAAAATATACAAAATTTGCTACACCAGGGTTTCACTGGATAGTACCTGGAATACAAAGATTATATAAGGTTAATATCACAGAGCAAATGTTCAGTGCAGATCCTCAAATAATCATAACTAACGATAACCTAAATGCAACAGTAGACGCACAAGTCTACTTTAAAGTAAAATCAGATGAAGAAAGTGTTAAAAACTCACAATACAATGTACATAACTACCAATATCAAATAATCAACCTAGCTAGAACAACACTTAGGAACATAATAGGTACTATGACTCTTAAATCAGCTAATAGTGAAAGAGGTAAAATTAATAACGACTTACATCACACACTATTAGAAGAAACAGATAAATGGGGTATTGATATAGTTAGAACAGAACTAAAAGAAATAGACCCACCAAAAGACGTTCAAGAAACAATGAACAAAGTAGTAAAAGCTGAAAATGAAAAAGTAGCAGCAATTGACTTTGCTACAGCTGCTGAAACAAATGCAGATGGTATAAAAAGAGCAGAAATTAAAAAAGCAGAAGGTATTAGACAAGGTAAAATACTAGAAGCTGAAGGTGAAGCTCAAGCTATCAAACTAGTAAATGAAGCAGCAGAAATGTACTTTATAGGCAATGCTCAATTACTTAGACAATTACAAGCAACTGAAATTGCACTAAAAAACAACGCTAAAATCGTTGTTCCTTCAAATGCAGAATTAGTTAATGTTATTGGAGAAATGTCAGGCATAATGCCTATGAAAAAATAATAAATACTCCCAAATAAACTCCCTGCATATCATAATAATTTTGATATGGATAGTAGAATTTTTACATAAATGTTTTATTAATCTAAAAAGTGTTAAAATGAAAGTATAAATGGGCAAATAAGAGGAGTGGTAAATATGAAAGAATCAATTCTCTATCAAAAACTAACACAAACAACAGAGAGATTAGTTAAATGTAACACCTGTAATCACAGATGTATAATTGCGCTTGGGAAAAAAGGAATATGTGGAGTTAGGAAAAATGTTGAAGGAATCCTTTATGTACTTAATTATGGAAAAACTATAGCAGCAGCCATAGATCCTATTGAAAAAAAACCACTATTCCATTTTATGCCAGGTACTACCACCTACTCTCTTGCTTCCGTAGGTTGCAATTTAAATTGTGGCTGGTGTCAAAATTGGCAAATTTCACAACTTCAAAATAATCAAGAAATAGATGAAGAGGGACCAGGAGAGAGTATAAGTGCCTTAGAACATGTAGAAAAAGCCATAAATCATGGCTGTCCATCAATATCATATACCTATACTGAACCTACTATTTTTTTAGAATATGCACTTGATATAATGAAAATAGCTAAAGTCAAAGGTCTGAAAAATATTTGGGTATCTAACGGTTATATGACTAAAGAAACCTTAGATTTAATTATTCCCTATCTAGATGCTGTTAACATTGACCTTAAAGCTTGGGATAATGAAAAATATCTCAGTTCTTGTGGAGCAAAGGTACAGCCAATACTTGATAATATACAATACTTACAAGAAAAAAGTATACATCAAGAGATTACTACACTAGTAATACCAGAAATTAATGACGATGAAAAACAACTAACTAATATTGCCAAATTCATAGCTAAAGTAAACCCTGAAATACCTTGGCATATTAATAGATTTTATCCTGCTTGGAAGATGTTGAATACATCAATTACCCCAATAATATCAATAAAAAGAGCAGAAGAAATTGGTCTTAAGGAAGGATTGAAAAATATCTACCTAGGAAATATTTAAGGAGTAACAAAATGGCACTATTACAAACTTTTATAGTTCCCCATCCACCAATAATTATTCCAGCCATAGGAAATGGGGAAGAAGAAAAAATACAAGATACAATTAATGCATTTGAGGAAATATCAAAAACAATAGCTAAGTTAAAACCTGATACGATAATCTTATCAACTCCTCATGCTAGTCATTTTTCAGACACTTTTCTAATAACTGGGGAAAATCAAGGCTTTGGTGATTTCGCTAATTTTGGAGCTGAACAAATATTTAATAAAGTAGACTATGATGAAAATATTATAAAAGACATACTTAAACAAGCAGAAAAGGATAAAGTAGCTGTTGAAGTTGGAGATAGTAATTTTGATACATTAGATCATGGAACTATGGTTCCTTTATATTTTATCAACAAGGAATATAGAAACTATAAGTTGGTGAGAATTGCCCTATCTGGATTAACATCTGAGGAACATTTTAGATTTGGCCAGACTATTAGAAAAGTTATAGATGAAAGTGATAAAAAAATAGTATATATAGCAAGTGGTGATTTATCTCATGTCTTAAAAGAGGATGGACCATATGGTTTTAATAAGGAAGGTCCAATATTTGATAAGTTTGTCACTAATGCTTTAAGTAAAGGGAATTTTAATGAACTATTAAAGATAGATGAAAGATTTTCTAGTCAGGCAGCAGAGTGTGGTTTAAGATCTTTTATAATAATGGCAGGAGTACTAGATGGGAATAAGGTTAAAGCAAAACTATTATCATATGAAGGTCCTTTTGGCGTAGGTTATGCGGTAGCTTCCTTTATTCCACAATTGTAAAAGGAGGATATTATGGATTCTTATGTTAAATTAGCCAAGCAATCTTTAGAATTTTATTTTAAAAATGGTGAGCACATGCAAGTACCAGATGGTCTTCCTGATGAGATGTATTCTAGAAAAGCAGGAGTCTTTGTTACTTTGAAAATTAATGGAGAATTAAGAGGTTGTATTGGAACAATTGAAGGAGTCACAAATTCTATAGCTGAAGAGATTATAAGGAATGCTGTAAGTGCTGGATTAAATGATCCAAGATTTTATCCTGTGGATGAGAATACATTAACCAAGTTGGACTATAGTGTTGATGTACTTGGTGATACTTTTCAAGTTACTGATCAGAATGAATTAGATGCTAAAAGATATGGTGTTATAGTTAGCATTGGTGGTAGAAGGGGATTATTGTTACCAAACCTTGAGGGTGTAAATTCACCAAAGGAACAAATTGATATAGCCCTTAAAAAAGCACAAATATTACCTGATGAAGACTATAAGCTAGAAGCTTTTGAAGTAGTTAGACATTATTAGATAATAAAAAACAACTCTTAAAGAGTTGTTTTTTTATACTTATTTTTAATACTATTAGCTTATTTCTTATTTGGTTTAATGTTATCGGTCAAAATCATAATTCCTTCAACAAAGCCCCAGATTGCAGAGACCCAAGCCAGTAAGCCACAACTTAAGATAGTAATTAATAGCTGAGCAATCCCCTTACCAGTGTACCCATAAATAAAATTATGAACACCAAAGGCACCAAAAATGATACCCATTATACCAGCAAGTACTTTCTTGTTTTGATCATCATCATTTATCGGTGGCTGTTGATGTGATTCAGTATTTATAGGTTCAGCCATTGTTTTTTCATAAACAGTATTTTTCTCTGGCTTAACATCAATATCATCAATTTCACTAATATTTGATTTTTCTACTTCTTCCACATCTTCTTGCACATCAGTATTTATAGGTTCAGCCATTGTTTTTTCATAAACAGTATTTTTCTCCGGTTTGACATCAATATCATCAATTTCACTAACATTTGATTTTTCCACTTCTTCCACTTCTGGATTAATAATACTATCATCCTCGACCTCATCAACATTTGATTCTTTTACTTTCTCAATCTCTGGATTAATATTTCCAATGTTATCGATCTCGTCATCAACAGGTGGTACAACCCCGATTACATCATTATTTTTTTTATCATCCATTTTAAAACCTCCTATATTATATAAAATTAATTATATCTTAATTATATATAACTAGTGTAATATTGCAAATATAATTACTTAAATGTTATATAATTAAGATAAAAAGTGTTTAAATTATGTGAGGAGGAAAGATGTGTGGACGATACACCCTCTTTTTAGAAGAAGACAAGGAAGAAATAAAAAAGATATTAGAATATCTTAAAGATCACCCGCAAAAAGCTAAAATGAAAACAGGGGAAATATTCCCAACTAATTTAGCACCATTAATAATGAATAATAAAGAAAAACAATATGATATATTACAATGGGGTTTTAAATTTCAAAGCTTAATTATTAATGCTAGAGCAGAAACTATATTTGAAAAAAGATCATTTATGGAACCTATCAAAAATCAACGCTGTTTAATACCAGCAACTGGATTCTATGAATGGGACAAAAATAAAAATAAGTATCACTTCACTCTAGAAGAAGAACAACCTTTATATATGGCTGGTATTTATAGAAAAAATCATTTTGTTATTATAACGACTAAAGCAAACGAAAGTATAGAAAAGATTCATGATCGAATGCCGGTTATTATTTCCGAAAATAACCATCAAGATTGGTTATTTGATAACAAAGCAACCTTAGCTCTATTAAATCAAAAAGAACCAAGTCTAAAGGAACATAAAATAAATTGAAATTTATAATTTAAAAAATATGTTATTATTATAATACAAAATATAAAAATAAGGTGAGTGGAAATTTGGAAGAAAGTAAAAGATTTAAAAAGAAAAAATCATTTAAAATATTACTAGTAATAATAGGAATAATATTATATTTATTCGGTTTAGCTATTGGTGTTGGTTTTATAATAAAGGAAGTAATTATACCAGAACTAAAGCCAATTAGTGTAGAAGAAGTTAAAGATTCTGTTGTGATGATAAAGACTTATAATGAGCATAACCAAGAATACGGTCAAGGCTCTGGTTTTAGTTTTAAAGAAAGCAATGTAATAATAACAAACTTCCATGTTTTAGCTGGAGCCAAAAGAATCGAGATAATAACAGATGATGGACAAACATATAATATAGAAAATATTAAGATTTTTGATAAAAAAAATGATTTAGCATTGATTGAAGGAAATTTTGAATTAAAGCCAGTAGCCTATACATCTGCACATAATATGTCAGAAAAGGATGAAATAACAACAATCAGCAGTCCTCAGGGTGCTTTCAATACGATAAGTCAAGGAACAATAAGAAAAATCTATCAAGATGCTACCGAAATATTAGTATCAATAGAACAAGGAAGTAGTGGAGGAGCAGTACTAAATAAAAAAGGCCGAATATTTGCTATAATAGTTGCTAAATTAAGTCTTGATACGAATGAAAACCTAGCCATTAATATTGATTTGGCCGAAATTTTATATAATAAATATAAAAATGATAAATATGCAATTATTGAAAATAATCCAGATGATATACATAGCTTTCAACCTAATATATTTGATGATAAAGATGGAAATGAATTAACTATTATGGATAAATGGAGTAAAAACAAGACTAAAGTATATCAACCTAATTCACTTGTTACATTTAATAACCTTACTAGTGGCTATAGTATTTTTAATCAAGCTATGATTAAAAAAAATGATGACTTTTCCAAAATATATTTAGGTTTGAGTTCTGCAAAAAAAATACTTGTGGTTGATTATTACAAATATTTAAAAGCATATGATCAATGGTGGTTTAGTGAAGATAATATAGAATTTGATGAAACCGTAAATTTAAGAAAAGATAAGATTGAAGATTGGTCTGATGAACAATTGCTAATCGACTTAGGTGTTATGGAAAGATATCAATTAGCTATACTTGGAGCAATAACACGAGACTTGATCTATTATGAAGACTTTGTTACAGCAGTTAAAGGATTGCCAATAGAAGAAGGAAAGAAAGGTATTTTGCTTTTAACTTTTGGAGATAATGAGCCAAGAGAATTAAGCAATAAGCAAAATAATTTAATTAAAGAGTTTATTAGTAAAGCACTGAATAATGATGAAGAGAAAATACCTAAAGTTTTAAAGAGATTGGGTTATTAATAATAAAGAAAATTAATATTAGTGATTGTTATATTTATATTTCATATATTGTTTGATTATGATATTTATTTATGATATTATAAATCCAATTAATGAAAATACCTTAAATTTAAAGTTCTTCTTCTAGAAGTTTTAATATCCATCATTGATACTTACTAGAAGGACCATAAAAAACCATATTATATTATATAAAAAAGAACCTATTATGATAGGTTCTTTTTTATGTTTAAGGTGGATATTCAATATTATTATATAAAGAAAATTGATAATAAAATTAATATTATACATATATTTCATACTTATTGTTTAGGAAATTTGTTTA
>JAGXHY010000020.1 GCA_024635925.1 Bacillota bacterium | reverse complement strand
CTGAAGAACAATAAAACTTAAAGTCTATGTAGTAGACTTCAAAAAAGGTAATCCTGTTATAATATCACAATCAACAGAGGAAGTGATTGGTCAACAAATAGCAATAATGGACTAATGATTAATAAAAAGAGCATCTCATTTGAGATGCTCTTTTTATTAAAATATTGGGTTATATAGATTAATAAAGTTATAGTAAGTAACCTAAATCCGAAGCGGATGTTGGGTAGGCAAATAGTACATCCTTAACTTCCTTATAGGAAAGGTCAAATTTCATAATTAATGCAAAGTAATTAATAAGCTGATCTGCATTGCTACCTAAGATACATACTCCTAGAAGTTTTCCTGTTTTTTTATCTATGACTGTTTTCGTCATAGCATAGGCTTCGTTAGTTCTTTTATAGGTATACCAATCTTTTGTATCTGTCTGGTTAACGTTGATTTCATAGCCCTTTTCTACCGCTTTTTCTTCTGTTAAACCTATTACCGCTAATTTGGGGTGGGTAAATAGTACTGAAGGCATAACGGAATAGTCTACTTTTTTTTGGTTTCCTTTTAAGATGTTTGAAGCCACCGCTCCAGATTCCTTTCCAGCAATAGGAGTTAATGGGAGACCAGGACTACCTGATGAATCTCCTGCAGCAAATACTTTTTCATTACTAACACTTTGAAGGAATTCATTTACTTCAATACCATGTTTATTTTTAGTAACATTTCCTTTTTCTAAATCTAAATCATCTAAATCAGGAACTCTACCAGCACCATGAAATACTCTATCACATTCAATTTTAAAGTTCTTATCATTTTCTTGTGCATGCACGATATACTTATCATCAATTTTTTCTATTTCAGTAGGCTTGTTATTTAGATGAACTTTTATTCCAAGTTCTTCAGAACGCTTCATTAATAAGCTTACTAATTCTGGGTCAAACATTTTCAGAGGCATATCGCTTCGTTGTAATATATGCACTTCTGAACCGCTAAGTGCGGCAATAAAAGCTAATTCAAAGGATATAAATCCTCCTCCGACAAACACAATTTTTTTCGGTAATTCATCAAGTTCGAGAAAATCATCACTTATATAGACATGTTCTTCTCCTTTTACATTAAGAGGTCTAGGTTTAGCCCCAGTCGCGAGTATAATATTTTTGAATGAAATCTTTGTATCATTTACAAGGATTTCATTTTCACTTATAAAGGAGGCTACTCCATGATAGATATCAATTCCAGCAGATTCATAACCTTTCTCACGACTTGCTGGAACATTTTCCGTAAAAGTACGTTTAAAATCCATCAAATCTTCCCAATTAATTTTAATTTCACCTTCAAGTCCAAGACCTTGCATTCTTTTTATTCTATCTATAAGTTCAGTTGCTCCAACCAAAACTTTTTTTGGGTCACAACCACGTAAAGCACAGGTGCCACCATATTTTCTTTTATCAATGACTGCAACGGACAGTCCTGCATTTCGACACTTAAAGGCCGCGGCTGTACCACCTACTCCAGTTCCAATAACGACCAAATCATAATTTTTCATTATCATATCCTCCTTATCAATTTGGATTCAACTTTAGTATTTACTTGTTTCTAATATTATAACAATTACCATTTCACCTTACAATAAATTAACAGAAAGGTATAACTTCGTGTTGAACATATTACATCATAGTAGTATTATGATAGTAACAAATGAAACTTAAAACTATTGAATGTTTCCATTCAAATATATAATAGAAAGGTGATAATAATATGAAATTTCTAATTATTGATTCTCACCCTTATAGTGAGAGTTTTAATCGACAACTTACCAAAAAAATTGAAGAGGTTATTAAAGATAAACATCAAGTTGAAGTAGTTAATCTAGTTGATGATGGGTTTAATCCTGTACTGGATACAGCTAATTTGAAGCTTTTTTCTTCTGGTAAATCTGCAGATCCTATGGTTCTTGAATATCAAAAAAAAATTGATGGAGCTGATTGTCTGGTGTTTGCTTTTCCTATTTGGTGGAGTACAATGCCTGCTATATTGAAGGGTTTCTTGGACAAGGTATTACTTTATGATTATGCTTATAAATATGCAGAGTCTGGTGCATTGGAGGGTCTATTAGACAAACAAGCTGTGGTGATTACAACTATGGAAATGCCAAGTGATACTTATGATAATATTATAAATAATCCAGTCAAAAATCAGTTTATTAATGCTACTCTTGGTGCTTGTGGTATTGAGACTTTGAGGCATTTTCAGATTGATAAGATTAATTCTGGAACTTCTGATTATAGAAAGAATATGTTTAATCAGATTATTGAGTATTTCCAAGGACTATAAGGAAAGTGTGTAGTTTTGATGGCAATTCCTATTTTCATGATTAAGTTGCCTTTAATATTAACAAATTACTAACAAACGACCTAAGTGAGAAGTTGTTATTTCTTGTGAAAAAAGGTATAATAAATAATGAGAAAATCACAAGAGAATAAAGGTTAAAAGACAAAGGAGAGAAATATGAAAGAAGTTATTATAGAAGCATTAGAATCCCCTAAACAATCAGGGAAATTTAAAGAACCAGGTTTGGTACGTGGTGTATTATACGGTGTAGGTATTGAAAAGTCTACTCCAGTTAAGTTTGATTCAATGGTTATTAGAAACCTTATTTCCAATCATGGACCAAATGCTAAGGTTCAGGTAAAATATAAAGGTTCGAAAAAATTTGGTTTGGTAAAAGAGATACAAACTGAACCTATTTCAAACAAAATAATACACATAGATATCCAAATTATTGCTAAGGATCAAAAGATGCAACTTCAAGTGCCGGTACATTTTATCGGAGAGGAATCATTGAAAAAAGAACAATTAGAACTACATGTTTCCAAACATGAAGCTACTATTACTGGCGACATGAATTTAATGCCAGAATTCATTGAAGTGGATGTAAGCAACTTATCTCTTGGTGATCAAATTACTTATAAAGATTTTAATTTAAATGAAAACCTTGTAACTGATGACTTAGATTTAGTATATGGTGTTGTTAACCGTATTAGACTAGTAACAATTGAAGAGCCTGAAGAAGGAATCAACTCTACTGAACCAGCACTAGTTGGGGAAGAAGAAAAAATATAATAATATAATATAGCTATAAACAAAAGTAGGGATTCTAAAAATCCCTACTTTTGTTGTCTAGTGGTGAAAAAAGAGGACTAAAAATAAAAAAATATGATATAATTAATAAAATGAAAAAATATATTTTACTTTATATGGCAAAGTAGATATTAATTAAGATATGCTTAATAAAAATTTATCTAAAATAAAGTAATAAAGTATATAGATGTAAAGGAGTCATTTATATGAGGTGGGATATTTTAATTGCTCTGTTTAATAATGCAATACTTTTATTAGCTTTATCGGTTGTTTACGAAGCCACATATTTGTTTGCAGTAAAATATAGGCGCTTACAAAAGGTTTTTAGTGGTCTGTTAATTTCAATAATATGCATCACTATTATGAGTGTGCCTTTCACACTACAGTCTGGTTTAATATTTGACACACGTACGATTTTAATAAGTGTTACTGCTTTGATTTTTGGACCAATACCTACAATAATTACGGTGGCTGTTGCTAGCATTTTTAGGATTAGTGTTGGAGGTGTGGGCGTATTTACTGGACTTGCTACCATCTTAAGTAGTGCACTTATTGGTTTAACTTGGCGGCGTTTGTTGTATCCAAAATCAAAGAAATTATATGGACTAAATATCTATGCAATGGGCATAAGTGTTAGTTTTATTATGCTTGTTTTTATTCTTCTCCTACCTTTTCCAGAAAGCCTGAATGTTATAGGTGAAATTATTATACCGGTTATGTTGATTTATCCAATCGTAACTGTTGTGCTAAGCTTATTGCTGTTGCACCAAAAAAAAATTAGCGCCTATCAAGTTAAATTAAAGCAATCCGAGGAAAGATTTCATGATTTATTTGATAAAGCACCACTAGGTTATCAGTCATTGGATATTGATGGTAATTTTATAGATGTTAACCAGCAGTGGTTAGATACTTTTGGCTATTCTCGTGAAGAAGTAATCGGCAAATGGTTTGGAGATTTTGTTTCTCCTGAATATAAAGAGTCCATTAGAGAACGTTTCATAATGTTTAAAAAGCAAGGCTATATACATAGTGAGTTTAAAATGCAAAATAAAAATGGAAATTCAATTTTTATATCCTTTGAAGGTAAAATTGGAGTTGATTCTAATGGTGAATTTAAGCAAACACACTCTGTCTTGAAAGATATAACTAAGCAAAAGCTAGCTGAAGAAAGCCTTCGACTAAGTGAAGAAATGTATCGGAAAATTACAGAAAATATTTCAGATATTGTTTGGACAACTGACATAAACCTTAAGACAACTTATGTTAGCTCTTCAGTTGAAAATATTATGGGAGAAAAACCAGAAGCATATTTGAAAAATAAACTGGAGGAAAAATTTTCAGAGGAAACACTAAAAAAAATCCGTGCCATTTTATTTGATGAGATAGAAATGGAAAAGAATCCTGAGATTGGAAAAGATCGCACTCGTATTTTGGAATTAGAACAATATAAACCAGACGGTAGCCTCATATGGGTATCTATGAGTATTTCTATTTTACGTGATGAGCTGGGTAAAATGGAGGGTTTTCTAGGTGTTTCTCGTGATATCACCCAACGTAAGAAGGCAGAGATAAATTTATTAGAAAGTGAGCGCAGTAAATCTGTTCTTCTTTCAAACCTTCCTGGAATGGCCTATAGGTGTAAATATGACTCTAAGTGGACAATGCAGTTTGTCTCTCATGGCTGTTTTAATCTTACTGGGCATAAACCGGAAAGCTTATTAAACAATAGAGATTTATCTTTTAATGATTTGATTGTCCCTGAATATCGAAACTTTTTGTTGGGAAAATGGGGACATACCCTTGCTAAAAAAGAGCCATTTAAATATGAATATGAAATCATAACTGCCACTGGTGTACGGAAATGGGTACTAGAAATGGGGCAAGGAATATATGATTCTCAAGGGGAAGTAGTATCTCTTGAGGGAATTGTTCTAGATATCTCTGATAGAAAGAAGTTTGAGAACAATCTTAGATACTTAAATGAGCATGATAAAAGAACGGGATTATATAATAGGGACTACTTTGAGATACTTCTAAAAAATGATGCTAATAAGAAGGATGGATCTAAAAGAGCTCTTATAGGTATTAACTTAAGTACAATACAAATTTTGTCCACTAATTATGGTTTTCGTTACACACAAGAACTTATAAAAAAGGCCTCTGCAGCACTAAGTAAATTTACTACAGAAGAGTGCCTTTTATTCCAAACAAATGAAAATCACTTTTTATTCTATTTTAAAAATTACAAAGATAAAAATGAACTAATTAATTTCAGCAAAAATATTGAGAAATCATTGGAATTTGTGTTTGTGATGGACAAAATAAGTGGTGGAATTGGTATTCTAGAAATTGAAAATGATAATATTGTTAATGTAGATTTTCTTCTTAGAAACCTTCTAATAGCATCAGAAAAAGCAATTAATATCTTTGAAAAGGACTTTAGAACTTGTATTTATGATGAAGCATTAGAAGAAATAGTTAACCGGGAATTAGAAATAAGAAATACACTTTCAATAATAGCTGCATCTGATATTAATGATGAGTTTTTTTTACAATATCAACCAATTATGCATCTTAAAACAAATTCCATTTGCGGTTTCGAGGCTTTGGCCAGAATTAGAACAAAGAAGCTAGGCTTAGTTTCTCCTCTTGAATTTATACCATTAGCTGAAGAGACAAAGCAAATTATTCCTATTGGTGAAAAAGTATTTAGAAAAGCTTTTTCTTTTCTAAATAAACTGAAGGCACAAGGGTATGAAGAAATAAACGTTTCTGTTAATGTTTCTGCTATTCAGTTATTTAGAGTTGATTTCACCAACAGATTATTTGAAATAATTAATGAAATGGATGTTAATCCTAAGAATATTGCTATTGAAATTACTGAATCAGTATTTACTTCAGATTATGAAAATATTAACAATATTGTGAGTAAGCTCAGAGAAGAAGGTATTAGTGTCTATATAGATGATTTTGGAACTGGATACTCTTCTCTATCTAGAGTAAAAGAGCTGGGTGTTGATTGCCTTAAAATTGATAAATCTTTTATTGATAATTTATTAGATAAAGATCCTGATAAATCTATTACTAGTGATATTATCTCAATGTCCCATAGAGTAGGAAGCTTGACAATTGCTGAAGGTGTAGAGGAAGAGAACCAACTAGAATACCTAAGAGATAATGATTGTGACAAAATTCAAGGATACTTAATCAGCAAACCTCTTGATGAAGAATTGGCTCTTGAATTTCTAAAGAATAATAATACTAATAAATAAATTATCTAAACAAGTAAATAAAATAAAAGAACTGCATCTAAATATAACAAATTAGATGCAGTTTTTCTATGATAAAAAGAATTACACAAAAGAAATTTATTGGAAAAATGAAGGAGGAAAATTATGTAAATAATATATCAATCATGTTATACTTAAACAATGATAGTATCATTTAGGATCGGAAATACAAAGAGTATTAGAGCGGTTACCTAAATTAAGAGGATCCGTACACCGACCAATGGAGTCGGTTTTTCTATATTAAGGATAGGTCACATAATAAATGCATAAATAAATTAAATTATTAAGGTTTTTGGGAGGAATATAATATGAATACTGATATCAGAGCACTTACAGAAGGTGGAATACTTATATTTTTTGTATTTATTGTTCTATTTATACTTTGGCTTATTTTGAAAAAAACAAGGTCAAACAATAAGTTGAATATGCAAGGGGCTCTCCTTTCTGGAGAAGAGCTTGAAAGCTATGCCAAAAAAACAGCCTTCGAACATACAACCTCGTCAAAAGCTCAAAAACAGTCTTGGCCAATGACAAAATTAAACGAAAACTACGATTTCATACTATCAGTTTACAAAGATTTAAATGATGACATACAAAACAAGAGACCAGTACCAGCATCAGCTGAATGGTTGTTAGATAATTTCTACATTATCGAAGAACAAGTAAAAGGACTTAGACAAGATTTAAATAAAAAAACCTACCTTCAACTACCAGTTCTCAAAAATGGTGAATTAAAAGGACAGGCTCGTATTTTTGCAATTGCTGTAGAACTAGTATCACATACAGATGGAAAAATTGACGAAAAAATAATTTCAGACTATATAAAAGCATACCAATCACGAAACATTTTATTAGATAGAGAAATTTGGGCAATACCAATTGTTATTAGACTAGCTCTCTTAGAGAGAATAAGGTATCTTAGCGAGAAAATTAAAACAACAAAAAAATACTGGAACAAAGCAGACCAATTATATAAACTTTGGATGAACAATGACGAAGAAGTTCAGAAACAATTTATGACTACTTTTAAAGATAATCTGAAAAAAATGGAAGAAATAAGTCCATCATATATAGAACATTTATTTTATCGCTTTCGTAAATCAGGAAATAATTATATAAACGTCCTTCGCATAATGGATGAGATGTTAAGTAAATTTGCAACTACAACAGAAGAGATAACACAAAAAGAACACAACTATCAATCTGTTAAGACTATAGTAATGGGAAACTGCATTACAAGTCTCCATTTTGTGACTACCATGGACTGGACAGAGTTATTTGAAGAAGCTAGTTATATAGAAAAAATTCTAATTGAGGATCCACTTAAAATCTACCAAGAAATGGACATCAATACAAGAAATTTATATCGTATTAAAATTCAGGAAATGGGAGCTATGTTTGATGTTTCTGAACGATATATAGCACAAAAGGTTATTGAGTTATCAAAAGAGGCATTTAATACTACAGAAAAGGAAAAAAGAGATGACCCTGTGCTACAACGTACTTGGCATGTTGGCTATTATTTATTTGGAGAAGGTTTTAAAATATTAGAAAAGAGCCAGGAAAAGAAAAGTAGCTTCCTAATTAAAATAAGAAAAATTATATTATATAAACCAGGAGTCCTATATTTTGCTTCAATAGTTATTTTAACACTATTATTTCTAGCTATTGGGATTAGGTATACAATTTTGACCACAGAAAATAATCCTCTTATTCTAGCTGTTTTAGTCTTTCTAGTTTTGGTTATCCCAATAAGTGAAATTGCTATAAATTTAGTGAACAGGATAACTTGTAAAGCCATAAAACCGGCAGAATTTCCTCGAATGGAATTTAAAAATGGTATACCGGAAAAAATGAGCACTGTAGTAACCATTCCCACATTGCTATCTGACGAAAGTAGTGTGGAAGAATTATTAAAAAGGATGGAAAGTAACTATCTAACTAATCGTGAGAATAATCTATATTTTGTCCTGCTAGGTGCCTTTGCTGATTCTAAAAGTACAAAAATAAAAAATGCTGAAAAAATTATCGAAAAAGCCTTACTTGGTATCAAAAATCTAAATGAAACATATGCTGATGGTGGTGAGGAAAAATTCTATTTCTATCATAGAAAGAGTCTATTTAATAAGAAAAATTTAAAATGGTTTGGTTGGGAAAGAAAAAGAGGAGCCTTGATGGAGTTCAATGACTTGCTTCTTGGGTCCAAAGATACAAGTTTCTTTTATAGCTCATCTGGGATAAAGTCATTAAATAAAGTGAAATACATCATTACTTTAGATAGTGACACTATCTTGCCTATGGGTATGGCAAAGAAAATGATTGGAACTATGGCACATCCTTTAAACTGTCCTAGGGTTGATAAAGAAAAGGGTATAGTTGTTGAAGGTTATGGCTTGATGCAACCAAGAATTGAAGTGGAAATAGAAAGCTCTAATAAGTCTTTGTTTTCTCAAATTTTTGCTGGTCAAGGGGGAATAGATACATATGCTAATGCTATTTCCGATGTATATCAAGATCTTTTTGGAGAAGGAATCTTTACTGGTAAAGGAATTTATGACTTAAAAATATTTCAAAGTGTATTGAAAAATACCATACCTGAAAATACAGTTTTAAGTCATGATCTTCTTGAAGGATCTTATGTGAGAACAGCTCTAGTATCAGATCTAAAATTACTAGATTCACATCCATCACAATACAATGGTCATGCTTCTAGACTCTTTCGCTGGGTACGTGGAGATTGGCAGTTATTACCATATTTATTTAAAAACATATACAACTCAAATAATATTAAAATAAAAAACCCTCTTACTAAACTTTCTAAATGGAAGATATTTGATAATTTAAGAAGAAGTCTAGTTGCTCCATCTTTAATGATTTTATTAGGAATAAGCTTAAGCATTCTTCCAGGAAGTATAATTTTCTGGCTCTCTTATTTTTTAATTCCTCAAATACTTCCACTCTTAATAGGTTTGGTTGAATCAGTAATGCAGGGAAGACTAATCATAAGAAAAATTAAAAGATATATACCTGTCATAATTGGTTCAAAAGCAGGACTGTTACAGTTTGTTTTAAATATTATATTTCTGCCATATCAAGCTTGGTTAATGATAAAAGCCGTTGCCATTACCCTGACTCGTGTTTTAATTACCAAGAAAAATTTATTAGAATGGGTAACTTCTGCGGATGTGGAAAAATATCAGAAAAATAGTTTGATGAGTTATCTTATAAAAATGAAATCATCTATGATAGTAGCGCTACTTCTATTAGTTACAATAATAGTCTTTAAAGTAAACTTATTGCCTTTGGGTATTTTCTTTTTATTGATTTGGCTTAGCGCACCAGTTATAGCTTATTGGATTAGTAAAGATATTAAAAAACCAGTAGTAAAAGTCTCTGAAAATGAAATGGTTGAACTAGGAAGGATTTCTAGAAAAACCTGGAGATATTTTGAAGATTTCGCAAATAGCCAAAACCATTTTCTAGCACCAGACAACTATCAAGCAGATCCACCAAGAGGGATAGCATATAGAACTTCACCTACTAATATAGGACTTGGATTGCTTGCAACCTTATCAGCTAGAGATTTTGGATACATAGGCAACGAAGAAATGTTGACACAATTAGAAAAAACTATCACAACTATGGAAGGTATGGATAAATGGAAAGGTCATTTATATAATTGGTATAATACCAATACACTTAAAACCCTGTCTCCAGCATATATATCAACTGTAGATAGTGGAAATCTTGTTGGTTACTTAATAACCTTAGCACAGGGTCTAAAAGGATATATGGATAAACCTTTACTTGATAAACAGTTTATTAAAGGAATCAGAGATACCTTAAATTGCATAGGGGAAGAAGGTAAAGATGCTAATCTAAGAATTTCTGATTATATTTTATCCTCAGGAGATAAAATCACCGACCCAATGAGTTGGAAAAATATCCTAGCGGAAATAGAGACAGTAGCTGGCGTGCAGGATTTGAGAAAATCAGTTTGGGTTCAAAAATTTGAAAATATGATTCAGCAATTCTATATGGAGATGCTGAAGTTTTTACCAGGTGTACTTTTATTAGATAAAATACCTAGTGATTATTTGAAAATAAAAGGATCAAAGAAACATAATAAAAATATTGAAGACCTACTTTCAGCCTTGAGACAGAACCCAGTACTCAAGGATTTGCCAGACCATTACAATCAATTAGAGCATAAGGTAAAAGATTTAATAGCAATAAATCAAAAAAATAAAGGAGCTGATAAGGAAAGGGTATTATCCTGGCTCCACGAAATTGAATTAATCTCTGTTCAAGCTAAAACCAAAGCAGAGGACTTTATAAAAAGATATCAGAATCTTATTATGCGTATAGAAAAGATGTCCTTAGACATGAAATTCCTTCCACTGTATGATCAAAAGAAAAAGTTATTCTCCATTGGATTTAATTTGGAAGAAAATAAATTAACCAACTCCTATTATGATTTATTAGCTTCTGAGGCTAGACAGACTAGTTATATATGTATAGCTAGAGGAGAGATTCCAGCTACTCATTGGTTTAAAATGGGAAGATCTTTGACTGTAGTGGACAGATATAAAGGGCTTATTTCTTGGACTGGAACAATGTTTGAATATTTAATGCCTCTTTTGATTATGAAAAGCTATAAAAACACACTTTTAGATGAGACCTATTATTTTGTTATAAGAAGTCAAAAGAAATATGGGGAAAAGAGACATATGCCTTGGGGAACTTCAGAGTCTGCTTTTTATTTATTGGATCATAATCAGGAATATCAGTATAAGGCTATAGGAGTGCCATGGTTAGGTTTAAAGAGAGGGTTAATAGAGGATGCTGTAGCAACTCCTTATGCGACCTGTCTGGCCTTAATGGTAGATCCTGAGGGAGCTGTAAAAAATTTAATAAAGCTTAGAGAAGAAGGACTAGAGGGACGTTTTGGCTTCTTTGAAGCTGCAGATTATACAAAAGGAAGAGTAGGATTTGAACCTAAACGTGCTATTGTAAAAAGCTATATGGCACATCATCAGGGTATGAGTTTGGTTTCCTTAAATAATTTTTTAAACCAGAACATTATGCAGGAAAGATTCCATAGTGATCCAGAGATTCATGCAGCTAGGTTACTTCTTCAAGAAAAGGTGCCAGGAAATGTACTTATTACCAAAGCTCATAAGGAAAAGGTTATTCCTTTCAAGGAGAGTGTAGGTAAAGAAATAAGTGCAATACGTAAATTTTATCAACCAGATCAGATATTACCAAAAGCCCATATACTTTCAAATGGGAAGTATTCTATTATGATTACTGACAAAGGAACAGGATATAGTAAGAATAAATTAATGGCAATAACTAGGTACAGGAGCAAAAACAACTCAGATTCTTATGGAATGTTTTTTTATCTTCGAAATATAAATACTGAAGAGTTTTGGTCATCTACTTATGCTCCAATAAATACTAAGCCGGATAAATATGAAGTAACCTTTATGGATGATAAAGCAATCTACGATCGTCAAGATGGAGATATTGAAACTAAAACAGAAGTTCTTGCAGTCTCTGGAGAAAATGCAGAAATTCGTAGACTAACCATTAAAAATATTGGTGAAAAGACTTCTAATATAGAGATTACTAGTTATTTCGAGGTAGTATTAGCATCACAGGAATCGGATGAGGCCCATCCTACTTTTAGCAATTTGTTTATTGAAACAGAATATAATAAAGACTTAAATTGTCTAATAGGCAACCGCAGACCTAGGTCTAAAACGGATAAAACTAGCTGGATTGGACACCGTGCCGTATTAGAAGGTGAAAGTACTGGAGAATTTCAGTATGAAACTGATAGAATGAAATGGATTGGCAGGGGTAGAAATTTGAAAAATCCTTTGGCCATGACAAGTGGGAAACCATTATCAAATACTACTGGACCAGTTCTTGATCCTGTGATTAGCTTAAGAACTATAGTGAAAATAGAACCAGGTAAGACGGCTAAAATATCCTTTGTTACAGCTGTAGCAGAAAGTAATGAGTATTTAACATCAGTAATTGAAAAATATTCAAGCAGTGAAGGGATTGAAGGAGCTTTTAATTTAGCAGAGATTAGATGTAAGTTGGAAACCAAGTATCTAAATATGAATGTTGAAGAAGTAGAACTTTATCAGAATTTGTTATCTGATTTGTTATTTGTTAGTCCTTTAAGAAGTAAAAACCAGGAACAAATTTTAAAAAATACTAGAGGACAGTCTGCATTATGGCGCTATGGTATTTCTGGAGACTTACCAATAGTTTTAGTTGTAGTAAATAAAAACGATCAAGTGGAAATATTAATTGAGGTTTTAAAAGCTCAGGAATATTGGCGATTGATGGATTTAAAAGTCGATTTGATACTTTTAAGTGAAGAAGAATACACATATAATCTACCGTTAAATCAGTTGGTTTCAGATATTGTTTTGTCTAGCCAAACTCAAGATTTTGCTAATAGAGTAAGTCACGTTTTTGTATTAGATAAAAACAAAATACTTACTGAGGATATTCCTCTGTTTTATGCTGTTGCAAGTCTGGTTTTCAAAGGCGATAAAGGCACAATGAGTCAACAGATTAAAAGAGAGCAGAAGTTAGAATTACCTAAGTTAATGGATTTTAAAGAACTTCCTTCTAATATTTCTTCAGCACCTTCAAAATTACCACCCCTACAATATTTTAATGGACTAGGAGGTTTTAACGAGAAGGGAAATGAATATATTATTAAAATTGTAAATGGACAGGACACACCTGCTCCATGGATAAATGTTATTTCTAATGATAAGTTTGGCTTTTTGGTATCAGAGTCTGGTTCTGGGCACACTTGGTCAGAAAATAGTAGAGAAAATAAGTTAACTCCATGGTCAAATGATCCAGTTTCTGATCCACCAGGAGAGTATCTTTATCTTAGAGATGAAGATAATGGACAGGTATGGACTATAACTCCTTTGCCAATTAGGGAAAAAGAAGACTATGTTATTCATCATGGTTTTGGCTACTCTATATTTGAACATAAGAGTAATGAGGTGGAGCAAAAGCTTACTATGTTTGTACCAGTTAGTGAGTCGGTTAAATTAAGTCTTGTTTCTTTGAAAAACACCTCAACGAAGAAAAAAAATATTAGTTTAACTTATTGTGTGAAACCTATTTTGGGAGTTATTAGAAAAGACTCTATACAACACATTAAAGTGAATTCAGATAATAGTGGTGCTTTATTACTACAAAATTCTTACAATGAAGATTTCTCAGATGAAATATGTTTCATTGAAGCTTCAATCAAAGAGAGAACATTTACAAGCGATGGGAAGGAAATTTTTGGTAGTGGAGATACAGATTCACCAGATTGTTTGAAAAGAGAGCATCTTTCAGGAAATCTAGAAATTGGAATGGATCCTTATGGAGCAATTCAGATAAAGGTAGATTTAGAGCCTAATGAAAGTAAGGAGATTGTATTTCAATTAGGTGCTGGTAAAGCTCTTTCACAGATTAAAGAACTTATGGAAAAATACAGATCTTTAGAAAACACTAAGGAGGCCTTGGAGAAAGTTAAGGAATTTTGGACGGAAAAGCTACAAGGTGTTCAAGTGGATATTCCAACCAAATCAATGAAACTGCTATTAAATGGTTGGCTTCAGTATCAATTAATTTCCAGTAGATTATGGGCAAGGTCTGGATTTTATCAAGCAGGTGGTGCCTACGGTTTTAGGGATCAACTTCAAGATAGTCTGGCAATTGCTGCTACTTGGCCTGAAGCAGCAAGGAAGCAAATATTGCTTCATGGAAAGCATCAATATTTAGAAGGAGATGTACAGCATTGGTGGCATGAGCCAACTAATAAGGGTGTTCGTACACGTTTTTCTGATGATCGTTTATGGTTACCATATGTGACAGCAGAATATATTAAGATTACAGGTGATTATACAATTCTTAAAGAAGAAATTCCTTTTTTAATTGAGGAAAAATTAATGGATTTTGAAGATGATCGATATGGCACGCCTAATGTCACTGAGGAAAAAGCTACCTTATATGAACATTGTCTTAGGGCTATAGAAATATCATTAAATTTTGGAAAGCATGGACTTCCTCTGATAGGATCAGGGGATTGGAATGATGGGATGAATGCTGTTGGTAATAAAGGTATGGGTGAAAGTGTCTGGTTAGGATGGTTTATGATTTCTGTTCTTACTAATTTTGCACCACTATGTGGAATAATGGGGGATGAAAATAAAGAGGAGAAGTATCTTGGTATTATGAAAAAGCTTCTTGGTTCCATTGAAAAAAATGCCTGGGATGGTAAATGGTATAGGAGAGCATATTTTGATAATGGTCAACCTCTTGGTTCTATGCAAAATACTGATTGTAAGATTGATTCTATTTCACAAAGTTGGGCAGTAATAGCAGGTAATGGGAATCCTAAACGGGCTACGGAGGCTATGGCTTCTATGGAAAATTATCTAATAAATCGTGAAGAGGGTTTAATAAAACTCCTTACACCACCATTTGATTTAGGTGAAGAGGAACCAGGTTATATTAAAGGATATGTTCCTGGGGTTAGAGAAAATGGTGGACAGTATACACATGCTGCTGCTTGGGCAATTATTGCTTTTACTAAACTAGGAAAAGGGAATAAGGCTTGGGAATTTTTTGAGTTAATTAATCCTATAAATCTCACTAACAATTACAGGGAGTATTCTAAATACAAAGTAGAGCCTTATGTTCTTGCTGCTGATGTATATAGCGTCCATCCTCATATTGGAAGGGGAGGTTGGACTTGGTATACTGGAGCTGCTGGTTGGATGTATATGGCAGGTTTGGAGTATATTTTAGGTTTTCAAAAGAAAGGAGACTCTATTATTATGGATCCTTGTATTCCAACTCAATGGAAGGAATATGAAATAAGATACAAATATAAATCTACTAACTATCATATTATTGTGAAAAATCCTGATGGTATAAGTAAGGGTGTTGATCAACTATTATTAGATGGAATACCTATGGAAGGGCAATCATTTCCTTTAAATGATGATAAGCTATTACATGAGGTAGAGGTCCTTATGGGTTAAATATCAATCAAAAAAGAGTCGACAGATGAATAGTCTGTCGACTCTTATAGTATTTGGAAGTAGTTAAAACTCTAAAAGGCTAAATCAGAGACTTAATTCATCAAGTTTTTGTAAGGCTAATTCTCTATAATGATTATCTTTAGGTGCTGTAGCTATTAGAAGCTCAAAATCTTTGTGACCCTTATCATTTTCCTTTAAGGCAAAATACAAAGAGCCTCTAAAAAACAGTGCTGTCATATCAGTTGGATTGATTTGTAGTGCTTCTGTATAGTCCCCTAGAGCTAACTTAGGATTGACTATTGCTTCATATACTCTTCCTCTATGGGTAAAAGAACAGGCAAAACCTGAACGAACCTTAATTGCTTGAGTAAAATCTAGAAGTGCTGATTGATGATCACCTAACTTATAGAATAGAAGTCCTCTATTATTATATGCACCACCATGTTTTGGATCTAATTGAATTGATTGTGTGAAATCTTGAAGGGCTTTTTCATTTTGGTTAGTACTTGCATAGGCCAATCCTCTATTGTAATATGTATTAGCATCTTCAGGATTGATAGATATTACTTTAGAGAAATCAATAATTGCTTCATTGTAGCGTTCTAGGTTTGCTAGAACATCACCTCTTAATCTAAGAGCCTCTGTATCTTGACTATTAAGTAAAATCGCTTCATTAAAAGATTGAAGGGCATTTTCATAATCTCCAACCTCTTCTAAAAGAGCACCTTTGCTTATTAGCGGTTCTATATTACTTGGTTCTTCTAAAGCAGCCTTTTCATATTCGGAAATAGCTTCTTTATATCGTTCTTCTTTTTCAAATATAAGGCCTTGTTCTATATGTGATATCATTTTTATCCCTCTATCTTTCTAATTATTATGTAATTATATGATAGCATAAATATTTACTTTATTCTGAATTACCAAAAAAAACGTCTCGTTATTTATTAAACGAGACGTTTTATATTAAAAAAATTAATTTTACCTATAATTCCTATAATTGTTATTTAACTTGATTTTCCTCTTGTAAAGAAATTAATAATCGCAAGTAGAATAACTGATCCTAATAGAGCAATCAGAAAACTTGGAAGATTAAAACCTGTGACACCTTCGCCACCAAAAAAATTCATTAGAAGTCCACCAATAAATGCACCGATAATCCCAACAACGATGTTAGCTATCGCGCCCATCGATGAGTCTTTTTTCATAATCATACTTGCAATCCATCCAGCTAGAGCTCCCATTATAATCCAAGCTATAATACCCATATTATTTCCTCCTAGGTTAACTATTCAGTTGTTTTTTTAATCTTTTTTCTTTGAGTAAAAGTTAGCAACCAAATTTGCTACACTCTCAACAATACTGATGACTGTAGTCACCATATCGTTTTTAGCCTTTTTATCAAAAAAAGTATCATTTACTCCATTTAGTGTCTCATTTGCGCTGATTACGGTTCTATCAATGCTCGCGACAAGCAGTGGTAGTTGTCTTACTGTAATTTCGATACTATCAGTACTATCTTCTAATATCTTATTTACTTTGCTTATAGCTTTAGACAAACCAACCAAAAGCTTAACCAAGAAAACCAATGCTATAATTCCTAAGCATACGCTAATGAAGATCGCCAAATAAATTAATACATCAGTAATATTAATAAACATAAGTAATCCCTTTCATTGATTGTTTTAAATGCTTATTTCTTAGCATCCTTTTTCACTTCTTCTGCTTTATCTTCAACAGTCTCGGCTGCATCGACAACCTTTGCTTTTGCCTTATCTTTGATCTCTTCTGCTTTACCTTCAAAAGTCTCGGCTAGATCAGCAACTTTTGCTCTTGCTTTATCTTTAATATCTTCTTTAGCTTTAGTTACATCATCAACTGTATTATTTACAGAATCCTTAACTTTATCAGCAGCTTTTTCAGCCCCTTTGGCAATATCTTCACGAGTTTCTTTTCCAGATTTAGGAGCAAATAACACTCCTGCTGCAACCCCTGCTGCAACTCCTGCACCTGCTGCTATCGCTGCAGCCTTTGCATCCTCAATTTTTTTCTTCTTTTTTCTTGCTTCTAATGCATCTTTAATAAACATGAATATACCTCCTTATTTTTACTAATAGATTACTTCTATCTTATAGTATATTATATACTTAAACAGAAAAATTTACAAGTATTCTTATCTAGCTGGGTACTTAATCAATTACTTGTATATTGGAAAAAATGACAATTGATTATAGTCTTGAAAATCTTATATCAAAAGGATATTATATTAGAAAAGAGAAAGAGAAAGTAATAAAATAAATAACTGATTAATAGAGTAGGAAGGAGCATATAATGAATGAATTCATTGAGTTTCGAAATCACATCTATGATTGTGACAGAAATTATGTTTATCCTCTCCTATTTTTAGATAATTATATAAATAAGAATGAACCTATAAATTCAAGAGAAAGTATATTGATAAAAAGAATCCGAACTATAATGAACATAGAGTGCAAAAATATCCTAAAGGAAAAAGATATAAATGAATTATGTTCATTCTTAGGTGATAATCCCTATATTGATAGGATTATAATAGATACTATCTTAAAATTCTTTGACGATAATAATAAGAAAGTATTTGAAAAAAATATAAAAAGCATATTTTTAGAAAATAAATATAATAATCAAAAATTATATCATATTTTAGATCTTTGCATTGAGTGTAATCTAGAACTTATAGATTATAAGGATATATTATTTATTCTTGATCAATATAAACTAGATTTATCTATACTATCTAATCTCTTAGATTATATAGGCTTTTTTAAAAAAGATGGAGTTAAGGATTATTTATATAAATTGTTAAAGCTCGATTATCCAGATAATATAAAATTACAAATATTAAATGTATTAGTGGATTTACTTCCAACTGAAAAAATTGATTATTCTTTTATGAGAGAAAATATAAGACATGAAAGAAATGATATGTTTTATGATAGTTATATTCATTTTCTTAATGCTAAATTAGAATTTAACCAACAAGGGATTTCTATTTTACAGTCAATGTTTTATGGTGATTTTGAAAATAGTGGTAAAGGCAATAATGGAGGATTAGCTGTATTATTAAAAGATTTAGGAGATGAGATAACAAAAGATAGTAGAGTATCTTTTGTTATTACTATAACTATAATTGATGAAATAAACAAACCATTTATAAGCTACTATGGAGAGAAGCATATATTTGCTAGATTACCAATATATTTAGATAAATCCATACCAGACCTTTTTATAAAAAGAGAACTCTATATAAAAAGATATATAGCTAGTTTTCTAAAAAAGGTAGGAATAGAGCCTGATATATTTCATATAAGGTATTTGGATAATGCTTCTAAAGCTGTAGCTCAAATAAGCAAAGATCTAAATAAAAAACTTGTATTTACCCTAACTCCAGATCCACACAGAAATATGTTTGATACAACTGGTCATTTGAGAGAACTTAGCTTTGATCAACTTATTGAGAAATTAAATAAAATAAAAATTGGGGATGAATTAATATATAAATGCGACAGTATTGTTGGTATAGGTGGTAAAGTAGTTGAAAAAGAACTTCAAATATATTTTCCGCAATTTAAGGAAAAAAATATAAATAAAAAGTTGAAGATGCTTGGTGAAGGAATACATCTAGAACAATTAATTAATGATAAAAACACAAATATATATTCAAGTGAATTTATGGAATTAAATAAAAAGAATAAAAGCTTTTTTGAAAAACCAATAATTTTAAATGTTGGTAGATTATCTATTCAAAAAGGTCAGATTGAACTTTTAAAAGCCTGGTCAAGTTCTAGACTCTCACAAACTCACAATCTTTTATTAATAGGAGGAGATTTAGAAAAACCTAGTATAGAAGAAAATTTGGTTATTAGTTTTTTTAAGGTTTATTTAGAAAAACATCCTGAATTTAAAGGCCGTTTTATTCATAAAGGTGCTATGTCAAATGAGAGTATAAGGTTGCTTGAAAAAAATATTATTAAAATAGATTTAGATCTACCTCATATATATCTGTGTTCGAGTCTTAAAGAGGAGTTTGGCATAGCTATTTTAGAAGCTATGTCTAAAGGGTTTTTAACAATCGGGCCTATAAAAGGCGGAGTTAAAACTTATATAAAAAATGGTTATAATGGTTTTTTAATTGATACAAGAAATTGGGAAACTATTGGAAAAGAATCAGAGAAATATATTTATTATTCTAAAATTAATAAAGATAAATTTAAAAGGATTCAAGCTGCAGGCCAAAAAACTGTTAGAGAAAATTTTTCAATGAAGAAAATTGCTAATGAATTCCTAACCTTTTATTTGTCTTTAAAAGGAGTAAAAACAGATGAAGTATAAACATATATTTTTTATAAGTCCACCTTTTTATTCACACTTCAACCCTTTGTTAGTTCTAGGAAAGAGTTTTAAAAAACATGGTATAGAAGTGACATTTGGTTGTAGTTTGGAATTTAAGGAAATAGTTTTAAAAGAAGGTTTAAATTTCTATGAGATAGATATAAGTTCTAATAAGAATATTGGTAAAGTTGACAGTACAACACAACCAGATACAGAAAGACAAAGATTAGAAGAGTTTTTTTTGTCCACAAAAAAAGGTGCTGTAGAAACTCTTATAACTCAATCACGACATAGAATTGCAGATATGCTCTATAGTCCATATGAACTTATCGATAAAATTAAAGTAATAGATGATTTATTAGAGGTGGACTTATATGTGGTAGATATATTATCCTACTCTGTTACTCTAGGTTTGTACTTTTTAGATTTGCCTTTTATATCTTTTTGCCCTCCTCATCCAAATACTATTCCAACGGAAGGATCATACTTTAATGTGCCTGAAAACTGGCCGAGCGCTATAAAGGTTGAGGCTGAAGATCTAGAGAGGTTAAAGGAGATTTCAATACAAACACAAAAAGAATTTACAGATGTTTTTAATAAAGTTATTAATAAAAATGAGAAAAGAGAAGAAATTAGTAATGCTTTTAGTCTAGTCTCTAAGATAGCAATTGTATATAATTATTTTGATTTTAATAATATAGAAAAAGATGCAGAAAAACCTCATAGAATATATATGGGTAATTCATTTAAGAAAGTTAAATTAGAGGAAGATTGGTTAGAAAAAATATCTACTAAAGAAAAGATAATAATGGTAAGTTTAGGTACATTTTTATCTAATAGAAGAGATGTTCTTGAAAAGCTTATAATATATGTTAGAGATATTTATCCTAATGCTTTATTAATTGTTTCAGCAGGTAGTAATGCCAAAGAATTAAAAAAATATAGTTCTTCTAATACTATAATAGAAGATTTTATACCTCAAATAGCACTTATGCCTTATGTAGATACTGTAATATTTCATGGTGGTTGTAATACTTTAACTGAAGCCTTGTATTTCGGTAAAGAGCTAATTATTCTGCCATTTTCTAGTGATCAGTTTAATATAGCATATGATGTAGAAAAGAATATGCTTGGTAGGATACTTGATCCTAATAGTTTTAGTAGGGCTGATTTAGAAGAGGCTTTTAAGTATATAGAAGTGAATTCAAAAGATAGTCTGAAATATTGGAGCAAGGTATCACAAGAACGAGGGCCAGATTATGTGGTGAAAAAGTTATTAAACATATAAATTATTTGTTTTGACAATAGGTAAGTAGCAAGGATATAATATAGGAAAGAGTAAAAAAAATATCAATTAATTAATTTGTTCATAGGAGGCTAATAATGGGAAAAGCAATACATGATTTAGTACAAGAACATGAAAAAATTATTCGTGTCTTGGAGATCATAAAAAAAGTTCAAGAGAATGATAAAATTTCTGAGGAAGCTTTGCTTAAGTTTTATTTGGAGTTGGCTGATTTTATTGAAATCTATGCTGATAAGTGTCATCATGGGAAGGAAGAACATAACTTATATCACACTTTAGCACCTTTAAGTGGTGAGACGGGCAAAGAAATGATTATTAAACTATTAGATGAGCACGTACAAGCCCGAAATTTAACAAAGTTGATTAGAAGTGCTGCCTTGGTTGGAAATATATCGGAAGCCACTAGTGCTGCAGCTAAATATAGGAATTTACTTATAGACCACATTACTAGAGAAAATGAAGAAATGTTTCCTACTATTGAAAAAAGAATTACTTTAGAACAAGAAGAGGTAATACATGGACATTTTCTTGCTGTTGAAAAGCGTACTTTAGGAGAAGGTGGAGTTGCTAGGATTGATGGCATCATCAAAGGCTGGGAGACTGATCTCCTATCCTAGTAGATAAATATTAGCTTAAAATTACTGAATAAAGAATGGAAACACTTTAATTGATGTTTCCATTCTTTTTATTATTAATAACATAACTGCTTGTTACTTATAAAAAATATTAAAAGAAATAGTTCAATTTAGTGTAATGGTTAAATATTTGATATAATGAAGAAAAGTTATCTACCTAATAGGAGGTGGCAAAGTAGTGAGCAAAAATAAGAAATTTACATTAATAACAATGATTGCTATCTTGGTTATAGTTATACTATTTGGATTTACTCAAATCTATAGTTTAGTTACAAAAGGTTTTGGTTTTGGTTGGAAAAGCTTGAATCCATTAGAAATGCCAGTTATTCTAGAAGATAAAAATAATGATCCAAATATAGCTGATTATGAACTTATTGCCAAAGAAGGTGAGACTGAATTTATTGAGGGTTTAAAGACAGATACCTTGGGATATAATGGGAGTTATCTTGGACCGATTTTACGTATAAAAAGAGGAGAAAAGGTCAATATCAGTGTCAAGAATCAACTTGAAGTACCTACTACTCTACATTGGCATGGTCTATTAGTTGATGGTGAACAAGATGGAGGACCTTTGCAAGGGATTGAACCAAAACAAAGTTGGAATCCAAGCTTTATAGTAAATCAACCTGCTGCAACTTTGTGGTATCATCCACATTTTGCAGGAACAACTGCCAATCAGGTATATTTTGGTCTATCTGGGTTGATATATATTGAAGATGAGATTTCAAATAAATTAGAATTACCTAAAGAATATGGGGTCAATGATATACCACTAATTGTTCAAGATAGAAATTTCCAAAAGGATGGAAATTTTGATTATAGGACATCTATGATGGGCGTTGTTCCTGGAGAGGTTATAATAATTAATGGAACAGTCAATCCATACTTGGAAATCAGTGAAGAAAAAATACGGTTAAGAGTTCTTAATGCTTCAAATTCAGAATACTTTAAATTTAGCCTAAGTAATAATGATAGTTTCCAACAGATTGCCTCAGATGGTGGCTTTTTAGAAAAGCCTATATCAATGAACACAATAAGTCTAGCACCAGGTGAAAGGGCTGAAATTATTGTAGATTTCAAGGGAAATGATGAGAAAAAAATATTCCTAATGAATGATAATATGAAGATTCTAGAATTTAAGATATCAGAAAACTTGAAAAGCAGTATTGAAATAGACAAAACATTAACTACAATTGAAGAGATTGCCATAGGTGATAATCCAGTACAAAGAGAGTTTGTACTAGAAAGTATGGGTATTAGTGGAACAATAAATGGCAAGTATTATAATATGGAACGTATTGATGAAGAAGTAAATATAAATGAAACTGAAATATGGGCTATAAGAAATATTGGAGGAATGATGCAGACTGGAGGACACCCCTTCCACATTCATGGAACTCAATTTCAAATAATTTCTAGAGATGGAAAAAAGCCACCACTTGGTGAAAGAGGTTTTAAAGATACAGTATTTGTCCGAGTAGGTGAAGAGGTTCTTGTTAGGGTTCGTTTTAAATATAAGGGTATATATATGTATCATTGTCATATTCTTGAGCATGAAGATAATGGTATGATGGGACAATTTGAGGTTCAATAATAATTGAAAAATTATATGCATAAAAAAATTATAAAATGTATATATAAAATTAATAGGAGGTATAAGTTAGATGTATGATTCAATAATTATCATAGTTTCTTTAATATTAGTTGTTGTACTAATCTTAATACTATTACCTAATATATTAAAAGTATTAGGTTTACATCCAAGTTTTAAGGGTAAATCATATGATCTTTCAGGAAAAAGAGCATTAATAATTACTACAAGCCATTCTACACTTGACCACAATGGTAAAAAAACTGGAGTATATGCTTCTGAAATGACCAGGCCATATTATGAATTTAAAAAGGGGAATATGAAAGTAGATATAGGAAGTATTAAAGGTGGAGAAATTCCGATTGAACCTCAAAGTCTTAAATACCCAATTGCTTCAGAGTCTGATAAAAGATTCTTAAAAGATAAGGAATTTCAACTAAAAGTAAAAGAGTCACGCAAAATTAATGATATTGATTTTACCGCATATGATATTATATTTATGGCAGGTGGCTGGGGTGCTTCTTACGATCTTGGAAAAAGCAAAATACTAGGAGAGAAAATCACCCAAGCTAATGAAAAGGGTATAATCCTAGGTGCTGTTTGTCATGGTGTACTTGGTTTTATTTTGGCAAAAGAAATTGATGGTAAACCTCTAGTAGAGGGTAAAAAAATGACAGGTGTGACTGATAAACAAGTGAAGGAACTTAGAATCACCCAAACACCAATGCATCCTGAAACAGAACTAAGAAAAGCAGGAGTAAACTTCAAAAGTGCTAAGGCTTTTATAGATACCTTTGCAACATTAACTGTTGTTGATGGTAATATAGTTACTGGACAAAATCAAAATTCTGGTACAGAAACTGCACAAGTTATGATGAGATTACTTAATGCAAGAGAAAAAAATAGAGATAAATAAATAAACATATTAAATATTTCTTAAATAGACATAAATATATTGATTTAAGTGAATATATTATGTATACTTAAAAAAGTACTAACATATATGTGATGCTAAAAACTATACTGATAAGGGCCTTTAATATGATAGCCAGTTATTAAAGGTAGTTTTTTTCTTGTTATAATAAGTCTAAGTCTATATTAGAAAAAGAGGTGTATATTTTGTTTTTGGAAAAATTGAGCAATGATATTGGGATTTTTGAATTAGCTTTAAAATCTCCTAATATAATATGGGCCTCAGATGAGTTTCTTTTAATATTTGCCTTGAATAAGAATGATAAAGCTTTGTCATTAAATGATATTAGAAATCTACTATTAGAAGAATATCAAGAAACTTTTGATATTAAAATCCAAGCATTAATCAAAGATAATGAGAAATTTAACCATATATTTAAAATAAAGAATAAAGAAAACTCTGAAAATAGAGAAATATTTTTGAAAATGGAAATAAAAAAAGATGAACTTAATGTCCCAAAAAGTATTATTGGGGTTGTTAAAGATGTTACTTCTGATATGAAAATAAAAAAAGAGCTTAGTAGAAGTGAGGAAATGTATAAAGCCATATATGAGAATTCCCCATTTGGAATTTCATTAACTGATTCTTTTACTAAAGTTATATATGAAGCAAATCAGAAATATTGGGATATTTTAGGTATTGACATTATTGATGGTACAAAAAATATTTGGAGTAGTTTTACTCATCCTGACGATCTTCAAGAAGATTTGAAAAATTGGGACCGGATGAATAAAGGTGAAACAGATGGTTATATAATGAATAAGCGGTATTTTCGTCCTGATGGTTCTATAGTTTGGGTTGAGATGCATATTATTCCTATTGTACTTAATGGAGAAAAAACTAATCGTCACATTTGTATTATTCATGATATTACTGAGAAAATGAATGCAGCTGAAGAATTTAGACATAGTAGTATTCATGATTGTTTAACAGGTATATATAATAGAAGGTTTTTTAATGATGAATTTAAAAGACAGTTTGAAGAAAAGATATATCCTATTTCTTTGATTCTTGGTGATGTTAATGGTCTTAAATTCTATAATGATACATATGGACATCTTGAAGCTGATAAAGAATTAATTAGGATAGCAAAGAGAATAAATGAATTTTTAAATGAAAAGCATAATTGTTCGCGAATTGGTGGGGATGAATTTGCTATTATATTAAATGGTTATACTGAAGAAAAGCTTAAGGAATTGACTTATAATCTAGAAGATTATGTAAATCAGGTTGATAATGATATAAATTCAAAGTCACTTACTATATCTTTTGGATATTCTATACAAAGAAGCAGGACTGATAGTTTTGATGACTTATTTAAAGAAGCTGAATCATTTATGTACAGTAAAAAATATTATAATAAGAATAGTGGTAAAAGTAATTCGATTAGTTTGATTATGAATACTCTTTTTGAAAAAAGTGAAAGAGAAAAGAATCATTCAGAGAGGGTAGGAGAAATTTGTGAAAAGATAGCTTTAAAAATGGGTTATTCGGAACAGATGGTAAATAAGATTAGAACTGCTGGTTGTTTTCATGATATTGGAAAGATGAGTATTGATAAAAATATATTGAATAAGCCCAGTAAACTAAGTCAATCAGAGTGGGATATAATTAAGCTTCATACTATTAAGAGTGCAAAAATACTTGAAAATTCGGTTGAGTATAAAAATATTTCTGAAATAGTTTTGTATCATCATGAGAGATTTGATGGTTCAGGCTATCCAAATGGTTTGAAAGGGAATGAAATACCAATTGAGTCAAGAATTATTTCAGTTGCTGATTCTTTCGATGCTATGACTAGGTTAAGACTATATAGGGAAGCCATAATTGAAAAGGATGCGATTGAAGAAATATCTAAATGTTCTGGAACACAGTTTGATCCTGAAATTGTAGAAATATTTACCCAATTATGTAATGATAATAATTGAACAAATAGATATAAGGATATAGAGATATGCATATCTCTATATCCTTTTTATTTATATTAATTTTGGTTCATCAAAAATTGGCTTACCTCCTGTGGTGCATTGTAAATTATTTAAAATATTTATATATTCAAAATAAAAGAAGTGGTAGAATAGGAGAAAGTAGAGGTGATATTTATGAAGAAAAAAAGGAAGTTGATTGGTGATTTTAAGAATAATTTTTGGACTGAAGTTAAAAAAATTAACTGGAATAAAGTAAATAAGGAGTCTTTAAAAAGATTTAAAATAGTATTTATTGGTGATAATGAATCTTTTCCTAGTTTAATTAATGAATTGAAAAAAAGTAAGTATGATTTCTTTAACTTGAAAATAGAGCAAGAAATTCCTTTAACTCCAAGTGCTGTAGGAAAAATAGTATTTATTGATATAAATAAAGTTAGTAATTTCAAGAATGAAATAATCAGCTCTAATATTGTTATAGTTGATTATAATTATGTATATAAAATACGTGAAGAAGAAAGGATAGAGCATTATCACATCTTCAATAGAGATGAAAAGGGTGATGTTTTTGAAGAGATATTAAATGAACATGAAGATTTATGGTCTGCATTGTGTTTTAATTATCCAGTCTTTAGGGCTACTATTGCTAGGAAAAAAATTACTGAGGTTTCTACACAAAATGCTTTTTGGGCAGCTGGATCATCTGTTGCTAATATTATTCCAGGTCCACAGCAAGTAGTTACTATACCTTTAGAGGCTGCATCTGATTTTACTGTATTGACTACTAACGAGTTGCGAATGGTTTTTATTATTGCAGGAATTTGTGGGAGAATAATTAATCCTTTAAAACTCTTTCCTGAGTTAATGATTATGGCAGCTGGTGCAAAAGGTGCTCAGATGTTGGCAACTCAAACAATAGGGAAGGTACCTGCTGGAGCTGGTAATGTTCTAAAAGGATCGGTGGCTTTTGCATTTACTTTTGCGATTGGTGAGGCTGTTTTTCTTAAGATGAATTATGGTATTAAGATAGACTCTAAGAAAATAGCTGAGAGGGTAAAAGTGTTGAAGGAATTCTCTAAAGAGAGGGTTGGAAAGTTAATAAAAAAGAAGATGGATGATAGTAATTAGGCTATATTGGAATTAAAATTTATTCCAAGTTCGAGAGGTTATGGCTTTTGTCATAATCTCTTTTTATATATAAATATATTTTTGATTAATCAACAAACAGAATCCATTTTATTGTACATATAAAATTATATGATTAAGTTGTAGTTAGCTCTAGTTAATTACTTATTAAAAGTTGGAGGTTAATATCATGGCTTTAATCAAATGTAGTGAATGTGGAAAAGAGATTTCAGATAAAGGAACAATATGTCCTGGGTGTGGAAATCCAATTTTAAAAGATGAAGTTAAAATCAAATCTGCTTTAAAAGAGGAAAAAGTTAATAAGGATGTAAATAATTTGGAAAGAGGGACTTGGGCAAAGGGGAAATTAGCTATTGGTATAATTTCAATGTTTTTATTTATTTTAATCAGTTTTCAATCTTGTGCAGCAGGTTTAAGTAATACTCTTACAGAAAATACTTCAGGGTCTGGTACTAGTGGTCTTTTCTTAGCTATCTTTATGGTTATTGCTGGAATTGTTGGTGTTGCAACAAGAAAGTCATCAGGTAAGGGTGGTACAATTGCAACAATTATTCTATATTGGACAGGGTCTTTGGTAACAATAGGAACTGGTAGTACTTTTGGAGATCTGCCAATTTGGGGTGCAGTGTCTTTTATATTTGGTTTTGTATTTTTAGGAAGTTTGCTTGTAAATATGCCTATATTTAATGAGGGTAAAAATAAGAAGATATTTAAAATTGTCTTTGGTGCATTAATAGTTGTTATTGCTTTTATAGGTTTCAATTCAAGTGGAAGTAATGATTCAATTGATAGTATTGGTAATATCTCAGATATTGCTGAGGTGGAGAATAAAAATGAAGAAGAAAATATTAAAAAGTATGGGATTAATGAGCCTTTAGTAGTGAAAACATCAGAGGGTAGTTTTAAGTTAACTATTACTGGGATTGAGGAAACTACTGAAAGAAATATGTTTGCTGATGAAAAACCTGCTAAGGTTATTATAATTTCTTATGATTATGAGAATATTGATTATGATGGAACAACCTATATTTCAGAAATGGACTTTAAGGTTTTTGATAAGGATAGTAATTCATTAGAAACATATCCTGCTTCTGTAAAATATGGTGAATCATTAAGTCCTGGCAGGAAAACTTCTGCTAGTATGGCCTATGCTTTAAATAGTAGTGAAAATTATGTAGAATTGGAATTTTATGATAATATATTTAGTTCTAAAGCTGAGGCTTTGTTTGTTTTAGGTTGGTAGTTTTTATATAAATATTACCCATTTTATTGTCCCCATAGTTCTGGAGGTTATGACTTAGTCATAGCCTCTTTTTTTATATTAATTATTGTATACAAAAGATTATACAAATTTATATTGTAATTCTAATATTTATATGTTACATTTATATTATCAATAATAAATTGAATTAAAGTAATTATATACATTTAATATGCTGTAGTGCATATTAGTGCATATTCATAGAAGGAAATATATATTCCAAAAGCATTATTCTTAATGATATTACTAATTACATTTATCTTATCATTTAGATATGACTTTATTGCTATACCAATCATATTATAGTTGATGATTGCTTTATATTTATTATCTCGAAAAGAAAGGAAGGTATATTGATAATGGTTAAAATTTTTAAAAAGATTAGCTTTGCTACAGTAATATACTTTATAGTTTTTTTAATTGACTACGTATTTGAATTATTTCAGATTAATGAAAGTGGAACATACTTAACTATTTTGGGATTAAAAATAGTTACAAAAATGACACCTGAAGAGTTATATACAACATTCAGTTTAACATGGTGGGTGCTTATAACTTATATTATATTCACTGTATTATTTATAGTTGGATCAAAAATAATACGTAAATTAATTAATTAGAAATGAATATAGAGAT
>JAGXHY010000002.1 GCA_024635925.1 Bacillota bacterium | reverse complement strand
GGATTTCGGTGGCTGGGATATGCCAGTACAATACACAGGAATCCTTGAAGAGCATAAAGCTGTAAGGGAAAAGTGTGGATTATTTGATGTAAGCCACATGGGTGAAATTTGGATTACTGGAAAGGATTCTACTGCTTTTATTAATTATTTGATATCAAGTGATATTTCACCAATGATTGGTGGACAAATTAAGTATGGTGTTTTAATGATGCCTACAGGTAAAGCTGTTGATGATCTTTTAGTATATAAGTATAAAGATACTAAATATTTATTAGTTGTAAATGCATCTAATATTGATAAAGACTATAAATGGATGTTAGAACAAAAGGGTAGTTTTGATGTTGAGATTGATAATCAATCAGCTAATTATGGGGAAGTGGCCATTCAAGGTCCTCTAGCAGTTTCCATCCTACAAAAACTGTCAGAGCTTAATTTAGATGATATAAAGTATTATCATCATACAGAAGGGAAAATAGAGGGTATTGATGCTATTATTTCAAGAACTGGTTATACAGGCGAAGATGGATTTGAAGTTTATGTAGCTTCAGATAAAGCTAGCCAAGTGTGGAATGCAATCTTAAAGGCTGGTGGAGATGAGATTCTTCCTTGTGGATTAGGAGCAAGAGACACATTAAGATTTGAAGTAAAAATGCCACTATATGGTCATGAATTATCTGATAAAATATCACCATTAGAAACAGGACTTGGTAAATTTGTTGAGTTAGATACTAAAGGAAATTTTATTGGTAGAGAGGCTTTAGCTAAAGAAAAAGCTGAAGGCAGAAAAAGAAAAATCGTAGGTGTAGAAATGGTTGGCAGAGGAGTTGCAAGAGAGCACTTTCCTGTTAAAAAAGATGGAGTAGTAGTTGGTGAAATTACATCTGGAAGTTATGCACCAACTTTAGGTAAAAATCTAGGACTAGCTATAGTTCCTGTAGAATTAAAGATTGATGATGTTGTTACGGTAGAGATCAGAGGCAAGGATGTTGAAGCGAAAATTGTTAAGACTCCATTCTACAAAAGAGGTTAAAAATTATATAATTTAGAAAGGTGGAGATTTTATGAATTACATACCTGTTACAGAGCTAGAAAAAGAAGCTATGCTTAAGGAAATAGGAATAAATTCTATTGAAGAATTATTCAGAGAAATACCTGATGATTTAAAAATCAAAAATGAATTAAAAATACCAAAAGGTTTATCTGAATATGAAACAAGAAAAGCACTAATTAAATTAGCAAAGAAAAACACTGATATGAACGAACTAGCCAACTTTATGGGAGCTGGCGCATATAATCATTATGTTCCTACCTTGGTAGACCATTTGTTAAGTAGGTCAGAATTCTATACTGCTTATACACCATATCAACCAGAAATTAGCCAAGGAACATTACAAAACATCTATGAATTTCAAACGATTGTTTGTGAATTATTTGGTATGGATGTTTCAAATGCATCTGTATATGATGGTGCTACTGCAGTAGCAGAAGCCATGATAATGGCCTGTGATAAGAAAAAAAATGAAATAGTAATATCTAAAGGACTTCATAAAGAATATCGCGAAACTGTTGAAACATATGCAAATGGATTAGGTATAACTGTTAAATATGCAGAACTTGAAGAAGGCATTACTCCATTAGAAGCATTTGAAGCACAAGCAACTGATGCAACTGCAGCTTATGTAGTTATGTATCCAAACTTTTATGGATGTATTGAAGATATTCAAAAAATAGCTGTAGCTGCACATGCTAGAAAAGCTCTACTAATTGTTTCAATTAGTGATTTATCGGCAATGGGCATTTTAGAAGCTCCGGGTAATTTGGGTGCTGATATTGTTGTTGGTGATGGAATGCCATTTGCTGGTCCTTTAAGTTTTAGTGGTCCAAGTATTGGTTTAATTGCAACAACAACTAAATTAAGTAGAAAATTACCAGGACGTATTTGTGGAATGACAGAAGATAGGGAAGGTAAGAGAGCATTTGTACTTACTATGCAAGCAAGAGAACAACATATTAGAAGAGACAAAGCATCTTCTAACATTTGCTCTAATCAAGCTTTATATGCTTTAGCTAATAATATTACACTTTCAACACTTGGTAAATATGGGTTAAAAGAAATGGCTGAAAACACATTGACTAATGCCCATTATTGCAAAGATAAACTTTTAAAAATTGATGGTGTAGAAATGTTATATGAACAACCATTCTATAGCGAATTTGCTGTTAAATTACCTATACCAGCTAGAGTTTTACAAAAACATTTATTAAAGTATGATATCTTAGGTCCAGTAGATCTAGGAAGATTTGACAAAGATATGGCAAATGTAGGCTTGTTCTTTGTAAGTGAGATCCGTTCAAAAGATGATATGGATCGATTGGCTTTTGCAATGGAGGTGATTATCAATGAGCAAAAATTTATTTAGTCAAACAGAGGCTTTGATTTTTGATAAAAGTAGACCAGGTCATAAAGCATATTTTTTACCAGAATCAAGTATTGAAAAATTAGATAAGAAAAAGATTATTCCTAGTCATTTAATTAGAAAAATTGAAGCTGATTTACCAGAAGTTAGTGAGATTGACGTAGTTCGACATTTTACTCATTTATCTTCTAAGAATTTTGGTGTTGATACTGGATTTTATCCATTAGGATCTTGTACTATGAAATACAATCCTAAATTAAATGAAAATACAGCAAGATTACCAGGTTTTTCATGGTTACATCCATACCAACCTGTGGAAACTGTACAAGGTGCTTTACAACTAATGTATTTATTGCAGATTTCATTAGCAGAAATTTTAGGTATGGGCAAGGTTACATTACAACCTGCTGCTGGTGCACATGGAGAATTAGCAGGAATAAAAATTATTAAAGCATATCATGATAGTAGAGGGGATACGAAAAGAAATAAAATTATAATTCCTGATGCAGCTCATGGTACTAACCCAGCTACAGCTACTATGGCAGGTTATCAAGCAGTTGAGATAAAATCTACACCAGAAGGTGACGTAGACTTAGATGCTTTAAGAGCAGCTGTTGGAGAAGATACTGCAGGGTTAATGTTAACAAATCCTAGTACATTAGGATTATTTGAAAGAAATATAACAGAAGTTACTAAAATAGTTCATGAAGCTGGTGGATTAATATATTATGATGGTGCTAACTTAAATGCTATTATGGGTATTACTAGACCTGGAGATATGGGATTTGATGTAGTACACGTTAATCTTCATAAAACTTTTTCTACACCTCATGGTGGTGGAGGACCAGGAGCAGGACCAGTTGGAGTTAAAGAATTTTTAGCTAAATTCTTACCTATTCCTACAGTTGAATATATTGCAGAAAAAGATATATATGTATTTAACTATGATGTTCCTGAAAGTATAGGAAGAATGAAAAGTTTTTATGGTAACTTTCCAGTAATTGTTAGAGCTTATACATATATCAGAGCACTTGGTGCAGATGGTTTGAAAAAAAGTTCGCAATATGCAGTATTAAATGCTAACTACTTAAAAAAATTAGTGGAAAAACATTTACACGTTGAAGCACCAGAAAGATTTTGTATGCACGAATTTATTTGTACTCCAAAGAATATTTACGATACTGGAGTTCATACATTAGATATTGCGAAACGCTTGATTGACTATGGGTATCATCCACCAACAATCTATTTTCCATTGATTGTTGAAGAAGCTATGATGATAGAGCCAACAGAAACTGAAGGCATAGAAACACTACAAGAATTTGCTGAAGTTATTGGTGCTATTGTAAATGAATGCAAGTCAGATCCAGAAATGGTTAAATCTGCACCACATACTACTTATGTTAAAAGAGTTGATGAAGTTAAAGCTGCTAGAGAACCTAACCTAAGGTATAGAAGGCCTATAGCAGAATAATTAAATATAATTAAATTAATATAAAAGGAATGGATCAAACGATCCATTCCTTTTAATATTTATAAACATTGACAAAAGTGAATTTATATGGTCAAATATAGTCAGAGATAGTCAAATATAGTCAGAGGTGAAAAAGATGCCAACTATAAGCGATATGGTAGAAAAATACATACTTAATATAGTGAAAAATAGTAAAGAAGGTATAATACATATTCAAAGAACCAATTTATCTGAAAAATTTTCATGTGTCCCGTCACAGATTAATTATGTTATAAAAACAAGGTTTACAATAGAAAGAGGGTTTTTAGTTGAGAGCAAACGTGGTGAAGGTGGCTTTCTGAAAATAATAAAAATTCCAGTAATACAAACCAAAATATATTTAGATAGAATCAATGAAGGCACTGCTAATTATATTGGCTCAGAACAGACGAAAAACTTTCTAAATAGACTTGTGGAAGAGAAGATATTAAATGAAAGAGAAAAAAATCTGATATGGCAATTATTAAAAGATGAAAGTTTACCATGTAATAAAGAAGAAAAAGGTTATCAAAGAGGTAAGATGCTAAAGAACCTTATAGGTTATATAGCTAATGAGGAGGAAAAAAGTGATTTGTCAAGTTTGTAAAAAAAATGAAGCGGCTATATGCATAGTCAAAATGTCTAATAATAAGAAGGAAACTATATATATTTGTCCTACATGTGCAAATAAAATGGAAGATCAATTAATAGGAAGTATAAATCAATTATTAAATCCAATATTTGAAAAATTTATTAAAAAAAATAATAATCTTGAGATTGATAATAATCATATTTGTCCGACTTGTGGACAAACTGGGAGAGAATGGCAAGAAACAAACACTTTAAATTGTAAAGATTGTGCACAATTTATAGATATTGAAGTTATTCATGAAGGGAAAATTCCTAGAAATAATAAAGAAGAACTATATGTGATTAATCTTATTAAAGAAAAAGAGTGTTATTTAAAAAAATTAATTGCTGAAGAAAAATATGAAGAAGCAGCAGTTATTAGAGATGAAATAAAAGACTTGAAGGGAGATTGTATTGATGATAAACAAACTTCCTAACTGGCTAAATGCACAAGGACAAGATAAAGATATTGTCATATCAAGTAGGGTCAGATTAGCAAGAAATATAGATGATTTATTGTTTCCTCATCGAATGAATGCTGACGACAAGGATAAATTGCTTGATTCTATTAGTGAAACTATAGGGTCATCGAGTTTTAAAAAAGACGCAGGCAACATGAAATTATTAAAGCTTGATGAATTATCAGGTTTAGATAGAGAATTTTTACTAGAAAAGCATTTAATTAGTCCTAATATGTTAGATAATTATCATAATAGAGGGATAGTGTTAGGTCTAGATGAAAGCATAAGTATATTAATAAATGAAGAAGACCATTTTAGAATTCAAAGTTTTATTAGTGGATTAAATTTAAAGGATGCATTTGTGATTGCCGATAAAGTAGATGATGAATTAGAAAAATTTTATAATTATGCATATCATGAAAAATATGGATATATAACATCATGTCCAACCAATATTGGTACTGGTATTAGATTTTCAGTAATGATGCATCTTCCAGCCTTGTCTATGACTGGAGGTCTAAAAGAAATCCAAAGAATTTTAAAATCTGATGGTTTTGCAATTAGAGGTTTCTTTGGTGAGGGTAGCGAAGGTTATGGCAGTTTATATCAAATATCAAATCAATTTACAGTAGGTGTAAAGGAAGCAGATATTATGTTAGACTTAGAAAAAAGAATAAATAATATAATTGTTAAGGAAAAAGCATGTAGAGACAGACTTTTTAAACAAAAACCATATGTAATGCAAGACATGATATTTAGAGCTTTCGGAAATTTAAAATATTCAGTATTACTCACAACTAAAGAAGGTATGAATAATGTTAGTCTGATTAGATTAGGGGTTGAAAGAGGTTTGTTATTTGATGAATGTATTGATTATAATCAACTAAATAGTCTAATTGTTTTGGCTCAACCAGCAGGATTGCAAAATTATTTTGGGAAATCTATGTCACCTGATGAGAGAGAAAAATTAAGGCCAAGGTTGTTTAAAGAAATCTTGAAAATCGGAGGATAAGTTAATGATTTGGGATAAATTATCAAATGAAAGTAAAATTATATTACAAATAGCAGGCCAAGAAGCAGGAAAGTTAGGACATCAAATTATTGGTACTGAACACTTGCTATTAGCATTTTTGATTGAAGATAAAAGCATCACCGGAGGCTATTTCGACCAGGCTCTGGGACTAAGTTATGGGGCGTTTTATGAAGATATAGTTAATATTGTTGGTAAAGGTGAGCCTCATGATAAAGTTTTAAAGTCTTCACCTAGAATTAACAATCTATTAATTATTTCTGAAAAAATAGCAAAGCAAGTTAATTCAGAAACGATAGAACCAATCTTCTTACTTTATTCTTTATTAGAAGAAGGACAAGGGATGGCAGCTGAAATTTTAAAGAAATATGAAGAGTCGCCAGGACAAACTATTCAATTAGTAGAAAATCTAATTAACAACTTTGATAGTCAAAAAGATGAAAATATTTTTTCAGATGAACAGGATTTAGAATTAGATTTTCAAACTGCAAAAGAGAAAGGGGATACTCCTTATATTAAGAAATTTGGGTTAGATCTAATTGAAAAAGCTAAAAATGGCGATATTGACCCTGTTATTGGCAGAGAAAAAGAAGTCGATAGAATGATTCAAATACTAGGCAGAAAAAGTAAAAATAATCCGATTCTTATTGGAGAACCTGGTGTTGGTAAAACCGCTATAGTTGAAGGCTTAGCAAGAAAAATTGTTTCTAAGGATGTGCCGGAGTTTTTATTAGATAAGCGACTTATTACCCTTGATTTATCTGGTATGGTGGCAGGTTCAAAGTATAGAGGGGAATTTGAAGAAAGATTTAAAAATGTTATAGGTGAAATTGAAAGAGAAGGAGACATTATTCTCTTTATTGATGAGATACATACTTTAATTGGAGCTGGTGGAGGTGAAGGCACTATTGATGGAGCTAATATCCTTAAACCCGCTTTAGCTAGAGGTTCTTTTCAATGTATTGGAGCCACTACTCTTGAAGAATTTAGGAAATATTTTGAAAAAGATGCAGCTTTAGAAAGGCGATTTCAAAGTATTCTCATTAAAGAACCTACAACTGCTGAAGCTATAGAAATATTAAAAGGACTAAGAGAGACATATGAGCTGCATCATGGTATTACTATAACTGATGAAGCAATTTTAGAAGCAGTTAAATTATCAACTAGATATATAGGTGATAGATTTTTACCTGATAAAGCTATTGACCTAATTGATGAAGGTTCATCTAGATTAAAATTAGTAAATAGAAGAATGCCAGATGATTTTGTTAATCTTGAAGAAGAAATGGCAAAGACTGAACTTCAAAAAAATGAAGTAGTGTTAACTGAGGATTTTGAAAAGGCAGCTATCTTAAGAGATGAGATTGAAGCTATGAAGTTAAAAATTACTGATATGAAAAAACAATGGCAAGAAAAAAATAGTGCTAGAGATATTAAATTGCTAGCTGAAGATATTGCTAAAATAGTATCAGAGTGGACAGGTATACCACTTTCAAATATATCTATTGAAGATAAAGAAAGATTAATGCACCTTGAAGCAATCCTTCATGAGAGAGTAATAGGGCAAGATGAAGCAATTAGTGCTTTATCTAAAGCAGTTAGAAGAGCTAGAGCTGGGCTTAAAAGTCCTAATAAACCAGCAGGTAGTTTTCTGTTCCTTGGCCCAACTGGAGTAGGAAAAACTGAAACAGCTAAAACCTTAGCCTCTTATTTGTTTGGGAAAGAAGAAGACATGATTCGTTTTGATATGTCAGAATTCATGGAAAAACATACTATTTCAAAGTTGATTGGAGCGCCTCCAGGTTATGTAGGGTATGAAGAAGCAGGTAGGTTGACTGAAGCTATAAAGAGAAAACCATATAGTGTGATTTTGTTTGATGAAATTGAAAAAGCTCATTCAGATATATTTAGTTTATTATTACAAGTTATGGATGATGGAAGATTAACTGACAATCAAGGTAAAACAGTTAATTTTAAAAATACAGTAATTGTTATGACATCTAATGTTGGGGTAGATAGTATTAAAAGTCTAAGTAAACTTGGGTTTAAGGCATCAGAAAGCAGTGTTGGTCAAGATAATGAAGAAAAGATTCTAGGAGAAGCTCGTAAAACTTTTAGACCAGAATTTATTAATAGACTAGATGATATTATTGTATTTCATAGTTTAACAAAAGATGAAACGAGTGAAATACTTGACTTAATATTAAAAGAAGTAAAAACTAGAGCTAAAGAAATTGGTATAAATGAATTGATTATTAAAGATGATTTGAGAAAAAAACTATTAGAAGATGGTTTTAATCCAGAATTTGGAGCTAGACCTTTAAAAAGATCTGTTCAAAAGTTTGTAGAAGATCCATTGGCAGATGGTATTTTAAGTAGAGTTATCGAGGAAAACAAAGGCGTAACTTTAGATTATATAAATGACAAAGTAGTATTGGAAAATATTTAGTTATATGATATGATAAAATAGTTAAAAGGGGAGCTGAAAAATCGGCTGAGAGGTGAGTGTGACTCATGACCCATAACCTGATCTAGGTAATACTAGCGTAGGGAAATATATTTAGAAATAAATCTATTACTTGCGTGGTAATAGATTTTTTTGTGAAAGGATGGAAATAGAAATGGAAAAAGAAAAAATTAGAATCTTGGTTGAAGGAGGGATAAGCTTAGGATTAGCTATTGTACTAGGTTTATTTAGTATATTCACTATGCCTCAAGGTGGTAGTGTTTCCTTAGCTGCCTTACCAATTGTTGTTTTTGCTATGAGAAACGGCTGGAAGCCTGGAGTTTTTGTAGGTTTAGTTTATGGAATATTACAAATGATTATTGGTCCAATTTACTCTGTGCATCCAATATCAATTGTTTTCGACTATTTATTAGCAGGTGCTATCTTAGGTTTGGTGATAAACCAAAGTTCAGATTTAAAAATATTTATTAGAACTTCAATAGTTTTTATATTAAGATATTTTAGTTACGTTTTATCTGGAATTGTAGTTTTCAGCAGCTATGCTGGAGATCAGAATCCAATTATATACTCATTGCTGTATAATACATATGCATTAGTTGAAGGTGGTATAATTATTGCTTTCATATTAATCCTTAAAAAATTCTCTCCTATTTTTAAAAAGTAGAATTCATGTTATAATGAATATTGTATATAGATATAATAAGGAGGAATATAACATGATTTCAAAACATTTAAATGACGAATTAAATCAACAAATTACTTATGAGTTTTACTCTAGTCATCTTTATTTAGCGATGTCTAGTAAATTGGCTAGCATAGACTTTGTAGGTGCAGCAACCTGGATGAGAACGCAAGCTGATGAAGAAAGAGTACATGCATTAAAAATAGTAGATTATATTATTGAAACTGGTGGAGCGGTAGTAATAACTGGTTTTGAAGATCCTACTGTTAAAGATGATAACATTTTAGGTATTTTTGAGCAAAGTCTTGAACATGAAAAATTTGTAACTGGTAGAATAAATTTACTTATGGACATAGCGACAGAAGAAAAAAACTATTCTGCTGTAAATTTCTTGAATTGGTTCGTTGATGAACAAGTTGAAGAAGAAACAACTTTCGACTCAATTATTAGAAGTTTAAAATTAATTGGTAATAGCGGAACTGGATTGTATCAAATAGACAAAGAACTAGGTTCTAGAGTTTCTGTTGGAGCAACAAACACACAAGCTTAAAAAAAAGAATAAAAATAAGGAAATAAACAAGGTGTAAGCCTTGTTATTTCCTTTGTTTGCAATAGGGGAAAAAATGAAGGGCTATATGATTTTTACTGGAACAGAATTATTATTGGGTAAAACATTAAATACAAACAGTCAGTTTTTAACAAGTATCTTTGCGGAAATTGGTATAGACTTGCATAAGATTGTGACTGTTGGAGATAATGCTAAAAGAATTATTGAAGTACTAAATGAAGTTCCAAGTGATGTAGATGTAGTCTTTTTAAATGGTGGTTTGGGACCAACTGAAGATGATTTAACGAAAGAAGCTTTACTTGAGTTTTTAAATTTAGATGCTGTTTATCATCAACCAACATTAGATAAGATTTTAAAACGAGTTGGTAAGAAAGGTTTATCGGGAGACTTAAAGGTAGCAGAAATACCTGAAGGTAGCATAGCATTTTATAACGATGCTGGAGTTGCACCTGGTTCCGTAGTTGCAAAAAATGGCAAACACTATTTTCTGACTCCAGGACCACCAGAAGAACTTTCAAGTTTGATGAAGAATAAAATTGTTCCATATTTAAAAGAAAATATGATTGGAACAGAAAAAATTTATTCAAGAACTTTAAAATTTGCTGGTATAGGTGAATCAAAAGCTGAAGAGAAAATCAGAGATTTAATTAAAGCTAGTAATCCATCTGTGGCACCAACTATAAAAGAAGGTGAAATTCATTTTAGAGTAACAGCTAAAGGTGAAGACTGTAAAAAACTGGAAGTTATGGTAGATGAGGTTTCGGATAAAATTATTGAAAGACTAGAAGACTATTATTTTGGGGTAGATGATGAAAGTCTTGAAAGCTTAGTGGCAGAAAAATTAGTTAGAAAAGGTCTAAAGATTGCTATAGCGGAATCCTGTACAGGGGGATTACTAAGTAACACTTTTACCAATATTCCAGGAAGTTCTGAATTTTTTGATAGGGCGTATATTACTTATAGTAATATGGCAAAAATTGAGGAACTAAACGTAAATAAAAGTACATTGGAACAATATGGTGCAGTTAGCGAGAATACAGCTATAGAAATGGCTGAAGGTGTATTTGCTAAAACTAATGTTGATTTGGCAATTAGTATAACTGGGATAGCTGGTCCTTCTGGAGGTACAATAGATAAACCAGTAGGATTAGTATATATTGCATTTAAGTATAATAAACAAATATCGGTTGTGACGAGAATATTCAGCGGTAATAGGTTGGAAATTAAAAATAAAGTAGTTAAATTTATCCTGTTTGAAATTTTAAGAAAACTTAAGGAGGATTAAGTATGGTAATCAATGGAGATATAATATTCACACAAAACAATGATGGATTTGAAATTTATGAAAATGGATTTTTAGTTATTGAAGATGGAAAAGTGAAAGCCGTTCAAAAAGATTACTCTGGAAATGAAGAGGTAATAAACAAGCAGGGAATGTTGATTATTCCGACATTTGTTGATTTACATCTGCATGCAAATCAATATGCTAATTGTGGCCTTGGTTATGATGAAGAATTATTAACTTGGCTTGAAAAATATACATATTCGGAAGAAGTTAAATTTAAAGATTTAAATTATGCTAGGGATATCTTCAAAGAGGTATTAACAAAATTATGGGAAGCTGGTTCTTTAAGATCAGTAATATTTGCAAGTCTATATAAAGAAACTTCAGAATTAATGTTTAATCTAGTCTCCGAAGCTGGGTTAAGTGCTTATGTTGGTAAAGTTAATATGGATAGAAATGTTCCGGATTTCTATATAGAAACTACTGAAGAAAGCATTAATTTTACTGAAGACTTAATTAAAGAATTTAATAATAATAGTTTAGTAAAACCAATTATTACACCAAGGTTTGTTCCTCACTGTACTATAGAGTCTATGCAGGGCCAAGGTGATTTAGCAAAAAAATATGATGTTCCTGTACAAAGCCATATGAACGAAAGTTTAGCAGAAAACGTATGGGTAACAGAGTTACATCCTGAATATAAAACGTCAACAGATGTTTTTGAAAAATATGGATTGTTTGGTGGTAATAGTAAGACTATTATGGCCCATTGTATTCATAACACAAAACATGAATTGGAATTAATGAAAAAAAGAAACTTTTATCCTGTACATTGTCCAGAGTCAAATGCAAATTTGACTAGTGGTATTATGGATGTGAAAGGAATGCTTGAAGCTGGTCTTCCTGTTTGTTTGGGTTCTGATATTAGTGGTGGACATAATTTATTTATGCCTAAACAAATTATATTAGCAATACAATTATCTAAAATGAAGGCTAGAATGGAAGATGATTTATCTAAAGTTTTAACCTTATCTGAAGCTTTTTATATGGCAACAAAAGCTGGTGGTTCATTTTTTGGTAACACTGGAAGTTTAGAAGAAGGGTATAGTGGTGACTTTTTAGTTATAGATACTGACAGTATTATGGCTCCACATGAAGTAAGAAGTCCTATAGAAAGATTAGAAAAGTTCCTCTATATTGGTAGTCCAAGTAATATTGTCGAAAGATATCTTCAAGGAGCTAAAATAGATAAACCATTTAAGGAATAAATCATGAATAAATACTTTAACAGAGAATTAAGTTGGTTGGAATTTAATAGAAGAGTACTTGAAATTTATGACAGAGAAAACCTTTTATTAGGTGATAAATCTAAATTTTTAAGTATCTTCTATAATAATTTAGATGAATTTTTCATGGTAAGGGTCGGATCACTTTGGGATCAATATAAAGGTGATAAAGATGATTTGATTTCAAATAAAATATCACCTAATGAAGAAATAACCTTAATTAATGTTATTGTAAGGGAATTATATAAAGATTGTTACAAAAGATATGATAATCTTAAAAGCAAACTATCATTAGAGGGAATTACGATAGTTGATTATGAAAGCTTATCCAAAATGGAAAAAGATGAATTAACTATCTACTTTAAAAATACTATATATCCATTTTTAACATTTAGAACATTTAAAATAGATGCTAAATTTCCTTTAATAAAAAACAAAACTATAAATATAGTATTAAGATTGCTTAAAGAAGATGAAGACTACTTTGGGAACGTACAAATACCTGAAAATATTAATAGACTTGTGTCTATAGGAAAGAAGAAAGAAAGAAAATTTATTTTACTAGAACACTTAATATCTAGTAATTTAGATTTTCTTTTTGATAGTTATCAAATATTAGAAAGTAGTATTTTTCGCATTATTAGAAATGCTGGCTTTAATTATGATGATGAAAATACAGATGATCTACTAATTAAAGTTGAGAAATCAATAAAAAAGAGAAGCTGGGGGCAGGTTGTGAGGCTTGAACTAGTAAAAAAATCATCAAAAAAATTATTGCAAACATATAAAGAAAAATTTAAAATTGCTGATAGAGAAATATATGTAATAAATAATGATTTAGATTTAACTTATCTTGATAATTTAAACAAGAGAAAATGGTTTAATAAATTTAAATCAGAAGAAGTAAAACATAATACAATCACACAAAAAGAAAATATTTTCAAACACCTAAAAAATGAAGATTATATGTGTCATTTACCTTATGACGATTTTAAATGTATACTTGATTTTTTAGAAGAAGCTGCCAATGACCCAAAAGTAATAGCAATTAAACAAACTTTATATAGAGTAAGTATTAAAAGCCCTATAATGGATACTTTGATTAAGGCTTCAAATAATGGAAAAAATGTTACTGTACTCTTAGAACTTAAAGCAAGATTCGATGAAGAAAATAATATTGCTTGGGCTAAAAGACTAGAAAATGCTGGAGTACAAGTAATATTAAGTCCAATAAAACTAAAAACACATGCTAAGTTAATTTTAATTGTTAGAAAAGAAGCTGAAAATTCAATTAATACTTATAGTCATCTTGGAACAGGGAACTATAATGAAAAAACAGCAGTAACATATGAAGATATTGGAATTTTTACAGCTGATAAAAAAATCGGTGATGATTTAATACAAATATTTAATTTTCTTGCTAGTGGTAAAGTAATAGACAAGTCAAATGAATTAGTAATTAGCCCATTTAATTCAAGGAGAATATTTCATGAATTGATAAATTATGAAATTAATGAAGTTAAAAAGGGCAACAAAGGCTTAGTAAGGGCAAAAATGAATTCATTAATAGATATAGAAATGATAAATAAAATTTACGAAGCAGCTGAAGCAGGAGTTGATTTTAATTTGATTGTTAGAGGGATATGTAGTTTGGTACCAAATGATAAAATAAAAGTAAAAAGTATTGTTGGTAGATTCCTAGAGCATAGTAGATTATACTATTTTTATCATGGTGGTTTAGAAATCATTTTAATGGGAAGTATGGATCTAATGGATAGGAATTTTGACCGAAGGGTTGAGACCTTATGTCCAATTAAGGACATTAAAATTAAGAAAAAAATATTAAATATTCTCGACATATTAGAGGAAGATAGAGCTAACAGTTATTTTCTTAAAGAAAATGGTAAATATGAAAGAGACTTTAAAGATAAACAATTTGATGCCCATAAATATTTTATGAAAGGAGAAGTATAATGAAAAAAAAAGTATTAGTTGCCATGAGTGGTGGCGTTGATAGTGCAGTAACAGCTCTTCTCCTGAAAAAACAAGGGTATGAGGTTGTTGGTGTGACTTGCCAAATTTGGCTTAATGATATTTGTAATATTGATTCTAATAAATCATGTTGTGGTAATGAAGCAATCGATGATGCAAGAGCAACTGCTGGCCTACTTGGCATAAAACATTATGTTTTTAATTACAGAGAATTATTTCAAAAAAAAGTTATTGATAATTTCTGTAGTGAATATCTAGATGGAAATACACCTAATCCTTGTATGAATTGTAATCTTTATATAAGATCAATTGATTTACTTGATAAAGCTTTAGGTATGGGCTTTGATTATTTAGCTACTGGTCACTATGTCATAAATGAATTAAATACAGAAAGTAACGAGTTCGAGCTTAAAAAAGGTATAGACCAAACTAAAGATCAAAGTTACTTCTTATATCAATTGAATCAAGAAAAACTTAAGCATCTTCTTTTTCCTCTTGGAAAGTTAACTAAAAAAGAAGTAAGACAAATAGCAGAAGACAACAATATTCCAGTTGCGAATAAAAAGGAAAGTCAAGATATATGTTTTGTTCCAGATGGTAATTATGGTGAGTTTATTGATGTATATAAGGGCTTAAAAAGCAAACCCGCTTTAATATATCATAAAAATGGTAAATTTTTAGGGCAAGGTAAACCTATCTATTATTATACTATTGGACAAAGAAAAGGCTTAATTGTTTCTTATGGAAAACCAGTCTATGTTATAAACATAAAAAAGGATGAAAATATTATCATTGTTGGTGATGCAAAAGATATATATGATTATGGATTGATTGCTAGTTCAAGTTATTATATATCAAATATTGAAATAAAAGACGATAGTGAAGTTTATGTAAAGGTGAGATATAGAAGTAAACCTACAAAAGCAAAATACTATCATACAGAAGCAGGTTTTAAATTAGTTTTTATAGAACCTACTTCATCAGTAACTACTGGACAATCAGCTGTTTTATATAGTACGAAAAATTCAGACATAGTTCTTGGTGGAGGAAAAATAATAAAGGTGCTTAAAGATGAATAAAGAATTTATTCTAGAACAATTTAAAGGTGGCAATATATATTCTTTTATTGGAGCAGGAGGAAAGACATCTGCTATAAAAGAAGTTGCAACAACATTAAAAAAAGAAGGTTATAAAGTTATTATTAGTACGACAACAAAATTATCTGTTGAAGAATTTACTGAATACCAAGTCAACATAGAAGATAAGATAGATTTGAATAATATAAATGAGGATATAAATGTTGTTGTAGCTGGTATTTATGGGGAAAAATATCAGGGGCTTAAAAAAGATAAGTTTGAAAATTTGATACATTTAAATCTTGACACAATAATATTGATCGAGGCTGATGGTTCAAGAAGATTACCGTTTAAAGTGCCTTATGAATATGAACCTGTAGTACCTGCTAATTCTGCAAAAACATTTTTATTTTTTTCTGCAAAAATTATTGGTAATAAAATAACAACAGAAAACACCTACAATTACGAAAAAGTTAATGATATTTTGTCTAGTAAAGAGTTAATTTATACAAACGAAAATATCGTGAAATTACTTAATGAAGGTTGGTTGACTGATACTAATTACAAAAATTTGAAAATTATAATAAATCAGGGTGATATATTAATTAATAATTATGTAGCTAAAGATTTGTTAAATAATATCTATAATAAATTTAATATTGGAGTCTACCTAGTTTCAATACAAGAAAAACAAATATATCAATCACTTGATGATAAAGTTGGAGTTTTAATTCTAGCAGCTGGTGAGGGTAAAAGAATGGGAGCAATTAAGCAACTTTTGGAGTTTAATGGTTCAACATTTCTTGAAGAAACTATAAAGAAATATAATTCATTTGCTCAAGAAGTTTTGGTTACATTAGGTTATTATGAAAAAGAAATTAAAGAAAAAATAAAAGAGTTAGGCTTTTCCTATCAAAGTATAAAAAAATATAAAATTGGTATGGGTTCTTCCCTTCAAGAAGCTAAAAAATTCAACACTGATTGTTTTTTAGTAACACCTTGCGATCTGCCACTAATTGAAGAGAATACTATAGACTTATTATTAAAAACTTATAGACAAAATAGAGGGAATATAATTGTACCAAGATTTATGGGCAAAAATGGACATCCTGTAGTATTTCCAATTGAAGTCCAAGCAAGTTTTAAATATATAGATGGAGATAAGGGTGCTAGAGATATAATTGAGAAAAAGGGCTGTCTTTTTTTAGATGTAGATGATCCAGGTGTTGTAGCAGATATTGATACATTAATTGATTATAAAAAAATCAAGGAGGCATTTAATGATAAAGGTTTTAATTAGAGGAGCAGGTGATTTAGCAAGTGGTGTAGCAATGGCTTTTTATAAAAGCGGTTTTCAAGTTTTGATGACTGAAGTAGCACAACCTACAGTTATTAGAAGTAGTGTAGCTTTTGCTACTAGCATATTTAAGGGAAAAATGGAAATCGAAGGTGTGACAGGAATACATGTTAACAAAGATAATTTTCAAAAATATTTGGATCATGGGTATATAGGCATAATAATTGATCCAGAAGGAAATATAAAGAAAACATATAAACCTGACGTAGTTGTTGATGCGATTCTTGCTAAAAAAAACCTAGGTACCAATATATATGATGCACCAATTGTTATTGGATGTGGACCGGGCTTTTATGCTGGTAAAGACTGTCATTTGGTAGTAGAAACAAAAAGAGGTCATTATCTAGGACAAATTATAGAAGAAGGGGCTGCTATTGCTAATAGTGGTATACCAGGCATTGTAGAAGGAAAAGGATTGGAGAGAGTTTTATACTCTCCTATTGCTGGTAAAGTGAAACATTATAAAAAAATTGGCGATATAGTCGATGAAGGTGATATAATATTAAAAGTTGAGGGAATTCCAGTAATAAACCCATTTAAGGGTGTATTAAGGGGATTAATAACTGAAGGGATGAATGTTCCTAAAGGGCTAAAAATTGGTGATGTAGATCCAAGAATAAGGCCCCAATATTGTTTTACAATTTCTGAAAAAGCTATGGCTATAGGTCGTGCAGCAGTAGAAGGAACTTTGTTAATGGGGCGTAAGAAGAAATTGTTCGGAGTGATTAAATATGAATAAGAAGGTATTAGAAATAATTAGAGATATACCAGAACCTATGGTTTTAGTGACAATTATCGAAACAAAAGGCTCTGCTCCAAGACATAATGGTAGTAAGATGTTAGTAGGAAACGATGGGATAATTGAAGGCACTGTTGGTGGTGGTATTGGCGAGTATAATAGTTTGCTGGAAGCAAAATCAGTACTTAAAAAAAAAGAATTTAAGATAATGGATATAGCAAGGCTAGGTGAAGATCCTACGAAACCTTTAATGATATGTGGTGGTGTTAATAAGTTAATGTTACAATATCTTGACGACAAAACCAAAGAAACATATATGCAAGCTCTGGAAATTAATAAAAAAGGACATGGAATTAAAGTAAGAACTAATTTACTAACTGGGGCAACAAGTTTAGTTTCTCTTGACATAATTTCATCTAAAGATTTTTTTGATGATATTATTACGCCAGCTGAAAATCTTTTGATTCTAGGTGGTGGGTATGTGGGATTTGCTATTTATGAATTAGCAATTAAGTTAGGGTTTGATGTTACTGTTTTTGATGATAGGCCTGAATTTGTCGATAAGTTAAGATTTCCTTTAGCTACAATACTAGCTTCAGGTAAATATTCTGAATTAATAGATTCATATGATTTTAATGACTTTACTTATGTTGTAGTTGTCACAAGAGGTCATCTTCAAGATGCAGAATGTGTTAAGGGAATAATCAAGAAAAATAAAAGATATTTAGGTTTAATAGGCAGTAAAAGGAAAGTTAATCTTATTTTAGAAGATTTGAATAAATCTGGTTTTGAAGAGAAAGAAATCAATAAGATTCATGCGCCGATTGGTATAGATATTGGGGCAGAAACACCAGAAGAAATTGCAGTTGCTATTATGGCTGAAATAATTGGAGAGAAATATGGGAAGAAGATCTAAAAATATAAAAAGAAAAGAGAAGAAAAAAAAGACTAGGAAAAAGACTAGTCTAAAAATTATTTTATTTTTAATTTTATTAATACTTTTGGGTGTTTGGTTTTTAATTAATTTAGTAGATAATGAAGTAGCTACTATAGCTAAGGTAAATAATGAGGAAGTTGATAGAATAATAAGTGAAGATATTAAAGATTTAGATATTATTGAAAGCAATGGTTATATAGTTAAACCGAACTTCATGGAACCTAATAAAGGTATAATCATTTACGGGACTAGTGGAGTTTCACCTAAAGCATATGTTCCAATTAGTATAATCTTAGCTAAAAAAGGTTATTTAGTTGTAATTCCTGAGTTTTTATTTAATAGTCCTAATATTGGGGGAAATGTAATTAATGATATTCTTAATAGTAATAAAAATGTGGAGTTTTGGACTGTTGTAGGCCATGGTAGTGGAGGGGAAGCAATGTCTGAAAACCTAAAATCTAATGATAAAATTAAAGGGGCGGTATTTTTAGCATCATATCCTAAAAAAGACGTAGATTTAAGTAAGAGTGGCTTAAAAGTAGTATCAATTATAGGCAATGATGATAAAGTTTTAGATTTAGAATTATATGAAGCAAGGAAAAAATTATTACCCCAAGATACTATGTTTGTGCAAATAGACAATGGTAATTTTTCTTATTTTGCAAATTATGAAAATGATATTGATGCACAAATTACTAAAATCGAGCAGCAGATACAAACATCTGTACAAATACTTAATTTAATTGATCAAATAAGGTGATAAATATGAAAAAACAATTTTACAGATCAAGCTTATTGCTTGGTGAAGAAGGTATAAAAAAACTTATAGAATCTAAAGTAATAATATTTGGTTTAGGTGGTGTAGGTTCTATTTGTGCAGAGGCATTAGTTAGAGCTGGTATTGGTGAAATAACTATTGTCGATAATGATGTGATTGATATAACAAATCTCAACAGACAAATCCAAACAAATCAGAAAAATATTGGAATGAGTAAATCTGAGGAAATGGCAAAGAGACTTATTGAAATTAACTCAGATTTAAAAGTAGTGATTAAAGAAAAGTTTTATACAAAAGACAATAGAGATGAATTTTTTCCAGGACCTGGTTATGACTATATTATAGATGCTATTGATACAATAAGCAGTAAGATTGATTTAGCCAGTTATGGCTTTTTTTATGATGTTCCTGTTATTAGTTCAATGGGGGCCGGAAATAAACTAGACCCTACAACTTTTGAAGTCTCTGATATCTATAAGACCAGTGTAGATCCAATAGCTAGAGTAATGAGAAGAGAATTAAGAAAGTTGAGAGTTGAAAAACTAAAAGTAGTTTTCTCAAAGGAAGAGCCTATTAAAATAAAGGCAGATGGTGATATAAAGATTATTGGTAGCGTTCCTTTTGGTCCTGCTGTTGCTGGACTAATAATGGCTGGTGAAGTTGTAAAAGATTTAATTTTTAAAAGTTTAGATATTTAAACAAATTTAATTTGATGGTATAATAGTTGGGGAGGAAAGATTGGATAGTATAATACTAGGAATTGAAACAAGTTGTGATGAAACATCTGTTGCTGTAATAAAAAACGGTAAATATGTACTTTCAAATGTGATTTCATCTCAAATAGATATTCATAAAAAATATGGTGGAGTTGTGCCTGAGGTGGCTTCTAGAAAGCATCTTGAGATGATCATAGGCGTTATTGATTTAGCAATAAAAGAAGCTGGTATTAATAAAAATGATTTAACTGCAATTGGTGTAACAAATCAACCAGGACTTATTGGTGCTCTTTTAGTTGGCATTACAGCAGCAAAAGGTTTGAGTATTAGTTTAAAGATACCAATTATTCCTGTTCATCATCTTAGAGGGCATATATATGCAAATCTTGTTGAATATGAACATGAACTTGATGATTTTCCGATTTTAGCTTTAATAGTTTCAGGTGGTCATACTTCTTTAGCAATTTGGCACAATCATCTAAATATTGAAGTGATTGGTCAAACTCTTGATGATGCAGCTGGTGAGGCCTTTGATAAAATTGCAAGAAAATTGGGATTGGATTATCCAGGAGGACCTGAAATAGAAAAGTATGCAAAACTTGGTCTGAAAACTGATCTTGTTTTTCCTGTAGCTAAATTAGGAAAAGAAAATTATAATTTTAGTTTTAGTGGATTAAAATCAAGTGTAATTAATTATATTAATAAGACAAAAGCTCAAGGAAAAGATATTATAATTGAAGAAGTAGCATTTGCTGTTCAAGATGCAATAGTTTCTGCAGTGATAGGGAAAGTCTTATTAGCTAGTAAAAACTATGGTATTAAAAAAGTAGTAATTGGAGGGGGTGTAACTTCTAATAAATATCTTTTGAAAAGACTAAAAGAAGAAGGTCAAAAGATTAATATGACTGTGTATGCACCTAAGGGAATATATTGTACTGATAATGGGGTTATGATTGGTAGTGCTGCTTACTATTTGAATAAATATGGTATTAAAGGGGATTTATTTCTTAATGCTTATTCTAGTGGTAATATTAAGTAGTTATCCACAGCTATATAACTAAATAATTATGAAAACTGTGGTAACTGTGGAAAAGTAGACGTGAAAGGAGTAATTTTGATTAAAAATATAAATCTTTCAAAAAAGCAAAATAATAGTAAGTTTGAGGAAAAAAAACCTAAAAAACCTAAAAAAGTTAGAGTTAGTTTTTTCTTTAAATTACTAGGTATTATTATATTAGGCTTTTTTATTTATTTTGCAATAAAAAGCACTAATGATAATGCATCTTATAGTGTTTTTGAAAGATTAGATAGTTTAAAGCAAGAGGAGCAACCTTATTTGGTAGTTATTAGAGATGATTTCTCACAAGTGACTAAAGATAACAAAAAGGTTATAAATAGTATTGTTAAGGATGGAAAAGAGAGTATGATGGTTTTTGATATTGATTATGATCCAAAGTCAATTACTAAGGATTCAAAATATTTTATTGATAAATATGATATTGAAAGTTTACCAGTGGTAATTTTATGCGATGGTAATGGTGAATTAATTAAGACCTATTATTTACCTTTTAATGATAAGCAGATAATTAAAGATGTTAAAAGAGCAGCGGAAAGTAGTGTGACATAATGAGGCAAATTGACTATATTAGAATATCTGTTACTGATAGATGTAATTTGCGCTGTGTTTATTGTATGCCAGAAAAGGGTGTAGAGTTACTTAAACATAACGACTTGATGAGTTTTGAGGAAATATATAATTTGGTTAAAGCTCTGGTTCCTTTAGGTATAAAAAAAGTGCGTTTAACTGGAGGGGAACCTTTAGTAAGAAAGAATATTGAAGAATTGATAAAATTGCTAAGAAGCATCCCTGAAATAGAGGATATTACCTTGACAACGAATGGCATACTACTTGAAGATATGGCTGAAGGTTTAAAAAAGGCTGGGTTATCAAGAGTTAATGTGAGTCTTGATTCACTTGATGAAGAAAAATTTAAAAAAATAACAAGATGGGGAAGTTTAGATAAGGTACTTACAGGTATTGATAAGGCTATTAAAGTTGGTCTTAATCCTGTGAAATTAAATGTTGTTGCAATAAAAGGTTTCAATGATGATGAATTTATCAATTTTATTGATTTTGTTTACAATAAGAAGATACAGGTTAGGTTTATTGAGTTGATGCCTATTGGTGAAAGCGATGAGGAAGCTATATTAAAACATTATCCTATTGATGCTATTAAAAAATTAATAGAAACAAAGTATGAACTTAAATTTAATGATAATATCAGGACTAATGGTCCGGCAGAAAATTATAATATTGTTGGAGGTGTAGGTTCTGTAGGTTTTATAGGGGCTTTATCTCATAAGTTTTGTAGCTCTTGTAATAGACTTAGGTTAACAGCTGATGGTAGATTTAGACCTTGTTTATATATAGATCAGGAATATGATGTTTTGAAGTTAATCCGAAGTGGAGCAAGTGACGATGAGTTAAGGACTTTTGTTGAAGAAATTATTCTGGGTAAACCAGAGGGACATAATATGGAAGATGGTTGGGGCAACCAACGTAGAAAAATGTCACAAATAGGAGGTTAGTATGGAGTTTACGCATTTAGATAAGCAAGGTAAGGCTAAAATGGTTGATGTTGGCGACAAGAATATTACAACTAGAACTGCTTTTGCTACAGGTAAAATAATCTTACCTGTTAAAATAATGAAAGCTATTTTAGATAATAGTGTTCCAAAAGGTGATGTTTTTAGTGTAGCTAGGGTTGCTGGCATTATGGGAGCAAAAAATACTTCAAGTATGATTCCAATGTGTCATCCTCTTCTAATAAACAGTTGTTCTGTTGATTTTAATATTGATGAGAAGAATTCACTGATTAAAGTTAAATGTACAGTTAATGTAGATGGTAAAACAGGAGTGGAAATGGAGGCTTTAACTGGTGTTTCAGTTGCTTTGTTAACTATTTATGATATGTGCAAGGGTATTGACAAGGGTATGGTAATAACAGATATTTTATTAGAGAAAAAGACCGGTGGAAAATCTGGTATATATGAAAGGGGTAAATAGTTATGGCAAAAGTTTTGGCTGTTTGCATTAGTCTTAAAAAAGGTGAGCAAAAGAAAGAAATAGATTTTGCAGAATGTATTGTTGATTTTGGTATCAAAGGAGATGCACATGGTGGTAATTGGCATAGGCAAATTAGTTTATTGGCTAAGGAAAGTGTTGATGAAATGAGAGCTAGAGGGATTACTTTAATCAATGGTGATTTTGCTGAAAATATAGTTACGGAAGGTATTAATTTAAAAGTACTGCCTATCGGTTCTAAATTAATAATTGGTGATGAGGTTATTTTGGAAGTTACTCAAATTGGAAAAGAATGTCATTCCGGTTGTGTAATTATGCAAAAAGCTGGTAAGTGCGTTATGCCTACTGATGGTATTTTTGCTAAAGTTATAAGTCCTGGTGTTATTAAGTCAGAGGACAGTTTAGAAGTTAAGTATGTTTAGGATAGGTGTTTTAACTGCTAGTGATACTGGCGCTAAAGGTGAACGTGAGGATTTAAGTAGTAAGGTTATTATTGAAATGATTGAGCCTATTGGTGAGGTTGTTGAGTATGTAATGGTTGCTGATAATCGTTCTGATATTTCTGAGATTTTAAGAAAATGGTCTGATGATTTGAAGTTAGATTTGATTATGACTACAGGTGGTACAGGTTTTTCTGTAAGGGATATTACACCAGAGGCGACTCTTGATGTAGTTGATCGTATTGCTCCTGGTATTCCTGAGGCATTGAGGGCTATGAGTTATCAGAAGACTAATCGTGCTATGCTCTCTAGAGGTGTAGCTGGAATTAGAGGGGTTACGTTAATTATTAATATGCCAGGTAGTCCTATAGCTTGTCGAGAATATATGGAATTTTTATTGCCTGTTCTTGGGCATGGACTTGAGATATTAACTGGTAGTTCTAAAAATTGTGCAAGAGATGATATTAAATAGTTATTTAGTCATTGATTTTTTGTTATATTTTTGTTATTATTCATAATGTTAGCACTCTAGTATATTGATTGCTAACTTATTTAGAAGGAGGAATATTTATGAGTTTTAAAGTTGTTGGTAATAGGGTCGTTGTAAAGCAGTTGGAATCTTTAGAAAAAACGGCTAGTGGGATTTTACTGCCTGATACTGCTAAAGAGAAGCCTTTCGAGGGTGAAGTTATTTCTGTAGGACCAGGTAGGGTTTTAGAGGATGGTACAAGGGAAGTTATGGAAGTAAAAGCCGGGGATAAGGTTATATTTTCTAAATATGGCGGTGTTGAAGTGAAGATTAATGACGTTGACTATATGATTTTGCGTCAAGATGATATATTAGTAATCTTAAATTAGGAGGAATAAAATGGCTAAAGAATTAAAATTTGGAATAGAGGCTCGTAAAGCTTTAGAGGCTGGTGTTGATGCACTTACTAATGCTGTAAAGATAACAATGGGCCCAAAAGGTAAGAATGTTGTATTAGAGAAAAAGTATGGTTCACCTTTAATTACTAATGATGGTGTTACTATTGCTAGAGAAATTGATCTTCCTGATATTTTTGAGAATATGGGTGCAAAGTTGGTTAAAGAAGTTGCAACAAAAACTAATGATGTTGCTGGTGATGGCACTACTTCTGCTACAGTTTTGGCTCAGGCTATTATTAAAGAAGGACTTAAAAATGTGACAGCTGGAGCTAATCCTATTATCCTTAAGAAGGGTATAGAAAGAGCTGTAGAGATAGCGGTTGGAGAGATTAAGGCTATGAGTAAAAGTGTTGAAAGTAAAGAATCTATTGCTCAGGTTGCTTCTATTTCTGCTAATGACCAAGAGATTGGTGATCTTATTGCAGAGGCTATGGAGAAAGTTGGCAATGATGGAGTCATTACGGTTGAGGAGTATCAAGGTTTTGGTACTAATTTAAAGGTTGTTGAAGGTATGCAATTTGATAGGGGTTATTTATCATCATATATGGTAACTGATTCTGAAAAGATGGTTGCTGAGCTTGATGATCCATATATTTTAATTACTGATAAAAAAGTTAATAATATTCAGGAGATTCTTCCAGTTTTAGAGAAAATTGTAAAAACTGGCAAGTCTTTGTTGTTAATTGCTGAAGATGTTGAGGCTGAGGCTTTAGCTACTTTAATTGTTAATAAGGTTAGAGGGACTTTTAATTGCGTTGCTGTCAAAGCTCCAGGTTTTGGAGATAGACGAAAAGCAATGCTTCAAGATATTGCTATTTTAACTGGTGGTCAAGTTATTTCTGAGGAGATTGGCTTGAAGCTTGATCAGGTAGAGCTAGAACAGTTAGGGTCTGCTAGACAAGTTGTTGTTGGTAAAGAGTTTACTACTCTAGTTGAAGGTCGTGGTGATAAGGTTGAGTTAGTTAATCGTGTGTCTCAAATTAAGAGGGAGTTAGAGGAATCTACTTCTGATTTTGATAAAGAGAAACTTCAAGAAAGATCTGCAAAGCTTGCTGGAGGAGTTGCTGTTATTCAAGTTGGAGCAGCTACTGAGACTGAAATGAAAGAAAAGAAGTTAAGGATTGAGGATGCATTAGCTGCAACAAAGGCTGCTGTTGAGGAGGGCATTGTCCCTGGTGGTGGTGTTTGTTTAGCTGATATTATTTCAAAGATTGTTGATGATTCTTTGGTTGGTGATGCTTTGACTGGTCTGAATATTGTTAAGAAATCCTTGGAATTCCCTGTTAGACAGATTGCTGAGAATGCAGGTGCTGAAGGATCTGTGGTGATAGAAAAGGTTCTTTCTTCTCCTGATGGTGTTGGTTTTAATGCTTTGACTGGAGAATATGTTGATATGGTTGCTAGTGGTATTGTAGATCCTGCTAAGGTAGTTCGTTCTTCCTTGCAGAATGCTGGTAGTATTGCAGCTTTGTTATTGACTACAGAAACTTTAGTTGCTGAAATTCCTGAGCCTAATAAGCCTGACATGTCAGGTATGGGCGGAATGCCAATGATGTAATTAAATATTTTATCTTTAGAGCCCCCTATTATAGGGGGCTTTTTTATGTATAAAAGCTTTTGATTATGCTACAATAATTATTTAATTTGAAAATATATTTTAATTGTAGTACAATAAAATTGTTATAGAATTAATTAAAATGGTTGATTATGGACAAAATTAGTTTGATACAAATTAATAGTCGAAGGTGAGTACAATGAGAAAAATTATAAATAAATTGTTATTTAAAAATGAAGATGGACAGTCTCTTGTTGCTTTTGCTTTGCTTTTTGTAGTTTTGATGGGTTTTTCTGCTTTGGTAGTAGATGTAGGGTTTATTGAAGTTAAAAAAGCTCACTTGCAAAACGTTGTGGATGCAGCAGCACTCGCTGGAGCTGTGGATTTACCTGATTCTAATATAGCAATTAAAAATGCTAAAAAAGTTGCAGTTTCAAATGGAGCAGAGATTGAAAAAGTCACTGTTAAACCAGGATATAAGGGCGAACCTACAAAACTTGAAGTTGTAGCTCACCAAACTTTAAAATATACTTTTGCAAGAATATTAGGTTTTAATGAAATAGAAGTTTATTCAAGGGCAGTAGCTCAAAAAATTTCCAACTGGTCAGGTGAAGCTTTACCTTTTTTAAATTTGGATGATGATTATGTTACTAACCCAGAAATAGTTGCTTGGGAAAAAACTTCTCCAGGAGATTTTGAAAGTATAAATAATTATACAATTTTTAATCCAGGTGAACCAAGTGAAATATATTTTGAAGTGGACTATATAAACGGAGTAGAGTTAAAAAAAGGTACTGTTGCTAATATTAAACAAGAAATTGGACAAATTTACACACAACATCTACCAGATAAACATGTTTACGTATTAAGTTTAAACAGGAATGTTATGTTGAGTGGTCAAGTTATGTTGATTGATGGGAGTTATGCCTCTTTAAGTAAATTGAAAAATGGAGATATCGTTCATCCAAATCAATTGGTTCTTTTAGAATGTATCTTTAATGATTATGATATGAAGGATAAATCATTATATTTAACTACATTGAAAGTTTACGATATTGCAAAAAATGAATTTCCAACAGATTATAATGGACCTTCAGGATCAGAGTCAAAACTTGTAGAATAGTAATTAATAAATGTTAATACTTAAGAAAAAAAGGAATCATCTATGATGATTCCTTTTTTCTCATATTAACTATTATTGTTTAGTAATTGTATTATTTCTTATCTACCAATATATTTTCTTAAGTTTGTATGTTCTTCAGGTGTAATTTCACCTCTAGCAAGTCTTTCATTTAAAATATTTAAAGAGTTATCATTAACTGATTTGGTAGAGTTGCTTGATGATTGAACTAACTTTACAATCAAATAAATTGTCAAAGCTATAACTATTAAAACAACGATTACAATAAAAAATAACCAAAACCACCCACCTGCAAAATCCGAACCATTTCCATATTCATGCCACATCATATCAAATTCCTCCTTCTTGAAATATACTAATTATTATAATATCATTATAACATAAAAAAAATTAAATGGAGATTATAATATGGATAAGGTACAAAAAAGAGCAATACTATACATTAGCATAATTTCAGGGTTGTTTGTACTAATTACACTCCAATTACTAGGATTATTCTTATCAATCCCAGAAGAAATAATTATTTTCTTTCCTCTGTTATTTGCTGTAATATTATGGTCTATTCTACCAATAATTCTATATTTAGAAGATAAAAAATATAGAAAAGTTGAAAATGGGTTTAAATCAGAAGTAGTATTTAAAACAAATGGTAACTTACTAACAAATAAAGGTCATAGAAATGGTAATATATATCTAGAAAATGATAAGTTTCATTTTGTATCTTTAGATAAAAAACCACCAATCTTTATTGAAATAAATAAAGGACAATTAATGAAAACAGAACTAATAAACAACATTGAACTAAAGATAATTATTGAACCAGAAATAAACCTATACCTTAGAACATTAGAGGCAGATAAATTACTAATAAACATGATAGAAAAAGGCTTCATTTAAATGAAGCCTTAAATATTTCACGTTGTTTATAAGTAAACTAAATCTAGTATAATTTATTCAAATATAATTAATCCTGATAGATTCGATTCTTACAATGATGGCAATTATCCTGAAACAATATCTGGTACTATTAAAAGTGTATGTAAATGAATGTTTTGATTTGTTTTTAACTACTTTAAATAGGTGATGATGTTTACTGCTTTATATTTTATATTAACCAGTATAAATTGCAAAAAGAAAAGGGTTATATCTATTTTTACAACTAT
>JAGXHY010000019.1 GCA_024635925.1 Bacillota bacterium | reverse complement strand
GAATACGAATTCAGCTCCACAATCAGAACAGTTTAAATTTTTGTCGCTCATATTTGTTACCTCCATTAATATTTGGACTTGTCATTTCAATTCATTTCAACACTTATCAATGGGGAAACAATTTAATTTTACATTCCAGTACTACCTTAGTATATCACACATATCTAAAAAGATATACATTTTTACAAAATAAATAAAAAAGTTTTAATAATCTTCTCTAAGCCCGAATTCAGCCGCCTCTACCCAATCCTCAGCATGAGCCAATAATTTAATCAGCTCCTTAAGAACCCTTAAGTGCTTCTCTTCTTGAGACACAAGAAACTTAAATAATTTAACATCACCATCAGATTCAGCATCCTCCAATAAACCAGAATAAAGCTTAATACTCTCCCGCTCCCTATCTGCAGCCAAACGGTAAAAATCCAACTGACCAGGAACTTCCCTTTCATCAGCACCTATATCATTAAGATTAGAAAAAACATTCTCTGACTCATCAACACTAACATCACCAATTAATTCATAAGGTCTGTTTCCAACCCTATTCTTCAAAATCAAAGCATGACTTCTTTCATCATCTGCCAACATATTACAAACAACAAATAAACCATTTTCCCTATTCTTCTCCGCTTGATCCCTATAATAAGTTTCACCATCAATCTCCATATTTATAGCATACTCAAGAATATTCATAATAAACCTCCACTTACTTACTTACTTCTTGCTTACTATTATACCACCATTTAGAAGTTGAAAGAAATACTTACCAATTGTATAATTAAATTATATAAAAATATTTTTCTAGGAGGTAATTTGAAAATGAGAACCCTAAAAAACTATGACTCAGAAATAGCCCAAGTATTAGAAGACGAAAGAAACAGACAAAACAATAAAATAGAACTTATAGCATCCGAAAACTTCGTTAGTCCTGCAGTGCTACAAGCACAAGGATCAGTCCTTACTAACAAATACGCAGAAGGCTATCCAGGAAAAAGATACTATGGAGGCTGTGAATATGTAGACGTAGCCGAAAACCTAGCAAGAGACAGAGCCTGCAAACTATTTGGAGCAGACCATGCAAACGTCCAACCACACTCAGGATCAAGCGCTAATGAAGCAGTCTACCTAGCAGTACTAAAACCAGGAGACACAGTAATGGCCATGAGCTTAGCCCAAGGAGGACATCTAACACATGGTAGCCCAGTTAATTTATCAGGACTATACTTCAACTTCGTAAGCTATGGAGTTGACCCAAAAACCGAAAGAATAGATATGGAAGAAGTAGAAAGAATAGCAGTAGAATCCAAACCAAAATTAATCGTAGCAGGAGCTACAGCCTATTCAAGAATTATAGACTTTAAAAAATTCAAAGAAATAGCCGACAAAGTAGGAGCTCTATTAATGGTAGATATGGCACATATTGCAGGACTAGTAGCAACAGGCCAACATCCATCACCAATCCCATATGCAGACTTTGTCACAACCACAACCCATAAAACACTAAGAGGACCACGTGGTGGAATGATACTTTGTAAAGCTGAACATGCAAAAGCAATCGATAAAGCAGTATTCCCAGGACTTCAAGGAGGTCCACTAATGCACATAATAGCAGCAAAAGCAGTAGCCTTTAAAGAAGCAGCCGAACCCGGCTTTGTTGATTACCAAAAACAAGTAGTCAAAAACGCCAAAGCCCTAGGAGAAGCCCTACAAAAACATGGTATCAGAGTAGTATCAGGAGGCACAGATAACCACCTCATACTAGTAGACGTTTCAGCACTAGGAATAACAGGCAAAGTAGCAGAAAAAAGACTAGATGAAATCGGTATAACTTGCAATAAAAACACCATACCATATGATAAAGAAAGCCCATTTGTTACTAGCGGAATTCGACTTGGATCACCTGCTGCAACAACAAGAGGCTTTAAAGAACAACATATGACAAAAATCGCCGAAATAATCTACAGAGCACTTAGCGACGAACACTTCGAAAACGATAGAGAAGGTATAGCTAAAGATGTAACAGCACTTTGTAATGAAACACCACTATATCAAGACTATAGAGCCTACACAGAATTAGTAGAAAAAATAATGAATACTGGAGAATTAGACAAAGAACTATACAAAAAAACCCAAGACCCTACACAAGAAAAATGGGTTAAATAACTCCATATTTAAATAAAGCAGAAAACACCTCTAATTAGAGGTGTTTTCTTTTTTCCACATATCTTTCAATTACTAAATGCTCTATTTTACAAGCATAAGTCTCAACAACATAATCATCTTTTCCTATTATAAAAACTTTAACATTATATTTCCAAATTAACCTCTGAAAGACTAGTATTAGTTATATTAAAATCATAGTTTTTTGTCAATACATTACTAATAAAAGTCTCAACCAAAGAAGGATCAAATTGAATACCTGAATACTTCAAAGAAGTTCCACACAATAAGCCACGTTTTTCCTTATTAAAACATTTAAAAACATTACCAAATCTTTTACCCACATAATCCTTTGGCAAGATTCCAAACATCTTAAATAAATAATCATTACACATTATAATATTAGTATCTTCATCCACTATAAGAATTCCTTTAGGAGAATCATCTAACAACTCAGACAAATAACCTATATCTTTAACCATACTAACCCACCAATCATTTTATTTATATAAACAATGTCGTCCCTACATTTTCATTACTAGTAATATATGAACCTACCCCAGCATATTCTAAACCATCAATAAGCTCCTCTTTTTTTATACCCATTAAATCCATACTCATAGTACAAGCAATAAACTTAACACCTAAACTCTTAGCCTTTTCAATCATAATATCAAGTTCATCAACATTTTTAGTCTTCATAATGTGCTTAATCATCATAGGACCCATACCAAACATATTCATAGAAGACAACGGAAGCTTACTTGCTCCCCTAGGCATCATCCATCCAAACATCTTCTCTACAACATTCTTTTTAGTCTTCACCTTATTTCTACTCCTTAAAGCATTAAGCCCCCAGAAAGTAAAGAATATAGTAACATTCTTACCACTAGCCACTGCCCCTTGAGCAATTATCATAGCAGCTAAAGCCTTGTCTAACTCTCCACTAAATACAACAATAGTCGCATTCTTTTGATCCATCATACCCAAATTACAATTTTCTTTCTGACCCTTGATAATTCTAACAATAAAAGAGCTTTTCTCGGGCTTTATAGACTCTAAAGTATGACCATTGACCTTGCACCATTCTACAATATCTTTAGTAAACCCAAAATCAGTTGAAGTCACCTCAATAATATCATTAAATTTTGCCTCGTTAATTGCCTTATAAGTTGCCATCAAAGGACCAGGACATTGTAACCCAATAGCATTGATTCGGATAACATCAGGTATTTCATCCAAGTTCTCAGCTGTTGCCGGAGATGGTATTTGTTGATCCACATCAAGCTTACTTTCAACCTCTTCATAATTTTTCAAGATAGGAATATACTTAAAATTCCTATAAGTTAAATAACCTCCAGAAAGATTATATAAATTAGTATAACCATATCCTTTTAATATCATAATAGCAATATGAGCCCGTAAGCCCACTTGACAGGTTACATAAATAGGATCTTCCTTAGCACAAGTTATCTCATTTATTCTCTCCCTTAATTCATCAACTGGTATGTTGTATGCACCAGGAATTATACCAACAGAATACTCTATGGCAGTTCTTACATCAAGTAACAAACCACCCTCTTTCACCAATCTATCAATATTTTGCACATCTACTAAATCGTACATTCCCGCACTAATATTTTCTCCAATATATCCTAGAACATTAACTGGATCTTTTGCAGAAGAAAATGGAGGTGCATAACACAACTCTAATGAAGATAAATCACTTATTTTACCATTTAAGGACATTACAGTCCCTAAAACATCAATCCTTTTTTCAGTTCCCTCTTTACCAATAGCCTGAGCCCCTAAAATCCTACCATCAGTAGGAGAATAAAGAATCTTCATAGATATAGTTGAAGAACCTGGATAATAGGTAGCATGATTAGCACGATGAGCCGAAATAGACTTATAGGCTATACCCTTACTATTTAACAAAGCCTCAGTATTACCTGTAGCAGCTGCAGTTAAATCAAATACCTTCAAGACAGAAGAACCTAAAGTTCCATTATAAGCAATATCCTTACCATTTATATGATCAGCAACTAACCTACCTTGCCTATTAGCTGGCCAGGCAAGAGGAATAGCAGTAGGACTATTATCAATCCTATCCTTTACTTCAATTACATCACCAATAGCATAAATATCTTCATTAACTTCTTTAGTTTTTTCATCAAATACCTGTAAGCTCTTATTAGTTAAAATATGACCTCTTGGTCCAATAGCCAAATCTCCAGATTTACATAGTTTATTTTCTGGAATTACTCCTATTCCAAGAATTACCATATCAGTTTTTATTTCTCTTCCTGTACTTAATATTGCAGTATGACCCTTATCTTTAAAGTAAGTTACACTCTCATTAAGTAAGACATTAACTCCATTTCTATTTAATTCTTCATGTATAATTTGAGCCATTTCAAAATCAAATATCCTTAAAACTTGTGGCATTTTTTCCACTATAGTTACATTAATTCCCTTTTCAGTAAGATTTTCTGCTAACTCTATGCCAATAAAACCACCACCCATAACTAAAGCTGTTTTAGGATTTTTTTCAGATATATAATTTTTAATCTTATCAGTATCTGGAATATTACGCAAAGTAAAAATATTATCTGCATCCTCTGCTCCCTCAAATAAAGGAACAAAAGGATTCGCCCCTGGTGAAAGGATTAATTTGTCATAAGTTTCATCATAACTAACTTCTTTTCTTTTATCAAAAACAGATATTGTCTTAGTTTCAGGATGTAAAGCAACAACTTCACTAAAATTTCTAATATCTAATCTATATCTTTTAGACATTCCTTCAACAGTTTGAACTAAGAGGTGATCTCTATCTTTTATAACACCACCAATATAATAAGGTAAGCCACAATTAGCAAAAGAGATAAACTCGTCCCTCTCAAATATTATAATCTCATCATTTTCATTTAGTCTTCTTAAACGTGCTGCTGCAGTAGCCCCACCAGCTACTCCACCGACTATAATAATTTTGCTCATATCTTCGCTCCATTCCCTTAATACTATAGACTATTTAATATAATCATATCCCCTAATACTATAACATATTATAAGGTTAAAAAAATTAATAAAAACACTCCTACATTACATAATAAAGCTATAGGTAATAATACTTTAAACTTCATTTTCTTAGTTTTATGTTTAAAAAACAATGAACCTACCCAAGTACCTAAACCACCCATCAAAAAAGAAATCAAAATTAAAGTTGATTCCTTAACACGATGATAATTCTTTAATGATTTATGCTTATCCAATCCCATTAAAAGAAATGTAAGCAAGTTCCAAAAAAAAGTTCCTAAAACTATATACAAAATATATCTATCAATATATTCCAAGAAGAACACCTCCCCAATTATACTAAAACACTAATCTTATAAGCTAGAAAAAGTACATAAAATCCAAACAATGCAAATCCCCATCGTCTAGTTATTTCACCTTTTATTAAAGTAGGCACCATAAATATAACGGTCAAACCTAACATAACCAATACATCAAGAATAACTGTACTATTAATTACAATAGGATGAATAATACTACTAATACCAAGTACTAATAAAATATTAAAAATACTACTACCTATAATATTTCCTACAGCTATATCTCCCTCTTTCTTAAAGACAGCTACAAGACAAGTTACAAGCTCAGGCAAAGACGTTCCAAAAGCTATAATAGTAATACCAATAAACTCCTCACTTAAGCCAACAGAATTTGCAATCACAGTAGCATTATCAACTATTAATTGAGCCCCACCTATAAGAGCTAAAAGCCCAATAATAAAATATATAATAGCTTTAGGTAATTCCTCTTTTTCTACTCTCCCTACATCAAAAACCTTCTGTTCTTCAAGATATTCAAAAACATTCTCTTCAAAATCAGTGTCAGGCAATTCTTTTTTAATTACAGCTCTTGATTTACTAACAACATAAACTAAAAATACCAACATACCTATTAGTAAAAAAACACCTTCAACCCGTGAGAGTATACTTCCAGTAATCAACATCACTAACAATAATATTTGTACTCCTAATGATATTGGAATTTGCCTCTTAGCGACTAAGGAATCAACTTTCAAAGGTAAAACCATCGCTGTTATCCCCATTACTATAGCAATATTAACTATATTACTACCTATAACATCACCAAGAGTTAAAAGATTTGTACCCCTTATTCCAGATATTATACCAATAATAGATTCAGGAGCACTTGTCCCTAAAGAAACAACAATAAGCCCTACAATAAAAGCAGGCACTTTAAAAATCTTAGTAATTTTAGAAGCACCACTTATTAATACGTCTGCACCTTTAATTAAAACTATTAAACCTATAACTAAAAGAATAAAATTCATTAATACCTCCAAGTATTAAACATGTTTAACATCAATATTATCAGCCACATCTTGACTCAAAGTCATTAAATCATCAATACCAAGAAGATGAATATCATTTTTACCATTAGATCTTGCAAATACCTTTAACTCATTTGCAGTTCCAGTATAGAAATTCTCAAACCCAGCTAAGGCCCTCTTTTCATTAAATAAGGCCCTTAAGCTTTCATCCTGAGTTGCTATCCCAGTTGGACAAGTACCAGTATGACAAATCCTTGATTGTTTACAACCAATTGATATTAATGATGCTGTAGCCAAAGCAATAGCATCAGCTCCTAGAGCTAAGCCTTTGGCTATATCAGAACTATCTCTAAAACCACCAGTAATACATAAAGTAACATCACTTTTAACTTTATCTAAATACTTCCTAGCCCTTCTTATTGCAAAAATTGCAGGAACTCCAACATTATCTTTAATAAAACTTGGAGTAGAACCAGTTGCTCCACCTCTACAATCAATAGTTATAAAATCAGGATCAGCCATTAGAGCAAACTTTAGGTCTTCTTCAATATGACCTGAGGCAAATTTTATACCAACTGGTTTGCCATCAGTTATTTCTCTAATTCTTCTTACCCGTTCTATCAAATCCTCAATATTATCAACACCAGCAAGTCGTCCTGGAGAATTAAAATTTTCCCCTGGTTTAAGGTTTCTCATTTTAGCAATTTCTGGAGTAATTTTTTCGGATGGAAAATGTCCACCAACTCCCGGTTTTACACCTTGACCAACCTTAAGTTCTACAGCATCAGCTTTTTTCATTATATCTTCATCATAAGAAAAAGCTGCAGTTCCCTGTTCATATATATATATTTTAGCAGCACTTCTTGACTCAGGTAGCATCCCACCCTCACCTGAACACATAGCAGTATCCATTATGGTAGAACCTTTAGCTAAGGCTATCTTTGCTTCCTTAGAAATAGCTCCATAAGACATATGAGATACATAAAAAGGTATTGCGAGGGTTAAAGGTTTTTTAGCCTTTTTACCAATTATGGTTTTTAGATTAACTTCAACATCATCATTTAAAGGCATTCTCTCTAATTGACGTCCTTTAAAAAGAATACTAGAGAAATCTATAAAAGGCAGAAGGGTTCTCATAGATGAATTTTCACTTTTACCATTTTGAGCAAGTTTATTGATTACATCTTCCTTATTATCAAAACATAATTCATTAGGATCATTACTATTTAATCCACTCTGTAATTTTTCATATTTATTTGTTTGTCCACACCAATGTTTACCACTACACAAAGGTTTATTTAAAGAATGACCACATCTGCATAAAGCATAATGGTCTAAAGTTGCCAGTTCAGCATTTCCTTCAAGTGGTATCGTTCCCTTAATATAGTAAGGACCATCTTCTTTTATTTCTATCTCTTCTGTCCCCTGATAATATTCATCATATTTAATGTTATCAATAGTATAACTTAAAGCTCCAGAAGGACATTTTCTGATTGTGTTAATTATTTCTTCAGCACTAGCCCCATTTGGATCAATCCAAGGCTCTTTAGTCATACTAAAAACTTTTGGAAGTCCATCAGTACAAAAAGCTGCATGAGAACAAATACCTCTGTCATCATGGATAATTATTTTCAAACCTTCATAATTATCAACTTGTCTAGGTACACGATTTTCATCTTTTTCTCCAGAAAAACCTATAACACCATGAGTCCCATCACAAAAGGGCTTCCTTTTTGACTGGCCACACCTGCATAAAGGAACTGCTGGACTTTCAATTTCCCCCATACATTCATCAGTATCTTTTAATTTTTTAAGGTCGGTGACTACATAAGGCCCATTTTTAGAAACTTTAATTGTTGTCTCTTTTTTCATATTATCCTCCTTATAAAGCTAATAAATGCTTATAGATAGAATCTATAATAAAATACCCCTTTATTTTCCCACTGTCATCTACAACAGATAATAAATTACTTTGAGTCTCAATACAAGTTTGAATACCTTTTAATACTGATAATTCCTCATTAATAAGAGGATACTCAATAGTCTCATTCAATTCAGTTTTCTGTTCTAGACATTTAGCAATTTTCACTGAACTTAAATAAGAAATAAAATCCTTAGACCCAAAAAAGTTCTCAGCATAATCAGTTTTTTCCTTTGACAATACAAAATCCTTCTTATTCTTATCTCTATCTATTTCACCTTCATTTAATAAAACTATACGAGAACCAAGTTTTATGGCTTCTTCAATATCATGGGTCACAAAGATGATAGTTTTTCCAAGTTTTTTATAAATTTTAGTAATTTCTTCTTGTAAACTTCTTCTAGTTACCTCATCCACTGCTCCAAATGGTTCATCCATTAAGATAATATCAGGACTTGCAGCTAATGCTCGAGCAACACCAATTCTTTGTTGTTGACCCCCACTAAGTTCTCTAGGATATCGATTTAAATAACTTTCATCAAGACCAACTAATTCTATAAGTTCTTTTGCCCTATTATGCTGAATGTCCTTTTTAACTTTTACTAGATTAAGAGTATAGCAAATATTACTTTCAATGTTAAGATGAGGGAATAAACCAACTTGTTGGATAACATAACCCATACTTCTTCTTAATTCAATAGGATTCCAGTCACTAATCAATTTATTTTTGATAATAATCTGTCCTTCATTAGCTTTTAACAAACCATTTATAAGTTTTAGAATAGTTGTTTTACCACAACCTGAAGGACCAAGGAGAATAACAAATTCCCCTTCATCAATATTTAGATCAAAGTCTTCAAGGACCTTAATATCATCATATGTTTTTTTCACCTTATCAAAAGTAATTATTGACATTATAGTAAGCCTTCCTCCTGAAGAAATTCTTTAGCTACATCAGCTGGATCTCTATTTTCTTTTTCTACTTCGAAATTCATTGAAATCATTTCATCATCACTTATTTTACCAGCTAACATGTTAAGAACTTCCTTTAATTCAGGATATTCTTTTAAGATTTCTTCTCTAACCAAAGTTGTAGCCTGATAAGGAGGGAAGAAATTCTTGTTATCTTTAAGAACTTTAAGGTCATACTGCTTTAATAAGCCATCTGTAGAAAAAGCATTTATAACATGTACTTGATCAGAGCTTATCGCTTCATATTTTAAGCCGATGTCCATTTCTTTGTTTTCTTTAAAATTTAATCCATATAACTCTTTAAGACCTTCATATCCATCTTCTCTTTCGAAGAAATCATATTCTGCTCCAAAAATTAGTTGGTCACTTACTTTTGCTAAATCTTCATATGTTTCTAAATTATATTGATCTGCTAAACTATTTTTAACCGCTAGGGCATATGTATTATTAAAGCCATAAAGATCTAACCAAGTAATTCCATATTCTTCCTGATAATCTGCTTTAACAGAGTTATATAATTCTTCAGGGTTAGATATTAATTCCTCTTTGAGGACAAATAACCAGCCAGTTCCTGTATATTCTGGGTATATGTCAATTTCACCATTTAACATTGCTGGATGAATATTGGCAGTTCCTCCACCAATCCCAAGTTTCTTTTCTACAGTAATGTCTGTATGTGTTTCTACTAACAAGGTTAACATTTCTGCTAAAATATATTGTTCAGCATGTGGTTTTGAAGCTATAACCACTTTCTTCTCTGTGTTATCACAACCTGCAAAAATTGTCGTCATAAATATTACTAGTATTATTCCAATTATTTTCTTCATCATTTCCAACTCTCCTTTAATTCCCTAATATCTTTCTTCTAATATTTTTTTCTATTCCTCCTAGAATTAAATCTATAAAAATTGCCAGTAGTGCTACTAGCAAACTTCCAGCTACAGTCATTTCTGGGAAATAGGTAGTAATACCTCTCCAAATGGCTACTCCAAGTCCTCCAGCTCCAATAAATGAAGCTATTGCCCCTAAGGCAATGGTCATTATTACCATAGTTCTAAAACCTGCAAAAATTACCGGTAAAGCAAGTGGTAATTGAACTTTGTATAGAAGTTGCTTATTAGTTGTCCCCATTCCTATGGCAGATTCTATCAAGAAAGGATCAACTTCTGTAATACCTACATAGGTATTTCTGATTATTGGTAATAAGCCATAAATAACTAAGGCGATTAATGCGCTCTTAAAACCAATACCTGTAATTGATACAAAAAAACCAAACAAGGCTATTGAAGGTATTGTATAGATAAAATTGACTAATGTCATTATAATATTAGCCATTGTTTTATTTCTAGTCATTATTATACCAAGTATTATTCCTAAAACTGTTATTATTATTATTGCAATAAAAGTTAGATATATGTGTTCTATAAATAAATTTAGAAAAAAATCCCATCTAGCCCTATATAATTCAAATACCCTTATAAAAAACTCCATAGCCTCTCCTTTTATTTAAACTCTAATCCATAATATTTAATATATTATAACATAAATATTAAGAATTAATTAATGGTTCAATTAGGACCTCCATAATCCCACCACAAGCCATACCTTCCTCTTCTGCTATATCTCCTGTCATATCTACTCTCTGAATCATGTAGCCACCCTTTTTTAAGATTCTTCTGGCATTTATTAAAACCTCAGCCTCACTACAACCACCACCAATACTTCCTAGCACTTGACCATTATCAAAGACTAGCATTTTAGCACCTGCTTTTCTTGGTACAGAGCCTTTTGTCCCAATTATTGTTACTAGCGCTTTAGGCGTATCATCACAATTACTTAATTCCTTTAGCACTTCCATATCAAACTCAGGCCAATTATTTTTTTTATCTGTACCAACTCTTCTTTCCTCAATTAATTGAGCAATTATTGAAAAAGCAATTTCATCTGGAGTTACAGCCCCTATATCTAAGCCAATTGGAGCTTTTAGTTTATTAATAGCTTCTTTAGTAAATCCTTCTGTTAATAGTTGTTCTTTTGTATTACGAATTCTTCTTTTAGAACCAATCATCCCAATATATGCAGTTTGCTTATTTAAAACATTTCTTAAACAAGCAATATCATGACGATGACCTCGTGTAATAATAACTACAAAGGTTGACTGATTAAAATTTATCAAATCAAATGATTTTTCAAAACTTTCACAAATAATCTCCTCTGCATCAGGAAATCTAGCCGAATTAGCAAATGAAGGTCTATCATCTACAACTGTAAGGCTAAATCCTACTCTACTTGCAAACTCTGATAAAGGCTTAGCAATATGGCCACCTCCAAATATTACGAGCTTTGGTTTTGGAAAATAAGGTTCATAGAGACAATCATCGACTATAGTTGGTTTAAAAATATTATCACTTATTTCATCTTCTAATATTATTTCCTTTTTTAGATTTTTAACATTATCGATCAAAATCGTCTTTATAATTCCTTTATGTCCTTTTTCTAATTCGTCAAATAATTTTTTATATATTTCCTTGATCACAGTGTTCTCCTTTAAAATTTAATAATCTATTATTACTATATTACCATATATTCATAGTTATTTTATAGGCTTTAATAAAAAACTGCATCTAGATTAAAGCTAGATGCAGGAAATTCTAAAAAATATAATATTAGTTAATATCTGTTTTAATTACTAATAGATAGGTTATCTTTTGTTCTCCAAAAAATACATCAATTTTAATGCCACGATAAATGCCATTGGCTCCTTCTTTTGATGGTACCATATAAGCAGCTGGATGAGGATCTATTATAAATGAATATTTTTTTTCATCAACTTTTGTGTGTTCGATTTTTGCATCTAAATGAGCAGCAAATAAGTATTCTCCATCAACGTTTATTATGCTATCGGTTAAATATACGAAATCAGGTGTTTCACCCTTAAATTCTAAATTTATTTTTTCTCCAAAGTTAACAAAAACTATTTTATTTGAAGTTATTCTATTATTATATGATTTAAATATGTGCTCATCTTTTATGACAGAATCAACTTTTAAATCTTCTAAACTGCTACCATTTAAAGAAATTAAAACTTCGCTTTGTGGTTGTGATTTAAAACAGCCAGAGAGAAATATTATGCCAAGCATTAAAAATATTATTAAAAACAATCTTTTCATAATGATTTCCTTTCTCTATTTTCTATAATAAATCCCCTTATTTACCATTTCTATATAGACTATAATTATATAGATTATATCATTTAAAAATACACATTACTACACAAAATGATTAAGGGTTCTAACTATTCAACTTTAATATAAATATCATTACCTTCAATTTTCACAGGATATTTTCTTTGATCTTTAACCTTTACTTTTAAAAAGAAAAGTTTCCCTTTTTCTTCTACTTTCCCAGTCTTTAAATCAAAAACAGAACCATGTTTAGGACAAATAACCTTATTACCCTCTATATTGCCCTCCACAAGAGAGCCACCCATATGATTACATTTATTATCAATAGCAAAATACTCACCTTTAATATTAGAAATAAGGATATCTTTACCTTTTACAGCAACTTTCATTACCTTTTTCTCTACTAAATCTGCAGTCTTACCTACTTTTACATATTCCATAATTTTCCTCCTTTTCATTAAAAACTTTATGTAAGGCTTCTTCGCACATCCTTTAGGCGTAGTCTACAATTACATATAATTTTTATTATCTTGTTTTGCCCAATTATAACATATATAAAAAAATAAGGACTGTTTCCAGTCCTTAAATAAATATCAATATCTTCTATGCTAAGCCTTCAACTCTAGCTACAACATATTCTTTAACCTCATCCTTTTCCATTTCTAAAGGAATTGCTAATTCTCCATAAAATCTCTCTTCTGCCATTTTAAAATATCTTTCATCACAATTTGAAACTCTTTTCCCTTCGGCTAAGCGTTCTTCTGTATGAGTGTATATGGTTTTTATTATCTTAACCATTTCTCTACAATCACATTTTTGAAAGGCTTCCTTATAGGCAAACTCTCTTTTCTTTTCGTCCATAACACCAAGAGTATCAATATTAACAATGTCAGCTATTAATTCTAAAGCAGCTTCTTTTGCTATAACATTACGCATAATTACTTTCTGATTATCAACAGGAGTAAATATTGTTCCACCTTTTGCTTTGTGAGGCTTTAATGTATAATACATCCTATCATTTGGTAATCCAGGTATATCTAATGTACCAATATCCTCTACCTTACATACACCATTATTACCATAAACTACAAATTCACCAATTTCAAACATAAAATAACCCCTTTCTTTCTAGGAATACTAATTATATTCCAACTAGAAAAAACCCACTTGCTTACTTAATATGTAGTACAAGCAAGAAAAAAATTTTGGTCTTAACAAAAACTAGCTTACTACTCATAACTGATAAGCTAATATCTATTAAGACCAAATAATAAAGCTGAAATTAAAACCAGCTTTACAGCCATAATCTTAATAACTTAACTTATTATATCACATTTTCATCAAAATTGATAGTAAAAATCTTTACTATACTATAATTTAACTAATATTTCAATTCTTTTTGAAATATTAGAATATATTCTTTATAAACTTCATATTCTACCATTTTAGTTTCATCAAGTTCGTATATCCCTCTAGAAATTTTCTTAAACCATCCATAATAATTATCTCTTAAAATAGTAGACTTCAAACCGATTTCTTTTAAATCCTTTGGAGCACAAGCATTCTTCATTTTCAATAAAGCCACAGCTTTTAAGGTATCTTCCCTATATGAAGTCATCAACTTGACTTTAGATGAACCACCTTCGTTTAAACTAAGACTTCTACCTTTAAACTCACGTAGTAATGCCTGACGCTTACCAACAAGTGCTTTTCTAGCCTTATCTAAATTAAAAAATGCTGGTTCTAAAACTTCTAAAACTTCATTACTATCTATATCAACATAAAGAAGCCCCAGCTCCAAGCGCCTTAACAGATGAAGCAAGTTATTAAAACTTCTATTTTTCCTAACCCTTTTAGGCTTTGGAACAGCTATATACACTAGATCACAAATTTTTTGCCTTAAAGCTCCTTGAATAAGTAAATCCACCGTCAAATTTCTTTTTAATTCAATACCAATAAGTAAATCATCCTTAAGTGCACAAACATCAATATCCTTTACTTCACCTCTAACAACAAAGCCCTGTTTTTCAAAATGTTTTTTTACTCCAGGATAAAGGCTAGTTTCTTTTAATTCCATAATAAGTTTTTACTTACATTTAATAACATCGGCAAAATCATCACCAAGGGTATCTACTGTAACCTTCTTCATTATCACAGACTCTATCGGTTTATCATTTCTATCCGTTATAACAGAAACAATTTTATCAGCTTCTTCTATACCTTCAATAACTTCACCAAAAGCAGCATATTGCCTATCTAAGAAGAAAGAATCTTCAACCATAATAAAAAACTGAGAACCAGCAGAGTTTGGCATACTAGTTCGAGCCATAGAAATCGCTCCACGTTTATGTTGTAATGAATTTTCAAAACCATTTTCGTTAAACTCACCATTAATCACATAACCTGGTCCGCCTGTACCATCTCCCTTAGGACATCCACCTTGGATCATAAAGCCAGGTATAACTCTATGAAAAGTCAAACCATCATAATAACCACATTTTGCAAGAGATATAAAATTATTAACTGTATTAGGTGCAATTTCTGGATAAAGTTCTATTTTAATAACACCTGCGTTTTCTAATTCAATTGTAACTATTGGATTCATCTTATCTTTCCTCCTAAACATATTTTATTCTTTTAATATTTTATTTCTCACGTCTATCTAAAACATAATAGGTGTGAGGTATGATTGTTTTTTTATCAAGAATAGCTTCCCATTTCTTTGTTTCTATCCATTCATTTTTATCAAGTTCAAAAAAGTAAACATCTGCTTTAAAGCTTCTATGTACAATTGTTAAGTAAATTCTACTAGTATGAGGTAGAAATAGTCGGAAAATCTCTGCTCCACCAATTATAATATTTTCCTCATCCTTATTAACTATATTAAATACTTCTTCAAGAGAATTAGCTATAATAACGTCCCGATGATCATAGCTATAATTTTTATCCTTAGTTAAAACGATATGTCGTCTATTTGGCAAGACTTTAGGTAAACTTTCAAAAGTTTTTCTTCCCATAATTATAGTATGATATTCTGTTACCTTTCTAAAATAACCTATCTCACTCGGCAAGTGCCATGGAAGATGATTATTTAGTCCCATCTCATTATTTTCTCCAACCGCTATTATAAAACTAAACATTATAACCTCACTTATATAGTTAACTTTGTCCTTTACATTTACATATATTATATCATAAAATTATAGATTACCAACTTACCACCAAGAATTGAACTATTAAGAATTTACTCATTTTTTATCAAAGTAACTTTCATCTACAATTTTATCCAGTTTAGAAATAACATCTGAAGCATGAAACTCATCAGTTAAAATAATCAATAGATCCCCACCTAAAATTTGAGTTTCTCTATTAGGTATAATTTCCTTTTCGCATCTTTTAATAGTTATTAATAAACTATGCTCTGGCCATTGTATATCTTTTACTAATTTACCATCCCCATTAGCAGCTATAACCACAGCCTTTTCTATTAGTATTTTAGTCCTATCATCACCTTCAAATTTTTTAGTTTCTTTTTTATTAATTAATCTATCCAAAAGTTTTTCATAAATAGGTTTTGATTTAAATAAGTCGGAAAATATTAGGGCTGTTATAGAAACTAAAGCCAGAGCTAGTAGATGACTTATTCCTCCAGTCATTTCTAATATTAAGATAATACCTGTTAATGGTGCTTTAATAATAGCTGCAAATGTACCAGCCATAGCAAGTATTATAAAACTAGATATTAAAGTGCTATCAATATTAAAAAATATATGAAGAAAATTACCATAAAGACTACCTACAAGAGCTCCTAAAACAAGTAAAGGTAAGAAAATACCACCAGGAGCTCCAGAGCCATAACTTATCATAGTAAATAAGAATTTAACTATTAAAACAATTATAAGTAATTTAATCCCAATACCACCATGGGTTAAAGATTCAATTAGATTATGGCCACCACCAAGAACTATTGGTAAAACAATTCCAAGTACTGCTGCAAATAAAAGTGGAATTATAGTTTTGGCCCAAAAGGGAAGCCACTTTAAACGATCATACATTTCCATACTTTTAATTAAAAATCTATTAAAAAACGAGCCAAAGGCCCCAATAATTATCCCTAATATAACAATATAAGCAAAATATTTTTGAGGCAAAACAAGTATGCCAGAAAAATTAAAAGCTGGTTGAAGTCCAAAAAAATGTTTAGATATAAAATCTGCTACAATAGCTGCAGCCATAGCAGATGTTAAAACCTTTGCTGAAAAGTGTTTATGAAGTTCTTCTAAGGCAAATACCAAACCTGCAAGTGGAGCATTAAAGGCTGCTGCAAGTCCAGCACTAGAACCACAAGTTATAAGAAACTTTTCTTCTATTTTTGTTCTTTTAAAAACTTTGCAAAAGCCTTGTCCAATAGCTGCTCCTATTTGTACTGAAGGTCCTTCACGTCCAAGTGATAAACCTGAACCAATTGCTAATATTCCTCCAGAAAATTTTGCAAGTAATACTTTCCACCAGGAAACTTCAAACTTTCGCATTAATTGTCCTTCAATTTGTGGTATACCACTACCAGAACTCATTGGTTCAAATTTTACGATTAATCCAATAATTAACCCAACAATTACTAAACCAATCAATAATAATGGAAATAGACTCATATTTCCTCTTACTAGTGCATACATATTTAAGGAGAAAGCTCCTACTTTTTCTAGAAGGAAACGAAACAAAACAACAACAAAGCCGACAATAACACCAACGGCAATACCTTCACCTACTAGTTTGGTTTTAAAACTATACCAATGTTCTAAAGTTCTATATGTACTATGGTGTCTTTTCACTTTCATTTCTATCTCCTTCTTCTAATCCTTCTTTGAAGTAATTCTAACATTACTATTCTACTATATTTTCATTAAAAATAAAAATTTGCTACATAATGACCTTTAATTATGTAGCAAATCAATAATAATTATGTTATTTTACTTTTTTGTGCTCTAGTAACAGGTAAGAGTCCCTTCCATATCTATAGTACAAACTGTATTTCTACCATTTTCTTTTGCAAAATATAACGCCTTATCAGCTCTATCAAATAGTTCATTAGGTGTTTCATCAATTGAATATTCAGCAACTCCAAAACTTGCAGTTTTTTTCCCTACAATCTTGTTATCATATTCTTCAATAGTACTTTTAATTTTTTCAGCCACTTTAAATGCCCCGTCTAGTGATGTATTTGGCATTATAATAAAAAATTCATCACCACCCCATCTTGCAAAAATATCACTATTTCTAATCTGAGTTTTCACAAGAACAGCTATATCTTTTAACACTCTATCACCTAAGGCATGACCATAAGTGTCATTTATCTCTTTAAAATAATCTAAATCAAAATATATGCAAGATAGTAAACTTTTATTTTTTTTAGCAATTTGTGCCTCTTCCACTAGCATTGCATCTAGATAACTTCAGTTATATAGTTCTGTTAGTTTATCTTTAACAGAAGTTTTTTTAAGTATAATATTTTTTCTCCTTATTTCATAATGTGCTTTAAAAAACATATATGACTTATAGGTTATAAGCGTGGTTAGGATTAATCCTGAAAGTCCAATAAGAATTAATGACGTATTATTATTTGTATCCTCGTCAGGTAAAACATAAAAAGTCCAATCATTATAAACAACATTATTATGAAAAACCAAAGGATTTTGATTTTTAATGTTTTTATCTCCATAAATTAAATTTTGAGTGCCTTCTTTATTAAAAATTGCAACTTTAATATGGTTTTCTTCTGCATATGAATCAAATAATTCTTTCACTTTATCATCATATAAAACTATACTGGCTAGTCCCCAGTATTTATCATTTTTTGTTATTATATTTCGTATAATATAGCCACTACCTCCTTGTACTAAATCAATTGGACCATCAAAGCTACTTTCTAAGGTTAACTTAGCCTCCAATATAGAAGCCCTTTGGGCAGATATCCTAGCAAGATCTGTTCCAATAGCCGCCCTATTTCCTTCTAATGGAAAATTCCAAAGTACAGTCGTGTCTTTAATTATACCAACGCTTTTTATATAATACATTCTGTCATCTAATAAATTACCTAAATAAGTATATACGTCTTCATCATATTCAATATCAAAAGATTCTACATAGGCAGAAAAGCCATCAATAAGTGTTGAATTGTTTATAATAAAGTTTTGGACACTATTTTCAAAACTCAAATATCCATGAGTTATATCTAATGAATTTTTCTGTCTTTTTCTATCAGCAGTATTAATTGATACCATTCCTACTATTATTAGCATTATAATACCTATCATTATTGAATTAATGATAGATTGATTAATTCTTTTGGTAAAATCAATTTTCCTCATATGTTGCCCTTTGCTTATTATATTAGTTATATAATTTTTCTTATAAAAGTATTGTACTACTATATATTATTATTAGCAATTATTATTGTTTTTACTAGTAAACACTATCGTTTTTAGAGATTAAATGTTACATTATCGTAAATTATTAATTGTGATATAGTCACGGTATAATCTAATACAAATCTTTATAATACTAGTTGTGGCTAATTAAAAATTATGGAGGTAATATAATGAATGAGTTTAGTTTAAATTTTCCTGGGGGTAAAAAAGTAGAGGTTATTTATGGCAATCACCATGTATTAACAGACCAACCAACAGAAAATGGAGGAGATGATGAGGCAATGGCTCCTTTTGATTTATTTATGTCATCATTACTATCATGTAGTGGTATTTTCGCTTTAAGTTTTCTGACTAAAAGAGAACTTAATACTGAAGGGCTCAATATTAGAATGTATCCAAGCTGGAATGAAGAAGAACATAGAGTTACTGACATTAAAATGGAAGTAGATACACCAACTGATTTTCCAGAAAAATATAGAGGTGCCTTAATTAAGGTGCTAGATAATTGTTCTGTTAAAAGGCATTTAGGAAAACCACCTGAATTTAATATAGTAATAAATTAGTAGATAAAAATCCTAACTTTTATTAAAAAAGTTAGGATTTTTTTATAAATAACACTGTTTCCTCTAATGCTTTTACAGCTTCAATTATTGGAAAAATTACCCAATCATGTTGCATTTTTTCATAAACAAAACTACTTATAGAGGTACCTACAAGTTGTGTTTTATTAGAAATTTCTGCACAATCTGGATAGAATATTTCCTCAGTTCCATAAAATATAGCAATTTGACCTAAATTATTTAGATTCCCAAATATTGGAGAAACTAAAGGATTATCAACTTCTAATTCTTGCCTATAAATCCCACCTATTTCTTTAAGTTTTTCAATATCTAAAATAAAGTCTCTTTTTTTATATTTAATAAAATTACTATTAGTTAATCCAATGTCCAACCAAGGAGAATATAAAATAATTTTTTCAGGCTGTTTAATGCCTTTATCTCGAATTAACATAGATAGTGCTAGGGCTAAACCACCACCTGCTGAATCTCCCATCAATATAAAGGAATGCTTTGGATATTTGGTCACTAGTTGCTCATAACTTTTTAGAGACCAAGCCCCCACCTCAACTGCAGAATATTCTGGAGCAAGTGGGTATTCCATAAAGGATAAAAAGCATTCTAACTCTTTTATGATATTTCTCATAAACAGAAAATGTCCCTTTGAAGCTTCAAAGGAATATCCTCCACCATGAAAAAAGACAATATGTTTTTTTTCATGGATATTTGAATTACCTGCTGTAAAGACAAGTCGTCCATCTATTATCAATTTTGATGTATAGGGAAATCTTTTCAACAATCTAACACCCTTTTTAGTAGAGCTTCTCTTTGGTGTGAGGTAATTAATTCTTTTTTTTAAATTAATTAAATTTAGAGTATTAAATAATATTTTACTTGATATATTCATATGTCATTCCCATTTCTAGCTTTTTTATTTTTTAAATATAGAATTTAAGATCATATTAGTTCACCTTTATATTATAACCTAAACTAATTGATTTACATATCTGCTATACTTGATATTTTATTAAATATTTTTACTAGTTAAACACTTATGCAATTTTTTTATTTAATCAATGCTGTAGGAACTAGTGTAGATTTTTTGAATGGTTTTGAAACCTATTATACTAAAGTGAATTAATCACATATATTAAGTCTTCTTGTTATTTTATTTATTAAGTGTTAATATGCTTTTATATAGACAATATAAATAGAAAATCGATGTTTTATAAGGAGGTTAATAATGATAAAAGCGATGTGGAATGGTGCAGAAATAGCAAAAAGTGAAGACACAGTTATAGTTGAAAATACACAATATTTTCCTAAGGATGATGTTAATATGGATTTTCTTAAGGAGACTGATCATCATACAACCTGTCCTTGGAAAGGTTTTGCTAGTTATTATACAATTGAAGTTGATGGTAAAAGTAATGAGAATGCAGCTTGGTATTATAAAGAACCAAAAGAAGGAGCCGAAGTTGTTAAGGATAGAATAGCCTTTTGGAAAGGTGTAGAAATTATAGAAGAATAATTTCTTGCTAATTACTAAAACAAAGAACATCTCTAAGTATAGTTAATAATTTTAGAGGTGTTCTTTTTATTTACGCCAAAATAATTGATAATCAGCTTTTTCTATAACATTAAATTTAATAATCTCTTCAAGTAGTTTAAAATCTATTGGTTTATCCCAAGGTAAACGTATTAATTCTTTTGTATGATCATATCCAGCTAATTTTAATTTCTCAGAAAAATGTAGAATACCAGCTCTCTCCGGTGCCACTGCCATATGTTTCTTAGAAACACTAAAGCCTATAATAAAGGTTCCATGGTCAGTAAAAATTGGTTGATTCCAGGCTATTCTTTTTTCTAATTTAGGAAATTTAATGCTAACCCAATCTAATACCTCTTTCACTCTTTCCCTATATTGAGGATTTCCTATACTTGCTAAATATTCTGTAAAATCTTCCATTTCTTCCTCCTTCTTCAATCGTGTAACTCTCTGTATTATATCTTTCTAAGTAACTTTATTGATTCTTTTTTTCAGCTATCTTTGCAACAAGATCATTCAAAAATACCCATCTTTCCATCTTTTCATTTAGTTTTTTTTCAAGAATTTCTTTTTCCTTCATGGACTCATGAAGTTTTACATAATCACTGGCCTCTTTTTCAATACGCTTTTCTAATTGTTTTAATTCTTCTTCAAGAACATTAATTTCTAACTCAATATTATCAAATTCATGTTGTTCTTTAAAGGTTAATTTTAATTTAGGTTTTCTTTTTTTTCTTGTAGCTATTTCTTCTGTATTTTTAGTTTTTTTCCCTTCTTTTACTGTCTCCTCGTCCTTATCAATAAGATAATCCCTATAACTACCTAAATACTTGCTTACATTCCCATTTTTTTCAAACTCAAAAATAGTATCAACTACCTTATCGAGAAAATAGCGGTCATGGGATACAACTACCACAGCCCCATTAAAGTTCTCCAAATAATCTTCAAGTATGGTTAAGGTCTCAATATCTAGATCATTTGTTGGTTCATCTAAAAGCAAGAAATTAGGAGCAGCCATAAGAATCCTTAATAGATATAGTCTTCTTTGCTCTCCACCAGATAGTTTATTAATAGTGGACCATTGAAGGTCTTTAGTAAATAAGAATCTTTCAAGCATTTGTGAAGCTGTAACTGTACCTTCAGATGTTTTAATACTTTCAGCAATTTCTCTTATATATTCAATAACTCTAAGTGATTGATCCATTTCCTCAGAGTGTTGGGAAAAATAGCCAATCTTGACTGTTTTACCAACTATAACAGAACCTTTATCAGGTAAGATTTTCCCACTAATCATATTTAATAATGTAGATTTCCCAGATCCATTTTTACCAACAACACCAATTCTGTCATGACGTGAAAAAAGGTATTCAAAGTCTTTGATAATTAGTTGATCTCCAAATCTTTTGGTGATTGAATGTAACTCTATTACCTGTTTGCCAAGGCGGGTAGAAAGGGAGTTCATTTCAAGTTTTGTTTCCTCTATATTGCCATTTAATTGACTGAGATCTTCATATTTGCTTATTCTATCTTTACTTTTTGTCCCTCTTCCTCTTGGACCTCTTTTTATCCACTCTAATTCTTTTCTTAAAAAACTTTTCCTTTTTCTTTTTGTTCCAATTTCCATTTCTTCTCGTTCTACTTTTAATTGTAAAAAGGTGGAGTAATTTCCTGGATAACTATATAGATTACCTTTATTTATTTCTACAATCTTATTAGTTACACGGTCAAGAAAATAACGATCATGGGTTACCATAATTATTGACCCTTTGTATTTACTTAAGTACTTCTCTAACCAGGCTACCATTTCATTATCAAGATGGTTTGTTGGTTCGTCTAATATTAGTACATCACATGGATGTACTAAAGCACTTGCTATAGCAACTCTCTTTTTTTGACCACCAGACAGTGTTCTTATAGGCTTGTCAAATTCTTCAATTCCTAGTTTAGTTAGAATAGTTTTTGCTTCGTAGGTTTTAAGGTCTTTTGTTTCTTTAGAGGTTCCTGCAAATACTTGTTCTAAAATGGTCAGTTTTTCATCTAAAACTGGATTTTGTTCTAGGTATTCTATTCTAATTCCAGGTTTTTTAGTTATCGTTCCTGAGTCTTGTTTTTCCACTTGGGCAATAATTTTTAGTAAGGTAGATTTCCCTGTTCCGTTTATACCAATCACACCTATTTTATCTCCTTCATCTAGGTATATTGATATATCCTTTAACAATACTTTTTCACTATAGCTTTTGGTTATTTGTTCTGCTGATATTAGCATGTAATTTCTCCTATTAGTTATCTATTAGTATTTATTACTTTTTAAAGAATATCAATTTAATTAAACTTTTTCAACTTATAGTTTAATTATAATAGAGAACTTTCATTTAATTAAATCCTACAATTGAATATCTTATAAAATATTATAAAATAAAAAAGAACCAACAGAATAATTATTCTGTTGGTTCTTTTCACTTTACTTTACTTTTAACTTTTTCTACCTGTTACTAATTGTATAATGAAAACGATTATTGCAATCACTAGTAGCAAGTGAATTAATCCTCCACCAATGGAAGTTACAAATCCTAAAAGCCATAATACAACAAGTATACCGATTATTGTCCATAACATAAGTCATCACCCTTTCTTTTTTACTTTTTATTTATGTATTTTAATTAATTATCTTGTTCTTCAATAACTTCTTCTTCTTTTACACTGTTTCTACTAACTGAATTTATAATCATCAATATTATCCAAGCAATTATTCCAATTACAATCATAGCAATTAAAGTTCCAGGTTCAAAAACAGATGTTGTTTCTAATCCATCTGTAGTGGCTTCAGAAAATATTCCTTGAAAAACTCCTACAAAAACTTGACTGATAGAATATATACCATTAACAAAAAAGTTATCTGGATTTGCTCCTAAAAATTTTAAAACTAATCTAAATCCTAGGAGAATTTCAATTATTATAAAAATAATTTCAACGATACGCTTTATTATATTAATTGGTCCATCTGAATAGGTTCTTTTTGTTCTTTTAGTTTTCTCTTCCATCTTGGCACCTCATTTTCTTTCTACTATATTAATCTTTATTTTCCTAACTTTTTATCAAGTTTATCTTTTGAATCATCTTTTTTTAACCTACTTACCAATTAGAATTAAAATACCAGATGCAAGTGCTAATATCGCCATTATGATATTTAAGAATGGAATAGGAATACTTACAATACCCAATAGTCCTGTTAATATAAGCCATATCCCTAGTAGTAGCATGCCTAAGTTCTTTGTTATTTTCATAAACTTACCTCCTTTAATATGTTAAATAAATTATTCTTTATAGTTTTATTATACCCATATTATATAAATTATCAAGTTAAATTAATAAATACACAAAATCAGCTTTAGAAGATTAGTAACTGGATATATTATATACAGTAGTTTGTAGTTACTTCTTTGTCTTTGTTGTTGTATCTGCTTTTTTAGCAGCTGAAGTAGTTTTCTTTGTTGTTGGAGCAACTTTCTTCTTTACTGGAGCAGCTTTTTTTGTTGTTGAAGCTACTTTCTTCTTTACTGGAGCAGCTTTTTTTGTTGTTGGAGCCACTTTCTTCTTTTCTGGAGCCACTTTTTTTGTTGTTGGAGCCGCTTTCTTTACTGGTAGTCTAGTTTTTTTTACTATTAAGTCAGTTTTATTTGCTTTTAAATTAGCTTTCTTTTTTTTCCTACTTAGCTTCTTAGCTTTAGTCCTAATTCTAGTTCCTTTTTCACCATTTTTTTTATCTGCTGTAGTATCCTTAATATCCCCTTTTACCTCTTTAATCTTCTTTTCTGCTTTAACCTTTAATTCTTTTGCGGTCTTCTTCGCCTCATCTGCTATTTTCTTCATATCGTCTTCAAATTCTCCCATATTTTTTCTCCTTTCAATAATTTATATTTAGCTTATAAAAATTCATTTCTTCTTTCCTTTAATAAATCAATATCCATTTTATGACTATATTCAGATATGGAATTACAATATATATACTCAGCAAATTCCTTTACTACAATTTGATTATAAGCTGTTCCTTGTCTCTTAATAATTTCTAATGCTTCAAATAAAGCTAAAATAACTGACAAATCCTTTTTGCCATAATGAACAATTTGATAAAAAGTAAAATATATATCTTTACGGAAATCTACACTCTTATGAATAATAGCACCTTTTGATTTAGGAGGTTGTACAATAGTGTAATGACCCTCAATTTGTGCCATTTTACCAAGCAATGCTCCAATCATTCTAATACATTGAATTGCTGTGTATGGGTCGTTTATTCCAGTAGAAATTGCTCTTAATGCTAACTCAACAATCTTCTGGATAGAAAACATATAATCATTAAGGGAATATCTTTCATCACCTATTGAGAAACCATTTGATAACTCCTTGATTAGGTCTTCTTTAACTTCAGCTTTAGTATAAAGATAGGCTATTTTTTGATTTTTTATAAGATAATCACCAATATTAGAATCAATATATATTCTGCAATCTAGGTCTTTAATTAAATTTCCTATTAATCCAAAGTTTATTAATGTAAAATACCCATTTTTTTTAACTAGTATCTTAGTTTTCGTATCATATTGTTCTACACTATAATGATTAATTCTTTCGTTATCTTTTAAGAATTCAATTTTATGATTTATTGATTCCATTGAATCATCATGTAATCTTTCTATCAGCTTATTAGCTTGTATAGATGAGGATACAGTATATACAAAAACAATGAAGTATATGATACATAAAACTGAATATAATACAGCCACTGTGGCTCCAATAACTAAAAAACTTGAATCTGCATTTTTCATAAAGAGTAAATTTATTATGGAGTATAAGAAACCTCCTACATATATACCTAAAACCTTCATAGTAATTTTATTAGTTAAGAAATTTTCCACAACACGTGGAGAAAATTGAGAAGAATACATTGTCAAAACAATTAGGATAGTTGAAAATGTAAATGTTGTGATTGTTAATAGAACACCAGCTAATAGCCCTAAAATTTCTTTTGCAAGCTCTACTGTAGTAAATAATATTATTGGTATATAGTTTTGAATTGGTATTATTCTAGTATCTATCAAAATAATAATAACTGATAAAAGTAAAGAAACTATAAAGTATCCCCCTAAAACCATCCATTTCTTATTATCTTTAAATAACATATACAATTGTTGAAACATAGCGTCCTCCTACTTATTTAAATCAATGCACTTTCCTAGAATAAATTTTCCTGTGTGGCTATTCCCTTCTTCATTATATAATGTGCCCTTACCATCAGGTAGGCCATTTTTAAATTCTCCAATATATGAACTTCCATCACCAAAGTGCATTTCACCTTTTCCTTGGATAAGGTCATTTTTCCATTCACCTTCATATTTTAAGCCTTCTGAGTTTGTAATTCTTCCAAAGCCATTTCTTTTATCATCAACCCAGTTACCTATATATACTCTCCCATCTGCAAAAGTATATTTACCTAGACCATTTTTTAGACCATTTAAATACTCTCCCTCATAAACTTCACCATTAGTAAAATTTGATAAGCCTTTCCCATTTGGCAAACCTTCTTTAAAGTTTCCTTGATAAGTATCTCCATATTTAGAACAATAGAAGCCAACACCATGGTACATTCCATTATAATATTCTCCTTCATAGGATGATCCATCTTGTCTTTGTTCACTTCCATAACCATTAGGCACATCGTTTTGCCATTCCCCTTGATATATTAGACCTGAAATTGCAACATATGTACCTTGTCCTTCTTTTAGCCCATTATTATATTCTCCGATATAGACATTTTCTTTAACTAATTGGGGGTTTTCAAAATGATCAGTTTTGAAATCTGATTCATATACTCTATAAATACAACCATCATTATGCATTAAAAATATTGGTTGATCTTTTTTAATATTTCCCAATTATATATCCCCTCTCAAAAAATATCTTTTAGAGCGATCAAGTCCCATTTTTTTTATTATATCATTTTTATTGAAAGTATTTTATAATTCTCTAATATTATTTATTAATTTTTCTAAATATTTATAAATTATTATTACAATGTTATAATATTTAAAAGTAATAAAACCTTTAAAGGAGGATGTTAAAATGAAACTTCAAGATAAAGTAATTGTGGTTACTGGTGCAAATTCTGGTATTGGGAAAGAAATTACTAAACTGTTTTTAAATGAAGGTGGAATAGTTGCCGGAATTGACATTCGAGAGGATAGCTTATTAGAGATAAAGAATGCTGGAAAGCTTAAAGGTCAATTGGAAATATACATAGGTGATGTTTCTGATCGTAAAGGCATGGATAATATATTAGATACTGTTATAAAAAAACATGGTAAGTTAGATATTCTTGTAAATAATGCAGGAATAATGGATGAAATGATGCCAGTAGGAGAAGTAAGCGATAAACTTTGGGATAAGGTATTAGATATAAATTTAAATGGGCCAATGAACTTGTCTAGAAAAGCAATCCAACAGATGATACCTCAAGGAAATGGTAACATAATTAATATATCTTCTATTGGTGGTTTGTTTGGTTCAAGAGCTGGTGTCGCCTATACTGCCTCAAAATTTGCTTTAGTGGGTATGACTAAAAATATTGGGTTTATGTATGCAGATAAGGGCATAAGATGTAATTGTATTAGCCCTGGTGCTGTAAAAACGGATATTGGTTCAGGAATAAAAAATCCTAGTGAATTAGGTATGGAAAAAGCAATGTCTGGAATGGGCACAAATCCTAGAGTAAGTGAACCAGTAGAAATTGCTAAAGTTGCTCTATTTTTAGCAAGTGAAGATTCAAGCGTTATTAATGGTGCTACCATTACTGCAGATAATGGATGGACCGCATATTAATATATTAAGTTATTTAATGGGAGTGTATATATGCACTCCCATTTTATTTTATCTTATTTTTCTTTTGATATATTTAAATTATAATATCAACAACACTACCACCAGTTTTTTCTTTCTTAACTAAAATTTGTTTATCAATTTTACCTTTTAATTCAGCAACATGAGAAATTATACCGACTAGCTTATCACCTTCAACTAAACTAGCCAGAACTTTCATCGCTTGTTGTAAGGATTCCTCATCTAAGGTACCAAATCCTTCATCCACAAACATAGTATCAAGCTTAATACCACCAGCAGAGGATTGTATCTCATCAGATAAGCCTAAGGCAAGTGATAAGGAAGCTTGAAATGATTCACCACCAGAGAGTGTCTTAACACTCCTTTCCGATCCGTTATAGTGATCGATCACATCAAGTTCAAGTCCACTTTGACTCCTATTATTTATTGATTCATCACGCCTTATGAGTTCATACTGTCCACCAGACATTACCATAAACCTAGTATTAGCCCTAGCAATAACCCTATCAAAATAATTCATTTGCACATAGGTTTCCAACATAATCTTTTCCTTACCACTAACTGTTCCATTAGCAGTATCTGATAATGCCTTAACCCATGTCCACTCTAACTCAACCTTTGTTATTTTATCATTTTGTTCTATAAGCTTTCCTATAATATTAGCGTTAGTATCCAATCGTGAATTAACCCTACTAATAGCTTTACCTATATTTTCTTTTTTTTCTTTAAGACCTGCTTGTTGTTGTTTTAACATCTCAATATCAATAGTTTCAGAATCTTTTGTTTGTTCTGTCAATTCCTTGATTTTTCCATTTAAATCATCAATTACAGACTTAGTATCAAAATAATTTTTTTGAGCTTGGTCAAAGTCACTCTGTAATTTATCTTTCTTTTGTACCATGTCATTAATAAATTCAACAGCCTTTTCTTTAGAACCATGTTCAAGTGCCTTTGTTAAACTAGTAATAGTTTCTCTCACACTTAATATTTCACCCTCTAGTTTAACAAGAGCTTTGTCAATTTCAACTCTTTCCTTACTTAAGTTATCAATTTCCTTTTGTTTCTTAGGAATTAAGTCTTCAAGTAATTCCTTTCTTTTTATTTTTTCTTCTATAACTTTAAGCTCATCTGTAAAATTAGATATAATATTTTTTGTATCTAATTGAAGTTTAATAACCTCAACAGAAATTTGGGAAAATTCCACTTCTTGAATTAAAACCTTAGAGTTTTTAATTATATCTTTTTTAAGAGCATCAACTTGCCCTTTAAGTTTCCCTGCTTCTTGGCTTAAGGCAATAGTTTCAGTTTGAACCTTCTCATATTTTTCCTTAAGTAAATCTAAATCCTGTTCGCTTGGTGCATTATCTGTTAGTATAGCTGGGTTAGGATGCTCTCTAGAGCCACAAACAGGACAGTCCTTACCCTCTACAAGTTCTTTGGCCAATATACCCGCTTGTTCATCTAAAAATGCTGTATACATCCCATTATACTGTTCTTGCATTTCTTTATTTTTTGCAGATAAATCAAGATACTTTTTTTGTACACTACCATATTCCAATAATAAATTATCATATTCTCCTATTGTAATACTTACCTCTTCTAGCTTCTGATATTTCTCCTTGGCTATTTTAATCTTATTAGCAAGTTTCTCCTTGTCAAGTTCTATATTTTTCATTTTATCAATTTCAGTAATTAATTTCTTAGTTTCTTCTTCTAAAATCTTCATATTAGAAGTCTTATCTTCAATAACTTTAATATTCTCTATTTTTTCATTTTCTGACTTTACTAAGATTTCT
>JAGXHY010000018.1 GCA_024635925.1 Bacillota bacterium | reverse complement strand
GCGGAGAAGGAGGGATTCGAACCCTCGATAGAGTTTTAAAGCCCTATATCCGCTTTCCAGGCGAACGCCATCAGCCACTCAGCCACTTCTCCGTGCTTTTCTATTTTATATCAACTATTCTATAATATCAACACCCAAATAAGGAACCAAAATATCTGGTACTTTTACAGAACCATTCTCCTGTTGATAATTTTCCATTATTGCTGCAATGGTACGCCCAATAGCTAGACCAGATCCATTTAGTGTATAGACTAGATGATTTTTACCATTTTCATTTCTATACCTTATTTTAGAACGTCTACTTTGAAAATCAGTGTATAAACTACAAGAGCTAATTTCCTTATATCCATTATAATTAGGAAGGTAAACTTCTAAATCATAAGTTTTAGCTGAACCAAAACCTATATCACCACTTGATAAAACAACAACCCTATATGGAAGTCCTAAGGCAGTCAAAATACCACCAGCATTTTCCAACAATTCTTCTAAAGCGTTTTCCCCATTTTCAGGTTTAACAAACTCTACCATCTCTACTTTACTAAACTGATGCATTCTAATTAGACCCTTAGTATCCCTGCCTGCTGCACCTGCTTCAGATCTAAAACAAGGAGTAAAACCACAAAGTTTTATAGGTAGTTCTTGTTCCTTTATAATTTCATCCCTATATAAATTTGTTAAAGGAACCTCACCTGTTGGTATTAGATAATAACCATAACCATCTAACTTATACATTTCTTCACCAAATTTTGGTAATTGTCCTGTTCCATAAAAACTATCCTCATTAGCCAAAAATGGACTTAAAATTTCTGTAAAGCCATTTTCACCATGATAATCTAACATAAAATTCATCAAGGCTCTTTCAAGCCTAGCACCTAGACCTTTCATAAATACAAACTTTGGACCAGTTACTTTATTTCCTCTTTCAAAATCCATTATGTCTAAAGCTACGCCAAGTTCTTGATGATCTTTTGGTTCAAAATTAAAAATTGGGAGATCACCCACTCTAAATACCTCAATATTTGCTGATTCATCAGCACCTATAGGAATTGAATCAAGAACAAGATTTGGCAGTTTATATAGTTCCTCTTTAAGTTTAACTTCAATTTCTTTAATTAGAGTATCTAGTTCTGAAATTTCATCACCAAGAATACGCATTTCTTCCATAATTGCTTCAGGATTTTCACCCTTAGCCTTACGTCGCCCTATCTCCTTAGAAACTTGGTTTCTAACACTTTTTTTCTCTTCAGTTTTTTGTAAAATTAATTTCCGTTCCTCTTCTAAAGCAACTACATTTGTCAAATCTATTTTTAAACCTCTACGTGCTAAGTTTTCTTCAACTCTCAATCTATCTTCTAATATTAAACGAATATCAAGCATTAAAACAATCCTTCCTAATTACTCTCTTTATCATCTTCCTCAATTTTAATACCATTTACTTCTTTTAGAACTGTACCAATAGCAACAATCTTATCAGTTTTCGGTAAATTCATTACTTTAACGCCTTGAGTTACTCTACCAATAACTGAAATTCCAGAAACCTGCATACGAATACTTTGTCCCTCTAGTGAAATAGCCATAATATCATCGTCATCTTTAACATTCATGATACTAACCAAATTACCATTTCTTGAAGATTTAGCAATTGCTCTTGAACCTTTACCACCCCTAGTTTGAGTCCTATATTTACTTACCTTTGTTCTCTTCCCATAACCATTCTCAGTTATTACTAGTAAAGTAGTATCTGGTTTAGCAACAACTAGACCGACTACTTCATCATTTTTTTCTAAAGTAATACCCTTAACTCCTCTGGCAGTTCTACCCATTGGTCGTACATCTTTTTCATCAAAGCAGATACTTGCACCATTTTTAGTACCTAGAATGATATTTTCTTCACCATGAGTTACTTTTACTCCAATAAGTTCATCACCATCATCAAGATTAACAGCAATTAAACCATCTTTTCTAGGACTGTTATATGCTGTTAGAGAACTTTTTTTAACTATACCATTTTTGGTAGCAACAAATAAATATTTATCAGGATCATATTCTTTAACTGGAATAACCGCTGATATTTTTTCATCACCATTTATATTAAGGAGGTTAATAATTGCAGTACCTCTGTTATTTCTATTTGCTTCAGGTAATTGGTAAACCTTCAATCTTAATACTCTACCTTTATTAGTAAAGAACATTATAAAATTATGAGTCGTGGTAGAAACTAAATGCTCTACAAAATCATCAGCTTTAGATTTATAGCTTTTACCTTTACCACCTCTTACTTGTGCTTTATATTCATCAATATGCATTCTTTTAACATATCCAGTATTACTTATTGTAATAATCATATTTTCTTCAGCAATCAAATCTTCTACAACAAAATCTCCTTCTGCAGGTAGAATAGTTGTTCTTCTTTTATCAGCATATTTCCTTTTGACTTCAGATAAATCATCTTTTATTATGCCCATCAAAACTGTTTCATCACCAAGTATTTCTTTAAAGAAGGCTATTTTAATTAATAAATCTCTATATTCTTCTTCAAGTTTTTCTCTTTCAAGTCCAGTTAACTTACTCAATCTCATTTCTAAGATGGCATTTGCTTGTAATTCACTAAGGCCAATTCTTTCCATTAAAGAACTTCTTGCAGTTTTAACATCGGCTGATTTTTTAATTATTTCAATTACTTCATCAATATTGTTAATAGCTTTTCTTAATCCTTCAACAATATGAGCTCTGTCTTCAGCTTTTCTAAGATCATACTCAGTTCTTCTTATGTATACTTCCTTTTGATGTTCTAAATAATAGAAAAGCATTTCTTTCAAGTTTAAAACTACAGGTTTGCCTTTAACAATAGCTAAATTAATAACACCAAAAGTATCTTGTAATTGTGTATGCTTATATAGTTTATTCAAAATTACATTAGGATTAGCGTCTTTTTTAAGTTCAATAACTACCCTTATCCCTATTCTATTTGATTCATCTCTTAGATCGGTTATACCTTCGATGCTTTTATCTCTTACAAGATCAGCTATTTTTTCAATCATTTTTGACTTATTTACTTGATAAGGTATTTCTGTAACAATAATTCTTGTTTTACCATTTTTATTTTGTTCAATATGAGACTTACCTCTCATCCGAACAGAACCTCTTCCTGTCCTATAGGCAGATGCTATACCTTCAAAACCAATTATATTAGCACCTGTAGGAAAATCTGGTCCTGTAATATGTTCCATTAAAGTATCTATAGTAACATCAGCATCATCAATCAGTGCTAGTAACCCACCAATAACTTCACCTAAATTATGAGGTGGTATATTGGTAGCCATACCAACAGCAATACCTGAAGACCCATTTACTAATAGTGCAGGGAATTTAGCAGGAAATACCGTTGGTTCTTTTAAGGATTCATCATAGTTTGGTATAAAATCTACAGTTTCCTTATTTATATCTGATAACATTTCACTTGCTAATTTTGACATTCTAGCCTCAGTATAACGCATTGCTGCTGCTGAGTCTCCATCAATACTACCAAAGTTACCATGTCCATCTACTAGTAAATATCTAGTTGCAAATTCCTGAGCTAGTCTTACCATAGCATCATAAACAGCAGTGTCACCATGAGGGTGGTACTTACCTAAAACGTCACCGACAAGTCTGGCTGACTTTTTGTAAGGTTTATCTGAACCCATTCCCAGTTCATGCATAGCATAAAGTATTCTTCTATGAACAGGTTTCATTCCATCTCTTACATCAGGAAGAGCACGGCCGACAATTACGCTCATCGCATAATCTATATATGATTTTTCCATTTCGGTCTCGATGTTTATTGGTATAATTCTACCACCGGTTTTATTTTCCAAAGTCTCCACTCCTATCTTTCTTTGAGTTTATCTATTATAGACCAAAGCTCATCACTTTTTGGATCAGCTATATCAATAACTTCCCCATTGGTCGTGTGTAATAATCTTGATTTATCTTTTGTAAATCTACCTATTGAAAAACTTTTAATTCCAGCTTTTTTTAACATAGCTTTTATATCATTATTCTTTTTCCCTACTATTAATAATGAACCACTTGATATTAGCCTGAGCAGTTCTAAATCAGGAAATACCTTTAATAAGGCTAAGGTTGCTGGATGAAAGTAAATTTCTTTTTCAAATATTTCAATCCCTAAGTTGGTATTATCTGCTATTTCATAAACACCCCCAAGAACGCCACCTTCAGTTACATCATGCATTACTTTAGCACCATTTTCCAAAGCAATATTGCCTTCTTTAAAAATTGAGAGCCAGTTAAGCATATCCTGTCCGTCTTTAATTAATTGTTTATCGACAACATTCTCAAAAACATCTGCAAAATCATTATATAGAATAGAGGTGCCTTCTATTGCTCCTCCTTTTGTTAATATTATTTCATCTCCATCTTCAATAGCTACTTGGTTTTCTAGATATTTTTTTTCCTTAGTTCCAAGAGCAGTAAAGGAAAGTATGCTTTCTTTAACGCTAGACGTTATTTCAGTATGTCCACCCATTATTTCAATCCCAAGTTCTTCACAGGCTTTGTTTGCACCTTCAATTATTCTTCTTATATCTTCTTCAGTAGTTTCTTCCTTTAAAAGTAGTGTTATTAGAATTCCAAGAGGCTTTCCACCGCTAGCTATAACATCATTACAGGCTACATGAACACCAAGATAGCCGTTATCCTTGCTAGCGCCTGTTATAGGATCTGTGGAGATTACACAGAGTTGATCATTAAAATCTATTACTGCAGAATCTTCTCCTATAGCCGCATGAACAAGAACTTCCGGCCTTCTTACTCCAATATATGGAAATACTATTTTTTTCAATTGTTCTATAGTTAGTTTTCCAGTTTTCATTATATCTCCGTTAAATATCTAAATTACTTACTTTATGTGCATTATTTTGGATGAATTCTTTTCTTGGTTCTACTAAATCACCCATAAGTACTGTGAAGATACTGTCAGCTTCTGCAGCATCATCTATAGCCACTTGTAAAAATATTCTTTTTTCAGGATCCATAGTCGTATCCCACAATTGTTCAGGATTCATCTCTCCAAGACCTTTATATCTTTGAAGATTATATGAACCTTCTTCAACATTTCTTAATTTCTCTTCAAGCTCACGATCAGTGTAAACATAACTTTCTACTTTTCCTACTTTAACTTTAAACAATGGTGGTTGGGCAATATATATGCACCCAAGTTCTATTAATGGTTTCATATATCTGAAAAAGAAAGTAAGAAGAAGAGTTCTTATATGAGATCCGTCTACATCAGCATCTGTCATAATTACCACTTTCTTGTATCTTAATTTATCGGCATTGAAATCTTCACCTATACCAGTACCTAGTGCTGTAATCATTGCTTTAATTTCATTATTTCCAAGTATCTTATCAATTCTTGCTTTTTCCACATTAAGAATTTTACCCCTTAGTGGTAAAATAGCTTGGAATTCTCTATTTCTTCCTGTTTTTGCAGAACCTCCCGCAGAATCTCCCTCTACAATGTATATCTCACAATCTGCAGCGACATTACTAGAACAATCTGCTAACTTACCAGGTAAACCTGAAAATTCTAAAGCATTCTTTCTTCTAGTTAATTCTCTAGCTTTTCTTGCTGCTTCTCTTGCTCTGTTAGCCATCATTGCTTTTTCTATGATTTTTTTTCCAACTGCAGGGTTTTCTTCAAGGAACGTACTTAATCGATCACCTACAATAGATTCTACTATACCTCTAACTTCACTATTTCCTAATTTAGTTTTTGTTTGTCCCTCAAATTGCGGATTTAATACCTTAATACTAAGTACAACAGTAAGTCCTTCTCTAATGTCATCACCAGAAAGATTATCTTCCTTGTCCTTAATAAGGCTTTTCTTTCTACCATAATCATTCATAACTCTTGTTAAAGAAGTTTTAAAGCCAACTTCATGAGTTCCACCCTCTGTTGTATGAATATTATTAGTATATGATAATAAGTTTTCAACGTAACCTTCATGGTATTGAAGAGCTACTTCTACTTCTACGTCATCCTTATTACCTTGTATATATAGTGGATCTTTAAATAGTGCTTCTTTATTTTTATTAAGATGGAGAACGAAGTCGACAATTCCACCATCATGATGGAAGACTTCTTCTACTTCACTTCTTTCATCCTTTAAAGTGATTGTGATCCCTTTGTTTAGAAAGGATAACTCTCTCATTCTATGACTTAATGTAAGAAAGTCATATTCTGTTTCTTCAAATATTTCTGAATCTGCTTTAAAGTAAATTTGTGTTCCTGTTCCTTTTATTCCTTCTTGAACAATTGTTAATGGCGCTGTAACCTTCCCTCTTGAGAAGCTTTGTTCATATACATTACCATTCCTTCTTACTTGAACAACTAAGGAATCAGATAGTGCATTAACTACACTCATACCAACTCCATGAAGTCCTCCAGACACTTTATAACCACCATCTCCAAACTTACCTCCAGCGTGTAATATTGTTAATGCGATTTCTACTGCTGGCTTTTTTAGCTTTGGATGAATATCTACTGGTATTCCTCTACCATTATCTTTTACCGTAATTTCATTATTTTTTCCGATAATTACATCAATCTTGTCACAGTAACCTGCTAGGGCTTCGTCAATACTATTATCAACTATTTCATAAACTAAGTGATGTAAGCCTCTTAGGCTTGTACTACCAATATACATGCTCGGTCTTTTTCTTACAGCTTCTAGTCCTTCAAGTACCTGAATATGACTAGCATTATATTTTGAAGATTGGGCTATTTTTATATCATCCATCTATAGTTTTTCTCCTTTTTTCTTTAAGTTATATACTCTTGATATTATATCACAAAACCCTTTTAAAATAAAGGTTAATGATGATTTTAAAGTATTATAAAAATGCTATATTTATCTATTCTTTTTTAATTAACTGTACAGCTTATTGGATATCATATTTTGTTATTATTAAAATAATTAGTATACATATTTTCTAATTTACTATAATTTTATAGGAAATACTTATAATTGTATCGAATGACTAAAAGAGAGTACGAATAATAACTAATTTTAAATTAATTTAGGAGGGTATTATGCCAAAATCTGTTAATCAAAAATTGAAGCTATTATATCTCCAAAAAATATTATTGGAGAAATCTGATGAAAACCATTTATTATCTGTCAAAGATATTATTAGAGAGCTTAAAAGATGGGATATAGAAGTGGAAAGAAAGACTGTCTATACTGATATTAATGCTTTGCAAAAATTTGGTCACGACATAATCTGTAAAAAAAGCAAATTCACTGGATACTATGTTTGTGAAAGAGATTTTCAATTAACCGAGTTAAAATTACTAGCTGATGCTGTCGCTAGTGCAAAATTTATTAGTGAAAAAAAATCTCAACTCCTGTTAGAAAAACTAGGATTATTAGCTAGTCATTATGAAAGCAATCAGATTAGAAGAAACATTATAGTTCGTAATAGAGTAAAAACTATGAATGAACATGTTTACTATAATGTGGATGCCGTTAATCAGGCCATTACTGATAAAAAACAAATTACATTTAAATACTTTGATTACAATTTAAACAAGGAAAGAGTTTATCGTCAAAATGGGGGATCTTATTCTATCTCCCCATATGCCCTATTTTGGGATGATGAAAACTATTATGTTATTGCTTATCATAAAAAATATGAAGATATATCTAATTTTAGAATTGACAGAATGGATGGGGTATCCTCTTTAGAAGAAGACATTGTCCCAATACCTCATAATTTTAGTGTTGGGGAATATGCCAGGAAAACTTTTTCTATGTTTAGAGGTCCTGAAGAAAGGGTACATTTAAAACTTAAAAATTATCTTATTAATGTAATTTTAGACAAGTTTGGCAAAAATGTCTACATAGATAAAATCGATGATGAATATTTCAAAGTATCCATAAACGTCTGTGTTTCTACTTCATTTTTTGGTTGGTTGTTCCAGTTTGGTGATGAAGCCCAGATACTTGCCCCAGATTGTGTGGTTAATGCCTATATAAATAGGGCTAGAACTTTAATTGAATAAAAATTAACACTTAATTAAGTAAATCATAAAATATTAAGGAATAAGGAATGAAGTAAAATCATTCCTTATTCCTTATTTTTATACACTATATCTTATTTAGATAAACTTAGTTATTCAGTAGTAATCCTTAAAGATAACAATTTTTTAACCGGCGCATATAAAGCAGCACCAATAACTGAACCTACAGTTACCTGCAAGAAGTTAATTGGAATCGTAGCCAAAGCTAAAGCCATTTGTTGTCCTGACAATAAATACTCAACAATAGCATAACCGAAAACAACAGTTAAAGTACTGATTAATAAACCAAATATAAAAAACTTAATTACATTTAGATTAGTTATCTTAGTAATAACTAAGGCCATTAAAACACCTTGTAAACCATGAATAATTAATGACCAAGGAGCATAAACTGCATAACCAGTTAAAACATCTCCTAACATAGCACCAATTCCACCTACTAAAAATCCATACATAGGACCAAGTAGCGCACCGATTAAGATAAAACTATCTCCAATATGAACATAACCTTGCCCTATCATTGGTATATGAATAAAAAAGATAGAAACAATTACCATCGCTGCTAATATTGCAGAAATAACTAAGTTTTTAACATTAACTTTTTCCATAATAACTCCCCTAACTTTTTTTATTAAGCTTTAAAGCTCTCATCTTCAATGGTAGACCAAAACAATTTATAAAGCCTTCAGCATCCTTATGATTATATAATTCCTCATCCATTGTAAATGATGCTATATTAGTATCATAAAGTGAATATGGAGACTTTGTACCAGCAATAGTACAATTCCCCTTATAAAGTTTCAAACGAACAGTACCAGTTACAGTTTTTTGAGTCTCATTAACAAAAGCATCTAAGGCTTCTCTTAATGGGGAAAACCATTGGCCAAAATAAACGAGTTCAGCATAACGCTTAGCTACTAGTTCCTTGTAATGGAATGTGTCTCTGTCAAGACATAAATACTCTAAATCATTATGAGCAGTATAAAGGATACGACCCCCTGGATTTTCATAAACACCACGAGACTTAATACCCACTAATCTATTCTCAACTAAATCATCTATACCAACACCATTTTTAGCACCTTTTTCATTTAATAGAGTTATTAACTCAACCCCACCCATTTTAACGCCATCAACAGCAACAGGAATACCTTGTTCAAAATCAACAGTTACATATTCTGCTTTATCAGGAGCCTTTTCTGGATTAGTTACAATATGATACAAATCATCTGAAGGCTCATTCCATGGATCTTCTAAGTCACAACCCTCATGGCTTAAATGCCACAAGTTTCTATCCATACTATATGGACTCTTCTTCTTTACAGGAACTTCAATTCCACGAGCAGTTGCATAATCAATAGCTTCTTCACGAGATTTAATATCCCAGATTCTCCAAGGTGCAATAATTTTCATATTTGGAGCTAGAGCCATAATAGCAAGTTCAAATCTAACCTGATCATTACCTTTACCAGTACAACCATGACAGATAGCTTCTGCACCCTCAGCTAAAGCAATCTCAACTAACCTTTTTGCAATAGAAGGACGGGCAGTTGCAGTCCCTAAAAGATACTTAGTTTCATAAATTGCACCCGCTTTAAGAGTTGGGAACACATAGTTATTTACAAAATCATCTTTTAAATCCTCGATATATATTTTTGAAGCACCAGTTCTAATGGCTTTTTCTTTTAATGGCTCAAGTTCTTCACCTTGACCAACATCACCAGCAACTGCAATAACTTCATATCCATAATTTTCAATCAACCAAGGTATAATAATTGATGTATCCAACCCTCCAGAATAAGCTAAAACTACCTTCTTTTTCATCTATTTTTTCCTCCTTTAAATTAAACTAGCCAACACTGCTTTTTGAGCATGTAATCTGTTTTCTGCTTCATCAAAGACCACAGAATGTTCACCCTCTAATACAGCTTCAGTTATTTCCTCACCTCTATGTGCAGGAAGACAATGCATTACAATAACATCCTTAGCAGCCTTCTTTAAAAGCACATCATTAATTTGATATTTTTCTAGAGCACTTCTACGTTCCTTAGCTTCTTGTTCCTTACCCATACTAGCCCAAACATCAGCATATAAAACATCAGCTTTTTTACTTGCTTCATTTATATCATTAGTTATAACTATTTTTCCACCAGTTTCTTTGGCGATTTCCTGGGCAGTACTAATCCACTTATTATTTGGAGTATATTCATTAGGTGATGCAATATAAATTTCCATACCTAACTTAGCCCCACCTATCATCAATGAATGAGCCATATTATTTCCATCACCAATATATGCTAGCTTCATACCTTTAAGGTTATGTCCTTTATGCTCTCTGATAGTCTGTAAATCAGCCAAAACTTGACAAGGATGTAAAGCATCAGTTAAACCATTAATAATTGGAATATTAGCATAAGCAGCTAATTCTTCAACATCACTATGGTTGTATGTTCTAATCATTACACCATCTAAGTATCTACTCAATACTCTTGCAGTATCTTTGATTGGCTCACCTCTTCCCATTTGCAAATCATTTGCTGAAAGGAATAAAGGATAACCCCCAAGTTGTACCATGCCAACCTCAAATGAAACTCTAGTTCTAGTTGAACTTTTTTCAAATATAAGGCCTAAAGTCTTACCTTTTAAAACCTCATAAGGTTCATTTGTTTTGACTTTCGCCTTTAAAAAATCTGCTAGGTCAAGTAAATAGACTATTTCTTCCTGGGTGAAATCTTTCAAACTAAGAAAATCTCTGCCTTTTAGATTTGTTTCCATATTCAATAAACTCATTAGGCCACACTCCTTTTCATTAATTCGTTATCAAGAAATTTAATTAAAATATCAATTTCCTCTTTTTTTATAGTTAACGGTGGTAAGAATCTTAAAACTCTCACATTTGTACAATTTATAATAAGACCTTCTTCATAAGCCTTCTTAACCAAATCAGCTCCATCTATATATAACTCCAGTCCAAGCATTAGACCTTTACCTCTAAACTCTTTAACGACTGGATACTTATCAGCTAACTTTACTAGTTCTTCTTTAAAATATTCTGCTACTTCGTTCATTTGATCTAAAAATCCTGGTTCAAGAATAGTTTCTATAACCGCACAACCACTAGCACAAGCTACTGGATTTCCACCAAAGGTAGAACCATGATCTCCAGGCACAAGTGATTTAGCTACAACTTCTTTAGCCATAAAAGCACCTAAAGGAAGTCCTCCACCTAAGGCTTTTGCACTAGTTAAAATATCAGGCTCAATACCTAAATCTTGATAAGCAAAAAAACTACCCGTTCTGCCAATACCTGTTTGAACCTCATCAAATATCAATAAAACATCCTTCTCATCTGCAATCTTTCTCATAGAAAGAAGGAAATCTTTTTGGGCAATATTTATACCACCTTCACCTTGTATTGGTTCAATAATTATAGCACAAACACTGTCGTCAATCATAGTCTTTAAAGTGTTAATATCACCAAAAGGACAATATTTAAAACCACCTGGTAAAGGAAAAAAATGTTCGTGAAAACTATCTTGACCTGTTGCAGTTAAAGTAGCCAAAGTTCTGCCATGAAAGGAATTAGTAAAAGAAATAATTACATTCCTATCTATATTATACTTCAACTCACTATATTTACGAGCTAACTTAATTGCACCTTCATTTGCTTCTGCGCCTGAGTTAGCTAAAAATACCTTATCAAAACATGTATTTTTTACTAATAACTCAGCTAATTTTAAAGGTGTTTGGGTATAAAAATAGTTTGAGGCATGAATTAAATTCATGGTCTGCTCTATAATAGCACCTTCAATTTTCTTATTGCCATAACCTAGAGGATTAACAGCTATTCCACTTAAAAAATCAAGATATCTCTTCCCATTTTCATCAATAAGATAATTATATTCTCCTTTTACCATCTTCAAAGGATATTGCTTGTATGTATTCATTAAATCCATTTTTTCCACCTACTTAATTATCATTGTACCAATACCTTCATTGGTAAATATTTCTAAAAGAATTGAATGAGGAACTCTTCCATCAATTATATGTACTCTTTCAACACCATTTCTTAATGCATCAATACAACAGTTTATTTTCGGAATCATACCACCTGAAATTATGCCACCTTTGATTAACTGGTCTGCATCATCTATATGAAGGCTTTTAAAAATTTTCTTGTTGCCATTCATTCCACTTTCATAAATACCTTCTGTATCTGTTAATAATACAAATTTATCTGCTTTTAAGGAACTAGCAATTTCACCAGCCATAAAGTCTGCATTAATATTATAGGTTTGTTGATCTATTCCAACGCCAATTGGCGCTATCACCGGTATATAGCCTTGTTTGATAACATCCAACAACACCTGATTAGCCACCTTGGTAACTTTACCTACATAACCAATATCTAATTGAGATTCATTACCATCTTCATCATAAACAATAGGCATATATTTTTCAGCCATTACCATTCCACCATCTTTACCACACATACCTAAAGCACTTGCGCCATAATAGTTCATACCAGCAACAATCTCTTTATTTATTTTCCCAACCAAAACCATTTCAGCAATTTCCATAACTTCTTTATCTGTATATCTTAATCCATTAACAAATTTAGTTTCTTTTCCTAATCTTTTAAGCATATCTGATATTTCAGGCCCTCCACCATGAACTAGTACTGGATTCATTCCTACTAACTTCATAAGTACTATGTCTTGGAACACTGCTTGTTTCAATTCTTCATTTATCATAGCATTTCCACCATATTTAATTACTACAATTTTTCCTTGAAACCTTTGAATATATGGTAAGGCCTCCACCAAAATGCTCGCCTTTTTTTTTGCTTCTTCATACATTAAACTTTTACCTTAGGATCTGTAACTACCATTAATTTTAACATAATCATATGATAAATCGCAGGTGTAAATCACAGCGTCACCCTTTCCTTCTTCCATTTCAACTAAATAATAAATTTCTTTTTCTGATAATATTTTTTTAGCTATATCTTCATCAAATTCTAGACCCATTCCCATTTCGCAAACAAGCAATTCCCCCTTGTTACTCCCAATATAAATATTAGTTTCATAAGGATCAAACTCTATCTCAGAATAACCAACAGCTGCAAGTATCCTACCCCAATTAGCATCTTCACCAAAAGCTGCAGTTTTAACCAAACTTGATGTTGCAACTGCTTTCCCAGCTTTTATTGCATCAGTCTCATTTTTAGCACCCTTAATTCTAACTTCAATGAATTTAGTTGCCCCTTCTCCATCAACAACAATACTTTTAGCCATTTTCTTCAATATTTCTATTAGTTTTTCTTTGAATATATGATAAAGTTCTTGATCTTTATCTTTTATTTTATTAACACCACTAGCTCCATTAGCTAAAACAATAACCATATCATTTGTACTAGTATCTCCATCAACAGTTATTGAATTAAAGGACTTATTTACACCTTCAATAACAATCTTATCTAATAATTCTTTATCAATAGAAGCATCCGTAGTAACAAACCCTAAAAGTGTTGCCATATTAGGATGAATCATTCCACTACCTTTACAAATAGCACCAATTCTTATTTCTTTACCCTCATAAACAAATTCTGTGGCAAATTGTTTTCTAAAAGTATCAGTGGTCATAATAGCTTCTGCTGCATCAATTCCATTATCTTTATCAGAACCTAATTCATCAACAATATCTCCTATTCCACTTATAATATTATCAATTGGTAACTGTTGACCTATAACTCCAGTTGAAGCTACTAAAACTTCTTTTTTATTAATTTCAAGTACCTTAGCAGTTTCCTCTACCATTTTCCAAGAATTGGTCATGCCTTTTTTTCCAGTGCAAGCATTAGCATTACCACTATTAATAATAATAGCTCTTATTTTATTGTTAATATTTTCTTCACTAACTATTACTGGAGCAGCTTTAACCAAATTTTTAGTAAAACTACCACTAGCTGTACATGGTGCATCACTATAAATTAAAGCCAAGTCCTTTTTCTTCTTCTTTATTTTACTGTGTATTCCTGCTGACTTAAAACCTTTAGGATATACAACACTATATTGATCACTATTTTGCATTTATTCCGCTCCTCCTTAAGGAATTAAGGGTATGTTTTCTACCCCTTTTTTCTCGTCAATTCCAAATAATATATTCATATTTTGAATAGCCTGCCCTGAAGCACCTTTTACCAAATTATCTATAACTGATAAAATAACCAAATTACCAGTATCCTGGTCCAATACTACATTAATATGACAAAAGTTTGAGCCATATACCCATTTCGTGTGTGGCATAATACCTTTATCTAAAACCTTAACAAAATATTCGTCCTTGTATTTAACTCTCAAAATTTGTCTTACTTCATCTTCACTTATGTCCTTTTTTAAAGTTGTATATATAGTGCTATGTATCCCTCTAGTCATTGGCATAAGGTGTGGAGTAAACATAATTTTCACTTGTTCATCAGAGTATTTTTGCAAGTGTTTTTCCATTTCTGGTTTATGTCTATGTATACCTACACCATAAGCATTTACGTTTTCATTTTGTTCACTATATAAAGTGGCTAGTTTTAATCCTCTGCCAGCACCACTAACACCTGATTTAGCATCAACTATTATATTCTTTGTTTCTATTATTCCTGCTTCAATAAGTGGGGCAAGTCCCAATTGAACACTAGTTGGGTAACAACCAGGATTAGCTATCAACCAAGTCCCAGCCTTTATGCTGTCTCTATTAAGTTCAGGAATACAGTAAACTGCTTCATCTATTAATTTAGCTTCAGCATGATTAAGACCATACCATTTTTTATAATTTTCTTTGTCTAATCTATAATCTGCTCCAATATCAATTAATTTTTTCCCATAAGTTTTACAAGCCTTAGCTATAGCAAAAGTTTCTCCGTGTGGTAAAGCTGTAAAAATTACATCTGATTTTTTTACTGTTTTTTCAGGATTCCATTCAATTAAAATTTCATCGCTTATACTTATAGTACTACTAACTACCTCACTGTATCTTTTGCCAGCTGAACTTTTTGATGGCAGATCAACTATTTCGATATCATCTCTGACTTTAAGTCTTCTATATAGTTCGATTCCAGTATAGCCAGTTGCTCCAAATATGCTTACTTTAATCTTATTTTCCATAGATATCTCTCTCCTTTTTGCATTATGGGTTAATTATACAGTTGTTTGTATAAAAAAACAAGAATGTTTTTATAATTATACATTAATATCAATAATATTGCATATTAACTGTATATTATTCATTTTTATTGCATAGTATACGATAAAAGGGAGGAAGCTTTCGCTTTCCTCCCTTTTTTACATATATTTTATAAATCAACACCTAATAATTGTCTAGCAACTGCAACTCCATTACAGGAGGCTTGCATTAACCCTCTAGTAATTCCAGCACCATCACCAATTGTGTATAAGTTCTTTAAATTGCTTTGGAACTTACTATTTACTCTTATCTTATTAGAGTAAAATTTAACCTCCACACCATAAAGTAGTGTTTCATTACTAGCTAACCCTTTTGCTATACTATCAAGAGCTTCAATCATTTCTTTTATATCTAGCATTATTCTATAAGGTAATACTAAAGATAAATCTCCTGGAATAGCATCCTTTAAAGTAGGAACTGTATTGTTTCTGAGCAATCTATCATCGGTTGTTCTTCTACCTCTTTTAAAGTCGCCAAAACGCTGTACTAGAATTTTATTTCCAGCAAGCATATTCCCAAGCCTTGCTATGTGCTTGCCATATTCAATTGGTTCACTAAATGGTTCAGTAAATTTCATTGATACTAAAAGTGCGAAGTTAGTATTATTAGTTTTGTATTCCTCACCCTTGTAACTATGCCCATTAACTACTGCTAATTCTCCGTCATAGATTTCAGTAGCAACTTCTCCAGATGGATTAGAACAAAAAACTCTAACTTTATCATCAAAAGTTTTGGTGTAGTAAATTAGTTTTGATTCATACATACTTTCATTAAGCACTTTCATTACATCATCTCTACATTCTACTCTAACCCCTACGTCAACTATACCAACCTCTTTATCAATACCATATCGTTCGCAAACTTTATCTAACCAGTCAGCTCCTTCTCTGCCTACTGCAGTTACAATATTATCTGCAAAATATTCTTTATCTGCTATAACTCCAATCACTCCACTTTCATCATCTAAGATAAAGTCTTTTACAGGATTATTAAATTTTAATTCTATCCCTAAATCAACTAAATGTTTTTGAATTTTGGAGTAAATAGTATACCCCATTTCAGTTCCCAAATGTCTTATTGGACATTCTATTAATTTTAGGTTATGTCTAATTGCTTTAGCTCTAATTTCTGCAATCTTTTCAGGAAATTCAAGACCATATATGGTGCTATCAGCACCATATGAAAGATATGTTTTATCTACATATTTTATTAATTCTTGTGTTTTTGCATAACCAATATATTCTGGAAGTTCCCCACCAACATCAGGTGAAAGTGATAATTTACCATCACTATATGCACCAGCACCGGCAAATCCAGTTGTTATGTTACAAGGTTTACAATGTACACAGATTCCTGTTTTTCTTTTTGGGCAAATTCTTTTTTCAATTGATCTACCTTTTTCTAATACTAGAATAGATTTCTCTGGAGCTAGTTTCTTGTGCTCTAGTGCAGTGAAAATCCCTGCTGGACCTGCTCCAATAATTATTAAATCATATTTTTCATTCATGATTCTAATGCTCCTTAAATTTTATATCATTATCATTAATAGATTCTATACGTGCGAGACTATAAACATCTATACCAACATCCATTGCTCTTTGTCTACCTGGCTGGAAACTTTTTTCAATTGCTATTCCCGCACCAACTAAATTTGCTCCACCTTGTTTAACAATATCTGCAAGTCCAAGAAGAGCACTTCCATTAGCAAGGAAGTCATCAATTAATAAAATATTATCATCTTCTATAATGAATTTTTTTGATACATTTATTAAATAAATCAACCCTTTTGTATAAGATTGTACTGAAGCTGTTAAAATTTCTCCTTCTAGATTTTTAGATGCAACCTTTTTTGCAAATACTAATGGAACATTAAATGCTTTAGCAACAAATGCTGCTATTGCTATACCTGATGCTTCAATAGTTAAAATTTTAGTTACTTTTTTATTTTTAAAATGTTCATAAAACTCTTGCCCTATTTTTTCCATTAGATCAATATCTATTTGATGGTTTAAAAAAGTGTCAACTTTTAATATACTTGTTCCTATCCCTTTACCATCTTTCAATATTCTCTCTTTTAAAATCTCCATATCAATCTCCTAAATTATAATATTACTTGTTCAGTATACCTTCTTTTAATGAATTTTTCTACATTCTAAAGGGAATTAGTAATTTATCAAACACAAAATAAAACCCCCATTAATATGGAGGTTTTATAACTCAAAATCTAAATTATTAAAAATGTTTATTGAACCATCTTCCTATAAGCCGCTACAGAACCTTTAAATAGTGAATAAAGAATCCAGGCATGAAAGACTACATCAAACATATTGCCTCTATTACTAAATAACAAAATTAAAAAAATTATAGTATCAAGAATATATAGGGTTGTTGCCCCTATATACCATATAGGATTTTTTTTAGCTAAAATTGCAACACCAATATAAAGTCCAATTATTATAAATATTAGCAATAAAAACAAGTATAATTGGTTTGCACTCGCATAAAACAGAATTGTATTAGGTAATATTGCTGAATATGGCAAATATAAGCCTAACCCAAACAATGCACCTAAAACATTGACTATAGTTAATAATATCATAATCAACAAGCTAGTCTGGGCATTTTTAATGCTTTGATCAATATCTATATTTTTAAACATATTTTCCTCCTGAATAATTGACTAAAAACACCAAATTAAGCTTCAACTATTAGTAGATTTTTTTAGTAAACAATCTACTAATTCATTAGCTTTTCTGCTGATTTCTTCTTCATCAACATTAACAAGAATGCCTTTTCTTACTACAACCTTCCCGTTAACGATTGTATAATCTACTGGTTTTTGATAACCTACTACACCAAAAATTGATTTTGGATCACTTTGAGTACCAACTAAAGATAAATCTCTAGAGTCTATCATAAATAAATCTCCAGCTTTACCTTCTTCAAGAGAACCTATATCGTTTCTTCCTAATATCTTAGCACTACCTCTTGTAGCAATTTTTAACATATCATAGCCTGTTGGAGCAAGATTACTTGAATTTAGTCTATGTAATAAAAATCCAACTCTTAATTCTTCTAGTAAATTTGAACCATCATTACTAGAACTACCATCAACAGCTAGACCAACTGGTACACCAAGTTTTAACATATCAGGTATTCTAGCAATTCCTGAAGATAACTTCATATTCGATACAGGACAATGAGCAATACCCGTTTGTGTTTCCGCAAGCAGCCTTAATTCACTATCATTAAAATGAATACCATGAGCAAACCAAACATCACTACCAATCCAGCCAAGACTTTCCATATAGGCAAGAGGTCGGAGATTATATCTACTTATAGTATAATTTTCTTCATCTTTAGTCTCACACAAATGAGTATGAAGCCTTACTCCTTTTAATCTAGCTAACTTTGCTGTTTCTATCATCAAATCATCTGTTACACTAAAGGGAGAACATGGAGCAAGAGTAATTTGCCTCATTGAAAATGGTGATGGATCATGATATTTTTCAATCAACCTCAAACTATCAGTTAAAATTTGATCAGTTGTTTGTACCACAGAATCTGGGGGTAAGCCTCCATCTTTAACACTTCTAGACATACTTCCTCTTGATGCGTGTAAACGTATACCAATCCTACTTGCTGCATCAAATTGTGTATCTATTAATTCCCCTGGAGTTGAGGAAGGAAATACATAATGATGATCAAAAACAGTTGTACAACCACTCTTCATCAAATCTCCAATACCGGTCATAGAACTATAGTAAATCATATCCTGATCTAAGCCCTTCCATATTTCATACAAAGCTTTTAACCAAGGAAACAGCTCAAGGTTCTGAACCTGTGATAAGTTCCTACTAAAAGTTTGGTATAGATGATGATGTGTATTTATCAAGCCTGGATAGGCATAATAGTTACTACCATCAATAACTTCATCAGCTTCAAACACTTCCTTACCAATGTGTTTAATAACTCCATCTACTATATATATATTAGAATTATTTAGAATCCTATCTTCATTATCAACAGTTATTATACTCTTAATATTTTTAATCAATAGTTTCGACATTTTCTACCTCTTTCTCAATTTTATTGTAATTTTCCCTCTTATAGAATTTAATCATAATAATGGCAAATAACAAAGATCCACCAAAACCAATTAGTAATATATTATTTAATTGTAAGTTATTATGTAACCATTGGTCAAGTAGCAATGATGCCGTATTATATGAAAAGTGTAATAAAATTACCGCCCAAATTGACCTATACTTATAGTAGACAATCCCAAGAATGATACCCAAAATTGTTGCATATACACCTTGGATTAAATTTCCATGGAATAAACCAAAAAGTAGAGCTTGTACTAAAATAGCCAGCCAAACAGGAAAGACCTTTTTGAAGTCATTAAGTATTATCCCTCTAAACATTATCTCTTCAAATAAAGGAGCCGAAATAGAAACAGCTATTATTATTGGAATAAATCCAGAATTGATTAAAGGCTCCATCAAGCTTTCAAATTCTTGGATTTGCCGTCTAATAGGTAGATATTTTATTGCTAAGTCTACTAGTCCAGTTATTAAAATATTAAAAAATACTCCAAAGCCCAAAATCAAAGCTCCATCATGAACTTTTATTCTTCTAAAACCAACATAACTTAAAAACTTGTCATCTCTACCTAAAAAGATAAGCATTATAATAGCTAAAGTAATTATATTAGTTATAATTAATATAGGTACTATAAATTTACTTATTTCACTTATTATTTGCTCTGATGACACAATATTTCCTATATTAGGATAATTTATGACTCTTATTAGAATACCAACAAAAACCGTTAATCCTACATTTATTACAAGATAAATAATTAATATTAATAAGGTAAATCCAATAGCTTTTAAGAGATTTTTTATTTTCATATTACCACTCCAACACAGCCTCGTTTTCAATTATTTTACTATTTATTATCCTATATAACAAGCATTTATCTTTTTGAGATCTATTAATAGACAAAACTATTATATTATGTTAAAATAATCAAGCATGTAAATGCATCCCGCTTACGCAGGTAGGCTAAAATCCAAGGGAGGTGAAACAATGAAAAAATACGAGTTAATATTTGTTACTGACGCTAGTTTAGAAAACGAAGTTATAGACGAAGTTGTTGCCAAGTTCACTGATTTAGTCAAAGCAAACGGCACTATACTAGAAGCTACAAATTGGGGCAAAAGAAAATTAGCTTATGAGGTTAACAAGAAATGGGATGGTTTTTATACACTAATCACATTTGAAGGTCCTGCTGATTTTAACAAAGAGTTAGAACGTGTTTTGAGAATTGATGAAAGGGTTATGAAGTTTCTCGTAATTAAGGTTGATGACAAGAAAATTGCTCAAGCTGAATTTTACGCTCAAAAGAGAAGAGAAAGAGAAGCTGCTAGAAGTGCTAGATTCGCTGCTGAAAGAGCTGCTTCAAATCAAGAAGCTGCTGAAAGAGCCGCTGCTGCTGAAAAAGCTGCTGCCGAAAAAGCTGCTGCTGAAGAAGCTGTTGCTGAAAAAGCTGCTGCTGAAGAAGCTGTTACTGAAACTACTACTACTGAAGAAAAAACAGAAACCCCTTCTGAACCAGTTCAAGAAACTGTTCAAGACTAAGAGAAAGAAAGGAGGCATCCTTTTATGAAACGTGAAGTTAGAAGACCTAAAAAGAAAGTTTGTTCTTTTTGTGTTGATAAAACACTAATAGATTATAAAGATGCTAATCGTTTAAAACGCTTTGTAACAGAAAGAGGTAAAATTTTACCTCGTCGTATAACAGGCTGTTGCGCTTCTCATCAAAGAGAATTAACTATAGCAATCAAAAGAGCTCGTCATATTGCTCTATTGCCTTATACAACTAACGAATAGGAGCTTTATGCTCCTTTTTTGTTTTAAGGAGGTATATTATGAAAGTAATATTAAATGAAGATATAAAAAGCATTGGTAAAAAAGGTGAAATTATAGAAGTTGCAGACGGTTATGGCCGTAACTTTTTGTTAAAAAAGAAAAAAGCTATACTAGCAACTGAAGGTGGCATTAAAGAAGTAAAAGCCATTAAAGAAAAAATCAATGAAAAAAAAGCAGCAGAATTACAAGAAGCCAAAGATTTAGCTGCCATACTTGATGGGCAAGAAATTGTGTTCCATGAAAAAGTAGGAACTGAAGGTCGTCTTTTTGGAGCTGTTACAAATAAAGAAATCTGCGAACAAGTTAATAAACAGTTTAACTTGAACTTGGATAAAAAGAAATTTGATTTAAAAGATACTATTAAACATTTAGGAATAGAAAATTGTAAAATAAAAATATTTCCTGGAGTTTCTGCTGAAATAAAAGTAAGAGTTGAAGCAAAAGAATAGGAGTGGCTTAATTGGATAGAATACCACCTCATGATTTAAACGCTGAACAAGCCTTATTAAGCTGTCTCTTACAAGATAAGGGTACACTTGATAAAGTCTACGAAATAATCAAAACTGATGATTTCTATAGTGACAAGCATAAAAAAGTATTTGATGCGATTCTTGGTTTAAACAGAAAAAACGAACCTTTTGATGCAATAACTGTCGGATCATATTTAGACAAAACAGACCAGCTTACAGTTGTAGGTGGTCTATCTTACTTGCTCTCACTTACAAATGAGGTTCCAGTAACCACCCATGTTGAATATTATGCAAATATAGTTGTAGAAAAGTCTACTCTAAGACAATTAATTGCAACAGCTAAAGATATTACAGAAGAAGTATATAAAGGTGAAAATGAAGTAATAAATATTCTTGATAAATCAGAACAATTTATCCTAGATATTGCAAATAAGAAAAAACGAAGTGGTTTTAGCCGAATTGGAGATATTTTACATACAGCTTTCGATAAACTTGAAACATTAAAGAATAAAGATAACCAAGTACTCGGTATTCCAACATTTAATGACCTTGATAAATTACTTAATGGCTTCCAACCAAGCGACATGATAATAGTTGCTGCAAGACCTGGTGTTGGAAAAACTTCTTTTTGTTTAAATATTGCTGAGAATGCAGCTGTAAATCATAATAAAACTGTTGGTGTATTTTCCTTAGAGATGAGTAAAGAACAATTAGTTCTAAGACTTCTGTCCTCTCAAGCTCTAGTAGATCAAACAAAAATTAGAAAAGGCACCGTTAATCAAAGTGAATTTGATGACTTAACTGCCGCAGCAAACGTGTTACTAAAAGCACCGATTTTTATTGATGATACAGCAGGTATTAACATAATGGAAATCAGGGGTAAAGCTAGAAGACTTCAACAAGAATTTGGTCTAGATCTAATTATAATCGACTATCTACAATTGATGCAATCTGGTGGTAGTGGTCGTAAATCTGAAAATAGACAACAAGAAATTTCTGATATTTCAAGAAACATAAAATTATTAGCTAGGGAACTTAATATTCCTATTATTGCACTTTCCCAATTAAGTAGGGCCGTGGAACAAAGTGTAGATAAAAGACCAAACCTAAGTCATTTAAGAGAATCTGGCTCCTTAGAGCAAGATAGTGACGTCGTGCTTTTTATCTATCGTCAGTCTATGAACACTAGCGACGAAGATAATGATTTTGATGATAAAACAGCTGAGATTATTATCGGCAAACATCGACACGGTGCCACTGGTAAAGTTAAAATGATTTTTTTAAATGAATACACTAAATTTGTCAATATTGAAGGTAGTTTAGAGGAGGATTAACATATGTCATCTGTTGTATTAATTGGTTCCCAATGGGGAGACGAAGGAAAAGGAAAAATAACTGACTATTTAGCTGAACATGCTGATGTTGTAGCCCGCTTTCAAGGAGGTAACAATGCCGGTCATACTGTAATAGTTGGTGATGAAGAATATAAGCTGCATCTTATACCATCTGGGATTATCTATCCTGGTACTAAATGCATAATTGGTAATGGTGTTGTAGTAGATCCCTTAGTATTAATTGAAGAGATGGAATATTTGAAGAATAAAGGAATTAATGTAACTCCTGACAATCTTAAAATTAGTAGTCATGCACATATAATCATGCCTTATCATAAAGTGCTTGATGGGCTTGAAGAAGAAGCACGTGGAGATGCTAAAATTGGTACTACTAAAAGAGGAATAGGACCATGTTATGTTGATAAAATTGCTCGTATAGGTATTCGTTTTTGTGATTTATTAGATAAAAAAACCTTTAAGAGTAAACTAATTGAAAATGTAACTTTAAAAAATTTAGTATTGAGCAAACTTTATGACCAGGTAAAATTACTTGGTTATGATGAGATACATTCATTATTTATGACCTACAAAGAAATACTTGAACCATTTGTAGATGATATTTCAGTCATATTAAATAATAACCTTAAAAAAGGTGAAAAAGTACTATTTGAAGGTGCTCAAGGAACCTTACTTGATATTGATCATGGAACTTATCCTTTTGTTACTAGCTCTAATCCAACAGCTGGTTTTGCTGCAGTTGGTACTGGCGTTGGCCCAACAAAAATAGATAAAGTATTGGGTGTTACAAAAGCTTATTTAACTAGAGTAGGTGAAGGTCCTTTCCCTACAGAGCTATTTGATGAAGTAGGAGACATTCTAGGAACAGTTGGACAAGAATTTGGAACGACTACAGGAAGAAAACGCAGATGTGGTTGGTTTGATTCAGTCTTAATGAATTATACAGCTAATATTAATGGACTCACTCATATGGCTGTGACAAAACTAGATATCCTTGATTCATTACCAACTATAAAAATCTGTACAGCATATAATATAGAAGGTGTTTTAACAAAGAACTTCCCTTCTACTTTGGCTGAGTTATCAAAAGCTGTTCCAGTTTTTGAAGAAATACCTGGTTGGAATTGTTCCACTGTTGGAATTAAAAATTATACTGATTTACCTGAGAATGCAAAAAAATATTTAAAAAAATTAGAGGAATTGATTGATGTTCCTATTGCAATAATTGCAGTTGGACCAAAAAGAGATGAAACTATAACAATTATTGACTTATTTTAGCCATTGCCTTGACACCGACTGAGTTATTTTATATAATAACTATTGCGTATTCGTTAAATGATCCATTAGCTCAGTCGGTAGAGCACCTGACTTTTAATCAGGGTGTCCCGCGTTCGAGTCGCGGATGGATCACCAAGATTGCCCCTGTAGCTCAGTCGGTAGAGCAGAGGACTGAAAATCCTCGTGTCGGTGGTTCGATTCCGCCCGGGGGCACCAAGTTAGCCTTTAACTTAAGTTAAAGGCTTTTTTTGTGAAAAGGT
>JAGXHY010000017.1 GCA_024635925.1 Bacillota bacterium | reverse complement strand
CTTTAAAACTAGCACGCCCAGTTACAAAACCAAGAGCCACTCTCAACTTATCTTTTTTCATACCATAATCCTTCTTTCAAATAAAAAAAAATCGCCAAAAAAGCGACCACATAGACATATTAACTTCAAATCAACTCATAAGTATAGACTAATTATATCACACAAAATAGTAACAATGCCAATTTGCTATGATACAGATCAAACTTGAATATCTTCCAATCTTTTCTTTATCTCATGGGCAGGCAATCTTATTCCTTTGCAATTACCATTATTCTCCTCCAATAATTTTAATAAATTAAATCTTTCTTCAATAGATATTCTACCATTAGTAACCAGTTCATCATAAATCCACAAAGTACCTCTTACCTTTATACCCTCAGAATTAGCTGCAACTCTTAAAGCTTTATCACCACTCAATAAATCAAAGCCTCTTAATATAGCAATAGCTAAGGCAATTGCATCATAACTAGATAATCTAGAATAATCACCATTGATCCTAAAAGCAAAAAAGAACTCCTCTTCTGTAATTTCAATTGGAACCAACCCCAAATCATATAACTTCCCTCCTAGCTCTGTTGGCGATAAAACCTCATCACTAATAGCCTCACTACTCATATAAAAAATGTGATTAAGCCTAAAAGGTAAATGTAAACCATCGATAATATAATAATCTAACCAAACATTCGTGTCACTACTTAAATTCATAAATGACCTCCACTGAACATGTTTGATTGAATAGATTCAAATGAAGTATTAAGTAATTCAGCCCCTTTTTGAATATTAATTTCATCTTCTGCAATTGCTCTAAAAACAAACTGTCTAAAAAGATTTGATTCCTCTTGATTAATTCTAGATGGTTCATTTTTTCTCCAACCTAATCTAGAAATATAAATAATAAAATTCTTATATATAGTATCACTAACAACTTTTAACTCCTTAGACCTGTAAGCAAGACACATGACAGAAACACCATACTCTTCGGCAGTAATCTCTATGTCAGCTCTAAATGCTTTTCTACTAAAACCAAGTTCTCTATAAACATCACCGACAGGTAATAAAAAAGAACCAGCAATTGAATTAGCCCTCTTCTCACATTCAACTTCACTTAATTCAACTGGCCATTTAAAAAAGATATGAGCCAATTCATGAGCTATAGTAAACCTTTGTCTTTCTGGATTCATATTTATATTAATAGATATATAGGATCTTCCATTAATACTTCCATTCATACCAGAATATGAATCTACTTCAACTTTGTGTTGATATATTAAAATTCCATTATTCTCAACAATATTAACTAAATTTCCAATTGGACCTTCTAGTGATAATTTCAATAACTTTCTTAACTCTCTTGCATTTTCTTCTTCATCAATCGATAGTTTTAATACAGACATTTTAGGAGCTTTAGGTAAGGAGGATTCACCCAGTATATCAACTATGTTATAGAAACGATTAAAGTATTCCTCTATATCTTCTCTCATATATTCTTGTTTACCTTTATTTAGTCTAGTATTCTTTCTAAATTCTCCATGTTGAAATTGTAATTTCTCATTTCGAAGTATCATAAAATCCATAACTTTAATATTTAATGCAACAGCTAATTTTTTAAGAGTACTCATATCCGGAGTTCTCTCACCTTTTTCATAATAGGAGATTGCCATCTTGCTCAAACCTGTCCTATCAGCTAATTGACTCATAGTTAATTCATTCTTTAATCTATAGTATTTTAAGTTTTTATTAAACATATCCATTCACCTCTTATGTTTACATTATACTATTTAATTATCTAATAGTAAACAGGAAATAGTTTATAAAAAAGCCTAGGGTAATTATCCTAGGCTTCAACTGATGTTCTATTAAACTAAGCTACAAATGCATTATTATTTATATTATCAATAACACCACTAATACCTAACCAAACATCCATATCTTCAAATAACTCAGCAACACTACCCATTTCATTAAATGGTGAATCACCTAATACGCTTAAATTTTTTAGCATACCATTTTTCACTATATAGGCAACTACTCTTTTAACAAAATTTATTTGTAAACTGTTTAGCTTATTTGTATTCAAATATTCTGAAAATGCTTCATTTGCTGCTTCAACAGATAAACCTACAATTGAACGAACTAGTTCTCCAAGTGATATATCTCCATATTCTTGCTCATATTCTTGTTGGGTTCCAATTTTATGCCATAGAATATTTTGTAATTCTTTAACATCTTTTTCAGTTAGTGGTATATTGGTTTTAAGTTTTTGTATCACAATATTATCTTCATGTTGTTTTAAATAATATTCTACTTTAGCTTTATAGTTTTTTAAGTCATCATTACCCAGGTATGTCTCCTTCCATTCCATAGAAAGAAGATCATCTTTAAAATCAGTTGAATACTTTGCATGTGGATCAAATTGAACATATTTCATTAAGTCACGTATGTTATTTCTAATCATCTCGAATTCATTTATCCCAGCATTATCAATAAATTCAGTATGTAATAATTTTTCAATAAACTCTCTTTTCTCTAATATTTCTGGAATAGTTGCAAACCTTGTCAAAGCAGATAATTTTTTATTCAAATCAGTTCTAGCTTTACCATATTTCTTCCCTATCAAGTAAGCTAATTCAATTCCATACATCAAGTTATCAAACCTAAGTGCAGATATTTCATATTGATCAGGAACAATCAAAGGAGCGACATGTTCTGCTAACTGTAAAGTTATCTCATAAGTTAGTCTTTGATAATCTTCTGCTTTACTATAGTTATCTATATATTTTAGATGTTGTTTAACCGCAAAATTATCTCTGTTAAGTTCTCTTATTTTCTCCACCAAATACTGAAATAGTTCCCTTCTAAATAGCATTAAATCTTCTTTTTGATATTCTAAATCTTGTAGCTTAAATGCCATCTCTACCTTAACATTAAAAATCTGTTCCTGTAATGATACTGTCGCATTAGCCTCTTTACCATTCTTTTCTTCATCAAAGAAGTCAAATACTCCACAAAAATCAAAAATATAAAATCTTTTTTTATCATCGCCATCAATCAACCCAGGACAAAGTCTAGTCCCACGACCTATCATCTGCCAGAACTTAGACTTACTCATAACTGGCTTAAAAAATACTAGATTTAGAATTTCTGGTATATCAATTCCTGTATCTAACATATCAACTGATATTGCAATTTGAGGTAATTTATTTTTATCTGAAAAATCATCAATTAAGCTTTGAGCATAATTTGTATAATTATCAATTATTCTTGCATAATGCTGTGGATAATCTGGATATTCACTATTCCAAACTTTTAAAATTTCTTCTGCATGAATATGATTTTTAGCAAAAATAATAGACTTACCAACCTTATTCCCATAAGCTACCTTTAAGCTATATTTAATAATTGCATTTAATACTTTACGAATAGTATCTTTATTAAATAACCACTCATTAAGTGCACTTCTTTCAATAATCTCAGGAACTTGACCATTTTCATCTACAAATGTATCTTCATATTCTTCTTTTTCTTTATCTGTTAACTCACTATATTTAATACCAGACTGCATAAATTTTAGTTTTGTGTTAGCAACTGAATATGGAACTAAATACTTATCCTCTACTGCCTGTTGCAGTTCATAACCATATGTTGGTATACCGCCTTCTAATTCAAATATACGATAAGTACTTTTTTCGATTTCATCCTTAGGCGTAGCGGTTAACCCAACAAGGAGAGAATCAAAGTAGGTAAAAATATCTATGTATTTATTATATATACTACGATGGGCTTCATCCACAATAATTAAATCAAAATGACCACAGGTAAATAGTCTACTTCCATCTTCATCTTTTGTTTCATCAATACAATTCATCATAGTTTGGTAGGTTGAAAATACTGCTCTTGCATTAAAGTTATTTTTTTCATCACATAGATTGGTAATAGATAAATCTGGCATTAAATTATGGAAGGCACGTTTTGCTTGTATTACAAGACTTGTTCTGTCTGCTAAAAAAAGAACATTTTTTATCCAACCATGACGAATTAAAACATCAACTAGAGAGATTACTGTTCTGGTTTTACCACTACCTGTTGCCATAACTAGTAATGCTTTTCTTCTATTTTTTAAATCAAATTCTTCACAAACTGAAATAATCGCTTCTTTTTGATAATAACGATTTGATATTGCATCGTTTATATCAATATTCTTTAAGTTTGTCCTCATAAACAATATATTAAATACTTTTTCTAAATCCCTCTTCGAATAAATTCCGGAAACAGATCTTTCAGGATAACCTTTTTTACCATCAATCCAAATTCTAGTGTCAAAACCATTACTTAAAAATATGATTGGTCTACGATCAAATTTCTTTTCAAGAAAATTGGCATAAAGTACGGCTTGCTGTCTGCCCTTGGAAACATCAACACAGGTTTTCTTAGCTTCTAATACAGCTAATGGTCTGCCATCATCTCCAAACAACACAAAGTCTGCAAATCCAAATCCAGATTTATTAGGCATTTCATCAATAGGGTATTCATCAAGCCAATTCTTATTATGCTCCCAACCAGCATCTATTAGCATTACATCTATATATGCTTTTCTTGTAGCAAATTCAGAGAGTTCAAGAGGTTTATTTATATAATGTGACTCTCTGGATTCACGTCTATTTGTTAGTTGTTCTTTTAATTCTTCATTTTCTTTTATAAGTTTATGAATATCTATTTCTTTATGCTCTACTACAGCAACTTCTAAATCTACACCTAGTAATGATTCTTCAAAGTGTTTCTCTAAATAATTATCTGCATAGCAATATGCTATAAAATCCATAAATATAAATAGGTTTTGTAGTGCTAGTTTTGATTGTTCTTTGGATATATTTTTTGCGTTATGTGCTGCATTATTTCCTACAAGACGAATATAATCCATTCTTATATATATATCTTCTCCAACTATGTCTTTGAAGGCATGATTATTCATTAATGTTACTAGTTTGTCTTGATATGGCATTATTAGAGAAGTATCTATGCTATATATCCACTTGACTGCAAATTCCATTGCTCTTCTACAGTTAATCACGGAGCTTGTATAATCTATGGCATAAACTTTTTCAGCAGAAATAGCAACATCAGCAAATGTAGTAAATTTTATTTCTTTTTTTAAAAAATCAAAGTTTGTCATAGTACTGTTTCTTTCCTTATCTTATATTTTTTTGTAATTTATCAACTATTATATAATATTTATTCTCTTTTTCTGTTTCAACAGCTTTTATAAATTCATTTATTGCAAGCAAAACTTCATCTTCAAAATATAATTTTACTTTACATGATTCTGCAATTAAAAGATCTTTAATTTCTTCATTTTTCGGATGGCGAAAATATATAGTTGCTAAATCAATAACTTTTATAGATATAGATGTTTGTATTTTATAAAGTTCTATTTTCTTAGCATTTCTATGTTCAAGTTTTTTTGAAAAATAACCCCCAATAAAAACAGTAATAATTAAAGTTATTAGAGATTGTATAACAACGCCATTGGTTATTGGTGCTGTTGCCAGTTTAATAATCAAACTATAAATCAACCATCCAAAGAAACCAAACAATCCTATTCCAAAAATTATTGCGACTACACTATAAATCCAGTATCCATTTTTATTTTCGTTCACATCTTCACCTCAAAACATATTTTTCAATCTGATTACTCAAACTGTCTAATTGATCGTAAATCACATTTTTGAAATCTATGTAATCCAAGTCAAAAATTATATTGGTTATACCACCTAAAATATCATCTTTATTTATGTTCATTTCATTTAATATTTGTCCCAATCCATAATGTGCCATACTATTTCTAAATTCTTTATTAATCCATTTTTTATCTAAAGTAAAATTTGTATTTAATTTAGAATTAATTTCATCAATTATTTTAACTATATAATAGTATTGTAAATATGCAAATCTTAATTTTGTGGGAGATTCTTTTAAGAAATATCTATCAATAAAATATATTATATAGTTTATTGAACATAATATTGAAAACAAGCAAAAAGTATCAAAATTAGCATTTTTTAATAATAGTTTTTCTTTAAATAAATGATAATCCTTATAATTAAAATGCAATTTATTATTAAAATATAATTCAACATCATCACCTTCAAAAAAAATGCATAATTTACCAGCAACAACGCTTAATTCTCTTATTTTCTTTCCTGAAAAGCCAACTTCAACTGGGCTATATGGTGAGTAAACACCAATTATGATTGTATTACCACAGACTTTGGTGTTGCAATAATCAACTCCAAAATTTTTATACACTAATAAATATTTTTCAATCCAAGCTTTATTTTTATCAAAATATAAATCATGAGCAATGAATTCTTTATGTATTATATTATAAAATTCATCATATGAATAATCAAATAGTTTATGTTTATTACGTAATAGTGTATAATATTCTTTTTCTTCTTTTGAAAATTGTTTGATCAGAAGTCCAACTTTTTGACTCCATTGTTCAGCACCATCTGCAAATAAACCAATATAGGGTTGTGCCATTGACATGTAATTGGAATCAACTTTATTTTTTAATTGTGTAAGTGCAAATATAAATTGTGCATCTGCTTTTATAAGTTCAAATGCTTTCTTTTGTACTTCAGTAATCTTCTGTCAACTCCTTACATAAAATACTTTTGCATTAAAGCCATATTTAGTGATTCTAGTTTCTCAAGTCCTAATTGAAGCATAAATTTTGATTTATCAGTCTGCTTTACAAGTGATGAAAACTGAATTTGACTCTCAATACTTGGAATACATACTCGTATATTTTCCAGTTTCGAAACAGCTAATCCAGGCTGTGCGGCTCCAGATGCATATCTGTTTAGTTGCAACTTAAGAAGTAAAAAATATAGCCAATATCTATCCATTTCTACTTTTGGCGTTACAACAACTGCATGCTCAGTAGCATAGAATCTTCCTTGCGCAAATTGAATGTTGCCACACAGTGCACCTTGACGACCCACCAAAGGATATTCACCTACCTGATTATAGTCGACTACATAACCACGTATTCCATTACCGCCATAACAGGGGTATAAGCCCAATTCATATTGCGCATGAATATCATTTGCTTTTATAAATTTACCAGCTCTAAGTTCACACACCGCTCCAAGCTCAGGAAACTCATCGGACTTTTCACCTGATATTGGATCACCAAACATCTCTATAAATTGCGATTTAACTAATATTTCTAATTTCTCTAATTGTTTCTTCCGGAGTTTAATTATTAAATCCACTTTATCTAGTAATTCAATTATTTTAAATTGTTCATCAAGACCTGGAAGATTTATATTCAACTCTTTTAAAGCTTTTACTGTGAAGCTTGCTTGATTAACAGATTTTTTTGTAATTTTAGGGATTTGTCTTTTAAAAGAATTTGAATTTAAATAATAATATGCATACTTAGGGATTAAAATATTTTGATTTGTTCTAAGCATTAATAAATTCATGCCATGAATTATAGTTTCATTATTCATCTTTTCATATATTGCAGTTTTTCCTAAATGTTTTTCACTATTTATATGAGACATTAATATATCCCCTGATTTTAATATATAATCAGAATATTTATCAAGATTTATAACTCCAGCATATCCCATTTTATTCCTATCTATGATTTTTTTTGATATTGTTTCTATTCTAGTTATTGGATAACCCTCATAAATATCGTCTTGTTTTATACTAGCACCATTTTTGATTATATTAAAAACTTCATCTAATTTATAATTTTTCATTTATCAAATCCTCAAGTTCTATCAAAACTTCAGTTATTTCATTTTCCATGTTTTTTATTTCTTCAAATATCACCATAGGCTCTGGATAAAATTCAGCAACATACTCAACCTTTTTATACCTATTAATAGACAAGTCATAATTATTATCTATAATCTCTTGCCTATTAACAAAAAAACTATTTTCTGTTCTCTCCCTGTCTAGCTCCTTATCTAGATTATGAAAACGCTCAACAACATCAGGAATATCATTATCTTCAATTTTCACTCTCTTATCATCAAGACTATAACCATCAGCCTTCATATCATAAAACCAAACCTTATCAGTACCACCATGACATGTTTTAGTAAAAATAAGAATACCAGTAGATACACCAGCATAAGGCTTAAAAACACCACTAGGCATAGAAATCATTGCTTCCAACCTATTATTATCAATAATTTCCTTTCTCATATCTAAATGAGCTTTAGAAGATCCAAACAACACACCATCAGGAACAATAGAAGCACACCTTCCACCCATTTTCAACATACGTAAAAATAAAGCCAAAAATAATAACTCAGTCTTCTTAGTTTTAGTAACCTTCAATAAATTAGTTGACACTATATCATAATCTAAACTTCCTTTAAATGGAGGATTAGCTAGTATAAGAGAATACTTATTAATATCAGTATTCTGATCAGAAAGACTATCCTTATATTCTATACTAGGATTCTCAATACCATGAGTCATCATGTTCATAGCACCAATACGTAACATAGTTCTATCCATATCATAACCATTAAACATATCATTATTATAATGCTCTTTATTTTCAGTATTCATAAATATCTCTTCTAGATACTTTTCTTTTAAGTACTCACTTGCAGAAACCAAGAATCCACTAGTACCACATGAAGGATCACAAATAATATCATCAGGTTTAGGCTCCATTAACTCCACCATCATTCTAATAATATGCCTAGGTGTTCTAAACTGTCCGTTTCTTCCAGCACTAGATAACTTAGATAGTAAATATTCGTATAGGTCACCTTTAGTATCTTTTTTAGATTCATTATTCAATAATTCATATATCTCATCAAGTGAGTCTACAATTTTAGAAAGCAATTGAGGTGTTGGAATCTTAAAAATGGCATCATCCATATATTTTGAATAAGCACTTTTTTTGTCTCCATGAAGAGATTTTATAAAAGGGAAAACTCCAAGCTGTAGGGTTTCATACATGTCTGCTGCTGGCATATCTCTAAAAGAAGACCATTTCAATTGTTCTCCAGTAATTTTCTTACTAACTAATTGATATTCATCATGAAATATACTCATATACTCTGTTCTGAGCATTATACTTTCTTTAGATTTAATATTATCAATATCATCCAAATCTCTAATAAACATAAGGTAAGTTATTTGTTCTATAACATCTAATGGATTAGTTAAACCACCTGCTGCAAATATATTCCATAAGCTATCTATCTTACTCTTTATTTCTCCAGTAATCATATATTTTTTCTCCTATTATTTAATAATTTATTCTAATTATATATACTCATTTATTATAACATATATATTAAATATACATTAATTTAATTAAAAGTCCCCAAACATTTATGTTTAAGAACTTTTGTAAATATATAAATCATTTTAATATGTAATTAATTTATAGTTATCTATTTAATTCTGTTTCTTTTTTTCTATAAATAGTAACACAACTTTTTTGAATATTCTCTAAAAATAATAGTAGTGCCTTTAATTGTTCAATACTCTCAACACCTTTATAAATAATTTCATCATAAAAATATTCAATATTATTTCTTGTTTCAGGGTATCTTAATGATTCATATATTTGCGTTATTTCATTCATATCATTTTTTTCTTTGTAGTTTTTCAATATATCAATAGGGCTATTTATAAAATTTTTAATGAGTAATATTAATTCACTATCTTTATCTAGATATTTTTCTAATTCTTTAAATAAAGATTCGAGTTTATGACTTTTAAAACTATTATTAAATTTACCATATAATATTAAAACACCTTTTAGATATAACTCTATTCCTTGTAAAAGATTAAATAGTGATGGTCTAAATAGATATGTATCACTTTTAATAACTATATTTGCTAAATCACTTTCATCTATAGGTTTTGAAGATATAATATAATTTTTATTACCTGAATCTACTATTACCCTAATACCCAATTTTGCTGTTTCAAAGTATGAATTTCCTAATAAAAAATATTTCTTTGCATGATTTAAATTATTCAATAGATTTTCTGACACTAAACCACCTCTTCCTTATAGGTAAACTCAACAAAAAAAAGATATACTCTTTCATAAATTAGATTTCACACGAACCAAACCATAAAACTCATATCCCTCTTGTGTAGTATAAGCTTTTATTTGCCAAGAAGTGCTTTCACAAGATTTCAGAATAACCTTCACATCTTCTTTAGAATGATGAGAAGTACCCAGTTTATTATTATAGATACTTGCGAGTTTTAGTCTCTGTGGTGGAGTTAATTCATTAAAACCTTTTTCATAATAATTACCTGCTTTTTTATAGTCGATTTGGGTCATTAACCCTTCAAAATATATGTCCCCAAGCCACGAACAAGCCCAAACAATTCCTGCATCATCAGCTGCATGAAGAAATTGATATAATAAATCATAATCTATTTCCCCATTAGAATCTTTTTTATTTAAATAAATTCCAACAATATCTGTAAATATCCCGTGAGAGTCTTCACTAGCAGAAATTGAAATTATCTCCCGTTTTATGGATTTTACCATTTCTAATTTCAAAAGAGTTTCTTTGTAATCTTCTTCAAAATATCGACGAAGATTTTCTATCTTGTCATTGTATTTTTTTGTGAATGATCTTTTTTCATTATCTGAAACTTGTGAAGATTTACTAACTTCTGATATGAATTTATTCAGATTATGTAAAGATCCAAATGCCCATTGTAATAGCTCAGAATCGGTTTCATTACCATTTGTATGAGCATCAATATTTCTATCATCTTGAAGACAGTCTAATGTTTTATTTATAAACTTAGTTGTACAACAGTCAAAGTAACCTCTGCCTTTAAGAATGGCGATGATAATCGTTGTATCCATGTCATCAACAGAGTAGTCAGTTATACCCTTTATCTGAATTTTTTCCCATGTACCAACATACCGACTAGGATAATCAGAATTTACACCATTCTTTACTGTAGTTTCCAATTTTGTTTTCCATTCATCATCAGTAAAATTAAAGACTAATTCCATTTTAAAATAATCTTGGAGAATATGTGTTTGTAGAACTTTTATATCAACTATTCTATTCCTAATTATCATTATCAATCACTCCTACTTTATTGTTTTTATATTTTTCAGCAAACTCATCATCATCTTCTGAAACGGTGAATTTTTCTATGATTTCAGCTGGTCCATCAGTATTAAATGAATCAATCATTTCTGCCCAATAGTGAAGATTTGGTAGTCCTTTTCTACCTTTTGCATCGCACACGAAATGCTTTGCAATTATTGATGTAATTGCATATTCAATATCGATTTGTAATGATTTCTGTTGCACAACATTTAGAGATTGAAATTGACGTATAGAAATATCGTGAATAATTAAAATGTATTCAAAATATTTATCATATATAAATTTACCTTCATAACGAGCTTCTTGTTGTTTCATTAGGTATGGAAATTTATCTACTTTTAATTGAGACCTAAGAATACTTCTCAGGTGTTCATCTTTCATTTTATCTAAATTTCTATCATATTTGCCAGCAATATAATCAGGTTCTACATCTAGGAATTTTCCAATTTTATCTAATAAATCTGGTGGTATTTCACCTTTTTGTAAATAACGTCTTATTGTTTTTTCAGTCCTACCAATTTGATCATAAGCTTCTCCCAGTTTTCTAATACTACTCTTTCTGACTTTTAATGCCTCCATAAACCTTTCTCTGTTAATAGAAACTTTAATCGTTTCTTTATTTGCCATTTTAAAAACCTCCATATTGCGGACATTTAACGAATTATTGGGGAATAGACAACATTAACATTATTGATTATAATTAATTTAGCACAAAGTGGACATTAATATCTGTGATTAAATTAACATATAAATAAAATATAAACAAGAGTAAATGAATTATGGAGGTATACAAGATGAACACACTAAACACAATTAATTATACAGGCTTATTAAATTACAAGAAGGAGATATTTTTTACATTTGTAGTATTAGTTACACCCTTATTACCAGAAATTGTAGATAAAATATTTGAGTTTACTCATGATGCAATGGAACATGACTATGATCTAAACATAACACTTGGTAAAGTTAATCTTGCTTTTAAAAAACATGATAATTCAACAGTTTGATACTTTGAGTAAAGTATATCCCTTTTTATGATAAAATGTGTTTATATAGAGAATGGAGGTTACAATATGGTATATTATTGTGATGAATGTAACTCAAAAATGAAAAAAGTAGATAAATATGTTTTAGTTTGCCCCAATTGCAAACACTCTGTTGAAATAGAGGATTATGGACATGAAAATGCTTATGATGAGTATTCCAATAATGATGATATTATTGATATCCCGTTTTGCTGTAGAGCTTGTGGTGGTCCATATCCAGCTTGCATTTCAAGTTGTAAGATTTTTGATGATTAAGTACTAATAAAAAACTAGCTTAATGATACTCAACTCAAATAGTTTTATCACTATAAAAGAGTTATAGCAAATATACATTCCATACAACATAGGAGTATTGCTAAAAAGCTATAGCTATTTTTTAAATTTTTCAGATAAATTAATAAACTTCTCTAGTTTATCTGGATCATCAAACATTTTTGGAATTAGGTTTTCTAGTATCTGATTTTTTATATTATCATCAGGTTTAATATTTTCTTCTTTTTCGATTTTTTTTAAATTATTTAAATGTTCTTGTACCTGAGCTTGTCTTAAAAAATTCTCTTCTCGAATTTTGTCAGCCAAACCGACTGGATGATAAAACATCTTTAATTTCTCCCAGTTTATCTTTTTATAATTCAAGTTTTTTGCTATATTTTCTAGTATTGATAAGAATTTATCATCCATTTTTTTCATTTCTTTATTACTCTCGGCTTCAATAATGAAATTTTGCCATGACTCTCTAATATCCTTTTGCTTGTAAAATATTACATCAATTGAATTTAAGGCTTTTACACATTTTTCATTAGTAAAATCATATCGATAAGATAGTAATGTTTGAAAAATTTCAAATTTAGTTTTTCTTGCCTGATTATAATTCTGCCAAAATATAGTTACTAAAGTAGCCAAAAGCCCTGATAAAATTGCTGATAATAATGCAACTAAAACATACATTTTTTCTCCTTTTTATATTATTATTTTATTTGGTGCCCCCGAGTGGAATCGAACCACCTACACACAGTACCGGAAACTGTTGCTCTATCCACTGAGCTACGGAGGCATAAAAAAGGGGCATAAAGCCCCTTTTACTTAACTATCTAACCGGACAAGCTCCACCCTCACAACCATCAGTACCAATATCTAACTCATTATCACTATTTTCGTACTTTTGTATTAGAGAAGGAATAAATGGCCTCATTTCACCAACACGCTTATTATAGTCCTCCTCAGTTATAGACTCATAAGGAAGCATCTCATAAAAAGAATCATCAAGAGGCAAGAAAGAAACAGCTACTAAATCATCCCAGTTGTTCCAAACCCACTCTTCAACATCATCCCACTCTTCATTACGAACACTAACAGTAATACTACAATTATGATCAACATAATTATCCATGAACATCTTATAATTCTCTAACTGCTCAATAGCAGAAACATCATACTTAGTCCTACCAGGAGGGGACTTAATAGGAAACTCAACAACCTTAGTCATACATGTACTCCAATCTTGACCAACCTCAGGAAATACAGGATAACCTAACTCCTCACAAACCTTAACCAAAGGATCATGAGCATTAATACGAACCCTACGAACAAAGTAATCAGAATGAGAATAATGAACACCACTAGAAACAGCCGGTAATTGACTAAGAGTTCCCTCAGGCTTTACAGTCGTAACCAAAATAGGAGCATTATGACTCATTTCCTTAGCATACTCATCAGCAGCACGCCTAGCAACAGAACGAAGCTTAGCTAAAATCTTAGCTTCATCTTCCTTTTTAAGACCAACAGCATTAACCATATCCTGCCAACCAGTTAAACTACAACCAAGCAACCTATCCCTTGTCTGAACATGATTCCAACGAGGAAGTTCAAGCTCTACACAAGTCATCCTATAACCAGCCCTAGCTGATAATCTTTGAGCTTCATACAAACCAGACTCATCAAGAACACCATCTTTAACATAAGCAAAAACATTAACAGTAGTCAGATTACAAACACCATAACTATCAAGTAAAATTTCACCACAAGGATTAACCCCTGCCATATTAGGCCTACGCTTAGAAGCAGCCTCACCATTTACCCAACCAGGCTCTCCACTATAACGCATCTTCTCAATCTGCCAATGAAGCCTTTCCCTAGTCGGTTTAGCCTTATAGTAAATAGAATTATTACTCATCTGACGATGAATTAAATCCTTATTAACTTCCCATTTACCATCAATCTGCCTATATAAGCTAGACTTAGCCTCTATACATTCCTTATCATCAGCATCAACTATAATCATCTCAGCAGTACGACGAACACCACCAACAACAACATTCTCTCCGATAATATTACAAATATCCAAACAATCTACAGGACGAAGAGTAACCCTATCTCCATCTATTTCACCACGAACAATAACAACATTAGAAATCTTATTAAACATATTTTTAATACTCTCATGACCACTAGCAGTCCCACCAAAAGTCTTTAACTTCTCACCTTTTGGTCTAACATTACTATAATCAATCAAAATAGTCTCAATATGACGATACTCATGACTACTAATCAATTCCAAAAAGAACTTCAAAGCCTGAGCCCATCCCTCTTTAGAATCACCAATAGTAATCTCCGCTCTCACATCATCATTAAAATTAAGAGCAGTATAATCCTTCCTCTCTCCTGCTTCAATAGGAGTATAATCCCTATGAATAAGCTCAAAACTAGATCTAAATTTAGGAAGAGCAACAACATCCTCAGGTAAAACCCTAGCACCAACACCAGCACCAACCATCAAAAGATAAAATAAATCTCTAAAATCATCTATACTAGTAATCGTTTCAAAAGCACAATTAAAATTAGACAAAGGATAATGCTTAGAAACACCAGTATTTCCTACCCAAAAAGTCCTTCCAGACAAAAACTGCTTCAAATTAAATATATTATCATAAAGAGCCTCTGCTTCTTTCCTAGAAGTAGGCAATAATCCTGTATTATATTCCACTGCACGACGCACAGTCTCCCACCAATACTCCCGACGACCTAATTCCTCCATATATCTAGAATAAGTCCTATAATAAACAAAATCACCAAGTCTCCCCATAGGAGACTTTTTATGCTTATAGTTACTTATAAAGTCATCAGTAACCATAACAAACTCATCCTTTTTAGGAATAGTTCTAGCCTGCTTTTGAGCATAACGATAAATTATATACTTCTTGGCAACATCTTTTCTATTAGTATCCATAAGAAGATACTCGACCATATCTTGAATCTCTTCAACATTTATAGCCCTATCTCTTTCCTTAATCATTTCTTGAATACGCAAACCAATAGTAGTACTTAACTCCTGATCTATACCTTCATTAGTCTCCGTCATTGCCTTCTCAATAGCATGCTTAATCTTCTTCGGTTCAAACTCTACTAAATAACCTTGTCTCTTTATAACATCCACTTCCAAAACCCTCCTATTAACCTAATTCCACATTATCTTGTAGTTTTTCATCCATCAAACACAACATCTAGTGTTATTACAATTATACATCAACCTACAAAAGAAACAATAAAGAAACAAAAATAAAATGGGAATATAAAAACTTTTTATATTCCCAACAAATAAACTAAATAATATTCATAATAAAAACACATAGCAAAATAAGAATCCTATCAAATAGGGAAAGTAAAAATAAAAATAAATTAGAAATGTCTAATTTTATAAAATAACATAAATAAACATCATACCCTACTTAAAAACTAGACTAACCTAAAGCAACATCAAGAATCATCATAACTACAAAACCAACCATAGTAAACAAAGAAATTAAATCACTACTCCTAATACCAGACTTACCCTGTGATTCAGGTATTAATTCCTCAACTACAACAAATATCATAGCACCAGCAGCAAAAGCCAAAGCAAAAGGCAATAAACCCCTAATTGAAATAGCCAATATTGCGCCAATCACAGCAGCAATAGGTTCAACTACACCACTAAACTGTCCATACATAAAAGACTTTCGTCGAGATAATCCCTCACGTCTTAAAGGAATAGATACAGCAGCCCCTTCAGGGAAATTCTGTAAACCAATACCAATAGCCAAAGCTATCGCTCCACCAAAACCAGTATCACCACTAGCAGCCGCACCAAAGGCAACACCAATAGCCAAACCCTCAGGGATATTATGAAGAGTAATCGCCGTAACCAACAAAACTGACCTACTCCAAGAAGTCTTCACACCCTCTGGTTCTTGCCTTTGTAAATGCATATGAGGCAACAACTTATCAACCAAAAACAAAAATAATCCACCAACCATAAAGCCAGACGCCGCCATTAAAACAGCATTTTGACCAAGTGACTCTGATAAACTAATACCAGGAGCCAACAAAGACCAAAAACTAGCTGCAATCATAACACCTGCCGCAAAGCCCATCATCCCATCAAGCACATCACGCCTAATAGACTTAAAGAAAAATACCAAGGCAGCACCTAAAGCAGTCATACCCCAAGTAAACAAAGTTGCAACAAAAGCCATCAAAACTCCATTATTCATATCTATACCTCCTAACCAATAATCTTATTAGCAATACTAACAGCCTCCTTGGCATCCTTACCATAATAATCAGCCCCTATCATTCCAGCATATTCAACAGTCAAGACAGCACCACCAACCATTACAGGTACAGTAACACCACTCTCCCGGAGCTTAATAATAGTCTCCTCCATACTTTTTACAGTAGTAGTCATTAAAGCAGACAAACCAATCAAATCAACTTGTTTAGCCTTAGCAATCTCTATAATTTTTTCAGGAGCTACATCCTTACCAAGATCAAAGACCTCAAAACCATAATTTTCCATTAGCACCTTAACAATATTTTTACCAATATCATGAATATCACCTTGAACAGTAGCTAAAATAACCTTGCCTTTTTTAGTTTCAACAGCACCAGAAGCTATCAGTGCTTCCTTAATAACTACAAAAGAAGCTTTAACAGTTTCAGCAGATTGAATTAATTGAGGCAAGAAAACCTTACCCTTTTCAAAACCATCTCCAATAATATCCAAAGCTGGCATAATATCTTCATTCACAATTTCTAATGGCTTCTTAAAATTCAACATCTCTCTAGTTTTATCAGCTGACTTATCCTTCAAGCCACCAGTAATAATCTCTTGCAAACTATACTCTCCAATTGGTTTATCAGTATTTCGATCTGCTATAGCTGACTCACTAAACTTACCAATAAAATCCATTCCATCCTTATCAAGATTAGCCAAAACCCTAAAAGCACTTATAGCCTCCATCATCTCTTTAGACATAGGATTAATAATAGCCACATCAAGACCCATTGTCATAGCCATAGTCAAAAATGTTCTATTTATTAAAGGCCTACTAGGCAAACCAAAAGAAACATTAGAAACACCAAGACTAGTTTTCAATCCAAGCCTTTTCTTAACTAACGCCAAAGTTTTAATAGTTTCCATAACTTCCTTCTGTTGAGCAGAAACTGTCAAAACTAAAGAATCAATAATAATATTCTCCTTAGGAATACCATAATCAGCAGCTTTATTCATAATCTTTTCTGCAATCTTAAAACGCTCTTCTGCAGTATTAGGAATTCCAGATTCATCCAAGGTTAAAGCAATCATCACCGCACCATATTTCTTAGCAATAGGAAATACAGCCTCCATAGATTCCAACTTTCCATTAACACTATTAATCAATGGCTTCCCGTTATAGTAACGACAACCCATCTCTAAAGCTTTCACATCAGCAGAATCAATCTGTAATGGTAGATTACTTACTTCCTGAATTAACTTAATAACCTCAACAATCTTCTTAGGTTCATCAATTTTTGGTAAGCCAACATTTACATCCAAAGCATGAGCTCCAGCCTTCTCTTGCTGAACAGCCTCTTCAACAATATAACCTAAATTATCCTCTAAAAGAGCAGCCTTCATCTTCTTTTTACCAGTAGGATTAATTCTTTCACCAATAATTACAAAATCTTCACCAATATTAACAGTTGAAACAGGAGAAGAAATCCTAGTCTTTCTCTCCACTTGCCTTTTAACAACACTACCTCCAGACAAAGCCGAAGTAATCTTCTTAATATATGAAGGAGTTGTTCCACAACAACCACCGATTATTGTAACCCCCTCCTTAGTAAAAGCCAAAGCCTCAGTTACAAATTCATCTTCAGTTATACTATAAACAGTTTCCCCATCCTTTATTTGAGGTAGACCAGCATTAGGTTGAATCATTACAGGTATACTAGCATATTTTAAAATATCTTTTAATATAACCTTTGATTCAACAGGACCAAGAGAACAATTCATACCAAGAGCATCAACACCAAGTCCTTCTAATATATTGACCATAGTTTCTGGATTTGTTCCTGTTAGAGTTCTACCATTAACTTCAAAAGTCATTGTAGCAAGTACTGGTATATCACTATTTTCCTTTATAGCTAGAATAGCTGCTTTTAATTCATAAATATCAGTCATGGTTTCTAAAAGTACCAAGTCACAACCAGCCTTTACACCAGCCAAAACTTGCTCCTTGACCAAATCATAAGCCTGATCAAAGGATAAAGTACCCATAGGTTCCATCAATTGTCCAATTGGACCAATATCTAATGCCACATAAGCCTTTTTACCAAATCTATCTATAGCAAACTTAGCCCTGTTAACAGCCTCACTTATTACAACACCTACCTCAAGTCCTGTTCCTGATAATTTATGACTATTAGCTCCAAAAGTATTAGTAGTCAAGACCTCAGCTCCAGCCATCAAGTAATCTAAATGTATTTGTTCTAAAATATCCTTATTATCAATGTTATATCTTTCAGGAATTTCTCCACCCTTCATGCCATAATGTTGAAGTTGAGTCCCCATCGCTCCATCAAAAAGAATTAGTTGTCCTTTATTTAATCTTTCTTTGAATAACATCTTGTTCCCTCTTTTCTAAATTCACAATATTCTCTGGCCAAACAAGCGGCACAACGATCAAGTTCACTAACAAATGGTATTTTTTGAACACCCATAATTGCAGTTACTGACTTACGTGGTAATAGAAGATGACTAGCAGTAACTGTTAAACCTATTTTCCTATAACCATCTAAATATCTAACTAGTTCATTTTGAACACTTATTGGAAAGTCTCCATAACCTGGACTATATCTAAAGGTATAGTAAAATCCATCTCCAAGTTTTCTCTTAACCTCAACTTCAATTCCATCACAAACTTCCTCAATCATCTGAGTCCCACAACTATCTAGAATAAAATTTTTAGTAAGATCAACTTTACTATAGTAGTTAAGTCTTTTTTCAACTTCAAAACCAAGGGTAGCTGCCATAATGACACAACTATCAGCATTAGCTAAATGTTTTTGGATGTTTTCTCCTAATAAGGGTAAAATTCCATCGTCTATATAGGCCATACCTTCAGCATCTCTTTTAAGTTCTACTATCTTATAGGTATATTTGTAATTTGAGATTTCCATAATCTCATTTCTGATTTCATCTATTATTTGATCAAGTTCCTGGCTATATTCTTGATTTTTATAACCAAGATATCTTAACACTTCACTTTTATTGATCTTTATATCCAAATTAGTTCTCCTTAATTTCTTACTCGTATATTATATATTTTTTATAACAACAATTAAAGTAATTAGAACTATTAAATTTTAAGCTTTCTAAACCTTTAGTTCTACTTATCTATTATATATTTTTTTATGATATAATTAAAGTTATCATATTTAAACAAGGAGGTTTTTAATGCAAATTAAAGATTTTTATAATAAAGGGAAGACGGTAATGTCTTTTGAAATATTCCCACCCAAAATGGGTTCAGGAACTATAGAAAGTATAACTGATAAACTTGCAGGTTTTTCTAAATTATCACCTGATTTTATTAGTGTTACTTATGGTGCTGGTGGGACAACTACAGGCAAGACTTGTGATATGGCTGTTCGTGTTAAAAATGATTTTGGTATAGAGTCCTTAGCACATGTAACTTGCTTATCATCAACTAAAGAGGTAGTTATTGATACCCTAGACAGATTAAAGGAAAATGGGATTAATAATATATTGGCTCTTAGAGGAGATTTTCCAACCCTTAATCAATCTTCAATACCAAATCCTCTTCATTTTGAATATGCCTCTGATCTAATTGCTTTTATAAAAAAACACTATGGTGATACTTTTTGCATAGGAGCTGCTTGTTATCCAGAAAGTCATATAGAATCAAGAAGCTTAACACAAGATTTACTAAACCTTAAAACCAAAGTAGATACTGGTGTAGATTTTCTGACTAGTCAACTATTTTATGATAATGAACAATATTATAAATTCTTAGACAATGCAGCTAAAATAGGTATAACTGTTCCAATATCTGCCGGAATTATGCCAGTAATCAATGCAAAACAAATACACAATATAGTAACTCTTTGCGGGGCAACCTTGCCAAGAAAATTTATCCGTATTCTAGATAAGTATGAACACGATCCGGCAGCTTTAATGGAAGCTGGTATTATGTATGCAATAGATCAAATAATTGATTTAGTTACTAATGATGTTGAAGGCATTCATTTATACACTATGAACAGACCTGAAGTCGCTACTAAAATCGTAGATAATATTTCAAATATTTTGAAAAGAGGATAGTTTAATGGATATTGAAAAAAGAAGAAGTTTTATTATAAATTTTGTTTATTTTGCAATAATTGTAGGCATCATATACTTTAGTTTGAAATATTTAGTTATTTGGTTTATGCCCTTTATTATAGGTTTTAGTATAGCTTTTTTAATGAATCCTTTTATCAATTGGACAGTTAAAAAAACTCATATTAAACGTAGTCCTATTGCTTATCTATACACTTTTTTCCTAACTATAATACTAGGTTTTATAGTGTGGTTAATCGTTTATTTACTAATTAGATATTCACAGACATATTTTTATCTTTTACCTCAATTTTTTAATTCAGAAGTTATCCCTGCATTAAGTAAGATTAATACTTGGTTTACAGATATAGCAGCAAATTTTTCACCAGATATTAAATTTCAAATAAGTAAATTACAGGTACAAATTATTAATGAACTTCAGACTTTGGCTATAACTTTATCTAAACAAGGATTAGAATTTTTAACCAATTTTACTAGAGCTATACCCTTTATTTTATTAACATTTATATTTACTGTACTTGCTACTGCTTTTACTAATGTAGATTTCCCTAAAATAAAGGAATTTATTTTTGATAGTATGCCAAGTAAGTTTGGTATTTTAGTTAAAAATGTTAAAATAACTTTTACAGAAACTATAGGTAAATATATTATAGCTTATGCCAAAATTATGTCTATCACTTTCGTAGAATTAAGTATTGGATTAACTATACTAAAGATTCCAAATTCTATATTTTTTGCTTTTCTAATTTCTCTTTTTGACATAATGCCAGTTCTTGGTACAGGTGGTATTATGGTTCCTTGGATAATTTTCACCTTCATTGTTGGTGATGTAAACTTAGGTGTTGGCTTATTGATTCTATATGGTGTGATTACTGTTATTAGACAAGTAATCGAACCAAGAATAGTAGGTCATCAACTTGGTTTAAATCCACTCATTACTCTAATCACTATCTATCTTGGCTTTCTTTGGTTCGGTGTTACCGGAATGTTTTTAATTCCGATTACAACAAATATCTTACTACGTTTATATCGTGAAGGTAAACTTAGCTCCTTTATTAATTTTGAAGAACTCTACTTTGATGAAGATGAAATAAAACTACGAAAAAAGAAAAGAGATCAAAAGAAAAGAGATCAAAAGAAAAAAGATCAAGAAAAAAGAGAACAGAAGAAAAGAGATCAAGAAAAAAAAGTACAAGAAAAAAAAGAACAAAAAAATAAAAATATTAAATAAACTCCATATAAAAAAGGAGCAGTTATTATGACTGCTCCTTTAAATTTATAATTACTATCAAAACTCCTGATTAAAACTAAGGTATTAAACCATTTGTAAGTCTATAAATATATAAGAAAATAGTTAAGATTAAAATAATTCCAACGTATATATAAACCAACTTGCTCCTCTTTGGATATAAGTTAATATGAAATACTGCTAGAAAAGCTAAAACTAGCGGAAATGCCAAAGGATTAAAATACCAATAATTAATAAAATCAAAACTAAACAAAGAAAACATTGCTCTAGTTGCACCACAAGTAGGACAAGGTATACCAGTTAAATATCTCAACATACAAGTAATATCTAAGAGGGAATAAATATAAAAGAACAAAACTAAAATACTTAAAAATAATAGATGATATATTAAAATAGTCTTAAAGCTTTTCCCATTATTATTTAAACTAGCCATTTATAATTCCTGTCAATATAAGAATAAGTAACACAATTCCAACAATTGTTCTATAAATTACAAAACCTGCATAACTATGCTTTCCAAGAAAATCTACAAAAACCTTTACTACAAAGTAAGCTACAACAAAAGAAACTACAAAACCAACAATTAAGGCAACAATCTCAATTGAATTACCTATAACTAAATCATTTAATTCAAAAACAAAAGCCCCAAACATAATAGGAATAGCTAAAAAGAAAGAGAACTCAGCAGCAAGTCTTGGAGATAAGCGTCTAAATAAACCTCCACTTATTGTTGAACCACTTCTACTCATTCCAGGTACTAAAGCCAGACACTGAAATAGTCCAACCACTAAAGAATCCTTGATAGTTAAATCTTCTAAAACATCCTTCTTTTCCCCTAACAGTTTGCCCTTTGTATATTTTTCAGCTACATATAACAAAATAGCTCCAACAATTAGTGAAACTGCTACAACAATAACACTATCAAACAAAGACTTAATTGTATCCTTTAACAAGACTGCTAAAATAAAAGCTGGAATTATACCAACAATTATATTAATAGCCAAACTTCTTCCCCATTGACCTTTACCAAGATTTCTAAAAGCTCCAAAAATTCTTTCTCTATATAAAACGACAATTGCTAGTACCGCACCAAGTTGAATCATAACTTGAAAACTTGTAGCAAAAGTTCCCCTAAAATCTAAAAAATGACCAAAAATTATAAGGTGTCCAGTAGATGAGACTGGTAAAAACTCAGTTAAACCCTCTACTATTCCTAAAATTATAGCCTTAAATATCAGATAAAATCCTAACATACTTATGCCTCCTATATTTTAAATAATCTTTTAGTATTATTTATTGTTGCTTCAACTATCTCTTCACCACGAATTTCAACTATTTTATCTACGATATATGGTAGATAAGCTGGTTCATTTTGTTTTCCTCTACGTGGATGAGGTGCAAGATATGGACTATCTGTCTCTATTAATAAAAACTCTAGAGGTATGCGTAAAGCTACTTCTAAAGGTTGTTTAGCATTCTTAAAAGTAACAGGCCCTCCTAAGGATATAAAGAAACCTAGTTCCTTAATTACCCTCATTGCAGAATCAGCAGAACCAGAAAAACAATGAAATACCCCATTAAGACCTTGACCATAATCTCTTATGATTTCAAAAGTCTCAAGAAATGCATCACGAGAATGAATAACCACAGGCTTGTTAGCCTTTTTAGCTAATTCTAGTTGTTTAATAAAAACTTCTCTTTGTTTTTCCCTTGGACTGTTATCATAAAAGTAGTCTAGACCTATTTCACCTAAGCCAACTACTTTATCTTTTTTCAATAAATCTTCTATAACTGTCTCAACTTCATCATTATAAGTTAAAGCATCATGAGGATGTATGCCTACAAGAGCATAAATATCTTCATTATCTTCTGCAATATCAACAGCTCTAATACTAGAGGATAAATCATAGCCCGGCACTATAAAAGTTTCTACCCCAACTGCTTTTCCTCTAGCTATTACCCCATCTAGGTCAATAAATAATTTGTCATCATTTAAATGACAATGAGAATCAATCATTAACTAACCACTGCCCCTTCTTCAAGATCTCCATCAACAGTTAACAACCTTAAATTATTTTCTCCTTTAGCTGCAAGTAGCATCCCATGAGATTCAATACCTCTTAATTTAGCAGGCTTGAGATTGTATACTACAATTACTTTCTTGTCTATTAAATCTTGTGGTTGGTAAGATAAGGCTATACCTGCAACTACAGTTCTAGTCTCAGAAACACCAACTTTAACTGATAACTTTAATAATTTTTCTGTACCTTCCACCTTCTCTGCTTCAAGTACTCTGCCAACTTTAAATTGACATTTTGCAAAATCATCTATTGATATTAGATTATCATCATTAGCTTTAGAATTAGACTTTTGTTTTTCTTCTTTATTAGCCTTATTTGGTTTTCCCTTTTCCCTTTCTTCTACTTTAATTTCAATTCTTGGAAATAAAGGATTACCTTTAGCTACTTTAAAGGATTTATCAAGCATACCAAAACTTAACTTATCATAAGCGAAATACTTTTCATCTATTCCCATCTGTGCTATTACCTTAGCTTTTGTTTCAACTAATACAGGACTTAACATAATTGTTGTCATACGAATTATTTCTACCAACTGATATATAACAACTGTTAATCTCTCCATATTTCCATCTTTATACAAACTCCAAGGAGCAGAATCCTCAATCATTTTATTTCCCTTACCAACAAGTTTAAACACAGCCTGTAAGGCTAAACTCATTTCAAACTTATCCATATGATTTTGGTAACTATCAATTACTTCTTGACTAATTTTTAAAAGATCCTTATCGAAATCACCCATAGCAACAGGTATTTCTCCTTTAAAATATTTATCAATCATTGAAATAGTCCTACTAAGCAGATTGCCATAATCATTAGCCAAATCCATATTTATTCTACTAACTAGAGCATCTTCAGAATAGTAGTAATCTGAACCACTTGGCATTTCTCTTAATAAAAAATACCTTAAAGAATCTGCACCATATTTATCAATCAAAACTAATGGATCAACAACATTACCAACAGACTTACTCATCTTACTTCCACTAGATAACAACCAGCCATGACCAAAAACTGTAGTTGGTAATTTTATACCAGCAGCCATTAAAATAATTGGCCAAATTATAGTGTGGAATCTTATAATATCTTTACCTACTAAATGTACAATCTCATCATTATTCTTCCAAAATTGTTCATATAAAGGACCGTCATCAAGATAATCTAAAGCTGTAATATAGTTTGTTAAAGCATCAAACCAAACATAAATAATATGTCCTTTATCCATGGTAATAGGAATTCCCCAGTCAAAAGTAGTCCTTGAAACTGATAAATCTTCTAGTCCAGTTTTAATAAAATTCATCATCTCATTTCTTCTACTTTCAGGTTGAATAAAATGAGGATGGCTTTCTATGTATTCTAATAGTCTATCTGCATATTTACTCATTTTGAAGAAATAACTTTCTTCTTTAACTATTTCAACTTCTTTTCCACAGTCAGGACAATTACCCTCATCTAGCTGAAACTGAGTGAAGAAGCTTTCACAAGAAGTACAATAATAGCCTTCATACTCTCCCTTATAAATATCACCTTGTTCATATATTTTTTGAAACAAAGCTTGAACAGTATCATAATGTCTTTTTTCAGTAGTTCTAATAAAATCATCATAATCTATATGCATTTTGGACCAAAGCTTTTTAAAGGTCTTAACAATCCCATCTGTATATTCTATAGGTTTCATACCTTTTTCAGCAGCTGCCTTTTCAATTTTTTGACCATGTTCATCAGAACCTGTCAAAAAATATACGTCATAACCTCTAAGTTTCTTATAGCGAGCTAAGGTATCAGCCATAGTTGTAGTTAATGTATGTCCTATATGTAACTGTGCACTAGGATAATATATTGGTGTAGTAACATAAAAGTTTTTCTTCTCCATAAATTATTTCTCCTTCTTTTCTAATATATATTCATAAAGCTTATTCTTACTAACCTTATAGTCAGCAGATATAGTCTTAATAACATCTTTACTCTTAATTCCACTAGCTAGCATAAGCTGATACAATTTATATTGATCTTCAAGACTCATTTCTTTAGGTATTAGTTGATTCCCTTCAAGAATTAAAACCATTTCACCTTTTAAAGTCCTAATCTTAACTATTTCAATAAGTTCTTCTAATGTCCCTCTAATTACTTCTTCATAATATTTTGTAAGTTCCCTAGCTATAACTCCATTCCTATTTCCAAGTATCTTCAAAAATAATTGTAAGTCTTTTTCCACACTATGAGGAGTTATATAAAATATTAGAGTAGCTCTAATTTCCTTCAAATTATTAACAACTTCTTCTCTTTCTTTTATCTTTCCTTTAGGCAAGAAGCCATGAAAATAGAAATTAGTTGATGGTAAACCAGAAACAACTAAACCACTAATTACAGCACTTGGTCCAGGGATAACCTCAACTTTTACACCCCTCACCCAAGCTTCTCTTACAAGAATTTCTCCAGGATCACTAATACCAGGCATTCCTGCATCAGAAACTAATGCAATTTTATTGCCAGCCTCCACTAAATCAATAAGGTGTGACTTCTTTTCATTTTCACTATACTTTTGATAACTAATCATTTTCTTGGAAATCCCAAGATGATTTAAAAGTTTCAAGGTTTCCCTTGTATCCTCACAAGCAATAACATCTACTTCTTTTAATATTCTAATAGCCCTTAGGCTAATATCCTCTAAATTCCCGATAGGCGTGCCGACTAGATATAAACATCCATCACTTTTTACCATTCAAGCACTCCTTTTTCATATAATTCTTTGATTTCCATTGTGTCTTCACCCTTTTCATCACCAATATAAAAAGGTGATAATACTTGTAGTCTTCCTTTATAATTCTTTTTAGCTACAACCATTGCAAGTGATCCAGTTTTTCCTGGATTTGGAAATATTAACTTTAAAGCAAATGGGGATAATTTCTTTGAACTTAGCTCTGATAATAATTCTGTAATTCTATCAGCAGGATAAATAACATAAAAATAACCTCCAGCTTTAAGAAGTTTTTGAGCTTTACCAATTAAACTTTTCATATCTCCAACTACTTCATGTCTGGCTATTGCTACTGACTCATTACTTGGTCGATGGCCATTATTAAAAAAAGGAGGATTTGAAACAATAAGGTCATAAATATCTTGTCCCTCTATTAACCTATAATCTCCTTCTAATAAATCGACATTAAGATTGTGAATATTAAAATTATCTAAAGCTATATCACAAAGTTCTTTTTGTATTTCCATAGCAGAAAATTCCCAATCAGGGAATCTTTTACTAAGTAGTAAGGTTATTATCCCACTACCTGTACCAATATCTAATATCTTTAATTTACTTTCTTTACTTCTAATAAAACCAGCTAAAAGAAGAGCATCTACACTATATCTGTATCCCTCTACAGGTTGAAAAAAGGGGTATTTATATAATACTTCCTCCCTGACTTTCTTCATTATTCTGTCCTATCTATTACATTAAGACAGAAGATACAATCTTCTTCTCTCATTCTTCCAAAAGAGCTATGGCAAATATGAAATCCTTGTTCATAAAGTTTGATCAGATTTCCAACACTTTGTGACTTATCCTCTTTTTGTAAATAATTACTTAACTGTTCATTTCTTTTTTCTAAAACTTCTAGTTGTTTTTTCAAGCCTTCTACTTCGTGAAGAATATCATGAATCCTGTCTACTATCTGATCAATCTGTACTGATATTTTCATCTAGTTTCTCCTCTTCTGAGCTGACATGAATTTCTTGTTTACCTGCAGCTTCAAATTCGATTTCGTCTAAAGTAAACTTATCAAAACCGCCATCAGCTAACATAACTGTAACCTGTTCAGTAAAAAAGCTATTCTTAGTTACTTTGCCTCTACCCATTGGAGTTTCAACAAAGGAACCTTCTTTAGGAAATGTTGCTCTTAACACAGTATAGGTTGAGTCCTCATACTTTAAGCAACACATAAGTCTGCCACATACTCCATTAATTTTAGTTGGATTAGGGGAGATATTTTGATTCTTAGCCATTTTAATTGAGATGGTCTCAAATTCTCCTAGGAAAGTTGCACAACAAAGACTTCGTCCACATGAACCATATCCACCAATATGTTTGGCCTCATCTCGTACCCCAACTTGTCTTAATTCTATCCTAGTTTTAAATATACCTGCTAAATCTTTAACAAGTTCTCTAAAATCAACTCTGTTACTAGCTGTAAAATAGAATATTATTTTACCACGATCAAAAGTATACTCAGCATTTAATAGCTTCATCGGTAGCTCATGCTTTTTTATTTTTTCTTCACAAGTTTCAATTGCTTCTTTTTCTGCAATCTTATTATCTGCCAATTTATTTTTATCCTTATCCGTGGCAATTCTTAGTATTGGTTTTAGTGGTTGGATAATTTCTTTTTCTGTTACTTCCTTTATGTCTGTTACAGCTGTACCAAATTCTACTCCTCTGGCAGTTTCAACAATAACATTATCTCCAGTTTTCACACTATAATTTTTTGGATCGAAATAGTAGGTTTTCCCCACACCTGAGAACCTAATACCTATCACATTGTATATTTTACTCACTAAATATTCCTCCTATAGTTAAAAAACAATACTCCAAAGCATGTTTCTCATTAACATTTTTTTTTATCTTCCTCAGGGCTTTATCAATAGCCCCAATAACTTTCAAATTTATTTCCTCAAAACCTTGTCTGTAAATAGCCATAGCTTCTAACTGGTAGTAACTTAACAATTCTTTCAAATATGGTTTTTTGGCTAGTTTTTCAGCTAATTCAAATATTTCTACCAAATCTTTTCTTATAAAAATTTCAGAAAACTGTTTATAGTCTAATAAATCTTGATCAATATTATCTAGTAAAACTCTAGCTTCATCAATAGAACCAAGACTTAGATATTTATTATTCTCATAACCTAGACTTTTCATAATACTACTCAAATCTTTTTGATTTAGATTATTTAAATAATATTTTTCCACTCTTGAAATTATTGTGGGTAATATTTCATCTGGATTAATAGCTGTAAATATGAATATTGTTCCAGGCCAGGGTTCTTCTAATACTTTTAAAATTGAATTTCCTGCTTCTTTGGTCATTCTTTGTGCATGTTCCATAAATATAATTCTATAGGCACCTTCATATTTTTTTAAATGTTCTTCTTCAAGTATTCTCCTAATGTTTTCAATTTTAATAGAATCACCTTGATCATAATAGCCTATAAATTCCATATAACTTTCCATATCAAACTTTTTACAAGAGTTACAAACTCCACAAAAGCCAGGATTACCATTTTGACATAAAATACTTTTAGCAAAAGAAAGAGCTAAGGTCTTTTTACCAATACCTCTATTTCCAAAGAACATATAGGCATGGTTGAAGTTTTTACTCTCTAGATCTTTAGTTAGATAGTTTACAACCTCATCTTGACCTAGAATTTCATCTAGTCTTTTAACCTCTATCATTCTCTAATAATCCCTCTACTCTCTTTAAAATAATATTACTAATTTCTCTAATTTCTAAATCACCTTCTATTATCATAAAGTTTCTATTGTTTTTTTCACTTTCAATTAAATCAAGGTAGCCTTGCCTAACCTTAATCATAAATTCTTTTCCTTCTTTTTCAATTCTATCTAGTTCTTTGTTTTCTATTCTTTTTTCAATTGTATTTAAGCTAGAATCAATGAAAAATGTTAAATCAGGTGTAGCTTTTTCTATAAATAATTTATTAATTTCTTTCATTTTATCTATGCCTAAATCTCTACCTCCACCTTGGTAGGCAATAGTTGAATCGTAAAAACGATCACTTATCACTATATAACCTTCTGCTTGTTTGGGTATTATTATTTTTTCAAGATGTTCATTTCTTGCAGCACAGTAAAGGAAGACTTCAGTCATAGCTTCTATAGGTTCATGTATATGTAAGAGAATATTTCTAATAGCTTCTGCTATCTTTGTACCCCCTGGTTCCCTGGTCATAAAAACTTTAAAACCTTTACTCTCCAAACTATTCTTTAATAGTTGGCATTGAGTTGTTTTACCTGATCCATCTATACCTTCAAATGTTATAAACATATAATTCTCCTAATTACTAAAATACTACCTTACATTATATCATCATAATTACTTAATAACAAAAATTCTATTGTTATTTATCCCGCTACAGCCTGTATAGTCTCCTCTATAACTTAAGATTCTATCTATCACATATTCGTCAATTATTTCTCCTGGAACTATTAAAGGTGAGCCTGGAGGATATGGGCTATAAAGCACTCCACTGACTAGTCCCTTGCTATCTTTAATATCAACTTCTTTCTTCCCACTAAAAAAGGCTTCCCCAGGTAAAATTTTCATTTCAGGTATATAGCAATCCGACTCAACTAATGACTCAGTATTGTCCTCATCGCTTAACTTAAAGTGCTTCCTGGCAGACTTAAGACTTTTTAATAACCAATCGTAGCTCCCTTTGCTATCATAAAAGCTTAGTAGCCCTAACATATATTTATCTGTAGCTAGTTCGAAAAATATTCCTTTTTTCTCTTCTAACCAGTTAACCATATCTTTCACTTTAATATTCTTATCTATAGTTATTAATAATTTTAAGGGATCATCATTATCAATAACTTTAAACCCTTTTATATTATTGATTTCTTTTTTTAACCATTCAATCTCCTTTAATCTATTCTCAATTTTCATTTTCATCATCTCTCTAATACTATCTTCTATTGAAAGCATAATAGGAAATGATGGACTAGAGGTCTGATAAAAATTAGCAAATTCTCTAAAATCTGTTTCAGTATTAGATAAAATTACTGCACCTTGATTCATTGCACCTAGTGTTTTATGAAAGGAGTGTACTTGAAGACTCATCCAATTATTAATAAGTTTTGAAATATAGTATAGATGAGAACCATGGGCTCCATCTAATATAGATATTTTATCTTTTAGAAATGGTTTAAGTAGTGAATAATCTTCCATATATCCTTCATAGGTTGGATTTGTAAAAATAGCAGCATCAACTAAACCCATAAAGGGTAGATATTTTGCTGCTTTAATAGGTCTTGCTATTCCTAGCATATCTATCTTGTTTTTTAAATAAACTGGTTCTTGTCCATTATCAATTAAGCCCTTGTAAATTGATTGATGTGAACCTCTAGGTAGAACTATTTTTTTCCCTTTACCTACATATAGAAGTGAAGACATTAATAGTCCAGTTGAACCATTTGTACCTAAATAAGCATTTTTCACACCATATATGTTAGCAATTGCTTTTTCTAATTCTAAAATCCCAGCTTTAGGATTTAAAATATTATCTGTCATACTTAATTCTGTTGTATCTGTCTTAAGTCGAAGGCCCTTATGTCCTGGCATATGTAGTGGGAATTTTTCTTTCTTACCTAATCTCACTAGATCATTTTTAATGCTCATTTATAGATTCTCCAAGGCTTGTTCAATATCTTCTATCAAATCTTCAATATCTTCAAGACCGACTGCTAATCTAATTATTGATGGTTTAATATCAAGTCCCTTATGAGTCATTTTAGCAGGTATTTCTACTAGTGATTCAGTGTCTCCTAGACTTACTGCTATTTTGAAAAGTTTTAGGTTATTTACAAAGGTGATCGCTCTTTCTTCGTCACTACCTATTCCTCTAATTCCCTCAATTATTTCAAATGATATTATGCCTCCAAAGTTTTTCATTTGTTTTTCAGCAATTAGATGGCCTTCAAATGATGGTAGACCAGGATAATATACTTTTTTAACTTTTTCATGTGCCTCTAAATACTTTGCAATTTCCATAGCATTTTGACAGTGGCCTTTAATTCTATATTCTAAGGTTTTTAAACCTCTATTAAATAACCAGGCATTAAAAGGTGCCATAGCTGTACCAAATTCACACATATATCCAAATCTTAATATAGATTCAAACTCTTTATCTTTACCTACAACTAAACCACCTATTGCATCACCATGTCCACCTATATATTTAGTTGCACTATGGACAACAAAATCTGCTCCAAGGAGTAAGGGTTGCTGTAATATTGGAGTTGCAAATGTATTATCAACAATAATAACTGTATCATCACCAACTATTTCTCTTAATTTCCTAAGATCTATTATATCCAAGGTAGGATTAGCTGGTGTTTCAAGATATATTACTTCATAACCTTTCGCCATATCCCTATCTAATTTTCTTAAATCTAACATTGTGGTATTTATTCCATATTGGGGTAATATGTTGGCAATAAAGTTATGACTACTACCATAAACTATATTATGGGAAAGTAAATTATCACCACTTTTAAAAAGTGACATTAACAGTGTTGCTATTGCACCCATACCAGAACTAAAGCTAACTGCAAAAGCCCCTTCTTCTAATAGAGTTATTTTATCTTCTAATTCTTCTAGATTAGGGTTTCTGCCTCTTGAATAAACATATTGATTATTTTCAAATTCAAATGTTTGTTCTCCTTCCTCAATACTATCAAAATAAAAAGTTGCTGTTTGATTTATTGGTGGTGTTAGTTCTTTGTTTCCACTATATTCCTTATTATTTAATCCATGTATACTCAGGGTTTTAGTTTTCATGCTTGCCCTTCTTTCATCAATATTTTATCTACTGTTTTTAGTTATGTTAAATTATAACATATTTTTAAGTATAAAAAGTGGGGTTGAATATTCATCCCCACAAAATCTCTAATCTATTTATTATTCCATTTTTTATTTTTCAAATGTTGAGTCCTAGGTACCAATATATTATCCTATCTCCAAAAAGTGCTGCAATCATAGCACCAATACATATATACGGTCCAAAGGGAATATGCTTCCCTGATATGTTTTCTTTTTTAGTTATGGTCATGGCAATTCCAATTAACGATCCTAAAACTGATGAAATTATAATAGTAAGTAAGATACTTTTCCAGCCTAGAAAAAGTCCTAGTGCTGCAAAAAGTTTAATATCTCCTCCACCAAAGCCTTCTTCTACAAAATAAAGGCTTATATACATTGGTATACTTATAATAAGAGCTCCCACAACACGCTCCCAAATATTCCATTCTCCAGTAACCCAGGCAATTAATATTGCTAGTAGTACTATAGGAATTATTAGGGAATCAGGAATTGTCATAGTTTTAATATCTATTAGACTAATAGCCAATAAAATTACACCTAAAGCAAAGATAATTAAGGCTTCAGGAAATATTCCCTTAATTAAGACTATCCCCAAGGCCAACAACCCTGTAGATAATTCTACAATAGGATAAGGAGGTGAAATTTTTGTCTCACAATTACGACATTTGTCCCTTAACAAGATATATGATAATAGAGGTACTCTATAAACTATTACATTAAGAAAAATGCCAATAATTAATCCAAAGACAAAAACCAACAGATAAAGTGTTAAAAACTGCAAATCTGGAATAATCATCACAATTCTCCTTTTTTAGATATATAATCACTTTATATATTCAAGAAGATGCTTTTTATCAGATGAGTGGGCTAAAGCCTCTTCACTTGTAATAACACCCTCATTTGCTAATTGTGCTAGACTGTAGTCCATAGTTTTCATTCCCACATTAAGACCTGTTTGTAATGCGGAAGTGATCTGATGTCCCTTGTTCTCACGTATCAGGTTCAATACTTCATCAGTACCAATTAGCACTTCAAAGGCAGCAGTTCTTCCACTACCATCAGCCTTCCTGACCAATTGTTGACTTATTATTCCCTTAAGGACCCCTGCTAACTGTGTTCTAATCTGAGCTTGACCATGTGGTGGAAAAACATCAATAATACGATCAATAGTATTAGTAGCACCAGTAGTATGAAGTGTTGACAAAACTAGATGCCCTGTTTCGGCTGCAGTAACTGCTGCTGATATAGTTTCTAAGTCTCTCATTTCACCAACTAGAATTACATCCGGATCTTCTCTCAAAGCCCCATGAAGGGCTTCTGCAAAAGAGCCTACGTCAACACCAACTTCACGCTGATGAACTAGAGACTTTTTATGTTTATGAATATATTCTATAGGATCTTCAGCAGTAATAATATGAGATTTTCTATTAGTATTAATATAGTCTATCATAGCCCCAAGAGTAGTAGACTTTCCACTACCTGTTGGACCTGTCACAAGTATAAGACCACTTTTCTCTGATACCAGTGATGTGATTTCAGAAGGAATATTTAATTCTCCAAAACTTGGAACCCTATCACTTAATATTCTAATAGCAGCACAAAGGTTGTTTTTTTGATGATAAACATTAACTCTTTGACGCTCTCCTTTATCATTAGTATAAGCAAAATCTAAATCTACCATTTTATCCAACTGAGCTTTTTGCTTATCAGTGAGCATTGATAATATGGCTTCTATTATATCCTCTTTTGAATAATTTAAATCACTTACAATAATGTCTCCATTTTTGCGAAAAGCTGGTGGAAGGTCTACAGTTAAATGTATATCTGTACACCCTTCTTTTCTTGCATATTCAATTAGATCAAGTATTTTTCTATTATTCATAAAAACCTCCTGAATATTTATACTTAAAATTATACCATTTACATATTATTATACAACAAAATGTAAACTTTAAATTAACTTATCCTCAATTCTATATCATTTGTAACTTATTATTAATATTGTGTTTTAAAGAAGTATATTTGCAGATTACATAGATATTTATACCAACTTTTTCTTCCATAATAAACCAATAAATATACCAAGTAAAGCCAATGCTCCACAATAAGTTGCAACCATATCATTTCCAAAGTATGAAAAAACTATCGATAGGACAAAGGAGATAAATATAGAATATAAAATAATCATGGTACCAATTATCGAGTCATCCTGTAAGTGAATAGGCTTCATTAAATCAGACCAAATCATCTCCCACTTTCTAGCCTTCTTTAAAAATATAAATATAGCAAAGATACTTAATAATAAACCACCTAGAACATCATTAATAAATAAAGAAATTGCTCCTGTATAAAATACTTCAGAATCAATTAGTAAATAACCCCAACCAATAACTAATGATTTTGCCATAGAAGAGATTATAACTAATAGGACTAAATTATACACTATGAGCTTCTTTTCATGTTTAGGAAGTACTGTATTAAAACCAGTCTTTATTAGCAACTTATCCCATAATTTATATACTAAAAGAGCCATTAACATATTACCTAACATAATAAAAGGAGTAATAAAAGACAAGCCTCCATATATTGCAATAAAAAATGAACCAATACCAACACCAAGAACTCCAGCAGGGCCAAAAAATAAACCTAAAACAACTGGTATGGCACTAGCTAGTTGGAAAGATTTAAGATCAACGGCAATTAAATCAAATTCAAAAGGCAAATGTATAGCAATATAAAATAACATCGAAATAAAAAATAACATAATCATACTTTTGTGTTTCCACATAGAAATAAATTCTTTCAATCTTTATACCTCCTTTTAAACTTTAATTAAAGACGAACGGCAATCACAAGTATCAGTCCTTAAATCACCATTTAATATAATATCTACAAACAAATCTATTATATACTCTTTTTTTTCATTAACTATTGAAATAATCTCTGCCCCTGATGCTTCTTGATCAGAAAGGCCCGTACACATATTGGTTACAATGCCAACAGCAGTATAGCACATAGATAATTCCTTGGCTAAAACTACTTCAGGTACATTAGTCATACCAACCACATCTCCACCTATTTGCCTATAGAAATTAATTTCAGCAGCTGTTTCAAATCTTGGACCCTCTGTACAAACATAAATTATATCATTTTTAATTTCATATTTTATTCTTTTAATAATCTCCCTACCTAACATATTACAGTAAGGTTCAGCCATAGAAACATGAACAACTCCATCAGAACCATCATAGAATGTCATAGGTCTACTCTTAGTAAAATCAATAAAATCATTAATCAAAACTATATCACCAGGAATAATATCCGTTCTAGTAGAACCTACTGCTACTGTCGAAAAAACAAATTCCACCCCATATTCTTTCAAAGCCCACATATTCCCTAGATAATTTATTAAATGTGGAGGACGTCCATGACCTTTCCCATGACGTGGCAAAAAAATAATTTCTTTCCCACTTTTTTCCATTATTGTAAATTCTATTCTGCCATAAGGTGTATCTACCCCTATTTCCTTAACATTATCTCTTAAATTATAGACTCCAGTACCACCAATAATTGCGTATTTCATTATGCCTCCATCATTAACTTCTATCTTATATAGTAATAAGTTATCATTTATTTAATAAATCCACAATAAGGCAAATAAATTAATGCAAGAAAAAGTTTTTTTTGATATACTTTTAATTACTAGATGATTAATTAAGGAGTAACTAATGTTTAAAAAATTAATGAATCAAAATGTACTAGATATGCATATAGTTTCAGGATTTGAAATGAAACAAAAAGCTAAAATATTTGAAGATCAAGGAAATAAGGTAATTCACTTAGAATTAGGAGAACCAGACTTTAATACCCCAGCAAATATAACACAAGCTGGTATTGAAGCTATGAATAGGGGAGAAAGCCATTATTCTCCACCCCTTGGGCTCCTTCCACTAAGAAAAGAGATTGCCAAATATGCCAAGAATTATAAAGGAATTGAAGCCAAGACAGAAAATATAGTAGTAACTCCAGGTGCAAAACCTATCTTATTCTATACTTTTCTAACTTTTGTTAATCTTGGTGATGAGGTAATTATACCTAACCCTGGATTTCCAATTTATAAAGTACTTACTAAATATATGGGTGCTACGCCAGTCCCTCTTAAAGGAACTGAAGAAAATAATTTTAGAATCACATTAAAAGACCTAGAACCTTTAGTAACTGATAAAACAAAACTTATTATATTAAACAGTCCTAATAATCCTACAGGCTCAATTATTGAACAAAAGGAAGTTAAAGCAATAGCAGAATTTCTAAGAGACAAGGACATTATTGTACTCTCTGATGAAATATATGATCGACTCTATTTTGGAGATGAAAAAATAATCTCTATAGCTAGCTTCCCTCATATGCAAGAAAAAACTATTGTTTTGGATGGATTTTCTAAAGCATATGCAATGACAGGTTGGAGACTAGGTTATGGGATAATGCATGAAAGCATTGCTAAAGCTTTTAATCCTTTAATTGTTGCTAGTAATTCAAATACAAACACCTTTATTCAATATGCAGGAATAGAAGCATATCAAGGACCACAAGATGAAGTAGAAAAAATGAAAGAAGGGTTTAAAGCTAGAAGGGACATATTTGTAGGTGGTCTAAATAGCATACCACATGTAAGTTGTGTTATACCTGATGGGGCTTTTTATGCCTTCCCAAATTTTAAATGGTTTGGAAAAAGCAGTGATGAGCTAACTAACTATATATTAGAAAATGCCTACATATCCTCCCTACCTGGAAGTACTTTCGGAGTGGATTTAGAAGGTTATGTGCGTTTTTCATACGCAACTAGCAGAGCTAATCTTAATGAAGCACTCAACAGACTTGAGAGTGCATTAAAGAAGGTGAAAAGCTAATGAAAAAAGTTTATATTACAAGACCAATTATGGAAGCAGGTATCAATCTTCTCAAAAAATATTTTGAGGTTACTGTACAACCTGAAGAAAGAGACCTTACAGATGAAGAATTTTTAACAGCTATATCCGGTTATGATGGTGTTTTAACTATGTTAACTAATAAGGTGGATGAAAATACCTTTAAAAGCACACCTTCAGTAAAAGTATTCGCTAACTATGCAGTAGGTTTTAATAATATTGATGTTGATATGGCCTCAGATTATGGAGTGGCAATAACTAATACTCCAAATGCATTAACTATGGCAACTGCTGAACTTGCATGGGGCCTACTATTTGCAGCCAGCAGACATATTGTTGACTCTGATAGACTAACTAAAGAAGGTAACTTTATTGGTTGGGATCCTTTAGGCTTTTTAGGTCAATCTATTAGTGGTAAAAAACTAGGAATCATTGGTGCAGGGAGAATAGGTTCTGCTTTTGCGAGAATGGCTAAAGGTTTCAATATGGAAATACACTATAACAGTCCATCAAGAAAAAAAGATTTAGAACAAGAAACAGGGGCTATTTATGAAGACCTATTTAAAATGTTACCTAAAGTAGATTTTTTAGCTATTCACTGCCCATATAATTTAAGTACTCATCACTTAATTGGTGAAAGAGAATTAGCATTAATGAAACCCTCAGCAATTCTAGTTAATACAGCTAGAGGTGCTATTATTGATGAAGAGGCCCTCTATACAGCCTTAAAAGAAAAAGTCATCTATAGTGCTGGACTTGATGTTTATGAAAATGAACCAGAAATATATCCAGGACTAACAAAATTAGATAATGTAGTAACTTGTTCACATATTGGAAGTGGTACCTATGAAAGTAGGGAGGCCATGTCTCTTTTAGCTGCTAAAGGTCTTGTGGACATTCTAATAAATAATAAAATACCAGACAATTGTTTAAATAAGGAGGTATTCTGATGTTAATGGAAAAAGAAAGAGAATTAATAGTAGAATATGGTAAGAAACTGATAACTAAAGGATTGACAACAGGCACTGGTGGTAATTTAAGTATTTTCAACAGAGAGCAAGGTTTGATGGCTATCAAGCCATCTGGTATGGAATATTTTGATATAAAAAAAGAGGATGTAGTAATCCTCGATTTAGCAGGTAATATTATACAGGGTAAACGAAAGCCTTCAAGTGAGTATAGTATGCATAAAATATTTTATGAAAAACGTCAAGATATTAATTCAATTATTCATACACATTCTACCTATGCTACAACGATTGCTTGCTTAGGAGAAACACTACCAGCGATCCACTATCTAATTGCTTTTAGTGGTAGTCATGAAGTAGCTTGCACACCATATGTAACTTTTGGAACAAAAGAACTTGCCGATCTAGCTTATAAATATATGGAAGGTAAATATGCTGTTCTTTTAGGCAATCATGGTCTTCTTACTGGTGGACCTAATATAGAATATGCCTTTAGTGCAACGGAAGAAATCGAATTTTGTTGCCAATTATATCTAAACACTAAAATGGTAGGTGGTAGCAAAATTTTAAGTCCAGAAGACATAAAAATTACTTTACAAAAATTCTCTACTTATGGTCAAAAAAATTAAATAATATGAGAAAATAATATACGGTTAAGTTCATATATATCTATATCTTTTTTTATCTGTTTTTCTAAAGGCTCTAGAAATCCTGATATATATAACTTTAATGTATAGTCAGTATCTAAATTTCCTGGAGTTTCAATTGTAAAACGATTTATTTTTTTATAGGGTATCATCTGATACTCTATTTTTCTTCCCCTTACTCCAATATAATCAACAATGATAATTCTTTTATCAGTAAAGATTAATATATCTCTTATAATTTGGTATCCTTTTATCAATTTTTCATCTTCAAGAAGAAAATCAACAATCTTTTCTTCCATTTCTTCTTGATTTAATTCTAGTGTTACCCCCATCATCTCTTCAATAAAACTCATTATCTTTTCACTCCCTTACTTAAAAAGAATCTTAAACTATCAACTAACAACAATACGCCTATAATTGGTAATATATAAGTTTTTGTTACTAATAATTCCATCAACCTAGGATTTAAACTACCATATAAACCACTTAAAGTATTATATACTATGTGAAAAATTATAGGTAACCATAGGCTCCCAGTCTTTAATATTATTATACCCATAAATAAACCTATTACTAAAGCATAACTTCCTTGATAAATATTCATATGTATTACTGCAAAAAGAATTGCTGAAATTATCATCCCTGCATATTTATTAAACTTATCTTTTATTAAATTATAAATTGCTCCTCTAAACAATATTTCCTCAGCAAATGGTGCTAATAAACCAACTGTTAGTAATACACCAAATTGATTAGAGTTATTTATAGAATCAAAGGATTGCTTAATTGATTCAGGCATATAGGCATTAATAAAATTTGGAAAGATATAGACTAAGAAAAGATTTACTAATATAACTGAAGCTAAACAGATTTCTATAGTTTTAATCAATTCCTTTTTAGAAAATTTAGTGAACCAACCTTTTTTTGTCAACTTATTCCGATTTATAATTATTACTATAAGAGAAAAAAGTATACTAGCAACAACTATCTGATTAATTATTGTATTTTCTTGACCTATTAAATTTATAATAAGAGGTGCTAAAAAATTAACACCAAAGTATAAGACTATATAAAATATGGTCTGCCCAATTGCATCCATCCACTTGGTCATTGTTTCACCTCTTCAAACTCTCAATTTTTTTAAGTCTATAATTTACTGCTGCTCTCTTTAATGGTGGGGAACAGAGCTCACCTAGTTCAGCTAATGATAATTCTGGATGTTCTAATCTTAATGAGGCTACTTCTCTTAAGTTAACTGGCAGATTACCTATCCCAATTCCATTGATTATCTTTACTTGTTTTGTTGCTGCTTTAATGGTCTTATCTAAATTGGCTAAATCACAATTATTACGTCTATTAGCCAAGTTTTTAATTTCCTTAATTACCCTAGTTTCTTCAAAAGCAAACATAAAACTATAAGCTCCAATAATCTTAAGAAAATCACTTATCATTTCACCATCTTTTAAATATAGAAAGAATACATTTTTTCTAGTTATACCTTTTGCTACCACACCAAAAGAGCTAAGTAAGTCTCCAAGTAGAATGTATGCCGCAAAACTAGGGCATCTAAGTTCTAAGTGGTAGCTTTTTTTTGGGTCTGTAATTGAACCTCTTGCTAAAAAAGTACTTCTTAAAAAAGCACTTTTTTCTTTCTTTTTAATAATTTTCTTTAATTCAAAAAATTTATCATCTTTGGTGTATAGATTAACAATATAAAAAACTTTTTTAAATCTACCTCTATATTGTACTTTAAAAGAATATTTATTTTTAAAAAATTCATATAGCAAGATAATAATTTTTTTAGCTACTAGAATATTTTCTGTTGCAAAAACTATTAAATCGTCCTTTTCTCTATTACCAACTAAATAATAAAAAGCTTGTAATTCTTTTTTTCTCTCCCCTTTTGTTTCAGAGATAATTCCACTTATTGTTTCTTTAACCTCATGGCTAAAAGACATTTTCCTCAGCTCCCTTTTGGTGACGCCATATTTCTCTATGATATAGGTAAGTTTTTATCCCATCACCTTGAAGTGCTTTTTCTAAAGCTCTACTAATAACAACAGATCTGTGTTGTCCTCCTGTACAGCCAATGGCTATAACTAATTGTCGTTTACCTTCTTCCATATATTTAGGAATTAAGTATTTTAGTAAATCAACATATTTATCTAAAAATACTTGAGTTATTTTAAAAGAGAATACATATTCTTCAACTTCTTTATTCTCTCCTGTTAAACACTTTAGATCTTCTAGATAAAATGGATTAGGTAAAAAACGTACATCCATAACCAAATCTGCATCTATTGGCAAACTATATTTATACCCAAAGGAATAAATGGTAATAAGAAAATTAGTTTTTTCTTGTTCCAAAACCATATTTTCAATGATTTTTCTGCACTGGCTAGTAGCAATTCCCGTTGTATCGATTATTCTATCAACTTTATCTCTAATAGTTGATAACATTTCTCTTTCAATTTTAATAGCATTTTGTATATCACCCTTTGCTTCATCAATAAGGGGATGTCTTCTTCTAGTCATTTTATATCTAGCAATAATAGTTCTTATAGATGCTTCCATGAAAATAGTCTCATATTCCATTTTATTTTCATCAAGTTCGGCCATTGCTTCTCTATAGTCTTTTAAGAAGTGACCTCCTCTAATATCTATAGCAATTGCTAATTTATATATTTGTGTTTCTTCTTTTAATTTTTTAACTAGTGAGGTTATAAGATATGGAGGAAAATTATCAATGCAAAAATAGCCTGAATCTTCAAGATCGTTCATTACCTGAGATTTTCCAGCTCCACTTAATCCTGATACTATAATAAGTCTTAAGTTCTTATTGTCCATTAGTATATTGTCCTTTCTTGCTTTCTGATATTCATAAATTTTTCAAATTGTTTAAGGTTTTTACTTATAATAAGTTCTTCTGGGTAGCCTACTTCTTTTAATAAATCCACAGCCAAATCTAACTCCCCTATACTAGTATAAAAGTGAGAATCACTACCAACACTTATATAAACACCATTTTTTTTAGCATAATAAAGCATTTCTAAGTAGTTTTCCTTACAATTTCCTCTAACCCTACCTTTTAAGGTATTATTATTTAATTCTAAAGCTACTTCATATTCTTTAGCAGCTTCAGTTATTGCAGGATAATCAAGTGGAAATCCAAAACCATCTGGATGTCCAATTGTGTCAACATAGCCAGAAGCCATTGCATTAATAACTCCTTCAGTATTTTTCTTTTTATCACTAGGTATGATACAGATTCCATGTAGTGATCCAATTATGTATTCAACAAATGGAGCATAATCTGTTGGTAAGTCAATCTTACCATCATAATCAATTATGTTGGTTTCAAAGCCTCTAATTATTCGTATCCCATCTAAATACTTAGGTACAGCAAGTCGCATGTTCACAATATGATAAGCATCTTGTTGGGCACTAGGCATTGCAGGACCATGATCTGTTACTGCAATACCTTCTATTCCTTTTATTTTAGCTGTTTCAACATTTTCTTTTATAGTACTATAAGCATGTCCTGAAAGAAGAGTATGAGTATGTAAATCTAATTTCATTATTTTCAACTTTCTATTTTCAACTTTAATTTATATTGAAATTCTTAATTTATTGTAGCATATTCTATAAAAACTGGGAAATAGCATAGGCCACTCCACCTTGGTTATTATTTCTAGTTTTTAAATAGTTTTTCTTCATTAATAGTGGATTACTATTTTCCATAACAAAAGGCTTACCAACATAATCCAACATTTCCTCATCATTCATATTATCCCCTATAGCCATCATTTCACTAGGTTTAATATCTAGTATTTTTCCTAAGTTTGCAAGAGCTATGCCTTTGTTAACACCCTTGTTGGCTATTTCTAACATAAATGGAAGAGATTTTACCAAATGGATTCTATCTTCTAGTGCCTTCTTTTCCATATTAAGAAAATAGTCTAATTTTTCTTCGTCTCCAAAAGCTACCATTTTCATAATATTTGTCTTTTCTAAATATCTTAATATTTCTTCATCTTTTAGTTTTTTATAGGGTACACCAATATATTCTGCATACCCATGTATATATTCGTTTTTTTCATCACCATATAAATTATCATCTATATAAAAATTAGTTGCAAGTCCATGTTTATTAATAAGATCACGCATAGGTTTAACCATATCTCTTGGCATATCATTTTGATAGAGAACTTTCCCATCATTAAACTCTTTAATTAAGCCGCCATTATAGGCAATCAAGGGCATATTTGTGGTGAAAAGATTTTCAAACACCTTAGCACTTCTGTACATTCTTCCTGTTGCAAGTATTACATAAATACCTTTTTTTTCTGCTCTTCTAATTGCTTCTCTATTTTCTTGACTAACTTCTCTTTCATTATTTAATAGGGTTCCATCTATATCAAGGGCTATTAATTTTAATTTATCCATCACCTAATACATCCTTTATCTTTCTTGCTAATTTCTCATTTCCTAACAATCTTATTATATCATTAATATCGGCTTTTCTGATACCTCCAACACTACCAAATTCTTGTAAAAGTAGTTTTTTTCTCTTAGGACCTACACCTTCAATCTCATCGAAAACAGATGCAACCATTTCCCTATCCCTTAGATTACGATGATAGGTTATAGCAAATCTATGAGCTTCATCTCTAATTCCAGTCATAATATGAAGTGCTTTATCCCCTCTAGGTATAAATATTCCTTCACTTTGATCTTCTTTGAAAAGAAGTTCTTCTTTTTTTGCAAGTCCAAGAACATCTATATCTTCAATACCATAACCTTTCATTATCTTTAGTGCACTAGAAAGTTGTCCTTTTCCCCCATCAATTAATACTAAATCTGGTTTTGGTAAGTCCTTCATCTTGAAACGTCTCATAAGGACTTCCTCCATCGATTTAAAATCGTTTTGACCTTCTACTGTTCTAATTTTAAATTTTCTATATTCATTCTTATCAGCCAACCCATCAGTAAATACCACCATACTAGCTACAATATTTGTGCCACTAATATTACTGATATCATAACATTCTATCCTTTTCGGATCATTTTTAAGATCTAGATACTTCTTAAGATTAATTAGTCCCTCTCTAAGTTCTTTTTCCTTCATCAGGCGAGCTTCTTCACTTTGTCTATATTTTTCAAGTGCATTAATATTAGCCATATCAACTAATTGTTTCTTTTCTCCTTTTTGAGGGATTAATAATTTAACCTTACTCCCTTTTTGATAACTTAAATATTCTTCTGTTTGTTTAAAATCATATGCTACTGGTAAAAGTATTTCTTTACCAGGTTTATGATTTAAATAATATTGCTCTAAAAATGCTTTTAAAACCTCTCCTTTATTTTCACCAAGTTGATGTTCTAAAAAGTAGTTTTCTTTATGAAATATATTACCATCTCTTATAAAAAAAATCATGACAGAAGTTTTCTTATCTCCTTCAAAAAGACCAATTACATCACGTTCTTTAGCATGTCCTTTGTCTATAATCTGAGTTGCAGTAAGTTTACCAATAACTTCCATTTGATCTCTAACTTTTCCTGCTTTTTCAAATTCCATATTTTTTGAATATTCAGACATTTTTTGTTTCAAACCTTTAACAAGTTCTTTTTCTTTTCCTCTTAAGAACATCACTGTTTCTTCAATTAACAATTTGTATTCTTCAGGTGTAGTATAACCTACACAAGGAGCAACACATCTTTTAATTTGATATTGAAGACAGGGTCTACTTCTATGTTTTAATTCATTATCACTACAAGTTCTTAAAGGAAATATTGCTTCTATTAATTTTAGTATGCCTTTTACTCCACCTATTGTTGCATATGGTCCAAAATAGATGGCTCCATCATTTATTTTTCTTCTAACTACTTGTATTTTAGGATATTTATCATTTATATTTATTTTAAGATATGGATAATGTTTGTCATCTCTTAAGATAATATTGTATTTTGGTTTGTTTTCTTTAATTAGGTTAGACTCTAAAATTAAGGCTTCCATCTCATTATTAGTTATAGTCCAGTTAACATCTTTAATTTTTTCTACTAAGGCAGTAGTCTTACTGTCTTTGGCACCTTTAAAATAGCTGCTAACTCTATTTTTAAGATTCACAGCTTTTCCAACATATATTATCTTACCTTTTTCATCAATCATTTCATATATACCAGGTTCAGCTGGCAATGATTTAAGCTTTGTAACTAACATTTCCACTTAGTATATCCTTTAAATATTGACCTGTATAGGAAGCTTTATTTTTAGCTATTTCTTCAGGTGTTCCCTCTGCTATAATCAAACCTCCACCTGTACCACCTTCAGGTCCTAAGTCAATTATATGATCGGCTGTTTTTATTACATCAAGATTATGTTCTATAACTACAACAGTATTACCTTTATCCACTAGCTTGTCCAGAACATGTAATAGTTTTTCTATATCAAAGAAGTGCAGTCCAGTAGTTGGTTCATCTAATATATAGAAGGTTTTACCTGTACTTCTTTTTGATAACTCTGTGGCTAGTTTAATACGCTGTGCTTCTCCACCTGATAAAGTAGTTGCTGGTTGTCCTAGTTTAATATAACCTAAACCAACATCCATTAGAGTTCCCATTTTTCTATTTATCTTAGGGATTGGTTCAAAGAAAGTAAAGGCTTCTTCTACAGTCATTTCTAAAATATCAGATATATTCTTACCTTTGTAAGTTATATCTAAAGTTTCCCTATTATAGCGCTGCCCTTCACAAACTTCACAAGGAACATAAACATCTGGAAGAAAGTGCATTTCAATTTTTATAATTCCATCCCCTTTACAGTTTTCACACCTTCCACCTTTAACATTAAAGCTAAATCTTCCTGGCTTATAGCCACGGCTTTTTGATTCTTTAGTTGAAGCCATAAGTTCCCTAATATAATCAAATACTCCTGTATAGGTAGCAGGATTGGATCTTGGTGTTCTTCCGATTGGTGACTGGTCAATATCAATTATCTTGTCAATATTTTCCACACCAATAATACTTTTATGCTTACCAGGGCTTTCTTTTCTTTTATTAATATATCTAGCTAAAGCTTTATAAAGGATTTGATTTATAAGTGTGCTTTTACCACTTCCTGATACTCCTGTAACACAAGTAAATAATCCTAGGGGTATTTTCAAGTCAACATTTTGGAGATTATTTTCACTAGCTCCTGTAATTTCTAAATGGTTCTCACCCTGTTTTCTTCTAGTTTTTGGGATCATTATTTTTCTTTTTCCACTTAGATATTCTCCAGTTAAAGAATTAGGATTGGCAATAACTTCTGCTGGGGTACCCATAGCTACAATATTTCCACCTTCAAGCCCTGCTCTTGGTCCAATATCAACTAAAATATCTGCACTCATCATGGTTTCTTCATCATGTTCTACTATTATAAGGGTGTTTCCAATATCTCTTAAGTTCTTTAAAGATTCTATTAATTTTATATTATCTCTTTGATGTAGACCTATACTTGGTTCGTCTAAAATATATAGAACACCAACTAAACCAGAACCAATTTGGGTAGCTAATCTTATTCTTTGTGATTCTCCACCTGATAGTGTTGCTGCTCCTCTACTTAGTGTTAGGTAGTTTAAACCTACATTATTTAGAAAGTTTAAGCGTTCTTTAATTTCTTTGAATATTTGGTGGGCAATTATTGTATCTCTTTCATTTAATTCTAATTTATTAAAAAATTCTAATGTATCAGAAATTGATAGTTCTGATACATCTGCAATATTTATTCCTCCAACTAATACACTAAGGGCATCTGGTTTTAGTCTTTTACCCTTACAAGCAGGGCATTTTTTTATTTCCATATAGTTTTCTATTTCTTCTTTTATTCCCTCACTTGCTGTTTCCCTGTATCTTCTTTTTAAGTTTGGAATAACTCCTTCGAAGGGTTTGTTAAATTTCCATATTCGTCCTTCTCTTGATTTATAAACAAAGGGAATTGGTACATCACTACCATTTAGGATGATATCTTGCTGTTCACCACTTAGCTTTTCAAATGGGGTTTTTAGTTTAAATTTATAATATTTTGCTACACCTTCTAATAAAGTTGGGTAGTAGTCGCTTACTTTTGAATTCCAAGGTGCAACGTTAATTGCTCCATCTTCTATAGCTAAACTTTCATCTGGGATGATTATTTCTTTTGAGAAGTTTTGAGTGAAGCCTAGTCCTGTACATTCTGGACAACTTCCATAAGGTGTGTTGAAGGAAAAAAGTCTAGGTTCTATTTCTTCTATGGTTACATCACATGCTAAGCAAACGAAATTTTCACTAAAGAGTATTTCTTCTTTACCTTCTGGTTCTATTTTTGCTAGTCCTTCTCCAAGTTTTAAAGCTATTTCGAAGGAGTCTGCTAGTCTTCTTTCTATTCCATCTTTTATAATTAGTCTGTCTACGACTGCTTCTATAGTATGTTTTTTATTCTTATCTAAAATTATCACTTCGCTTGTTTCTCTGATTTCTCCATCAACTTTAACTCTTACAAAGCCATCTCTTTTTAGTTTTTCAAATAGTTTAGTATACTCCCCTTTTCTACCTCTTACTAGTGGTGCTAGTAAAAGTGTTTTTGTTCCTTCTTCTAACAGCATTACTTTGTCTACCATTTGTGGTATTGATTGTTTTTTCACTTCCGCTCCACAGTTGTGGCAATAGACTGTTCCAATTCGTGCATAAAGTAACCTAAGATAGTCATGTATTTCAGTAACTGTACCGACTGTTGATCTTGGGTTTTTGCTTCTGTGTTTTTGGTCTATGGAGATGGCTGGTGATAATCCTTCTATATAGTCTACATCTGGCTTTTCCATCTGTCCTAGGAATTGTCTTGCATAGGAGGAGAGGGATTCAACGTATCTTCTTTGTCCTTCTGCATATATTGTATCAAAGGCTAGTGAGGATTTTCCGCTTCCTGACACCCCTGTCATAACTATCATTTTGTCTCTTGGCAATTCTATATTTATGTTTTTCAAGTTGTGTTCTCTTGCGCCTTTTATTATTAGTTTGTCTTTCATATTGTAACCTTTCTAGTTTTGTTCCTATACTTGAAATTATACAGTTTAGTTTGAAGTCTAGCAAGTTTATAGGAATAGTTATTAAAAAAAATAGGAACTTTTTGCTCCTATTTTTAACTCTAAATTATGTAAGTATAATATAATCTTTTTAAAATAATTAATTGCTCCACTTAGATCTTGGAACTACAAAGTTTGAAATAGCTAAACCTATTATCACGGTTATTGCCCCAATAATTTGAATTGATGATAAATCCTCATTCATAATCAGCCAAGCAATTATTAATCCACTCACTGGTATTAATAAAGATAACATTGCTACCTTACCCGCATTATATGAACGTAGTAACTTGCTCCAAACAGAAAAACAAAATAATGTTGCTACATAGGCCAGATAAAGAACAACCATAACATCTCCAAAGTTCAAATCTGTAAAGGCTCTATAGACACCCATTGGTGTTTCAATTATCATTCCTAATAAGAAAAGAGGAATTATTGGAACCAAGCTACCCCAGACTACTAATCCAAAAACATCAAGTTTCTTATTTTGTTTTCTAGAAGATTTTACAGCTAATCTAATTATTATTGAAGAAGCTGCCCAAAAACCAGCTGCCATTAATTCTAATACTAGACTAACTAGTGGTATGGATTTTATATCAAAAATACCAATATTTACACTTAATAGAATAATACCTATAACTGCAATAATTAAGCCAATAATTTCTCTCACTTTTATTTTTTCCTTTAATAATATAGCACTAAAGATAAAGATGAAAAAAACATTTGATTGCATAATAACTGAAGCTATACCTGCAGGCATACCAAAATAAAGGGAATAAATATCACAAGCAAATTGACCAAAATAGGCTGTCATACCATAAGCTACTATATACTTCCAACTAATATCAGGTTTCTTTACTAAAAATACCCCAGGTATTGCAGCCATTGTAAAACGAAGAGCTATTAAAATCATCGGAGGCATACCAATAAGACCTATTTTAATAACAGTAAAGGTAGATCCCCATATAGCAACAACTAGTAAAGCTAAAAATAAATCTTTCTTTTTCATAATACCTCTCTATATTTACAATTTAATAATATATCATCCCTCTAATAATATATCATAACAGTCTTATTTTAATTCAAATTATTAACAATCAACTTTTTCAGCATTAAGGTATATTTCTTTTTGTTCATCTTTATTGACTAATTTTTTTAATATTAAAGCAATAATTATAATACCAGGTATATTTATAAGCAATCTTGTAAAGGCGAACTTAGGTCCAAGTGAGGAAACTTCAAAAAGAAACATTGGTATCTTTGTTGTTGACCAAGCACCAATAAAGATAAGAATATTACTAAAACTAACACCTTTCTTCATAAAAACAGCTGCAATTGGAAAGGCTGCATATAAAGGACCTGCTGCAGCTGATCCTAAAATAAAGGATAATATAACACCTTTAATACCACAGCCTTCTCCCATATACTTAACCATAAATTCCTTAGGCACCCAAACATCAAGTAAGCCAAGAATAATGAAAATCGGAGGAACTAAAAAAAGAACTTCTCTAAAAGAATTTGCAGAAATACCAAAGGCTTTCATACCAATCTCATAATTAACCATAGTAAATATTAACATAACTATAAATAATATTAAAAACCATTTATATCTAATTGCTATTTTTTTCATTTAATACACCACCAATCCTATAATACCAGCAACTACAAAAGAGAAAAGAAATGCTAATAGATTTCTACCTATAGCAACCTTTGGACCAAATTATTTTACTTCAAGTGGTAAAGTTATAACACCTACCATCATTAATGTCGAAACAAAAACTGCAATTTGTACATAGCCAGCACCAGAATCAAGTAACACCGCAGCTGTAGGAAAAGCAACAAAAGGAGGTATCATAGTTATTGACCCAAAAACAGCCGCCAATACTATACCAATAATTCCAGAATCTCTACCTATAATTTTTGATATAACAGCTGAATTTAAAACAGCCAACATTAAACCTACAATTAACAATATAATTAATAACTGAGGCAAAATATTTTCAAAAGCTTTCCAAGCCTTTCTTAAGGCTATCTTAGTCTTTTTTTTACTTTTAATAAGAGAAACTATTAGTAAAACTAATGCTAAAGTATAAAAAAATAATCCGTCCATCTATTCATCTCCTAAACATTTAGTTATTTTCATAATTTCCGACTTAGCCCTCTCCCAACCAATTTGATTAAGACTATATCTACGCCATTTACCAACTTTGCTACAGTTTATCAAATCAGCTTCACCAAGGATTTTCATATGATGAGATAAAGTAGATTGACCAATATCCAATTCGGTTAATAACTGACAACCACAAAGTTCTCCCTTATTTAATAGTCTAAGGATACATAGTCTATTCCTATCACCAAGAGCTTTAAATATCTTACTAATATCTATGTTTTCTTCCATATCTGTAGTATTCATCAGTATCACCTCCTTTAATATAATAAAGAACATATCGATATTTGTCAATATGTTCTTTGTAATTTTATATTATCTTGATATATTTATTTGTTAATTTCTAGCTCTTTAACTTTTCCTATAAATTTTATTTCACCTTTTATTAACTTAATTCCTTCTGTTGTAATAATAAACCGTTCTTCTAATCTTTCACTAGTTTTTTCTAAATATCCAGCTAATATTAAATCAGTTATAAGTGTATTTATTTGTCCTTCTGTCCAATCTTTCATAATACCAAAAACACTGAGTTTATTAAGTTGTTTATCCTTTATTCTTTGGTTTAGTTTACCCTTTAGCATATTGGCAATTGTACCCTGTCCATAATAGCCTTTTGTATGATACATAGCAGATAAAATTTTTTGAGCTTGTGTTGTTTGATCAACTTCTTTTATTTCTGATAAGCAATTACCACAATTACCACAAGGTTCCATATTTTCACCAAAGTGTTTTAATATAAACTGCTTATAGCAAGTCCTCAGATGAGCAAATTCCACCATTTCTTTTAGCCACTCTTCTTTCTCTTTTAGACGCCATTTAAAATACACTCTAGATTTACCTAAAGCACGATTAACTAAAACATCTTTTAATCCAAAAAGCAGTATACAATCACAAGGTAATCCATCCCTACCACCACGTCCAATTTCTTGATAGTATGATTCTAAACTAGAGGGCATATTAAAATGAATTATAAATCTAATATTATCTTTATCAAGTCCCATACCAAAAGCATTAGTAGCTACTAATACTTGATATTCATTAGCAAAGAAGTTTTCCTGAACTTTATTTCTTTCTTTTTTAGTCAGACCTGCATGGTATAGCCCAACACTATAGCCTTCTTTGTCTAATTTTTTACTTAGTCTTTCAGCATCTAGTCTAGTATTAGCATATATTAAGCCTAAGTCTATCTCCTTTGATCTAGCTTTAAGAAACTTTAAAACAAAAGCAGACTTATCTTCATATAGTTTTACATCTATTTTTAAGTTAGGTCTATCAAAGGTGGTCTTAAATATTCTAGGTTCTTGGAGCTGTAGAAGTTTACATATATCTTTTATTACTCTTTCATTGGCTGTTGCTGTAAAAGCTGAAATAACTGGTCTAACTGGTAGTTTATCTAAGGCCAAGCCTATTTTTTTGTACTTTGGTCTGAAATCATGACCCCATTGGGATATACAATGAGCTTCATCAACAGCAATATGATCAATTTTTAAAGATGTGAATACATCTGCAAAATCTTCAGAAAATAGCTTTTCTGGTGCAATGTAGATAACCTTATATCGATCATTTTTTATTTCTTCTATTCTTTCTCTCATTTGTTTTGGTGTAAGATGACTATTTAGTGATGTAGCAGGAACTCCTCTTGAATTGAATGTATCTACTTGATCTTTCATTAATGCTACAAGTGGAGATATTACAATTGTCAAATTATCAAAGAAAATTGCTGGTAATTGATAACATAGGGATTTACCCTTTCCTGTGGGTAAAATCCCTATGCTGTCTTTTTTATTTAAGATATTAATAATTATTTGTTCTTGAGGTTCTCTAAAACTATCATAACCAAAATAGCTTTTTAGAGCCTTTTTTAATTCAAATTTTATAATTATTTTGCTCCTTATTTCTTGAAAATTTAGCTTTTAAAATACTTATGATATCGTCAAAGTTTTTAGATATTCTAAAACAATTTACTATTGTAAGTAAGGATATTGCAAGGTCTATACCAATAGCCACGATTAAAAAGCCTGTTGGCACGGTATTAAACATTATATATATGATGATAAATAGTTTGATAATCAAAGTTATAATTATATTTTGTTTAATGATACTATAGGTTCTTTTACCTAAACTTATTGAATCATAAATTAGATTAAGATCTTCCTTCATCAATATAATATCAGCAATTTCTGTTACTCTATCAATAGTTCCTTTTAGGAAGGCAAAGCTTACGTCTGATGCTGCCATAACAAGTGAGTCGCTGATTGTTTCTCCCATAAAGCCAACTGTCTTGCCTTTTAGTCTTTTTTGTTCTATTTTAATTCTATTAACTTTATCTTCAATATTTAATTCTCCATATATTTTAGAAATTTTTAATGGAGCTAGTACTTCTGTTGCTCCTTGTTTAATCTCTCCTGTTAATACTGCTACTTTTTCAATTTTTAATTTATGTAATTTTTCAATTACTTCATTACCTTCTGATTTTAAGGTTTCTTCCAGGGCAATTGAACCAATGTATTTTCCATCAACACCTACATGTATTTGCACGCCGTTGTAATCATTTACGACATCTACTCCTTGTTCATCTAAAAACATTTCTGTTCCTACTACAATAGTTTTACCACCATATACTGCCATTGCTCCTTTACCTTTTTCTTCACGGTATTTTTCTAGTAGTTCTATATTTAATTCTTTATTTAGAGCTTTTCTGACAGCATGTCCTATTGGGTGTTTGGCTTGAAGTTCTCCTATGGCTGCATAAGTAAGGATAAAGTCTTCTTTAATATTTTTATATGGGATAATTTCTTTTATTTTATATTGCCCAGTTGTAAGAACTCCAGTTTTAGTAAAGAACATAGTGCTCATTTTGCCTATGGCATCTAATGAACCAGTATCTTTTATTAATACTCCAAGTTTTTTAGCTAAACTTAAGGCATAGTTATGAGCAATTGGTGTTGATAATAACATTGCCCATGGTGATGATGCAGCTAATAAAATAAGTCCTTTATATATTAATTGTGAAGGATTTCCAGAGAAAAAACTAAGTATAAATAAAACAGCTGCAAGTCCAGCTATAACCTTCACATATATTTCTCCTATATTTTCACTAGTTTTTGCAAATCCTTTTTTATGTTCCATGGCTTCTTCTGTTTTGGTTATTAGTTCTTTTAGTAAGCCTTCATTATATCTTTTCAAAACTGATAATTTTAATGGTTTATCAAGGTTTATGCCACCACTTTTAAGTATTTTACCAGGTCTTGCTTCTTCTTCGTAGTTTTCATTTGAAATTGGTGACATATCAATAGTTGATTTTCCTTCAATTACTTTAGTTGTTAAAGGTATAATCTCTCCTGGTCTAACTATTATGATATCTTTTTCTTGTATTTCTTTAATTGGTGTTGGCAATACTATCTTGCCAATTAGTTTGTATACCATTGTGTCTTCTCTATGTAATATTTGGGAAACATCTTTTTTAGCTAATACTGAGGCTTTCCAGCTTAGATAGTTTGCTAATAAATATATCGAAAGCACTATTAAAGCTTCTTTATAGTCTTTTATCAAAAATGCTCCTATTACAGCAAGGCCTATAAGTAGTGATTCATTTATTTTCTTTTCTAACACTACTGTATTATATATTTTTTTTATTAATACTTTTGAGCACATTAATATCCCTATTAAGAATCCAATCCATTTATAATTAGTTGGTATATACGTTGTATAGGTTGCTAAGTATATGGCTAATCCTACAATAAATAAATATATATTTTTTTTATTTATTCTATCATTAATGTCTAGCATTTTTTCTGATACATTAATAGAATTATCATAGTTGTGTATGATGTCTATTATATCGTTGGTTGCTATTTTTTGATTCGCCTGAGGCGAAAAGGTAATTTTAAGTTTTTGTTGAAAACTTTGATATGTTACTTTTTCAATGTCTGGTAATAGATTAATATCTTCTATGGCTTTTTTTATGATAGTATCATTTTCTATATGACTGATAAAGAAGTTTTTTACCATTTTTTTATACCGCCTTCTTTTGTATTGTTCTCATTATACCAAATACAGTTTTTTATATAAAGACTTTGAGTTTGAAATATGCTATAATGTTTTTTGTGGAGGGCCAAATGATTCTTGAACGATATTTATTAATATATAATAGAGCTTCTGGCTCGGATAGTATTAATAGTCTTTTAACTGAAATAGTTCCTGTTTATCAGAACCATGGGATTGTTTTAACTCCTTTTTGCTTAAACATAGGTAATAAGGATGATTTTTTACCCCTTTTAAAGAATAGTGAATTTAATGCTATTCTTATTTCTGGTGGTGATGGTTCTATTAGGTCAGTTTTAGGTTTTTTATTAGATAATGACATTGATTTACCTGTTGGTATCTTACCTGCTGGTACTTGTAATGACTTAGCTAATAGTCTTGGTTTGCCAAGAAATATGAAAGAAGCTGCCTTTGTACCTCTTAAAAATAAGAAGTTAGCAATTGATGTTGGTATTATAAATGATAATGATTACTTTTTTAGTAGTTGTGCTGGTGGTTATTTTATGCCTGCAACTTATAATACTCCTGTAAGCGCTAAGAAGAATATTAAGCAGTTCGCTTATTATTTTAAGGCTGCTACTAAATTCACATCTATTAAACCTTTTGATTTATCTATTGTTATTGATGGTACTTTGCATAAGTTTAATGCTATAATGTTTGCTCTTGGTACTGGTACTCAGATTGCTGGTTTTAATAATATTCTTAATGAGGCTAAGTTGACTGATGGAAAGTTGGACTTATTTATTATTGAAGAGTGTTCCTATATGGAGCTTCCAACTATTTTGTTTAATATTTTTGTAGGTCAATTTTCTAATCAAAAACATGTTAGGTATTTTCAGGCTGAGTCATTTTATATTGATGGTCCTTTAAATTTACCGATTGTTTTTGATGGTGAAAAGGGTGAGAGGTTGCCTCTTTCTATTGAGGTTTCTAAGAAGCGTATTACTTTGTTTGTCTGAGAG
>JAGXHY010000016.1 GCA_024635925.1 Bacillota bacterium | reverse complement strand
TCTTTCTCTTTCTTCTGGGGCATTATCAATTTGATCGTATGCTCTTGCTACTGCTCCTCCAACTGTTGACAATGTTGATGTTATTGCCGCTGTTAGTGTTGTCTTACCATGGTCTACGTGTCCTATTGTTCCTATGTTTACATGTGGTTTATTTCTCTCGAATTTAGCTTTACCCATTTTCTTTTCCTCCAAAATATTAATATCTAACTACATATTAATAAATACAACTTAGTTTGTCAATAATGAAATACTCTTTAAACCTTAATATATATAAAGAAACCCTATTCTAAAGAATAGGGTTTCTTTTATAATTAACTAATATAAACTTACAAATTATATTTTATCTTTCTTCTCTATCATATGGTTTAGCTAGTGATTCTGGTTCACCAATATCTTTTTGTTTTGAGAAGATGAAAGTAATTAACAATACTAGTATTGTTACAATATACGGAATCATCTTTAAGATAAAGATATTATCAAACCAACCATAAATCTGTGCTCTTGACTCTAAAGCCATAGCAATACCGAACAAGTATGCTCCCCAGATAACTAACTTTGGATTCCATCTAGCAAAAATAACTAAAGCAATGGCAATCCAACCACGACCAGCTATCATCCCTTGTCCCCATTGTCCTACGCTAGCAGCTGAAATAATTAGTGAAGCACCACCAATACCAGCAAAAGCTCCACCTATCATAACATAAATGTATCTAGATAACTTAACATTAACCCCAACTGCATCAGCTGCACCAGGATTTTCACCTATTGCTCTTAAGTTTAAACCTTTTTGAGTCTTATAAATAAAGAACCAAACTACTATTACCGCTACATATGAAAAGTAAACTAATAAGTCTTGATTTAAAAATCCTCTTAAAATCTCACCTACAAATGGAATTGTTACTCCATCTGCAAAACTAAATCTCGTAAACTTTTCAGAGATGATTGCTGTAGGATCAGTAATAAAAACTGTACCTATATAATAACTTAGTCCAGTTCCTAAAATAGCTAAAGCTAAACCGGAAACGATTTGATTGGCTCGTAAAGACAAACAAACATAAGCATGCAATGAAGCTATCATAGCACCTGCAATAGCAGATAACAAAACAACTAATATCATAGCTATTAGTACAGGTAAACCTGCAGCTGTTAAAGCTAAACCAGTTAAAAATGCTGTAATAGCACCAATATACATCATACCTTCTATACCAAGATTTTGAACTCCTGATTTTTCAGTGATAATTTCACCTAAAGCAGCAAAAAGAATAGGAGTACCCATTGCAACTGCAGAGACTAATAAATCTTGAAATATATTTAATCCACTCATTACACTACCTCCTTATTCCTTCACAAATTTAACTTTGTATCTTGAGAAGAAATCTCCTGCAATAACAAAGAATAATATACTACCCTGTAACAATTTTGCAATCTCATACGGAATGCCTGCTGCAGGTAAGTTAGTTTCTGCAAATAGTAATGCTCCCATAAATACTGAAACAACACCAATAACTAATGGATGTAATCTAGATAACCAAACAACTATAATAGCAGTATAACCAATATCAGTATTCATATGAGGGCTTAATCTACCTTCTAATGCTGAAACATGAATTGCTCCAGCTAATCCAGCTAAACCACCACTTACAAACATAGCTACAATTATATTTTTAGCTAAGCTCATGCCACCATATCTAGCTACGTTCCTACCTTCACCAATAACTCTTATTTCATAGCCCCATCTACTCTTATTTAACAAGAAATAGAATATTATAACAACTGCTATAGCTACGAATAAACCATAATGCAATCTGCCTGTTGGGAATATTGTAGCAATTTTAGCTGCAGCTGGAAAAGGATCAGATTGAGGAAAACCACTTGTAGTTACGCCTTTCCATGGTCCAAATACCAAAAACTGCAGAAGATATAAAGCTACATAATTTAATAATAAGGAAGTAATAACTTCATTTACATTCCAGATTGCTTTCGCACCACCTGAAATCAAAGCCCACAATCCACCACCTATAACGGCAGCAAGTGCCATTAATGGTATAAGAAAAATAGAATCTTTTAATGCAATTGGCACAAATAACGCTACACCTGCGGCACAAATCATTCCAATCATCATTTGACCTGCAGCACCAATGTTCCATATAACCATTTTAAAGGCAACTGCAACACCAATACTTAGAATTACTAAGGTAATACTATTAACAAGAACTTCTTGCCAATTAATTAATGATCCACCGAAAATTGTATCTAAAGCCTTAATAGCATCTTCTCCAGTTACTAATAATAATATTGAGGAGAAAAGAATTGCAACTAAAACTGATAGTATTGGAGTCAGAACTAGTAGATATTTAGGTGTTTCTAATCTTTTTTCAACTTTTATCATTACGCCTCACTCCTTTTCGCACCAGACATCATCAAACCAAGATCATTGATATCTGTAGTATCTGTATTTACGATACCCATAATCTTACCTTCATATAGGACTGCTACTCTATCTGTCATTTTATAAATTTCTTCTAAATCCTCAGAAATTAATAGTACTGCTTTTCCTTTTTTTCTTTCTTCAGCTAGTCTTTGGTGTACATAGTCTATAGCACCAACATCCAAACCTCTAACAGGATACACAGCTATAATTAATTCTGGATTTTCAAAAGTCTCTCTGGCTAAAATTAATTTTTGTAGATTTCCACCAGACATTAACTTAACATTACAATGAATATTTGGAATTTTTATATCAAAATCGTCAACCATTTTTTGCGTCGCTTCATTAATTGCTTTTTTCTGTAGTAAGAAGCTACCGAATTTCTTATTGCGATAAGATTTTAAAATAGCATTATCAGTTGCAGGCAAGTTATTTGCCAGACCCATACCATGTCTATCTTCTGGTATGAAAGCAACATTTCTATCAATAATATCTTGAACACATTCTTTAGTTATATCCTCATTTTTAAAGAAAATATTACCTTTAGTAACCTTCCTTAAACCTGTTATAACTTCAGATAATTCTTTTTGTCCATTACCAGCAACACCAGCTATACCTAGGATTTCTCCGCCTTTTATTTCAAAAGAAACATCGTCAAGAGCAAGTAAACCTTTGTCATTTCTAGCATTAACCTTATCAAGTCTTAATACAACATCTCCAAGTGGAACTTCATCAGTAATCATTCTTTTAGCATCTAACTGTCTTCCAACCATTAAATCAGCAAGTTCTCTATCATTTGTATCTTTTGCACTAATTGTTTTAAGGGCAACTCCGCCTCTTAAAACAGTTATTCTATCTGCATATGATAATACTTCATGCATTTTATGAGTAATAAAGATAATTGAAATACCTTTTTTAGTCATAGATCTTAATATATCAAATAAACCCTTGACTTCTTGAGGTGTCAAAACTGCAGTTGGTTCATCCATAATTAAAATTTCAGCTCCTCTATAAAGCATTTTGATGATCTCAACCCTTTGTTGTTCCCCAATAGATAACTGCCATATTTTAGCCTTAGGTGAAATTTGCAACTGGAATTTTTTTGAAATTTCTTCGATTTTTTTTTCTATATCTTTAGAATCGTAAAGGAACTTACCTTTAGTTCCTAGCGCCATATTTTCTGAAACAGTAAATGGTTTCACTAATCTGAAGTTTTGATGTACCATACCAATGCCCATTTCAATAGCTTCTTTTGGTCCATATTTTCCTTCAATTTTTTCTCCATTTACAAACAATTCACCACCATCTTGTTTATAGAGACCTGTTAAAATATTCATCAGAGTACTTTTCCCAGCTCCATTTTCACCAAGTAATGCGTGAATCTCTCCTGGTTCAATTGTCAAATCAACTTTATCGTTTGCTACTACGTCACCCGGAAATACTTTTCTTATGCCTTTCATTTCTACAACAGCATTTGACATATTTATCCTCCTCTTAATAGTAATGGCTAAATAGAGTTTTAAACTCTATTTAGCCATACATAAAACTCTTTACTTAGTTAGGTATTGTACCTATAACGCCTTCTACTAAATACATCATAGATAACATTTCGTCAACAGTAGCTTCTTCTCCTGCTGGAATTACAACTTTACCAGTATTGTCCTTAATAGGACCAGTAAAGATATTGTATCCATCATGAATCTTAGCGCTCATTTCATCAACTGTAGCTTTTACAGCTGCTGCATCTTTTATTAATTCCATGTTTAGTGGAGCTATTCCAACAACACCACTATCTAAACCATCAAAATAGCTTGATGTAGCAAAAGTTCCATCCATAGCTGATCTAATAGCTGGCTCATAGTATACTTCCCAGTTCCAAATAGCTGAAGTCAATGTTGCTCCAGGAGCAAATAAAGACATATCAGAATTATAACCAATAGCCCATTTACCTGCATCTTGAGCAGCAATTTGTGGTCCAGCAGTATCTTGGTGCTGAGCTATAACATCAGCTCCATCTTTCAATAGAGCATTAGCTGCATCTTTTTCTACTTGAGGATCATACCAAGTATTAGTCCAGATAACTTTTACAGTAGCATTAGGATTAACAGAACGAACACCTAATGTAAATCCATTAATTCCTCTAACTACTTCAGGAATCGGCATAGCAGCAACGTAACCAATTTCATTGGTTTCAGTTTGATTACCAGCAACAATACCTGTTAAGTATCTAGCTTGTTCAATTTTACCAAAATAAGTGCTTAAATTTTCACCTGTTTTATAACCTGAACAATGGAAAAAATAAACATCTGGATATTTAGCTGCTAGTTCTTCAATGTAGTCCATATAACCAAAGCTAGTAGCAAATATTGCTTTAGCGCCTTGATTAATCAAAGCTTCCATAGCTTGTGTTGAACTTTGGTCTTCTTTAACATTTTGTTGAATTACTAACTCAACTTTGTCTTCACCAATAGCTTCAACCGCTGCTTTCAATCCATTGTCATGAGCATAAGTCCAACCTGCATCTCCAGGCTCACCAATATAAATAACCCCTACTTTGAACTTATCATCTGATGAAGTATCGTTGCAACCGACTAAAGTTACACCAGCAAAAACCACCAACGCAAGTCCTAACCATAATAATTTTTTCATTTTCGTCCTCCTTTATTTTTTTGATATTCTTTCAATCAATTTAAAGGTATTTGTCACAGCCAAAGTAAGGTTGCAACCCCACTTTAGAGTAATTATACTCCTTAAGAATAAATATTACTATAAAAAACAGAAATTTGTACGTCTGAAAACGTTTTCTATTTCTTTAAGTTTATTTCGTCCAAGACTCTTTCTTTTGTTATAGGTAGAGTTTTTATTCTCACTCCTATAGCATCATAAATTGCATTTGATACAGCAGGGGCCACAGGATTAACTGGAAGTTCACCCATACCTTTTGCACCAAATGGACCTTCTAGTTGAGGTTCCTCAACAAGTATAATATCCATTTCTGGTAAATCTGTTATCTTTGGAAGTTTAAGTTTAGCCAAATTACTTGTGACAACTTTACCTTCTTTAGTTATAAACTGCTCACTTTTAGCATATCCTATTCCCATCATAACTCCACCAGCAATCTGGCCTTCTGATTGTAATGGGTGTATAGCTGTACCTAAGTCATTCGCTGCAATTATTCTTAATATCTGATACTCTCCAGTTAATTCATCGACTTCAACTATAACAGCATGAGTAGCAAAGGTATATGAATAGTGAATCTTGTAATCAATTGGATCATCACCAGTATTTGAAGAATTCACTTTATTTAAAGGACTTGTTTTAGGAGGTAAGTATTCATACTCAATTTCGAAACTTCCAATCTTATCAACAAGCTCTTTATATGTTAATTCACTACCATCAAGAACAACTTTATCAGCTTTAAACTCAATTAGGTCATACTTATTATTAAAGCTTTTCTCTATTTTTTGTAGTAACTCAGCCTTAAATAACTCTCCACAACCTTTTGTTGCATTACCTGTAACAAATGTTTGTCTTGAAGCAGTTGTTTCTTCTCCATCTGGACAATCAGGTGTTATATTATTTATAACTTCAATTTTGCTATATGGAATACCTGTTATTGAAGAAGCAATTTGAGCAAATGTAGTATCTGGACCTTGTCCTAAAGATGCAGCACCATGCTTAAGCATAATAGTACCATCTTCTTTAAGTTCTAATTTCGCACCAGCTCCATCATGTAAGCCAATACCTATACCAACATTCTTAAAAGAAGAAGCAATCCCAATACCAATTTTCTTGTTTGGACCACTTGGTTTGTATTGTCCTTTAACTTCATCAAGTTTTTCTCTAACCTTCATTAAGCTTTTCTTTAAGCCTATTCCTGTGCCCATTGTTTGACCAGTGATACCTTCTTTACCATCTTCTAAAGCATTTTTCAACCTTATTTCAAATGGATCAATATTTAATTTTCTGGCTATTTCGTCAACTAATATTTCAGCTGCAAAAGTAACCTGTGTGCTTCCAAATCCTCTAAAAGCTCCACCAGGAGGAGTATTAGTATAATGACCAATACTATCAGTATGTGCATAAGGAACTGCATAAGGTCCATTCATTACAACACCAGATCTAAAGACAACTGGCCCACTTAATGAATCATATGCTCCACATTCAACATCAGCTCTTCCTTTAAAGGCATGAAACGTACCATCTTTTTTACAACCATATTTCATATGCATAATTTCTGCATGACGTTTAGTTGAAACCATTATAGATTCTTCTCTTGTCATCACAATCTTACAAGGTCTTCCAGTTACTAAAGTACCTAAAGCACATTGTAAGTGAATGGTTGGTTCTTCTTTACCACCAAATCCTCCACCAGTTGGACAAGTATCCATAATAACCATTTCATCTGGCATATCCAATGTTTTAACAAACATATTTCTCATGTCATAAGCACCTTGGTGAGACATATGAACATGTATCGCTCCATTTTTATCCATATTAGTTACACAAGCTTCTATTTCCATATAAGCATGTTCTATATTAGGAACATAAAAATCATCTTCAACTATTAAGTCACACTCTTCAAAAGCCTTATCTGTGTCACCACGTCTAATTTTAGTATGAGCTGCAATATCTTCTTTATTCCAGATTTCAAACCTATCTTCTTTTAAAGCATCTTCAACTGACCATACTCCATCAAGAACCTCATACTCAACTTCTATTAACTTAAGTGCCTCTTCTGCAACTTTAATATTTTCTGCTAGTACTGTAGCAACAGAATCACCAATATACTTAACTTTTCCACCAACAGGAACCATTACTGGTTGATGAGGATTTAATAAGCCAAAAGTTTTTCTACCTGGAATATCATCTGCTGTTAAAACTTTGATTACACCATCTAAAGCTTCCGCTTTACTCGTATCAATTTTTTTAACTATTGCTGATGGATAGTCTGTATATTTCAACTTACCATAAATCATATTTGGGAATTCTCTATCTTCTGCATATATAGGTAAGCCCATTGCTTTTTGGACTACATCTTTACCTACTGGGGAAGTCCCTATTCCACCTTCAGTCGGAAGATAAGCAACTTTTTCACCACGCATAATCTTTGCTGCCATTTCAACAGCATTAATTATAGCAATATACCCTGTACAACGACAGATATTAAATTTCAATGCATTTTGAATTTCAGCTTTTGTTGGATTTAAATTTTTCTCTAATAATGCTTTTGCAGACATAATCATTCCTGGCGTACAAAAACCACATTGTATAGCACCAGTATTAACAAATCCCACTTGTACTGGATGAAGTTCTCCACCCTTAGACAAGTTCTCAATTGTTTCAATATTAGCACCTTCAACTTTGCTCATCTTTATTGTACAAGCTCTTTTAGCATCACCATTAAATATTAATGTGCAAGCTCCACATTGACCTTTACCACAACCATTTTTCGTGCCATAAAGATTTAGTTCGTCTCTAAGATAACTTAAAAGATTCTGTGTTTCATCCACTTCAACATCATAACTTTTTCCATTAACTATAAAACTTGTTTTTATCATTATTTCTTATTCCCCCTCTGTTCTGCAGTTGATTCTACAGCATCCAGAATTTTTGTATATCCAGTGCAACGGCATAGGTTACCAGACAAACCACGTCTAATTTCTGCTTTAGTTGGGTTTGGTTTTTCCTCTAGTAAAGCAGTAGCAGATACAACAAAACCTGGAGTACAAAAACCACATTGAATGGCTCCTTTATCTACAAAGTTATGTTGTATATCAGAAAGACTTCCGTCATCGTTAGTAATTCCTTCAATAGTTACAATTTCCTTACCATCTGCCCATACAGCCATATAAATACATGAATCTAAAGTTTGACCATCTATTAGTACAGCACAAGCTCCACATTCACCAACACCACAACCTTGTTTAGTTCCAGTTAAGTGTAATCTGTCTCTTAGCATATCAAGTAATGATTCTCTTATATCAACTTGAAGCTCCATATCTCTTCCATTTATTTTACAATTAATTGTTTTTAACATTATTCTCCACCTCCTAGGGCAATTTTAATAGCTCTTTTAGGAAGTTCTCTTATCAATTGTTGTCTGAAAGCTTTTGATGCTCTCCAAGAATCTCTAGCACTAGCATTTTCCAAACATTTTTCACCAATCTTATCAAGATTCTCTGTTGTTATTTCCATTCCTTTAGCCATTAACTCAGCCTCAGTCGCTCTTATTGGAGTTGGGCCAGCAACGCCATAAGCGATTTTTAAATCACCAATCTTGTTACCATCCATTTTAACCATTATAGAACAACCAAGTGTAGCAATATCCATTGCTTTTCTTTGACTAAACTTAATGTAGTGGCCTTTATAGCCTTCAAAGTTTTTCTTTTCTATTTTTATATGTGTCATAAGCTCATCTCGATTTAGAGCAACTTTACCTGGTCCAAGATAGAATTCCTTGATAGGTATTTCTCTTTTTCCAGCAGGTCCTTCGATAAGAATAATTGCATCCATTGCAAATAAAGATGAGGCGCTATCAGCAGATGTAGCACCATTAGCTACATTACCACCAATTGTACCAATATTTCTTATTTGAGGGCCACCTATGCTTCCAACTGCTGTAGAAAGTGATGATATATTTTTCAATATTATTTCATTTTTTTCTACTTCAGTAAAGGTTGCTGTACTCCCAATTAATATATTACCAGATTCATCATAGCTAATTCCATGAAGTTCAGTTATTCTCATAATACCCACTAGGTCTTTATCCACATACCCTGATTTTCTTTCTCTTGTTTTAATCAGAACGTCTGATCCACCAGCTATTATTTGACTGTTTTCATTTTCCTTAAGATAGTCAACGGCTTCCTTTATAGTGGAAGCTTCAAAATATCCATTAATTTGATACATTCCTTACACCTCCCTATTTTCACTTAATGCCTCAATTATCTTTTGAGGAGTTACAGGTATATCTTTTACATAAATTCCCAAAGCATCAATTATTGCGTTTCTTAGAGCAGGTGCCGGACTACATAACGGAGGTTCTCCTAAGGACTTGTTGCCATAAGGTCCTACTGGATCATCAATTTCCACAAAGGCTACACTTAAATCTGGAACATCCATGGATGTTGGCATTTTGTAGTCCAATAAGTTATTATTTAACGGTTTACCTGTTTTCGCATCATACTTTAACTCTTCAGCCAAACCATATCCTAAACCTTGGGCCATACCACCTTCAACTTGACCTTCTGCCAGTATAGGATTTATTATTCGACCTGAATCATGTACGTTTAAGATAGATAACACTTCAACCTTACCAGTCTTTTTATCCACTTCAACCTCAGCCATAGTTATACCATAAGGATAGGCATTCTTGGTACATCTGTTTGATACGTCTGCTGTCAAGCAATGACCTTCGTGCATGTTATAGTATGTATTAAGGGCAAGGTCTCCAAGGCCTTCAATAATCTGCCCATCATGTTTTTGTATAATGTTTCCATCAACAATATCCATGTCATCAACAGTCACCTTGTTTGTTCTTTTTGAGAAATGATATGAAGCCTCAAGAATCTTTCCCTTCAATTCCAGAGCTGCTTTTTTAACAGCCATTCCTGAAACGAAAGTTTGTCTTGATGCATAAGCTCCCGTATCAAAAGGTGCAATATCGGTATCAGTTACAGCATCAGCTATAATCCATTCATAAGGTACACCAACAGTATCAGCTACCATTTGGCTAAATACAGCATCTGAACCTTGGCCAATCTCAGTTGCTCCTACCATCATCTTGATGCTGCCATCTTGATTTAGAATCAATCTACAACCACCAATTTCCATTGTTTTTGGATAGGCGCCTGATGTATAGGCAAACGCAGCAATTCCTAAGCCTTTTACATAATCTCCCCCTTTATTTTCATCAATAAACTTCCTCTTTTCATCCCATTTGAACACTTCCTTACCTTTTTCGAAGCATTCTCTTAGACTCATAGAATGTTGAGTCATATGAAGTAAAGGGTTCTCATCATTAACTTTTGTAAAGTTCTTTTCTCTTAACTCAAACTGATCAATGCCAGTTTGCATACTAACTTTATTCATGAAAGTTTCTAAAGCATAGATAATTTGAGGTGTTCCATAACCCCTCATTGCTCCAGCCGCTGCAGTGTTTGTATATACTGTTCTAGACCTATACCTAAAATTTGGTATCTTATATAAAGCAGTCGTTATGCCCCCACCCTTAGCAACAACTGAATGTCCATGAGATGCATAGGCTCCATTATTGGAAATAGCATCAATATCAGCAGCAGTTATAAGACCATCCTTAGTGAATCCCATCTTTATTTTATAACTGATGGCATGTCTTACACGTGTCCAGGCAAACACTTCTTCTCTATGAAGATCCAGCATTACCGCCTTTCCACCTACAGCCATGGACATAGCTACAGCCAATGGTTCTATTGTTATATCTTGCTTGTTTCCAAAGCCTCCACCAATAAATGGCTTAATAACTCTGAATTTTCCCCAAGGCATTCCGAATGCTTGTCCTAAGATTCTGCGACATATATGAGGTATTTGTGTAGATGATACACATACCCACCTATTGTCCACATCCTTATAGGCATATGCTATTTGGTTTTCCATTTGACAATGTTGTACTATCGGTGTGGCGCAAACATCTTCAACTATGAAATCAGCATCCTTGAAACCTGCTTCCAAATCTCCTGTTCCATTGATTGTATCTGCTATAATATTCTTTGAACCTTCATGTATTTCTACCGCGCCCTCTTTTAGTGCTTCTTCAGTGCTTAGATAGAATTCATATTCTTCATATTCTACTTTAATTTTTGATACTGCTATTTCTGCGGCCAATTCAGAATCAGCAATTACTGCAGCTATCTCGTCACCATACAGGCGAACATTTCTAGTTAGGATTCTACGATCTGCAACATCTACATATCTTGAATCTAAACTATAGGGATGTCCTGCTGTCGGGAAAGATATCTCTGGTACGTCATCAGGTGTAAGGATTTTTACTACTCCAGGTACTTTTAAAGCTTCACTAATGTCCATACTCTTAACTTTCCCATGGGCAATCTTTGCTCTACAAATCTTGCCATAAAGAAGTTCTTTTTGAGGAATATCTCCAGTATAGTTAGCTCTTCCTGTTACCTTGGCAATAGCATCCCATCTTTCAACACTCTTACCGATTACTTTATGTTCCATAGAAACTCTCCTTTCAAGAAACCTTAGATTCTCTTCCAGACATCTGCGGCAAGCTCTCTACTTCTTGCTATCAAGGCATCTTCATCTATATTTATTAATTTTCTCTCATCCATTAAAACCTTGCCATTTACTATAGTAGTGTCCACATGTCTTCCTGTAACTCCAAATAAAATATGTGCATCAATAGTATCTGCATTCAATGGAGTTGGTGCTTTGTAATCAACAACGATAACGTCCGCATATGCACCTTCTTTTAATGTTCCTACATGTCCATCAAGATATCTATTTGTAATAATCTTGTTATTTCCAAATAACATTTGTGGAACTTCACCCCAAGCAACAAAAGGTTTAGCCTCAGTGTTTCTTTGTAGTATTCCAGCCACCTTATATGATTCTGTCATATCAGTAGTATAACCATCTGTACCTAGTCCTAAAAGAATATCTTTCTCCATAAACTTAAGTATTGGAGATACTCCAACAGCATTACCCATATTTGATTCAGGATTATGAACAACAGCAGTTCCGCTATCTTTTAACATATCAATTTCTTCGTCATTTACATGAATACAGTGTACAGCAATGCTTTTTTCATCTAGCACTCCTTTTTTGTACCATCTTTCAATAACACGCATATCATATTTAGCTAAAGAATCTTCAACATCTTCAATACCTTCTGCTGAATGAACATGAAGACCAGCATTCAAGGGTTTTGAAGCTGATAAAACTTCATCAAGAGTCTTATCAGATATTGTCATAGAAGCATGCATTCCAAACATTCCTTTGATCATATCATCTTTTTCTTTTTGACAATATTTTACAAAGTCTACATTCTCAGCAATTCCTTCATCTTTAATTTTAGTTCCATCTCTGTCAGAAATCTCATAACACAAATTACTTCTAAGCCCTATATCTTTTGAGGCTTCAGCAAGCTTAAATAAACTGCCTTTTACAGCATATGGGCTAGCATGATGGTCAATAATAGTTGTTACACCGTTTCTAACTTGATCAATCATTGGCCCAATAGCACTATAGTAAACATCCTCAAGTGTTAGTTGTTTATCCAGTCTCCACCATAAATTTTCTAAAATCATGCTGAACTTAGTAGCCGGAGGGCTGTCTAAAAACATCCCTCTAGCAAAAGTACTATAGTAGTGCATGTGTGTATTGATAAAACCAGGCATAACCAATCTTCCTTTAGCGTCTTTAAATTCTGCTTCCGGATATTGTTTTTTTAGATCTTCTGTTTTGCCTATTGCTTTAATTAATTTGCCGTCTATTAAAACAGCACCATTATCTATAAATTGATTGTTTTCATCTCTGGTAAATACTTTACCATTTCCAATTAATATCATACTTTTTCTCCTTTATAGGTTCTTAATATAGTAGCTATAGTTGTCTATAACTGCATTAAGCATTGCGTCCATAGGAAGTGATAATTGACCATCCCCTACTTTATGCTCGATAATATTTCCATTTTCAATCCTAACTACAAATGTATCTTTACCAGTAGGTAAGAATCCAACATTTGTGCTATCTTTGAAATCTTCTTCTGTCCAAAACATTGTAACTTTATCTTTATAAGGGTTTCCAGTATGTGGGCAGAAAATTCCACAGTTTCCACATTCGTTACACATTCCATCAAGATGGAGTATTTGATGTGTATTCCCAACAATTACTTTAACATTAGCTCTGTTAGGACAAACATCTACACATATTTCACAAATCTGATCACAAACTAAACAACGTTCTCCGTCTTTAGCACCTTTAACAGCATCTTGAAGAATTCCTTTTTTAGCATAAACATCTGCTTCGTTTTGTTTATATGCGTATCTAACAAAATCATTACCTAAATGATTTTTTCTTAAAATAGCTTTTGCTACATTTTTACCATCAGCAACTGCTTTAACTATAGTTGAAGCACCTTTTTTACAGTCACCTGCAATAAATACTCCTGGTATAGAAGTTTCATTATCACCAGTAATTTTAGGATTACCCTTAGAATCAAGATCGAGTCCTGCAAAGAAACTTTTTTGAACTCTAGCTCCGGTAGCCCCTATTACAGTATCAGCAGGAATATTAACCATATTACATGATCCAGTAATTGAACACTTACCACTTTCCCCTTTAGGACCTAAGTCCATCATCTCACAAGTTAAAGCTTTATTGAAATTAGAAACTGGTGCCAATAATTCTTTAAAGAGAACACCATCTTCCATAGCTAATTCAATTTCTTCAAGTTCAGCTGGCATACTTGCGATATTTCTTCTGTAGACAATAGTAACATCATCAACTCCAGGAACTCTTTTAGCAGCTCTTGCACAGTCCATGGCAACGTCTCCACCACCAATAACTACTACTTTTTTACCTAAAGAAACATTACCTTTATTAGCTTTATAGCTTTCAAGAAAAGCTAATGAATCAAGTACTTTATCACTATCTTCTTTAACAGGTGAAACCCCTTTATCCCAAGCTCCAATAGCTATTACAACATAATCATACTCAGTCTTTAAAGCTTCTATATCAAAGTTTTCATCAACTCCAAATTTAAATTCAACTCCAGCATTTACTGCTAAAGCTAAATCTCTTGAAATCATCTTATCTGAAATCCTAAATTCTGGAATAACATAATTTACTATTCCATAAGCTTTATCTTTTCTATCCATAACTGTTACAGCAACACCATTTCTTCTTAAGAAAGTAGCAGTTGCAAGTCCAGCAGGTCCTGCACCAATAACAGCAACTTTTTTAGCTGTTTTAAGTTCAACAGGTTTAATATTAGCTATATATTCATCAGCACCATTTTCAACTGCTATTCTTTTACTATTTCTGATTTCTAAAGATTCATCATAATCTAATCTTGTACATTTGTACTGACATTGATGATCACAAATAGTTCCAAGAATTCCAGGAGAAGTATTATCATTAACTATAACTTTATAAGCTTCAGCATAGTTACCTTCACTTACAAGTTTTAAATACTCAGGTATTTGTTGGTGAATTGGACATCCCCCATCTTTACAAGGTGCTTTAAAACAATCAAATATAGGTAATATTGAAGAAGTTTTTCTGCTTTGTACAGGTCTTCTGTCTTTAACATGATACTTGTTTGTAACAACTTCATCTGCAAGTTTATCAAGTTCATCTACTTTTATTCCTGTAAATGGACCACTTAATAATGGTTCAACTTCTTCAGCAAGTTGTTTTGCTCTTTCATATCCACCTGGTTTAAGGATAGTTGAGGCTACAGTAACTGGCTGTATTCCAACGCCAATGATTTCTTTTATATTGAAGAAATCTGCTCCCCCAGAGTAGGATATTTGTAGTTGTCCATTGAAATAGTCAGATAATTTTCTTGCCAAACTTATTGTCAACGGATAGAGTGAACGTCCAGACATGTACATTTCATCTCCAGCAGCGAATTCTTTGTTCTCAATTCGTACTGCAAATGTATTAGTTAGTTTAACACCAAATCCAAGTTTAAGTTTATTAGCAACTCCCATAAGTCTACCAAACATTACTACAGCATCATCCCATTGCAAGTCATTATTAAAGTGATGATCATCAAATCCAATGTAATCATAACCCATATCGTCCATTAATTTTCTAGCAAATTCGTAACCATTAAGTGTTGGATTAGCTTTAACGAAAGTATGAAGTTTTTTCTCTTCAAGTAAGTACATAGATATACGTTCAATTTCAGCAGGAGGACATCCGTGCAGTGTTGAAATTGTAGCAGATGGGCTAATATTTGAAGAAATATTCTCAACATATGCTTTATCAACATTTTTAAACTTACTAATATTGTTTAACAAATATCCTTTACATTCTTTCCATATAGGTGTGTTACTTGCATCGATCATATTATCAATAAAGTTACTTACCTTAGGCTTTTTAATGTTATCAAGGTCATACCCAACGCTCATATTAAAAGCAAAATCTTTGCCATCATTCAATCCTAATTCCTTGCCCATAACATATATTATGAACCAAGCTTTAATATATTCATCATATGCTTCTTGAACAGTTAGCTCTGTTGACCATTCAATATTATACCCTTCATCTTGAATATTAATACATGGTTTTGCTACTGCTTCTCTAATTTGTTCTCCATCCATCTCTTGAATTGTTTTTAATTCAATAAAACGACAGCCTGTCAAATATGAAGCAACTATATTTTGTGCTAATTGTGAGTTTGGACCCGCTGCAGGTCCTATAGGTGAAGAAATTTTTTCTCCATTAACTTCTATAAATTTTCCACTCTTATTCTTATAAAATTTATTTTCTCTTATTCCAAATATTGATTTTTGATCTTTGTACTCTTTTTCCATCCAGTCAATCATTTGATCAAAAGGAATCATTCTCATTAGATCGCTCATTATATACCTCCAAATTTACTTGAATATTATTTACCACTATAACTTATGTAATTTATTTAATATATTTATTTGTGAAAAGGGAGCTCCATTAAAATAATGAAACTCCATTCTCTAAGATGTATGTTTTTATTTGTAATTGTTTCTTCCACCCATAGTTAAAGCCATTACAGCCTTAGATGTGTGTAGTCTGTTTTCTGCTTCATCATATACTACAGACCATTTTCCATCGATTACAGCATCTTCTACTTCATTATTTCTATCTGCTGGTAATGCATGCATGTACACGCAATTTGGATTTGAAGTCTTGATTAGAGCTTCTGTACATTTCCATACTTTTAAACTTTCATCTAATACATTGTGTGATGTTGTATCTCCTACTGAATCTGTTACCCAGTTACCCCAGTTCTTTGGTATAACTACGTCAGCATTTTTGAATGCTTCATCTATATCATGGGTGATTTTAAATGTTCCACCATGTTTTTTTGCATTTTCTTCTGCTTCATCATATACCCACTGTGGCATTTCATATCCTTTAGGATATGCTAGTGTTGTGTTCATTCCATATCTTGGGAATAATAGAGCTTGAGTTAATGGTACTGATATTGGTTTCTTATGGCTTGTTGCATATGCCCATATTATTGATACATTTAACCCTTTTGTTTCTCCGAACTTCTCAATTATTGTCATTAAGTCAGCTAGTCCTTGTAATGGGTGATATAAGTCACATTGCATATTTATTACTGGTACTGGTGACCATTTTGCCATTTCTCTAATGTATTTGTTTCCAACTTCCCAAGCACATAATCTACAAGCTATTGCATGTCCAAAACGTGCTAATATTATTGCTGTATCCTTTGGTGTTTCACCGTGGGATATTTGCATTGTTGATGTGTCTAAGAAGTGGCCGTGTCCTCCTAATTGAGTTATTCCTGCTTCCATTGAGTTTCTTGTTCTTGTTGATGCTTCAAAGAACATTAAAAATACTGTATTATCTTCTACGTATCTTGTTGATATTCCCATTGCGAATTTTCTTTTAAGGTCGAAGGATACATCCATTAACGTATCTACTTCTTCCTTTGTCCATTCTCTTAAAGTGATTAAGTGTTTTCCTCTTAAATTAGTTTGCATTAAGAAACCTCCTAAATTTTATTTTATTTTTTAGATTTATTATTTTTATTATTTATTTTTATATACTCCAGGAATCGCAGCATACATAGCAGCACAGGCAACTAAGTGAGAAGAGAATGTCTTTTCATTTGGTGCGTGAGCTTGTCTTTCATGACCTGGTCCAAAACCTATACATTTAATTCCATGACGTCCCATGATTGAAACACCATTAGTAGAGAATGTCCATTTATCAACAACTACTTCATTATTAAATAAGTCCATAAAGTCCTGTTCAAGTCCTTTTTGTTCTTTTAATAATTGGAAGTTTTCTTTAGAGAATAAGCCTTTTCCAGCTTCAACTAATGTTTGACAAACAGGATCTTCTTCTGGTAATACCCAAGTTGGGAAATAACTTTCAGTTTTATAAACAGTACCATTCCATGATGGACGATCATATTCATAAAGTGAAACAATTCCGCCAGCTTCTTTAACAGCAGGTAAGTTTCTAACTTCTTGTAGGGCACCTTCCCATGATTCCCCGTCTGTAAGTCTTCTATCGATTGAGATAGCACAACTATCAGCAACAGCACATCTTGAAGGAGAAGTGAAGAATATTTCTGAAATAGCTAGAGTACCTTTGCCTAAGAACGCATCATAATGAAGGTTTTCATTAAGAGCTCTTAATTCAATGATAATCGGAGCCATTTTATAAATAGCATTATCTCCACGCTCAGGTGCTGAACCATGACAACTAATCCCTCTAACATCAACTCTAATTTCCATACGGCCTCTATGACCTCTGTAAATTCTTAGTGATGTAGGTTCTGTTATTACAACAAATTCAGGTTTTTTAAATTTACCAGCTGGAACTTCTTTTTCAAGTATCCACTGCCAGCAAAGACCATCACAGTCTTCCTCTTGTACTGAACCAACTACATACAATGTATAATCATCTTCAAGACCTAAATCTTTAATAATTTTACCAGCATATACCATAGAAGCCATTCCGCCTTCTTGGTCAGATCCACCACGTCCATATATTTCATCGCCTACTACTTTACCTTCATAAGGGTCACATTCAGTCCAGTTTTCAATGTTACCAATACCAACTGTATCAATGTGCGCATCCATAGCAATAACTTTTTTACCATTACCGATACGTCCAACAACGTTACCTAACCCATCGAACCAAACTTCATCAAAGCCTACTTTTTCCATTTCCTCTTTGATTCTTTTTACTACTTTTTCCTCATCACAAGATTCGCTAGGTATAGCAATCATGTCTCTTAGAAATTTCGTCATATCTCCTTTGTAACTTTCTGCTTTAACCAGAATGTCTTGATAATTCATATTTTCTCTTACCTCCCGTATTTTTTGCATGTTAATTAAATAAATCATACTATTAAGACCTTAATATGATTATACCTCTCTACCATAAAAATTATAAGGCATATAGCGTTATTTACATCATGAAATTGTTTTCAATGAATAGTATACTAACTAAAAAAGGATTTCAGCTCTTATTCAACTGAAATCCTTTATATATTTGGAGCCAACATCCGGATTCGAACCGGAGACCTTCACCTTACCATGGTGACGCTCTACCTACTGAGCTATATTGGCAAATAACAGAACTGATTCTACCATAAAACAAGGTCAAAATCAATTATTTCTAGCATAATATTCAACTGCCTTAATAGCTCTTTTCCAATTATTTTTTAGCATATTTTCCTCTTCAACATTCATCTCATAAGATAATATATCACTATTAATCTTCTGATCAAATAAATCATCAAGACTAGCCCAAAAGCCTAACTCTAAACCAGCTAAGTAATAGGCTCCTAATGCAGTTGATTCCACAACTCCTAACCTTTCTATTTCCAATTTGGATATCCCACTTTGTAATTCCAATAATAGATTATTTACACTAGCTCCACCATCTACATGTATTGAATTAAAATCAAAATCAATATCACCCTTAATTGCCTCAAGTAAATCTTCCACCTGTAACACTACAGCTTCAATACCCGCACGTATAAGATGTTCTCTTCCAACACCTCTAGTTAATCCTAAAATTGCACCTCTAGCATTCATTTCCCAGTATGGCGCCCCAAGTCCTGTAAAGGCTGGAACCATGACCACTCCTAAGGAATTATCTACCTTACGAGCTAAAACTTCAATTTCATCATTATCAAAAAAAATACCCAGCTCATCTCTCATCCACTTGAAAATAGCACCACCCATAAAAATACTACCTTCTATCGCATAAGAAACCTTACCTCCATAACTTATCCCAATAGTTGAAATAAGTCTAGATTTACTAATAAGCAATTCATCACCCGTATTGACTAATAGAAAACAACCTGTTCCATAGGTATTCTTCACATCACCAACATTAATACAGCCTTGACCAAATAATGCAGCTTGTTGATCTCCAACTAAGCTGTTTATCGGTATAAGATGATCATCAAAGTTATAATAACCAAAAACACCACTAGATTCTACTACTTCCGGTAACATAGACATAGGAATTCCCATAGTTTGACATAAAACTGAATCCCAACAAAGTTCTTTAATATTAAAAAGCATAGTTCTAGAAGCATTGGTCATATCCGTCTTGTGTTCTTTTCCACCAGTCAATTTATATAATAACCAACTTTCAACTGTACTAAAACCCAACTTACCTTCTAATGCTAACTCTTTTGCTCCACTTACATTCTCCAATATCCAAGCTACCTTCGTACCTGAAAAATATGGGTCTAAAATTAAGCCTGTATTATTTCTAATATAATCTGTCATGCCCTCATTCTCTAGTCTTTGACAGATATCTACAGTTCTTCTACATTGCCAAACAATTGCATTATAGACTGGTTTGCCTGTCAATTTATTAAAAACAATAGTAGTTTCTCTTTGATTAGCAATGCCAATTCCGACAACTTCTGATATAGAAATTCCTGATTTTTCTACCGCTTCTTTCATAACATGAATGATTGAATCAAATAATTCCTCAGGATCATGTTCTACATAATTTTCCTTAGGATAAATTTGTCTAATTTCTTTTTGAGCTATTCCTAAAACATTCTTTTTTTCATCAATAACCAAAGCTCTGGAACTTGTTGTGCCTTGATCTAAAGCTAAAATATATTTTTTCATCAAATAACCTCACTAATTAATATTAAATTCATTTCCTATCAATTCTTCACTGTATTTCCAAAGTTTGTTAGCTAATATCTTATCTCTTGCTTTATCAGATAATTTGCATACTCCAGGGTTACCGCACCACTCTTTTTTTCCTTGAGGCCCTATAAATGACCCATTAGGAATATCTGAAGTTAGAATAGCATGAATAATTGATTGAGCTCCTTCTTTTGGTCCAGTTATTCCAAATAATTTTACTATAGGCATAACTATCTTCCCTAAATATCTCCCATAATATCTAGAGAAAATATCAGTATTACTAACTCCAGGATGAACAATAATAGATCGTTTATTAGACCCCTCAAATCTGCGAGCAAGTTCAACACCATAAAGGGTTAAAGCTAACTTTGATTGTGAATAAGCAGTCATCTTTTTGTAAGCAATATTTTTAAAAGCAATATCATCAAAATGAATATCTGCAACCTCCATCTTATGAGCTAAACTACCAAGACTAACTACTAATCCACTATCTGACATAGAGTTTAACAAAAGACTATTCAGGTAGAAGTGTCCTAAGTAATTAACATCAAAATGTTTTTCAAGACCATTTTTAGTTAAAGCATACTTGGGTAATAGTACACCTCCATTATTTACTAAAACATCGAACTTTCCATGTCTGTTTTCAAATTCAGCTACGAAGGCTTCAATGGATTTGCGATCTTCTAAATCCAATAGTATGTATTCTACTTTATTACCTTTTCCTAATTTCTTTAGTTTATTGATGGCTAACTTACTTTTTTGTGCACTTCTATTAGCCATAACAATATAATATCCATCTAAAAATAAAGCCTTGGCTGTTTCAAAGCCAAGACCAGTATTCGAGCCAGTAATTATTGCGATTTTATTCATTCAAGTCTTTCCTCCACTGTAATCTAAATGGTGAATATCCTAACTTTTTCCAACTTTCATTAGCTGGTTCATTATTTAACAACGTAAATAACTCTAAGTATCTTATACCTTTTTCTTTCAGAAATTCTACCACCATAGCCTCAAGTTTTTTTGTTATCCCTAATTTCCTATATAAAGGCTTTACATATCCTGCCTCTATATAGCCAATATTTTTAACAGAAGAAACAATCATGAAACAAGACATAATTGTCATAGATATAAAGCCAACGATTTCTCCATTAACTTCAGCTACAACAATCATACCTTTATCTGCATTAAATCTATCTTCAAGCAACTTTACTCTGTCAGAAACAGAAATATTCTCAAAGTCAAAATAAATATCCTTGCTCGAATCTTTTAAATCATATAGAAATTCATTATATAGTTCTGCCATTTTATAAGATTCATCAATGCCAGCTGTTCTATATATTATCTCCATAAAAGGTACCTACCTTCTTTTTCTTGGTCCAGTTGATTTTGCTCTAGATGGTTTTGAACTTGATGGTCTTCTACCTCTGTTACTATCTTTGGAATTTTTGCTACTAACCATTTCAGAATTAGTAACAACATTTCTTACTTTAAGATTTTTCATTTTATCCATTACTAGACTTGCTTCAGCTTCAGGAAGGTCAAAATAACTATATTCGTCATTAATTTCAATCCTGCCAACCATCGTACCAGGAAGTCCAGTTGCTCTTGTTACAGCACTTAGAATAATATTAGCTGCAGCACCATCATTTCTGCCTATATCAATTTTAAAGCTAGCCATCTTCCCTCTATCACTTCTACTAGGATCTCTGTCACTTCTTCTTCGTCCGCTGTCTCTATTATCTCTTTCAGCATTTTCATAAGATATGTGTAAATCATCACTTAGTCTATTATTATTTTCAATATCTTTTAAGTGAACTTTAATTAGAGCTAAAGCAACATCAAGAGATGTGTAATCTTCTTTAGTCAATTCTTCTATAATTTTCATATATTTATTATTATCTGTACCTTTTTCAAGAATTCCACTAATTTCTTTAGTAAGGGCACTTTGTCTTACCTCATGAATATCAGCATTTGATGGAATAGCTTGTAAAAGTATTTTCTTGCCAACATATTTACTTAATTGATTTATAGCTCTTAATTGATTTCTACCAGCTACAAAAGTATAAGCTTTACCACTTTTACCCGCTCTAGCAGTTCTACCAATTCTATGAATATAATACTCTTCATCTTGTGGTAAATCAAAGTTAAAAACAATATCAACATCTTCAACATCAATACCTCTTGCAGCAACATCAGTTGCTATCAAAATATCATTTTTACCCGCTTTAAAACTTCTAAGCATTTGGTCTCTAGAAGTTTGACGCATATCACCATGCAATCCTCCAGCCATATAACCTCTAGCTTGAAGCTCACTTTGTAATTCTTCTACTTGTTTTTTTGTATTACAAAAGACTATCGCTTTACCTGGGTCGTATACATCTAAAGCATTACAAAGAGCATCAACTTTTCTACCTCTAGGTACTTCAAAATAGTATTGCTCAATTGTTGGAACAGACAGTTGTTGATGTGCTATTTGTACTAATTCAGGATCAGTCAAAAACTGTTTAGTAATCCTCATAATCTCTTTTGACATAGTTGCTGAAAATAATATTGTTTGTCTGTTTTCAGGTATTTCCGTCAATATAGTTTCCACATCTTCTTTAAAGCCCATATTCAACATTTCATCAGCTTCATCAAGAACAATCATCTTAACATTTCCAAGTTTTAAGATTTTTCTTCTCATAAGGTCCATTAATCTTCCTGGTGTTCCCACAACAATGTTTCCACCATACTTCAAAGATTTAATTTGTCTATCTATAGGTTGTCCTCCATATACTGGAACAGTGTTTACACCTTCCTTGTACTTGGCAAACTTCCTTATTTCTTCACAGGCCTGAACTGCTAGTTCCCTTGTAGGACAAACAATTAGAACCTGAACATTCTTTTTATCCTTAACATCAACTAACTCTACAGCTGGTATTCCAAAAGCTGCTGTTTTTCCTGTGCCGGTTTGGGAATGTCCAATAACATCCTTTCCTGACATGATTAAAGGTATTGTCAAAGTTTGAATAGCCGTAGCTTCTTCAAATCCTAAATCATTGACTGCCTTTTTGACCTCCTTAGATATTTCTAATTCGGTAAATAATTTTTTTTCCATATTTTTCCTCTTTTCTACTCATCTCTTCCATTATACACTATTTATCCAATCTTCTAACATTTTGTTTGAATAATTTGGTTTATTATATATAAAATAGTGATTTCCCTTTTCAATAAAAATAACTTGACTGTCTTTAATCAAACTAGCAATCTTTAAGGTTTCACTCTTTTTTATCAAATCAAACTCACCTGCCATCACTAAAGTTGGTACCTTGATCAATTCTATTTCTTTGAAATTAATTTTAGGTTCAAAGAGCATCAGTCCAAGTTTTTTCCTTGTTAAGAAGCCCTCTGCCAAACCAATGGTTAAAAAATAATCCTTAACAATTTCTAAAACCACACCTAATTTCATACCAGTAGGTCTTAAATTACCACCAATTAATACTAAACCTTTAAGTCTTTCAGGTTGCTTACTACCAAATTCCATCCCTATGTTTGCACCATCACTAAAGCCTACAATATAGTAATCTTTTAATTTTAATATATTTAGCAGTTCACCTAAATCTTTTGCCATTTGTTTAATAGAGTAGGCTCTTAAATCTCCCCAGCCAGATTTACCATGGCCTCTACTATCTAACACTAATACCTGATATTTATCTTTAAAGTAATTTATTTGATTTAAAAAAAATGAACTATCCTCCATATTGCCATGGAGGAATATCAAGGTCCTATTCTTTTTATTCCCATGAATTTCATAATAAATATTAGTTCCATCTGATAGTAGCACTTTCATTAAAATACTATATCTACTATTTGATAAAGTTCACAAACCTCACCAAAACCTTCTGTTATTTCATCTTGTTGAAAATCACATTCCAAAAGTAAGGCTTTGTCCATTTTAGTAAGACCATCATAAAAAGCAATGGCAGTATTAAAATTAATAAGAGTCATGTCCTTTTCTATTTCTAAAAATAACAAGTTTTCAGCTCCATTAATATCTCTTTGTTTAACAAATTCACCAAGTTCTTTATGTAATTCAAGATTTAGTCCTATTTCCTTGCTATTGAATATGATAATACTGTCTTGACCAGTTTTATCTCTTAAAATAAGCTTGGCAGCTATTTGTGCAAGCATTTCTATTTGATTTAATATATAGTCTTTTCTAATCATAATTTACACCAATCAATCTCTTGTCTATTATTTGCATTTAAGTAACTATTCGCTTTAGAAAAATGTTTACAACCAAAGTAACCATTATATGCAGATAAAGGACTAGGATGAACGGTTTCCAAAACTAGATGTTTTTCATTATTTATTAGCTTCTTCTTCTTTCTTGCATCATTTCCCCAGAGCATAAATACCTTAGGATTCTTATCTTCAACTATATACTTAATTACTTCATCAGTTAAAACTTCCCACCCTTTTCCTTTATGTGAATTGGGTTTACCTTCTTCAACAGTTAGGCATGTATTCATTAGAAACACACCTTGTCTAGCCCATCCTCCTAAATATCCTGAATCAGGAATATCACAGCCAATATCAGTTTTTATCTCCTTAAAGATATTTACTAAAGAAGGGGGTTTTCTTACACCAGGCATAACAGAAAAAGCAAAGCCATGTGCCTGACCTGCTTTATGATAAGGATCTTGTCCTAATATGACCACTTTTATGTCTTTTAATGGTACTTCTTTAAATATACTAAATATATTTTCTTTAGTTGGATATATATTTTTTTCTAGGTATTCTTTTTTCACAAAGCTATCCAATTTTAAATAATATTCCTTTTGAAACTCATCTTTAAAAAAATCATCCCAAGTATTACTTAGACCATCTAAACTGATCATAAATTCAACGAATTAAACCATTTTTGGAATCTATCAATTTCTCCTTTTACCAAAGGTCCTTCATTGCCAATCACAAAAAATGTTTCTGGTTCTAGTAACATTTTACCACCTGATTTTTTGATTATCTTAGCCATATAAGGAGCTGCATAACCAAAATTCTTAACCATTAACTTTAAAATTTTTGAATTAATTAAATCAGGATTTACTCCTGTATCAAATGCAATCCATTTGTATTTTTTTATATCGATTTTTTTAAGAAACTTACGTATTACTTCAGTAGGCCTAAACGCTCTTGTAGGTGAACCTATTACAATTAATTCTATGCCAGCTAAATCTTTATCCGCAAAATTAGAGATTTTTTTTATAATCACATGATTTTTCTCTGATATAGAATCTTTTATAGCCAAGGCTATTCTTTCAGTATTACCAAAATAACTATCATAAACAACTAATATATTCATAGACCCTCCTAAAAAGCTATAATCAAACCTTTATTATCTGCATACATAGAACTTATTCCTCTTGTAGGCACGATTTTTATTATAATTGAACTAAAAACTTCATTTAATGCTAATTGTAACTTTTCTGCTAATTCAATATTATTGTTATGTGCAATTACAAGTTTAAAAGTTTCTTTTGCTTCTTTGCCGTCTTTCACCATATTTACCATTTTTTCTATTATTTGTTTTTTAGTTCTTCCATAATTATATAATTTTATGTTCCCCTCATCATCTGCACCCATTATTGGAGAAACATGAAGGGCAGTTATTATTTTCCCTGTTATTTTATTCAATCTGCCATTTTTCATCAGATTATCTAGATTTTCTAAAACAAAGTATGTTTTCATATTTTTAACAAATTCTAATATATTAGCCTTAATCTCTTCATAACTAAGACCTTCTTTTATTTGATCAATTAATTCATATGCTATTAGTGCTTCAGCTGCTGAAGCGGATTTAGAATCAATAACTTCAACTCTCCCACCTTCTTCTTCAGCCATTTCTTTACCTAATATAGCACTATTGTAACTACCGGAAAGATTTGTTGATAGTGTTATGCAAAAAGTTCTTTCATTGTTTAAAAATGCCTCTTTATATTCTCCTGGTGAAGGGCAGGCAGATCTTATACGTTCTTTATATAAACTCATTTTCTGCTTAAAGCCTTCTAAATCTAGAGTATTATCGTCAACAAAACTTTCATCTCCTAAATAAAGAGTTAGTGGTACTATTTTAATATCAAATTTTTTTTCATCTTCTACTGTAATATCACAGCAACTATCAGCAACAATTTTCATTTTATCCCTCCTAATCTTAAACATATATTACCATAAAAAAGTGATTTTATCACTTTATTTTAAAAGACCATAATGATATAATTTGCAAAATATGACTTAGGAGGTCTTCATGAGTTTTTTAATCACCTTCATAGAAGGTATTGTTATTTTCATTTCTCCATGTATGTTACCTATGTTACCAATATATTTTTCATATATGATAGGTCAAGAGGAGGAAAAGAAAAGAAGAATAACTCTTATAAACTCGTTGGGATTTGTGTTGGGCTTTACTATAATATTTGTAACTCTTGGAGCTTTAGCAGGAACACTTGGTAGTTTTTTAATAATATATAACACTCAATTAAATATTATTTCAGGTCTATTCATAATATTACTTGGTCTTAATTTTATTGGTGCAATAAAGATTCCTTTTCTCAATAGAAGTTTTAAATTAAATACAAAAAGGAAAGGTTCTGGTTTCTTCACAACATTATTACTTGGAATGGTTTTTTCTATAGGTTGGACTCCTTGTGTAGGACCACTTTTAAGTACTGCACTTTTACAAGCTTCTAGTACAGGTAGTACCTTACATGGTATTTTGCTTTTACTAAGTTTCTCTTTAGGTTTAGGCATTCCTTTTATTATTAGTGCTTTGCTTATAGATAATTTGAAAAAGACTTTTGATTTTATAAAAAAACATACCAAAATTATTAATCTTATATCTGGAATATTTCTAATACTTATTGGTATACTTATGATAACAGGCTATTTCGGCTATTTTTTATCATTACTTAGTTTTTAGGAGGAAAGAATGAATAATACAAGAAAAGGTGTTTTAGGTATAGTGATTTTTATAGTTTTCATGTTAATAATATCCCTATTATACCAATTTATAACAACAGATTATGATAATAGTAATATTAATGGAGAACAAAATGAAACAGGGGAAATGGCAGAAGATTTTGTAGTTAAGGATATAAATGGCAATAATGTTGCCTTGTCTGATTTTAAAGGAAAACCAGTCGTAGTTAACTTTTGGGCTTCTTGGTGTCCACCATGTAAAACTGAAATGCCCTTTTTTAATGAAGTATATAAGGAAGTAGGCTCAGAAGTTGAATTTATGATGATTGACTTAGTTGACGGGAGTAGAGAAACTGAAGCTAAAGGAAAAGCTTTTATAAAAGATAATGGTTATATTTTCCCTGTATATTTTGATATTGATCAAAGTGCAGCAATAACATACAGCATTTACTCAATCCCTACAACAGTTTTTATTGATAAATCTGGTCAAATTGTTCAGACTCATACAGGAATATTAACTAAAAGTGCTTTACTAGCAGAAATAGATAAAATTAAATAGTTTGCTTATTTAATTACTTAATATAAATTAATATAATAAATAGAAAAAAAGTAGCTTACTGCTACTTTTTTTCTTGGCATTTAGGACAATATCCATATATGTCTAAGTTATGTTTTACTAGTTCATAATTTGTTTTCTTAGCTAAGTCTTTTTGATACTCTCTTAAAGGACACATATCAATCATAACCAATGACTTACATTTAAGACAATGAAGATAATGATTATGTCCTTCATGTTGTAGTTCGTAAAATACTCTAGTATCCCCAGAAAAGTTCACTCTACTTACAATACCAACTCCAGCCATATCCTCTAATGCTCTATAAACAGTTGATAAATTAATCTCTATATCATTTTTAATTAATTTATTTTTTATCCCCAAAACATCAACGGGATATTCTACATTTTCTAAAACTTTTAGTATCCCAATTCTTTTCTTTGTTTTTTTTAATCCTTTTTCATTTAATATATTTTTAATGTCCATTGCCTTGTTTTTTCCTTAATTTAATACTTGTTAGAATATATGTGGCCATATAACAGATTACTGCAACTAGAATAATCATAGCTCCAGCTGCTGTATTTAATGTGTATGATAACCATATGCCAGAAAATATAAATATAACACCAAATATTACTGACATCATAACCCTTTTACTCATTTTTTTAAATAGAAGCTTAGATGTAGCTGCAGGGGCAATTAAGATAGCCAAAGCTAAGACAATTCCCACAATTCTTATAAGAACAACTACAGTCAAGGCAGTCATAATAAGAAGTAAGTACTCTAATAATACAACACCACTTCCTCTAATTCCTGAAAATTCATCATCAAATAGGTATGCTTTCCAGTTATTAAATAAAGCGAAAAATACTAAAGAAACAACTACTGCAACTATTAGCATCATCATTAAATCAGCTCTTGTCACAGCAAGTATATTACCAAATAAATAAGAGTTTAGATTAGGAGGATATCCTGGCATAAGGGAAATAAATATAACACCTAAGGCCATACCTAAAGACCAAAATAGACCAATAATAATATCCGAATCTGTTCCACCTTTTCTTTTAATAAGACCTACAGAAACAGCAGATAATAAAGAGAAACCAAGGGCTCCATATAATGGTTCAATCCCAATCAGATAGCCAAGGCCTACTCCTCCATAAGAGGCATGAGCTATACCACCACTCATCATTATCATCTTTTTTTCCACAATAATAAAACCTATAATACCAGCTAGCACACTAGCTAATAAACCTGCAATAAAAGCATTCTGTAAAAATTGATATTTAATTAAGTCCGCTAACATTATTATCCCCCTCATGTTCCTTTAATACCCTATGAGGAACTCCATGAGCAACAAGCTCTACGGGACAACCAAACAAGCTATTTACAACCTCTTCACTTATTTCTGGATCACCATGGTAGACTAACCCAACATTTAAACAAGCCAATCCCTTAACATAAGAAGATATAGCCATAACATTATGAGTAACCATGATAATAGTTATCTTCTTATTTAAAGCACCAAGCAGATTATATATATCTTGACTTGCTTTAGCATCAACACTAGCAGTAGGTTCATCCAATATTAATAGTTTTGGTTCTGTCATCAGAGCTCTAGCAATTAGCATTTTTTGAAACTCTCCACCAGATAGTTGGGATATACTTCTATTTGCTAGTTTATCTAAACCAACTTTCTCAAGTAATTCTCTAGCTTTTCCCCTTTGTTCCTCTGTAAATTTATGAAAAAAACTAAGGCCCTTATTTAAAGCACCTAAAAGAACTACCTCTATTACAGTAATAGGAAAGTTTTTATCAACACTAGAAAACTGTGGTACATATCCAATTAAATGTCTGTTTTTCTTATTATTACCACCAAGTATTTTTATCTCTCCATTTTCAATAGGTACTAAACCTAATATGGCTTTTAATAAAGTTGATTTGCCACCACCATTAGGTCCCATTATAGCTAAAAAATCTCTTTCTCTTACTATTAAGTTAACTTTTTCTATAGCTTGTAATTGTCCATAATATACATCTAAATCTTTTATTTCTAATGCATTCATTTGACTAATCCTTCTATTACTTTAGCCATATTTTCCATTGAACTTAAATAGTCTTTTGATAATACTTCCACTACCACAACTTCTCCATCTATTTCTTCGGCAAAAGCATCTGCTTGTCTAGAAGATATTTCTTCAGTTGTAATAATGCCTTTTATATTTTTAAGCTTCGCTAAGTCGATTAAAACCCCTATATGCTTAGGATCAGCTTCCTTACCCTCTTCTTCTAAAGCGAGCATTTCTAAGCCATAATCATCAGCAAAGTAACCAAGAGCTGGATGATAAACAAGAAAAGTATTTTGCGTCTTATCTTTAAACATTTCTTTTATATCCAAATCTAATTTCACTAGTTTATTTAAATACTCTTCTTTATTCTTTAAATATATATCTTTATTTTTAGGGTCTTGTTCAATCAAAGTCTCAGCTATTTTTTCTACCATTACCATAGATCGTTTTGGTGATAACCAAATATGATGATCCCTACTACCTGGTGCAAAATATCTTTCTTGATATTTTTCCCTAACACTTTCTGCTAAATTCACTCTTATAAAGTTACCATCTTCTGGTATATTCTTCCCATTTTCTACAGGTAATTCCATAGCAAAATATATGTCTGCATCTTGAAATTGCTCTATTTCCAAAGGAGTTGCTTCATATGTTTCAGGATCCCCACCCTTTGGAACAAGTGTTACAACTTCAACCAAATCTCCAGCAACTCCTTCAACAAAGGCTTTTTCAACTTCAATTGTTACAGCTACTTTTAATTTGTTTCCTGTTAGAGTATCCTCTTTACTACAAGCTGTTAAAATCAGCATAAAGGCTATCCCTAAGACTAGTGAAAAAACTAGCATACTTCTCTTCTTATTAATCATTAACTTCATGATCCTTACTCCTAAAAAAAAATTAATGCAAACTGTTTGCGTTTGCATTAATAATTATATACTAATTAATAGTTAAATTGCAACTACCATATCTGCAGCTTCTTTTAAAACATCAACTGGGTAGTCTTCAATTGTCCCTTTCCCTACATTTTCGGATAATTGTGGATCAATTGGTATTTTACCAATAATATCTAAACCATATTGTTTAGCGGTTTCATCTATATGACTTTCTCCAAATATTTTATAGTCTTTTCCATTATCAGGGCATTTGAAATAACTCATATTTTCTATTAACCCCACTATAGGTATATTCATCATTTGAGCCATTTTCACAGCTTTTGACACAATCATAGATACTAGCTCTTGTGGAGAAGTAACTATAATAATGCCATCAATCCTTAAGGATTGGAAAATTGTTAAAGACACATCTCCTGTACCTGGTGGCATGTCTATAAACATATAGTCAATATCTTCCCAAATTACCTCTTGCCAAAACTGATTAACAGTACTTGTTACTATAGGTGCTCTCCATAATACTGGGTCATCTTCCTTTTCTAAAAATAGATTTATACTTATTAGGTCAATTCCAGTTTTACTTTTTGGAGGGATAACACCATCATCTTGAGTCCTTACTGGACCTTTAACACCAAAAGATTTTGGAATTGATGGACCAGTTATATCTGCATCAAGGATTGCTGTTTTATATCCTCTTCTATTCATTTCTAAAGCCATAAGTGTTGTTACAAGTGATTTGCCTACCCCACCTTTACCACTTACTACGCCAATTACTTTTCCTATTTTACTTTTAGGATGAAGTTGTTTTTTTAAATCTTGTGGTTCTTGTTTAGTGTCTTGACTACCCCCACAACCTCCACATGATGATTCACAGTTTCCACTCATAATTTCCTCCATTTATTCTCTTTAATTAAATTATATTTTTTATGTTTTCCCTTTACGAACCTATATTATCATAATTCCAACAGTTTTTGTAGTAATTCAATATTTTTTTTGTTAACATCATTAAACATTCTATAAAAATGTATCTAGAGATACGGATAATATCATCTTATTCTGATATTATTAAATTATAAATAAAAGAGGTGATTTTATGGAAAAAGAAATCAATTTAAAAAAATCAATTTATGAATTAGTGAAAAAATATCCAGATTTAAAAAATGTATTGGTTGAGCTAGGCTTTAAAGATATTGTACTACCAGGAATGCTTGAAACAGCAGGTCGTATTATGAATTTAGAAAAAGGAGCCAAGATGAAACAATTTGATATCAATGATATAATTAAAAAACTAGAAGACAAAGGCTATAAGATAGTCTAGAAAGGTAGTGTATTTAATGAGTGCAGAAATTAACAACAGAGAAAATAAGCAAGAAGAACAAGAAGATAAAGAAGAAAGAAAGCGAGTCTTAAAGGACATTATTAAAGAACTACATCAAGGTAAAACAGTAGATGAAGTTAAAGCTAAGTTTGAGGCTACTTTTGGTGAAGTTTCAGCTAAGGAGATTACTGAAGCAGAAAAAGAGTTGATTTTATCAGGTACAACTGTAGCTGAAATCCAAAGTTTATGCGATGTACACTCTGCAGTGTTTAAGGGTTCAATGGCGGAAATTCATAATCCAAGTGATCCTAGTAAAATACCTGGTCATCCAGTTCGCATTGTATTTTCAGAGAATAGAGCTTTAGAGACTTTGATGAATGATATCATTACTGTCCATCTCGATAAATATTTAGATTCTGGTAATGAAGAGGAATATACTAAATTAGTAGCAGGTTTTGAGCAATTAGCTAATATTAATCTACACTATATGAAAAAGGAAACTTTATTGTTTCCATATATGGAGAAGTATGGAATTACAGCACCACCTAAGGTAATGTGGGGTGTTGATGATGAAATTAGAGATGATATTAAAAAAATCTTTAATGATATCAAATTAAGAAAAGTTATTAAAGGATCTGTTGATAAGGTTTTTGATAGAATCAATGAAATGATTTTTAAAGAAGAAAATATTATGATTCCTATGTTAACAGAAAACCTTACGGAAGATGAATGGAAGATTGTTGCTGAAGATAGTAAAGATCTTGGCTATTATTTAATTAAAACACCAGTTGATTGGAGTCCACAGAAGGATTATGAAGGAGAAATGGCTACAGCTGATGAAATAGCTAGTGGGACGATTTCACTACCTACTGGTAAGTTTACTGTTGAAGAGTTAACTACTGTTTTAAATATGTTACCAATTGATATTACTTTTGTTGATAAAAATGATAGGGTCAAGTTCTTTTCTGAGTCTAGTGAGAGAATTTTTCCAAGGGCTAAGTCAATAATTGGTCGTCAGGTTTCAAATTGTCATCCTCCAGCAAGTGTACATATAGTTGAGAGTATTGTTAATGACTTTAAGTCTGGTAAAAAAGATGTTGAGGATTTTTGGATTAAGATGGGTGGTTTATTTATCTTAATTAGATACTTTGCTTTAAGAGATGGGAATGGAGATTATATGGGTACTTTAGAAGTAACTCAAAACATTGGTCCTATCCAAGATATAACCGGTGAGAAACGATTAGTTTCTCTTGAAGAATAAAAACTAAACTAATAATAATCCAAAAAAGATGGATAAGTAAAAATACTTATCCATCTTTTTTATTTAGTCAAAAGTATGTCCTACAACTTCATAACTACCTGGCCACCCTTGCTCTTCAAATACATAACCAGTCTTTTTATTAACAAAACTATACTCAACAACAGTAGACACAGCCTCTTTAATTACCAATGACATTCTCCCAGCAACAGGAGCTACAAGTGAATCAGCACTAGGAGAACTTACTTTTATAAATAATCTAATAGGTCCATTCCATAATTCAACTTCTAATATTCCTTCAGTAAGAGTAACTATCTTATAACCACCATTTAAATAAGACCCAAACCTATATTCTTTTTTACCATCATTAAAAATAGCAATAAAACCACCAAACTCAAACAAAGCAAAAGGAATATCTGCTATAGACAAAAAAAGACTACTTCCTGATGAAAAACTATTACACTGTAACCAAATATACTTCTTAGGAAAAGACTTTCCCCAATCTTTTTCAATATATCCATGACCACCAGAGAAAACTTCCTCTTCTCCACTTATGGCTAAAGAACCATTTAAAGTATGACCCATACTTATTACCCCGTGATTACATTCCATAAAAGGAATATAAGCAAAAGGCCCCATAATACTAGGAGCATAAATACTTTTTTTAATATCTAAAAAATCACCTAATTCCAAACTACCTTTAATTAAAAATCCATCATCATCAATATCTATAATCATCTTGTCCTTAGTAAAGCAATTAGGCCCAATTTCTAACTTGAAGGGCTCTTCCTGATATATAAAGTAAGAAAGTGGATACTTTATATATCCACTCTTAACAACATCATTCTTGACTAGTATATACTGGACAAATGCATGCTGATCATCTTCTCCAGTACTATAACCTGGTATAAAACTCACAACTACCTTATTAGAAAGACTAACTTGTTTAAAGTACCAACCTTCAAAAAACCCTATTTTTTTAGAATCAACTTGTTTTAGTATTGGATTCCTAATTTTTTTAAACATACTATAAACTCTTTCCTTTTCTTAATATTTTATTGAAAACCGCCATTATAGAAACTAGAACAATAAATATTTCTAGCCTGCCAAGTAACATGCCAACCATCTCAATTATTAAAATATAGTTGCTAGTTGCGGCTGTTGTAACTCCAACAGATAGACCAACAGTTCCAAGAGCTGAAGCAAACTCAAACATAGCCTTATCAAGTGGTACCCCACCTAAAGTCATTAAATAAGTGCCAATAATATATATGATTATATAAACAAAAATGAAACGACCAATTGCTTCCATATATTTATTTGACATATAAATTTTACCATCACTTTTATGAATAGAAGCTTCGTTAACGGCTCTTTCAGGCATAAACCTTCTTTTCAAACCATATACAACTGACTTAAACATTGTATACACTCTAGTATATTTAATCGCACCTGATGTAGATCCAGCTCCTCCACCAATTGTCATCGCAAGTATAATAACTAACAACATATCAGGTCTCCAGGTTTGTAAATCAACTGTAGATAAGCCTGCAGTTGCAAGTGCTGATATAACCTGAAATATAGCTACTCTTAGGCTTTGTGTCAAACTAGCATATATTCCATATAAACCACTAAAAGCAACCAGCATTGACATTGCAATTACTAGCATAAAGAAAAATCTAGTCTCTCCAATTTTAACAGCTTTTTTAAATTTTCTCTTAAATATAAGTGCTAAAATAGCAAAATTAGTTGAACCTGCAATCATCAATATAATTGATATGGCCTCAAAATAAATATTGTTATAATCGGCCAAACTGTTATAAGTCATAGTAAAACCACCTGTTGACATTGCTGTCATAGAATGAAAAAGAGAATCAAACCAAGGCATTCCAAAAATCTGATAAGCTATAAAACCAAAAAAAATAAAGCCAATATAAATAGCCATCATAATCTTAGCAGTGCTTTTTAAATTTGGTTCTAGTTTATCAGGATGACCCTCTGCAGAAAACAGCTCCATAGCAGTTTTTCCACTAGCAAAAATTAGCATCAACAAAACTATACCAATACCACCACAAAATTGTGTATAAGCTCTGTAAAAATTAAATATTCTAGGTACATTTTCTACATCCATAACGGATAGTCCAGTTGTCGTCCATCCACTAATAGTTTCAAATAACGCTTTCAAAAAATCTAATTGACCAGATATTACAAATGGCATTGTCCCAAGAATTATTGCATATAGCCATACTCCTACAACTATAACGCTTTCATTATTCCTACCCCAAAATGGCGCTCTATTTTCATCTATTTTTTTAACTCTAAATAATAAGCCAAAAATAATTGAAATCACACCTGGAATAATAAAGGATAATGCATATTTAGAATCCTCTGGATAGGGAATAATCATTAATAATGGTACAAACAAAATAAAACCTAACATAATCAATAGTTTAGATACAAAGTCCTGTTCTTTTAAATATGTAAAAAATTTACCCATTATTTACCCCAATAAAATAGTGATTTAATTTTACCAAAATCTTTACTTCTACACAAGATAATTACCTTGTCAGAAATTTTAAGTTCGCAATCTTTTTCAGCACAGATAACAAAGTTGTCATCCCTGATAATGTAAGCAATAATTGTCTCATCAGGCAAATCAATATCTTTAATCTTCATATCTGCAACTTGAGATCTTGCATCTATATAAAACTCAGATAATATAATTTTTTCATCTTCCATAGGTAGATAATTTATTAGATTATCTATTACAGCCTCGAACTCTATCATATTTGATAAGATTTCAGTTGAACTTATAACCTTATCAACATTTAATTTTCTAAATATTTTTATATTTTCAGGATCATTTACAACAGCAAACGTATTTTTAACCTTAAATAGTTTTTTAGCAACCTCACATATAACCAAGTTAGCAGAGTCCTTATTACATAAAGCAATAACAGTATCCATTTCAATGGCACCAGCATCTCTTAAAACAAAAGGCTTCGTTCCATCTCCATACACTCCAACTATGCCATAACCATGAGCCATGATTTTACACCATTCTTTGTCTTTATTAACAATAGTCACATTATGTCCACTATCTTTTAAAGACTTAGTTAAGTAATTAGCTTTAGCGTGACCACCAACAATTAAGATATTCATTAAAACTCTACCTCCTGACCAAATATTCTTTTTTGAAACTCAATAATTGATAAAGCTGTAGGGGAAATAACATGTATATCCATATCTTCACAGGTGATTTTCTTTGATGTATCATACATTCTTGTAATAACATCAGGAACATTGTAAATAACCTTTGCAATTTGGGCTATCAATATATTAACATCATCTTCATTTGTTGATGCTATAAGGATATCAGCATCACTAATACCAATACTTTCTAATAAATCTATATCTGTCCCATCACCTTCTTTTGTTAATCCACTATAAGATGACGATAATTTTCTAAAACTACTTTGATCTAAATCTACTATCATAAGATTTTTATTAATATCTGATAAATTTCCTGCGATAGTTGAACCAAAACGACCACAACCAATAACAATAATATTCTGTTTTTTATTTTTCTTCATATTACTCACCTCTAACACATTCTAATCCTAATAAGAAATATTTTCAACTATAACTTTAATAATTTTTAAAAATTTAATATAATGAACATATATTAATTAATATTATGTCAAAAAAAAAGGAGAAAAAACATGAAAAGACTTTTAACAATAGCCAGATTTATCATCTTTCTACTCGCAATCTTCTTCGCTGTTTTTTCTCTAGCAGAAACTCTTGGAGATACTCTTATCAATTTGATCCCAACAATCATATTAATATTTATCCTATTACTTAGCTGGATATCTCCAAAAATAGCAACTTTCTCTTTATTTCTTACAATTATATTATTTACTTACTTTTTTACAACCTATGACTACTACCTAAAGTTTTTAATAATTACTATCTCACTTTCAATCTCTTTGATTTTATTCCTTATATATATAATATTAAAAAAAGAAAATTAACTATTACTCTCTTCTTAAAGATTCTACAGGATCAAGTTTTGCAGCCTTACTAGCTGGGGCAAGTCCTGCTAGAATACTTATACCTACACTTACTAAAATACCAAATAAAACATAGTTTCTACTAATAATAACTAGATCAACACTAAATAAATTACTAGTTATTACATTTATCATAAACATTAACAATACAGCTACTAATAATCCAAAAAGACCACTACTCAAACCAATCAAAAAGGATTCAGCAACAAATATTCTTTTTATGTCTTTGCGCCTAGCTCCAATAGCTTTCAATACGCCAATTTCCCTTGTTCTTTCCACAACGGATATATACATTACTACTAAAATCATAATAGCAGATACTACCAAAGATATTGCTGCTATAGCTGCTAGAATGTAAGTTACCACATCAAGCATTTCTGTAAACATACCAAGTAATCTTTCTTCCATTGAACCTGTATAACCTAAAGCTAAAACTTTTTCTTTTATATTATTAACGTTATCTTGATCATCAGTAACCAAATATACTGTATTTGGTTTAATTACAACATCCTGATCTTCAGCCAAAGATTTCAGATTTTCATAATTTATAAAAACGGTTGAAAAATCATTCATACCACTTTGTGCAATATCTCCAAAGATTCCACTAACCTTAAAGCTTTCAATAAATTTAGTCTCACCTATCAAGAATTCAACATCTATAGTTTTACCAATAATATTATCATCAAGTTCTGAAGCTAAGTTTGCACTTATCATTACTTCACCAGATTCAGGCTTTACTCCAGATGTTATATTTTCTTTGGTAATATTACTAGATACTGTGTTTAAGATTTGAAAACTACTTTCCTTATCACCTATTTTGGCAATATTCCCTCTGAAATTTAGCTTACTATATGCCAACTCAACTTTATCAACATTCTCTATCTTAGCTAATTCATCTATATTAGCTTGCTCAAAAGGCTTTGACTCAGTTGTCATTAGTTCACCAGGTGAATCAGGTTGATCACTTTCCTCACTTAACTGTTGTACTTCTACTACATTGGGATTAACATATTCATTCATAGTATTATTCATGTACTTTCCTACACCATTACCAATTGATAACATTATAATAACACTTGTAATACCTATCGAAGCTCCTATAGAAACTAAAAGATTTCTACCTAACTTTTCCTTCATATTCTTTAAGGCCATTCCTACTGCATCTTTAAAGGATAAATTTTGTTTACCAATATTTATCTTTTCTTCCCCAATAATCATTTTTTTGTCTTCTGCTTTTTTCTCATCTTTTATTATAAGACCATCAGCTATAGTAATTACTCTATCTGAATATTCAGCAACTTTTTCTGAGTGAGTTACCATTATTACAAGTTTACCTTTATTAGCAATTATTTTAATCAATCCTAAAATTTGTTCACTTGTTTCAGAATCTAAAGATCCTGTAGGTTCATCAGCAAGGATAATATCAGGATTATTAATTAAAGCCCTAGCAATTGCAACACGTTGTTTCTCCCCACCTGATAATTGATTAGGTTTCTTATACATATGGTTCTCTAAACCTACATCTTTTAATATTTTTTTTGCCCTTTTAATTCGTTCTGCTTTTTTAACATTAGATAAAGTCAGAGCTACAGTTATATTATCTAATACTTTTAAGTGAGGTATTAGATTAAAGCTTTGAAAAACAAAGCCAATCTTATTCTTTCTATACCTATCTAATTCTTTTTCAGATTGAGTATGTACTGATTTATTATCAATTAGAATATCTCCTTGATAATCATTATCAAGACCGCCTATTACATTCATTAAGGTAGATTTCCCACTACCTGATTCACCAATTATAGACACCAACTGTCCTGATTCAAAATTTAAGTTTATACCCTTTAAGGCTCTAAACTTATTATTTCTACTTAACTTATAGTCTTTTATCACATTTTTTATATCTAATATCATTCTAAATTCAACCTCTTTTTCACTATATAATTTGTTGCTAAGTAATAACCAATTGCTATTATCCCCATCTCTATCAATTGTATATTAATAACATTTAAAACAAAAATATCACTAACTTCACTTAAAAAGTTCAATCCTCCGCCAAATATCAAAGCATAAATAAACAAGACAAATACTGATATAAACTGTACTGTGAAATAAAGGCAAATATAGGCAACAAAGGAAGCCACTATCCTATTACTATTAAATAAATGACCAATAGCCATAGCACAATAAATCATCAAGAAAGCATAACATGCATAGACTATTATCATTAATACTAAGTTGGTAATAACAAATCCACTATTTAAACCATATTGGAACATAAAACTATTCCATATTGTATTAATACCACTCCATGCACCTTTTAACATACCTCTTAATCCAAGTTGTAATATAATTGCAGTTAAGCAAATAATTACACTTCCAAAAAGCCAAACTACTGAGGTAATTAGTTTCGAAATAACTAGTTCCCAGGATTTCACAGGTAAGGTGTTCATCAAATACCCTTCAGTCCCAAGAATATTCTTATAAAATCTTTGTATACCTACAATAAAAGTTAAGGCCAAAATTCCTATAATCATCAATACATAGGTTGTTATCAAAATTCCATCAGAGAAGAATAATTGTATATTTAATAAGTCTAATATCAATCTTATTGCTGTAAAACCAATAATCACCCCATAGATAGGAAGAAATATTCTCATAGTGCTTTTAAATTCATATTTAATTAATTTCCCTAACATTTGAATACCTCCCTAAATAAATTGTCTATAGATTTACCTTTTTCTTCCCTTATTTCATCTACACTTGCTGCCATAACGACTTTACCCTCATCAATAAATATAAACTCATCAAGAACCTTTTCAACATCACCAATTAAATGAGTAGCTATTATTACTACTGCGTCCTCATTATAGTTGCTGATTATAGTTTTTAATATATAATCCCTAGCAGCAGGATCTACTCCTCCAATTGGTTCATCAAGTAAATAAAGTTTTGCTTTTCTACTCATTACTAATATTAACTGGACCTTTTCTTTTGTTCCCTTAGACATTGATTTTAAAGACTGTTTTAAATCAATACCAAGTTTATTTAACATTGATATTGCTACTTGTTCATCAAAATCTGTATAAAAATCCTTAAATAAGGCTATCACATCTTTTGTTTTCATCCAATCGAACAAATAATTAGTATCGGGCAAGTATGAAACTATTTTTTTAGTTTCTACACCAATTGAAATTCCATCAACTATAATATCTCCTGATGTAGGAGTTAATAGTCCACTAACTAATTTAATGAAAGTAGTCTTCCCACTTCCATTTGGTCCAAGTAATCCTACTATTTTTCCACCATTAAACTCTAGTTTATCAATGTCTAATGCTGATTTTTTACCATATGATTTTTTTAAATCCTTAATTTCTAAAACTATTCCCACTTTTAACCTCCCTATCAACTAAATCTTTAATTTCCTCAAGATTATAATCTAGAGCCTTCATTTTCTGTATAAATCTTCCTAATTCTTTAACTCCAAGTTTCTTCTTGTAATCTTTAATTAGCTCAACCTTATTTGTTACAAATTTACCAGTTGTTCTAACAGAGCTTATTAAGCCTTCCTCTTCTAGTTCCACCAAAGCCTTTTGCATAGTATTAGGATTTACCTCTGCCATAGCAGCTAATTCTCTTACTGAAGGTAACTTGCTGTCAGGTGAAAATATATTTTTTATTATCATTTGACCAATTATTTCAACTAATTGGGTATATACAGGTCTGTCGTCTTTTAATTCCCAAGACATTATTACCCCTCCCTCACCTTCATTGTATTATTAAACTAATACAATACTACAGTAATATAAGTACAAGGTCAATAGAAAAATAGTAAAATTTTATAATAAAAAAGAAGACCATAGTAATTACTATGGTCTTCTTCATTCTTTTAAATAATAGATAGTCTAATAATCTTTACCTGCAGCTCTAATATTTTCAATAGAATCTGCATGACATGGGGTAACTCCATAAACCATACCACATTTAGGACATTTTCCTTCATATGTTTCCATTTTAAAAGTCTCTCCACATTCACATGATACTTCCATTGGCTTATCCATAAGAGTATTTGCATACCCTTTACTTCTAACTAAATCTACAACTTCTTGACCTTGGCCTAAGCTTCCTTCACAACCTTCTGACATAAGGACACCTCCTTCTTTAACTATCTATATTATAGCAAAAAACTATGAAATATATGGTATCGGAGGATACCTTTATTTCCATTTTTCTAAATACCCTGTCATATTAAACTTTTTTATTAAACCTTTATCATTCATATACCTAACCATCCCAAATATTTCTCGTTCACGCCATGGTCTATCATGCTTCCCAAAGCACCACGCTATTCCAGTATATGAATTAGGATCAAAGCCATCTAGCCCATACTTATTATTTAAATAGAGGGCTCTTGAAAAAGCCTCCTGTGGACTTAAAGACCACTCAATAATCTTCTTGCCCCAGTACATCCTCATATAGTTATGCATAATACCACTTCTAACTAATTCATTTTGGGCACTATTCCAAAACATATCATGAGTTTTACCCTCTTCTAGTTCATTCAAAGTATAAATATATTCTCTAATGTCTTCCTTATGTTTATCCAAAGTATTTATAGCCCAATTAGGTAAACCAGAATAATTATCATAATCCTTATTATAGTAAACAAAATTAAAAGCCAATTCTCTTCTAACAATCAGTTCTTCTAAAAAACCTGAAATGTCTAGGCCTCCTAAACTTATACTGTTAGAAATAATTTTATAAATTTCAATAGGGCTAATATGACCAAAGTGTAAATAGGGACTTAAACCTGAGGTCCAATCTTCACTAGGCAAATTTCTCATATGATAGTTTTTCAACTTATCATTGATAAAATCATCTAACCTCTCTCTAGCTACTTTAGACCCACCTACTAAATCTACTTCTTTTATTCCAATATTATCAAAGGCTAAATCTATTTCTGGTATATCTATCTCTCCATACTTAATTATACCTATAGATGGGACACTAACTATCTCTTTAATAAAATCATAATTTAGTAAACTAATCTCTCTCCATATTTTCTTTCTTATTGTTGCAGCTGAATATTCTTCCTTTATTGACGTGTTTTCTACTGGGACAATTAAATTACTTTCTACCTCAATAAAAAGACATTCTAATTTTTCTGCTACAATATTTCTTCCCCTAATCTCTTCTTTTATATATGTTTTATCAGTTACAATCATACAAGCATAGGATGAAATCTTTTCTATGCCAACTTCTCCCTTACAATCACCAATAATAAAACCTATCCCTCTCTCTTTCAAACCCTCTTCAACATCTCTTAATCCCTCTAACATAAAATCTCTTTGCCTTTTATATTGATAGTCTAACTTAGCACCAAAAAAAACCAATAGGGGCTTATCATATTTGTTGCTCATTGAGATTGCATACTCTAACCCATGGTTATATTCACATCTTTGGGAATTGACCATCCAGTAGATAATATAACAGTTATCTAACACTTCTAAATCATTAAGAAAACCAATTCTTTCACTAAACATCATATTACTTCCCTACTAAATATTTTTTAAGAGTTTCATAAAACTTTGGATTAACCTTCTTAATCGAGATAGGCTGTCCCTCTCTATTAAGATAACAATGATTACTTTCTCCAATTGCTCTAATTAAACCATCTTTACAATCAATAATTTCATAATATATTTTAAACCTATATGAACTCGCTTCAAGTAACTTTATGGATATTTCAACACTGTCATTAAATCTTATCATACCCTTGTACTCACAACTTATTTTTAGCACAGGGCTTATTATACCTTCTTTTTCTAATAGATTATAACCATAGCCAATCTTTTCTAAAAAATCTACTCTGGCTTCTTCAAACCATCTAAAATAGTTTGAATGATGGATTATTCCCATTTGATCAGTTTCATAGTATTGTGTTTTATGAATATATTTTTCCATTAATTTCACCTACCTTAGTTTATTATATGCTATTTATATAGTTTGACAACAAAAGTTCTTTAAAATACAATTAAGTATCTCCATTTTTATAAAGAAAGGTTAATGTGACAGCATTAAATTTAATCATATGAAAATAAATAAGAAAAATATATTTAAATTACTTGGAATAATTTTTATGGTAATTGGTTCAATAGGTTTGTTTCTTCCTATTTTACCTACTACTCCCTTTGTACTAGTTTCTGCCTATTTTTTCTATAACTCTTCACCAAAGTTATTTATGTATTTAATTAGTAATAAATATTTTGGACTATCTCTTTATATTTATATAAAGTATCGAAGTATAGAATTACGTGCTAAATTAATTTCTTTAATTTTCCTCTGGACTAGTGGAAGTATTTCTATGTATTTTATCACTATCTCTTCAGTAAAGATTATGATGATTATCATTTTTATTATTGTTACTATCCATATTTTATCATTTCCTACCCTCTCTAATAAAGATAAAAGAACAGCTACAGCTGATTATAGAATGCGCTACCGAAAATAATTGTTAGGAATAATATCCAATTTATTTGTTATATTCTCTTGATATTATTCCTTATGAATGTTATATTACAGTTAATAAGATTATTAAACGGAGGTGTGCCAATGGAGTATATAAAAGTAGCTGAAGTAGCAAAAAAATGGGGCTTATCAGATCGTAGAGTTCGTGTGCTTTGTCAAGAGGGCAAGGTTGAAGGTGTCACCAAAATTGGTGGCATTTATTTAATTCCAGACAATGCAGTTAAACCAGCTGATAACAGACGTTTAAAAGGTAAAATAATTCCGAAAGCTTATAAGTCTTTATTTGCTAAAATTGATTCCTTAAAAGAAAAGAATAAAGATAAGATGATTAGAGAAGATTTTTTAGTAGACTTTATATATAATTCGAATGCAATTATAGGTAATAGTTTAACAAAAGAAGAAACAGGCCTAGTCCTAAGTGGTAAAACTATTAATAAAAAATCCTTAAAGGATCACTTAGAGTCAGTTGGTGCTAGAGATGCCTATTCATATATGATGGAGCTAGTAGCAAGAAACGCTGTTCTCAGTGAAGATGTTATTAAAAGACTTCATTCTTTAGTATTACTAGATAAACCTGAATATAAAGGTGTTTACAGACATGTGCCAATAAAAATTTTAGGCTCATTTCATATACCACCTGAGCCATTTAAAATTGGAAATAAAGTCGTTAAATTATTAGATGAGTTTTCTAAAAGTAAGTCTCATCCAATTGAAAAGATAGCATATTTCTTAGTTAAGTTTGAAGGTATACATCCTTTCTTAAACGGAAATAGTAGAACAGCAAGAATAATCTTAAATATGCATTTAATGGAAAATGGGTATTTACCTATAGTAATAAAGAAAAGTGATAAACTAAGTTATTATGTATGCATAGATAGTTTCTATAGGGATAATACCTTAGAACCTATGATAAAGTTGATAACCGAACGTTTAGAAGATGAATATAAAGCTTAAACAAAACCTTTAGCCTATACCTATATTATTATTTTAAAAAGAAAGAAAAAGGAGCAACAAATGTTGCTCCTTTTTCTGTTAAATATTAACTATTATTTAATTTCCTTGTTTTCATCTTTTGTTTCAAGTTCTGTCTTTGATGGTTTATTAATAAAAAATAACGCTAGTCCTACGATAATTACATTTGCAATAGCCCCTAGTAAAAACTTAATTTGGTATGTATTTTCTCCCCTATTATATGGATTCACATAAGGATCAGCTATGATTAAATCAATAATACTATTAGCAGTTATAACTATTCCTGCAATAAACCAAATTAATAAAATCCCATTTACTATCTTAAAAATTAATTCTTTTTCTTTTCCAAATAAGTTCATTTATGGACCTCCTCATACTCTTATTATTCCGCTATTTCCTTTTAGGTACTCTATTAAGAATATATAGAGTACCACCAACAATTATAATATTAGCAATTCCATTTAGAGTACTTTTTAAAGCATAAACATTTTGACTTCTATATTGCTGATTATACATGTTTTCTAATTCTTGATCTGATATCTTATCATTTTCTGGATAGTTTTTAAATTCTTTTACTCTATATTCTTGGAAGGAAGGAATATCCTCCTTAATTAATAGGTCAATAGCAGAATTAGCTGTTATAACTACTGCTGCAATAAACCAGATCAGAAATATTCCATTTACAATTTTAAAAATTAGTTCCTTATCTTTGGAAAATAAATTCATTATAAAACCTCCTTAAATATATTACTATTGTATCAATAAATATTATTTTATAAAAGTGTCTTCTTCTATTTCTTTAAAGGCCAAGGACAACTCTTCTTTTGTATTCATAACAACTGGTCCACCCCAAGCTATTGGTTCTTTTAAAGGAAGACCTTCAAGTAGAATAAACCTAATACCTTTATCTCCACTAGTGATTTCTAAAGAATCACCATGACTTAGTAGAACACAACTATGCTCTTCAATTAAATCACTTCCTAAAGTACCACTACCTTCAATAATATAAATTATTTGATTAAGGTTTTTATCAGATTCATATTCCCACAAAGAATTTTTATTCATAAGAATATCTAAATAATTAATATTTACATAATCAGGTTGTAAGGCACCATCAACATCTCCATATTTTCCAGCAATAACTTTTACCCTAACATTTTCTTCTTTAATTTCAGGAATTTCATCAGCCTCTATCCCATTATATTTTGGATTTGTCATTTTATCCCTTTTTGGTAGATTAACCCATAACTGTAAACCCCTAAGTCTTGGTGAATCCATAGGCATTTCTTGATGAATTATTCCAGAACCTGCAGTCATCCATTGACACTCTCCTGCTTTAATAACACCCTTATTACCTAAACTATCTTCGTGTTTTATACTACCATCAAGTAGGTATGTTACAGTTTCAATTCCTCTATGAGGATGCCATGGAAATCCTTTAATATAGTCTTCACTATTATTTGAATCAAAAGCATCTAGCATTAAAAATGGATCTATTTCTTTAGTATCTCCATAACCAAATACTCTTATTAGTTTAACGCCGGCTCCGTCGATTGCATCTTTACCTTTAAATATTTTTTCAATACTTCTTTTTTTTGACATTTTTATATCCCCTTTCTTCTTAATAGCCTTAGTGAGTTTAATACAGCAATAATAGTTACTCCTACATCTGCGAAAACGGCCATCCATAAACTTGCAAAACCAAAGGCACTAAGTATTAGAACAATAACCTTTATACCGATAGCTAATATAATATTAGCTGTTGCAATTGCTACAGTTCTCTTTGCTAATTTAATTGCTACAGTTAACTTTATAGGTTCATCTTGCATTATGACCACATCTGCTGCTTCTATGGCTGCATCTCTTCCAATTCCACCCATAGCTATTCCAATATCTGCTCTTGCTAAAACTGGAGCATCGTTTATTCCATCTCCTACAAATACGGTTTTTCCTTTTTTATTCTGATATCCTATAATATGTTCTAGTTTATTTAATTTATCTATTGGCATTAAATCCCCATGGTATTCTAGAATTCCTAATTCATCAGCAGTTTTTTTTGCAGATATACTTGAATCTCCAGTTAACATTATGATTTTAGAAACGCCCAGTTCTCTTAAATTTTCAACTGTTTTTTTTGAATCTGTTTTTAATTCATCGGCTATTGTAATATATCCTGCATAGATCCCATCTATCCCAACATGGACAATTGTTCTTTCTTCACCACTTTCGAAAGCATCAATATTTTCTTGGTCCATCAGTTTAATATTTCCTATGGTTACAGATTTATTATCAACTTTAGCAATGACCCCAAGTCCGGCCAACTCATTTACATCTTGAATTCTCTCTTCAATAATTTTAATTCCATAAGCTCTTTTTAGTGATTGTGATATTGGATGACTAGAATGTGCTTCACTATAAGCTGCTACTTCTAGCACTTCATTTTTATTAAAATTATTGAAAGTTACAATTTTTCGAACTTCAAATACTCCTTTAGTTAAAGTCCCAGTTTTATCGAATACTACTGTTTCAACTTTAGCTAATGCTTCTAAATAATTACTACCTTTTATTAGAATTCCTTCTTTTGAAGCAGTTCCTATTCCAGCAAAAAAACTAAGTGGGATAGATACTACTAGAGCACATGGGCAAGAAACAACTAAAAATGCAAGAGATCTATAAAGCCATGTGTTTAAACTTGACAACCCTTGAATAGATGTTGGTATAATAAGGATTGCAAGACCTATGATTACTACGATAGGTGTATAATATCTAGCAAATTTTGTAATAAATTTTTCCTGAGAAGATTTTTTACTACTAGCATTTTCTACTAACTCAAGTATTCTACTGACGGTAGATTCTCCAAAAGTATTAGTTGTTTTCATTACAAGTAAGCCACTTAAATTTATACAACCACTAAGTAAGTCTGACCCAGGTGAAACTTCTTTTGGTAGTGTTTCTCCTGTTAATGCTGAGGTATCAATATAGGATGATCCTTCAGTAATTATTCCATCAAGTGGTATTCTTTCTCCAGGTTTTATTATTATATAGCTTCCTATATCTATATTTTGAGGATCTGTAATTTTAATTCCATTTTCTGTTTTAAGGTTAGCATGGTCTGCCTTTAATTCCATTAAGCTAGTTATTGATTTTTTTGATTTATCAACAGCATAATCCTGGAAGTACTCACCTATTTGGTAAAAAAGCATAACAGCAATAGCTTCAGGATATGCTTTAATATAGAATGCTCCTAAGGTTGCAATTGACATTAAAAAGTTTTCATCCAAAAAATTGCCAGTCTTAATATTTCTTATAGCTTTTATAAGTATTGTACCACCAACTATCAAATAACTTATTACAAATAATAAAATTTGTAATGGTGTTTCTGGTTTAATAAAAAATGTTGGTATATATATTAGTGCTGCCAAGATTATTTGTATTAGTCTTTTATTCATTTTTTATACCTTTTTCATTATGACTTGTGGTTCTATTTTTTTTATTATTTTTTCTACTGCTTTTTCAATCTCTAAAACATTAAAATCTTTCTCATCAATCATTTCTAATATTAGTTTTCCAGAAAAGAAGTTTACACTTGCTTCTTCAACTCCTTTTAGTCCTGATATTTTTCTTTCCATTTTAGCTGAGCAGTTAGCACAGCCTAGGTTTTCTAATTTATATATTTTTGTCATTTCCCCTACCTTTTCTTTCATTTATGTGTTCATAGCCTTTTTCAAATATTTGTTTTACATGGTCATCTGCTAAAGAATAGTAGACAACCTTCCCTTCTTTTCTGAACTTTACTAGTCGGGCTTCTCTTAATGCTCTAAGTTGGTGTGATATTGCTGATTTTGTCATGTTTAAAAGTACTGCAAGGTCACATACACATAGTTCTTGTTCATCTAAGGCCCACATTAGTTTTACTCTTGTACTATCCCCTAGTACTTTAAAGAAGTCTGCTAGATTATAAAGTTGTTCCTCTACTGGCATTTTTAATCTAACTTCATTTACTACTTCCCCATGTATAACTTCACAATCGCATATCATGTCTTTTTTCTTATATATCACTTGTATATCCTCCATTAGTTGAATACCTATTCAATCATCTACCTATATTATAGTTGAGCGGTCATTCAATTGTCAAGATGAAAAATTAGTAATAAGAAAATAAAAAGTTTACATAAATTTAACATAAAGAAAATATTGCCAAAACATATGCTCTATATAATTTAGACATAAGATGAAATCGAGAGGAGAAATAGAATTGAAAAAAATAACAAAAAAAATTACAACAATCCTGGCTTTAGCTTTTGTAGCACCATTAATATTAACAGCATGTGGTCAATCAGGACAATCTGGTCAATCCCTAACAGGAGAAATAAAAATTGATGGTTCTTCAACTGTCTTCCCAATAACTGAAGCAGTAGCAGAAGAATTCACAGCTCAAAACCCTGACATTAAAATACCAGTAGGAGTATCTGGAACTGGTGGAGGTTTTAAAAAATTCGCTGTTGGAGAAACTGATATTACAAATGCATCCAGACCAATAAAAGCCGAAGAAGCAAAAATGGCTGAAGAAAATGGAATTGAATATATAGAATATACAGTAGCCTATGATGGAATCACCATAGTTGTAAACAAAGAAAACACTTGGGTTAAAAACTTAACAGCCGAAGAGCTAAAAATGATTTGGGAACCTGATAGCAAAGTAACAACCTGGAAAGATATTAGACCAGAATGGCCAAATGATGATATTAAATTTTATGCACCTGGTACTGATTCAGGAACATTCGACTACTTTACAGAAGAAATCAATGGTAAAAGTGGTTCAATCAGACAAGACTTCACAGGAAGTGAAGATGACAATGTCTTAGTACAAGGTATTGCTGGAGATAAAAATGCAATTGGTTTCTTTGGATTTGCCTACTATGAAGAGAATATGAATAAACTTAATCTAGTAGCAGTAAATGATGTGAAACCATCACTTGATACAATAAAAGATGGATCATACACACCACTATCAAGACCACTTTTCATCTACGTAAATAATAAATCACTTGATAAACCTGAAATAAATGCTTTTGTTAAATTCTATCTAGAAAATGCAAAAGTTTTAGCAAAAGAAGTTGGTTACATACCACTACCTGATAACATGTATACAGATCAATTAAATCTGTTGAAATAAATTATCAAGGCAGTCAGGCACTTCGGTGCCTTTTTGCTATATGGAGGATTAATGAAAAAAAAGATTAAAAAAAGAGAATTTATAATAGAAAAATCATTAATACTATTTGCTGGTATTTCCATTATTACTACTCTAGCTATAATAGTTACTCTTTTTGGTGAAACATTTCAATTTTTCAAAGAAATACCAATTATGGATTTTCTAACAGGAAAGACCTGGGCTCCTACTCTAGTGCCAAAAAGTTTTGGAGTACTCCCTCTTCTTGTTGGTACACTCATGATTGCCTTATTTTCCAGTATAATTTCTCTTCCTCTTGGACTTGGTAGCGCTATATACCTTAGCGAATATGCAAAAAAGAGAACAAGAAAAATAATAAAACCAATACTAGAACTGTTAGCTGGAATACCATCAATAGTCTATGGTTTTTTTGCCTTGACCTTTATAACTCCTTTAATAAGACAAATACTTCCACAAACTCAAATATTTAACGTTGCCAGTGCAAGTATTGCAGTAGGGATAATGACTCTACCAATGGTAGCTTCCTTAATTGAAGATGCTATGATGGCAGTACCAAATTCAGTTAGAAACGGAGCTTATGCTCTAGGTTCAACTAAGATGGAAGTTGCCTTAAAAATTATAATTCCTTCAACAAGTTCAAGTATTGCCTCAGCCTTTGTTTTAGCTATATCAAGAGCAATTGGAGAAACGATGATTGTGGCAATTGCCGCTGGTCAAAGTCCTGTCTTAACTTTTAATCCTCTTGAAAGTATTCAAACAATGACTGGTTTTATGGTAAATATGAGTTTAGGTGAGATATCTCAGGGAACTTTAGAATATAAGACAGTATTTGCTGTGGGAACTATGCTGTTCTTCATGACTTTAATCATGAATCTAGTAGCTAAAGGGATCTTGTATCGCAATAGAGAGAGGTATTAAAATGAATAAGAAATTAATTAGAAGAAGAAGATTAAAAAATGCCTTATTCCAAGGGGTACTTATTTCTATAATAGTCTTTTCTATTATTATGTTACTACTATTACTGTATCAAGTTTTCAAAGTGGGCTTTAGTCATTTGAGTCTTTCTTTTATTACTAGTATGCCTTCTAGATTTGCTGATAGGGCTGGGATTGCTTCAGCTTTGGCAGGTAGTATTTGGACTATATCCTTGACTATTCTTTTTGCTATTCCACTAGGTGTTGGTACAGCACTTTATCTTGAAGAATATGCAAATAAACAATCATGGTGGACTAAAATTCTTGAACTAAATATCTCCAATTTAGCAGGTGTGCCAGCTATTGTTTATGGTATGTTAGGTTTGGCTGTTTTTGTAAGATTTTTAAATTTCCAAAGGAGTATTTTATCTGGTGCTCTAACTTTAGCACTATTAATACTGCCTGTTATCATTGTATCCTCTCAGGAAGCTTTAAAAAGCGTGCCTAGCACTTTAAAAGAAGGTTCCTATGCACTAGGTGTAAGTAAGTGGCAAACAATAACAGGGGTTATTTTACCATTTTCAATACCTGGTATATTAACTGGTTCAATTTTGGCTGTTTCAAGAGCAATGGGTGAGGCTGCTCCACTAATAATGATTGGTGCTGCTGGTTATATAGGTTTTATGCCTAAAAGTCCTCTTGATTCATTTACTGTATTACCAATTCAAATATTTAATTGGACCTCACGTCCTCAGGCTGAATTTCAAGATATAGCCGCTGCTGGAATAATTGTGCTTTTAGTTCTTCTTCTTTCAATGAATGCTATTGCGATTGTATTAAGAAATAAATACCAAAACAGAATGGATTAGGTGAGATTAAAATGAAAATTATTTATAATAATGTGGATTTCTATTATGGGAATAATCATGCATTAAAGAGTGTAAATTTAAATATTGAAGAAAATAAAATTACTGCCTTAATTGGTCCTTCAGGTTGTGGTAAATCTACTTTTATCAGAACTCTTAACAGAATGTATGAGCATATACCTAAAACTAAAATAACAGGTGAAATTCTTTTAGATAATGAAAATATTTTAACAGATGCTTATGATTTAGCTGAATTACGAAAAAAGGTAGGGATGGTTTTTCAAAAACCAAACCCTTTTCCTAAGAGTATTTATGATAATGTTATTTATGGTCCTAAAAAGCATGGTCTTAAGAACAAGGATGCCTTAGACTCTCTAGTAGAGAAATCTTTAAGAAAATCTGCTTTATGGAATGAGGTAAAGGATAAACTAAATAAGTCAGCCTTAGAACTCTCAGGAGGACAACAGCAGCGTTTGTGTATTGCTAGGTGTTTGGCTGTTGAGCCTGAAGTACTACTAATGGATGAGCCTACTTCTGCTCTTGATCCTCAATCTACTCTTAAAATAGAGGAGTTATTTCAAACTCTAAAGGAATCTTATAGTCTAGTTATAGTTACTCACTCTATGCAACAGGCTGCAAGGGTAAGTGATCAAACTGCTTTCTTCCTTAATGGTGAAATAATCGAGACTGGCACCACTGATGATATCTTTACCAATCCTAAAGATCAAAGAACTAATGATTATATAACTGGTAGGTTTAGTTAATATAGCAAAGAAAACAATCAATGAAATATTATTTTAGTAAAATAGACTATGATAAACTTAAATTTATCATAGTCTATTATTATTGTCATTTCACAGTATACTCTTTCTTTAAGTTATTCGAAGCCTTTTTAAAACATTTGCTTTGTAAGATTGTTTATTAGTGAATAATATATAATTTTGCCTTCTTTAATAAATATAACAATTCTAACTTCTATTAATGCCCTAAGTTGATTTAATATTGCTAATATTATCATTTTAACAGACTGCAAAATTGCATATGTATATGTTATTCTAAATCTCTCTTTATTTTACTCTTGTATTGTCTCTAATCATTTTGAAGAAATTCACTAAATTATTCAGTTTTATTATTTGGCATTTTTAGTCTCCATAAAGCCTTCTTCTTAATTTTTAATAGTTTAACTGACTTCTATATTATCCTCAGCGTTTTATCGACTACTAAAGATGAGCTTTATTACTTTATAGTTATATATTAAAGTTGCTATAAATGTAGCTATTAGAATAATGATTTGGTTGATTAAAGAACCAACGAAATAATTACTTATAACCGAAACTAACAAACAAATTGATGTAGATATGAATAGGGACGAAGCATTCACTTTTAAGTCCATTCGCTTTTTTAGTATCGGTATCCTAATTACAAACATCAATATAAATCCTATAAGAGATGTAGTGACAACCCCCATAACCCCAAAGTATTTTACCATTATTAATCCTCCAACAGCTGAAACAATACCTCCAATTATTGTTGTCTTTAACACCAATTCACTCTCTTTTCTTGCTAAAAACCCACTTGCAAGGTGTGCTGCTAACGATGAAAATGCAGCTGACAAGTATATAATAGGTATTAAAGTTACACCGCTACTATATAAATCAGAAACAGAAAATTGATAAAATATATTGGTAATTGGTATTAGTATTGCTACAGTTCCGAATACTAGTCGAATTAAAACATCTAGAACTTTATTAAAGTATTTATCACTATTCTTGCTTCCATGTATTCTAAAAGATTCTTCTATCCACGCTAGAGAGACAACAGATGTCACGAGTGTAAGTATTGAACCAAATTTATTTGCCATCGAATAAATACCATTTTCATAAATGCTTATTCGATAAGTTATAACAAAATTATTAAAAGATGTAATCAACCACCATGATGCTGCGTTGAAGCTAAGCGGAAGAGAATATTTTATAATTGGTGCTAACAAACTAAATTGAAAATTTGCTCTTGAAATACGGCATAGCACCTTTAGTTTCCACTCTAAGATTAAAATACCGATGATATTCCCGGCAATATAAGTAATGAATAATGCGAGTATTCCCAATCTTAGATAAGCGATTAAATAAATACTTAACGAAGTAATCACAATAGATTGTACCACGGTAGATAAAGCATACACTTTATTTTCCTTAAGGGCTCTTGCAGAAAAGAGATAAAACGTAATTAACATCTGACTAATACCCATTATTAATATATAAGGACTATAATCAATATCAAAGTACAAATTGATAATTAAAAAACATAAACCATATATTAATGTAATTCCAATGCAATACAATGCCGCAGTAGATATCACTTTATATTCTTGATTCTCTCTTTCTATACTATATCGCAATACACCTTCCCATATGGATTGATAAAGTATTGGTATAGATAATGATAGCATTGACAAGATAAGGCTATAGTACCCAAAATCATCAGGTTTTATGAAAATACTATACAAAGGGATAAATAAAAGCTGGAGTATTTTTGTAGAAAAATTACTAAGAAAATATATTCCGATATTCTTATAAAACCTATTTAATTTCAACATAAACACCTTTTTCATTCCCCGATTGACTTAAAGTCTTTTCATGTACCGCTAATAAAGCTATAAAAGCAGTGCTCGGACCTTGAGTCCATGGATAGTTTCCAAAAACTTGAGGGTATAATCCTATACCTATACACTCGCCTGAGCAGCCTTGTACTCTTCCTTCATCTATTAAATTATTAATAGACTTAAAAGCTTTTTTGGTATACGTTAAATATTTATCATCTATTATTCCTAACCATATGGCTTTTTGAATTGAATAAGCTATCATAGAGGTTGCCGATGAATCTGATTCCCCCGAAGTGGCCTCTAGTAGCCAAGAGAAAGAACCATCTGCTTTTTGGAAATCAATTACAGTATCTGTTATCTCAATAAATTTTGTTTTAATATACTCATATAAACTATCCGTATGAGAAATTCTTTCAAGTGTATCAACTAAACCGATAAGTAACCACCCCACACCTCTCCCCCATCCAATTATCCCTACATTAATACCATAATTCTCATTATATCCATGATATGGTAATTTGCTTCGATTATCTAATCCATGCTCCAAATAACTAATTATTTGATCTAATGCCATTTTAATTGCATCTTTATTTTCAAATAACACACCATATCTAGTTAAAAAAGGACAGGTCATTCCAACCCCGTCAACTAAAACAGTACCGTTATTCCCTTTTCTGTAGAACAAGCCTCCACTAGGAGTTTTGGGTTGACTTCTCAAAAAATTATAAATAGAATCTAAGATTTTTTTATAAATTTCTTTGTTTGTCTGTTCATATAGAAATGCTAAAACATATCCATGTGTTGCTTGATCAATATAATCTACTTTAGCTCCACTTTTTATCCACCTACTATAATAATATTCAAGTGCCTCAATAGTCTTATAATCTTTATTAAATATAAAGAAATATTCTAAAGATTGTGCCAACAGCGCATTTGGCCAAAAATACTTCTTAGATTTAAATGGATTTTGACCATTTAATAATGCTATTCTTATATTTTTTAGTTTAGATTTTATGTTTAATTTTTGACCTCTTACAAGTTCATCAATTATTACGTTATACAAACTTAACAATTGTTTCTGTGCAATATATGAAATGTTCATTAGTTATACCTCTCTCTAAATATATTGTCCTTCTAAGAACAAACTAATTAAGTTGTTTCATGAGTATTTTCGTCTTCAGTAAACCGCTTTAATGATTATATTATAATGAGCATTGGGGACTATTTATCCTGCATCAAAGACATACATTAATCTAGCTATAATAACCTTGCTCAAAACTTTAACATACAATCAATCACAAAAATCTTTTAGAGTTTAGAAACTAAGTATAAAAAAAGTTTGCAACGCAGTATCAAATTAAGGTTTATAATTAAGCCTCTTTTATATACACTTCTTTTAAAATTTTGTATAAATGATTGACTAATCTATTGTTTATTTTCTATTCCTAAAGCATTTTTCAGATAAGAACATGATTTATTTCTTTCTTTTTCTAGTATTTCAGAAACATGTAAATAATTAATCTTAAATGGATTGCTTTGCTTTATAATGTCATCAAATTTTCTTTCTTCTAATTTAAATTTTTTAAGTAATGTATCGATTCTTGAATTCAAATTCCCCCTACTTAAAACTATAAAAGCTTTTTCAAGTAATATCGAAAAAACCACACCATGAAATGAATTAGTAATAACTATTTCAGCTGAATTGAAATAATCAATAAATTCCCTAGGACATATAGCGTATCTCTTTTTATCTTTATAACTAGCTAAGTTTACTACTTCTAAATTGTTTTCCTTAGAAATTTTATTTATATATTCTTTGTAAGACTTTTTAATATCACCAAGCATATAAGTTAATAAGTATTTTTTTACCGGTTTTTCAATATGATCAGTAGAAATGGCTATCCATCTATTCTTATCTATTAAGAGAGTAGGATCTACCAGAACAATAGCTTCTTTTCCGGTTAAAGAGCGAACTATTTCTGCCCCTGCTTCTTCTCTTACTGATATCCTATTTATATTAGTTAATCTTTTCTTGTAATCTTCAATATACTTATCTGGAATAACAGAAATCCCAAAGCTTGCAGCATAAGAAATTCGCTTATTTTTAGGTGCAAACTCAATAAAATCAATCTCATTACCAAATCCAAAATTAGGATTCCATACTTGATCACTTCCCGTAATAAAATAATCATATTTATCTATTAATGATTGTGGGACTTTATTTACTGATATTATATCACTCTCTTCATTAATGAACATTGATGTAAATTTTTTGAGATTAGCAATCTTTTCCTTTCTATATTTTTTGTAAATCTTTAATTCGATGTTTGTTTTAATTAACTCTATTTTTTTTTTATTTGAAATTATAAGAAAGTTTTTAATCTTCTGCAAAGTTGATCTATTACTTTTTTCTGACAAAGAAATTCTATCTTGCACAATTGTCTTTACACTACAACCTAAACTAATCAACACTTCTTGTAAAGCATAGTTCTGCAATCTATTACCATAATTACTATAGTCATTAATTGTTAATAATCCAACTTTAATCATCTATACTCTCCTATCAGATATACTATTTGTTATGTTCAAATTTTTAAACTTAAACTTATTCTTAATTAGCAATTTCCAAATCCATAAAAATACTATTAACATAACTATAAGTTTACTGGAACTAGAAGCCAAAAGAAAATTACCTACTGGTAAAGAAATCATTTGCATGAATATTATAAATTGTGTTAAATATAATAATGCTGATTTCTTTTGCTTCATAATAATACGAGTAAGTATTCCAAGGATAAATAGTAATATAATTACTCCAATTATACCAAAATAGTTAATAGCATTAATTATATCTGGATGCCATCTTCCGTTCATAACTAAATGATTTCTTATTAGTTCTTGAATATAACTGTGGTTTTGTAAATAATAACCGAAAGGAATTAAACCTGATATAAAATTACTTAAACTTGCAAACCATATTTTTATCACAAAATTAGAGACATAATAAAATCCAAAACCAAAATAATTATAAAGTAATATAATTACGGATGATATATAAGGTGAAATTAATGAGACTATACCATTAGAATTATATGTAAAATCAGAGTTTATCTTGTAATCAAATATAAAGCCCCTAGCACTAATTCGGATATAAAAGAGAAAAATCATCATTCCAATAGAAAAAACAATAAGAAAATATTTCAAAAAAGCAGGTTTGTTTTTTAGTTTTATTTTGCTTTTTGAAAGTATTATAAATATTATCAATAAAACTATTTCAAATAATTCATAATTCGTTCCTCGAGCGATTCCAAAATATATATGTGAACTTACAATTAAAAACAAACAGCTCTTTTCAAATATATTAGTTTTATCTTTAATTATAAAAAATAATATTAATGAATAGAATAAAACTATTTTAGTATAAAACATCATTAATATAAATGGTATTTTTTGAATTGTAAACACTGCAAGATTATTTACTTGTGAATACAATTGATAATCAGCATATAAAGGAGTCCCACTGCCAAACAAGCCTATAAAAACACCAACAGGTGTCTTTCCAGTATAAAACCAAGCAGATAAAACAGAAGTAATTAATGTGCCCATTGCTATTAAAAATAAAGTTAACTTTGGTTTCTTAAGTATCCAGGAAGTTCTATTTTTTAAAGTAATAATAAATGAACTTACTAAAGTAAAAATTGAAGTTGTAAATAATATAATTGATTTAATAAATAATTTTAACTTTAGTTTATTAAGAATTTTTGAGGTGCTTGTTTTTATGCGATTAATATATGAGCTCCATTTTGGTCTACTGTTAATTTTAAAACCAAGTATAAAAAATATATACATCAGCCACATAATAAATAAAGCTGGTAAAATATCTATTAACTTTAGACTAGTTACATCTATGATTAATAGAGCGTAAATAGTATAAGTAATGTATGCACCTTTAATAATATTTAAAAATTTCATTTAATAACCTCCAAATTTTAATCACTCACAAAAAAATTTTAATCTTTATTAATTCCTCTTAATAAATTAATACTTTTTGCAGTTATTTTAGGACCAAAAGAACTAAGTAATATAACTATTTTATACTTTATGGGTACATACTTTGAAGTTAGTACATCTCTCAATTTTTCTTTTGAACTGTTTTTTATCAATTTAAAATATGCCTTGTCCACAACATCGAGAGAATTAGATAAACTTATTATTACACTAATTATAAAATGAGATCTAAAGTACTCAGAAGATTTTTTTAGGTTAAGATTATCATTAATGTATTGTTCGTTTTTTAGATTATCGTAAATATTAAGACAAGACATTTTTTTATAACTTATTTTTTGACTATTAATACTTGTTTCATTTATTTCATAGTTATATAAAGAACTTCTACACAAATTTACTTTTTGTGCTTTCATTATTATCTTTGAATTAAATTCAAAATCCTCAAAAAAATGAATCTTTTCATTTAACCTAGTTTTTTCAATGATATCTCTTTTATATAGATAAGCCCACAAAGATGTAGGAAACTTTAGTTGAAATAAGTAGAATAAAGCTTCATCTCTTGATATATAATCTATATCAAAATCTAATAATTCAGATCTATTTATTGTATGTGATATTAAAACAACTAAATCTGTATCCTCTAAAATTTTTTTACTTAATATATTATACATTTCCTTGTCTATATAATCATCACTATCTACAAATCCTATCAAATCACCTTTTGCTATATCTATACCGCAATTTCTTGCTGATGATACACCTTCATTAACTTTATTAATAATTTTCACTCTAGAATCCATCAATTTATATTTTTCACATATTAATAAAGAACTATCTGTTGAACCATCATTTACAAGAATCAATTCTATGTTCTCATATGTTTGCAACAAAATCGAATTAACACAACGATCGAGATATTTTTCGGAATTATAAATTGGTACGATAATACTTATAAGCGGTTTCATTTTTACACCTTTCTTCTGCAGATTATATATATCACTCACTTAATATTTCACATATTTTAGATTTAAATTTTTTCTCTAATTCTAATTTATTATGGCAGTTTTTATATTTATTTGCAGCATCATTAGATAACCTTATTTTTAAATTATCATCAATAATAAATTCAGATAATTTTACATACAAATTCTTTTTACTAGTAATACAATAAGCTACTTCAGATAAATATTCCATTGAAGCAACTTCACTTGGTCCAATAGCAAGAATTGGTTTTGACAATGATAAATATTCTGGTATTTTAGTAGATATTGATAGTTTAGTCGACTTAATACTTTGACTATCAAATGATTCTACATGTACTAATATCGAACATTCATTAAGAACTTTTTTTAAATTATTTGAATCAAGAGAGCCACAATATTGGCTAGCCCCTTTTACATTCAGCTTATTCAGTATACTTTTATTAGGTTTTTGATTAGAGTAAATTCTTAGTTTAATATTTTTTTTTGAAATATTAATCCTATTATATTTTTTAATGCTATTAGCTAACAATGAAAGCGTTTTATACCTATTAAAATGTAGTCCACCTGTATATACTAAAAAGATTTCATCACTTCTTAATTCATCATTTATATCTAACTTCATTGAATCAGTCATATTTACTGCAACTATGCTATCTCTTCCAAGAAAATTTTTATATATGTTTTTCATTTTATCAGATATAGTCATAAATAAATCGCTTTTTTTCACAATTCTTCGCATTTGTTTTAATATTATATTCCTCCTTATCCACCAAAAAGGATTTATTGAATTTCGAGGTAACACATAATCATCTGTTATATAAACGACTAATTTTGATTTATATTTATCGGCTAAGAAACTGGCTATTTTATAAGCAAAAATAGAGTCACCTGCACAGAAAAAAATAATATTTGGTGAAAATTTATCTAACCATTTATTTAATTCTTTTGTGTTCCATTTTCCAATTGCCCAAAATAATTCTCGAATTAAACGAATGGTTTGAAACTTTTTTAAATTTGAATTTATGCTAATTTTTTCATCTTTTATAACTCCACTAATATCCAATTCATGTTGAGAAATCACTTCACCACATGAAAAATTATTCTTAAATAAATTATGAACTATATCTCTGTCAGATATTCTAAAAAAACTATCACAAACAGATGAATTAGGAACCTCTGAACTAAAATATAGTTGTGAAATTTGATTTGCATCAAAACTACTAAAAAAAGATTCAAGTGTTTTCCCATTGTTATTAGTCATACTAAGTGAATTATTACTTACTATTAAAACCTTAGGATTATTCTTACAGTTATCTATTTTATCCATTAATTTAATCCCCAAACTACTCTATTAACATAATCTGTATAAGATAATATAATCCGCAGCACCTTATCAGAAACATTTGTCATACTATAATCTACAACCAATTTCAAAGTATCCTTATCTTGAGTCTCTAATACTTCTAAACCCTGAAGAATTCTCTCCTTCTTAAGACCAACCATCATAACCGATGCCTCTTCCATAGCCTCAGGTCTTTCATGAGCATACCTTATATTCAAAGCCTTAAAGCCAAGAATAGAAGACTCCTCACTAATAGTTCCACTATCACTAAGAACGGCCTTAGAACCAATTTGAAGCCTTATATAATCATTGAAACCCATAGGCTTCAATGTCTGTACCAAAGAATTAAAAATAATACCCTTTTCCTCAATCATTTTCCTAGTCCTAGGATGAGTGCTTATAATTATAGGCAACTGATACTTCTCAGAAAGAGTATTTATACTATCTACTAAATCCATAAAGTTTTGCTCAGAACTAATATTTTCTTCCCTATGTGCTGAAACAACAAAATACTTTCCTTCTTCAAGTTCTAGTCTTTTTAATATATCAGATTTAAATATATCATTTTTTTTAGAAGAAAGCACCTCAAACATAGGACTACCAGTCTTGATTATCCTATCAGCAGGCAAACCTTCTCTTAAAAGATACTCTCTAGCAATATCACTATAAGTCATATTAATATCTGCAGTATGGTCTACAATCTTCCTATTAGTCTCTTCAGGAACTCTCTGATCAAAGCATCTATTACCTGCTTCCATATGGAAAATAGGAATATGTCTTCTCTTAGCAGCAATTGCACACAAACAACTATTAGTATCCCCTAATACAAGAAATGCATCAGGTTTAACCTCTTCAAGTATTGGATCAATTTTTATTAATATGTTTCCAATAGTTTCTACAGCAGTCCCTGTTGCAGCATTAAGGAAAAAATTCGGTTTTTTAAGATTGAAGTCTTTAAAAAAAACTTCATTAAGCTCATAATCATAATTCTGTCCAGTATGAACAAGAATATGTTCAATAGCTTCTGATTTATTTAATTTATTAATAACAGCTGACAGTCTAATAATCTCTGGTCTAGTACCAACAACAGTCATAACTTTTAATTTCTTCATCAGTTATACCTCCAAAAAATAAGTATCAGGTTTTTCGGAATCAAATGATTCATTAACCCACATAATAGTTACCATATCAACTTCACCCAAGTTTTCAATATTATGAGTATAACCAGGTGGGATATCAACAACTTCCATCTTATCTCCACTCACAAAATACTCTAAGACTTCATCTGAATTTAACATTCTAAAACGAATAACACCTTTACCACTTACCACTAAAAACTTCTCATTTTTAGTATGATGCCAATGGTTTCCTTTTGTAATTCCTGGTTTTGAAATATTTACTGAAACCTGACCTCGATCAGGTGTTTTTATAAACTCAGTAAAAGAGCCTCTCTGATCCACATTCATTTTTAAATCATAATTGAATTTATCATTAGGTAAATAACTTAAATATGTACTATAAAGTTTCTTTGTAAATCCATCAGATATCTTGGGAACTGATCTGTCTTCTCTACTCTTCTTAAAGGAATAAATTAAATCAACAATTTCACCCAAAGTAATAGTATGCACAACCGGAACTTCACAAAAAGCTCCAGTAATATTAGCATTACCTTCTAAAGCACCAATTAACTCATTAACTACATCATCAATATACACAAGATTCATAACAACACTTGGATCATTAACCTGAATATCCAATCCATTAGCTACATTATAACAAAAAGTTGCTACTGCACTATTATAGTTTGGTCTACACCACTTCCCAAATACATTAGGAAATCTATAAACTAAAACCTTTGCTCCAGTTTCTTCACCGTAAGAAAATAAAAGATCTTCACCAGCCTTTTTGCTTTCACCATAAGCATTATCAAGCTTAGCTTGAGTAGAAGATGATATCATAACAGGACAAGTATTTCCTTGTTTTTTTAAATAATCCAAAAGTATAGAAGTTAATCCGAAATTACCTTCCATGAATTCAGATTGATCCTTTGGTCTATTAACACCAGCCAAATGAAATACAAAATCTGCATCTTTACAAAACTCATCAAGTTGACCTAAATCATTATCCTTATCGAACTCTAGAATATCATCATATTTCCTGTTCTTAAGTTCAAAAATAAGATTCTTTCCAATAAAGCCTTTTGCACCAGTCACTAATATCTTCATTATCTATTCCAACTTTTCAATTGTTCTTTAACATAATCAAGTTTTAAAAGTATTTCCTTAATTTGTTCCACCTTAAGTCTCTTTGTATTATGAGAATTATAGTCTTCTTCTCCAGTAAGTTTTTGATCACCTTCAACGTAGTATTTATTGTAATTTAAATCTCTCTTATCAGCAGGAACCCTATAAAAACCTCCCATATCTTGAGCAACAACATGTTCTTCCTTTGTGAGTAATGTTTCACAAAGTTTCTCCCCATGACGAGTGCCAATAATCCTAATCTCATTATCAGCTTTAAATAATTCTTTAACGGCTAATGCTAAATCACCAATAGTTGAAGCAGGTGCCTTTTGCACCATAATATCTCCAGCCTCAGCATTCTTAAATGCAAAAACTACCAACTCCACAGCATCCTCCAAACTCATTAAGAAACGAGTCATATCAGGATTGGTTATAGTAAGTGGCTGACCACTCTTTATCTGTTCAATAAACAATGGAATAACAGATCCTCTAGAAGCCATAACGTTTCCATACCTAGTACCACAAATCAAAGTCTCATCAGCATCAACAATCTTGGACTTGGCAACAAATACCTTTTCCATCATAGCTTTAGAAATACCCATAGCATTAATTGGATATGCTGCTTTATCTGTAGATAAGCAAATAACCTTTTTAACTCCCATTTCAATAGCCCCTGAAAGCACATTATCTGTTCCTAATATATTTGTTTTAACAGCTTCAAGTGGAAAGAATTCACATGATGGCACTTGTTTAAGAGCCGCTGCATGAAAAATATAATCCACACCATGCATTGCATTTTTTACGCTATCTTTATCTCTAACGTCTCCAATATAAAACTTCAACTTATCATTTTTATATAGAGTTCTCATATCATCTTGTTTTTTCTCATCACGAGAAAAGATACGAATTTCTTTAACATCAGTATCTAGAAATCTTTTCATAACTGCATTTCCAAAAGATCCTGTCCCACCTGATATTAATAAAGTTTTGTCTTTAAACATTACTTCCCTCTTTTCATCATTTTTTCATCATTGTAGTACTTTTCTAATAATTTCACGGAAATACTTAAGTTGAAATTTTTTTCAATGTATTTCCTTCCATTTTCTCCCATTTTAACTAAAAATTTATTCTTCGACATTTCCTTTATTTTCTCAATAAAAGCATTCTCATCACCTGACCAAACCCATTCTCCACACTTTGATTCTTCTACTAAATTTTTTAAATCTGTTGCTTTGTCTGTTGCTGCAAGAACAGGCTTAGCATATTCCATATAGGTTAATATTCTTGATGGATAATTAGGAATGGTAAAACGTGGATCCAAAATTATTAACCCAATATCACACTCTTTTATAATTTGTTCAAATTCATCTCTGTGTAGATTTTCAATAAGAATGGCATTTTTTATCTCTTTACTTATTATAGTTTTTTCTATTTTATGACGTTCTGTACCCCTACCAACAAATAAAAAGAAAACTTTATTATCAGTCCTAAAATAATTTATTGCTTTACATAATAAGTCGATATATTGAGGTTTACCCATGTTCCCACCAAAAAGAAATACACACGCTTCTTTCGGAATGGAATATTTTTCTCTAATAATCAATTTTTCTTTTGAATAAAGTTTTGATATTTTTTTTGTATTCGGAAAAATCTCCAACTTTTCTGCTTTTATTGATTTATTATGTTCTAGTATATATTTTCTATTAGCATCTGACATACAACCAATAATATTAGTAGAATCATAAAGACGTTTTTCTTTCCTTAAAAAAAATTTATGTAGTAAACCATTTTTTTTAAAAATACCAAGATCAACTGCATTTTGAGGAAAAATATCTTTCAACATTAAATATGATGTACAACCAAATTTTTTCTTAGCCCAAATTACAAGATTAGCATTTGTAACTGGAGGAGCTTCATATAAAATAAAATCAAATTTGTTATTTATTAGATATTTTGTTATTCCTTTTTTCATAATTGAAGGTATTCTTAAAGTAGTAAATCCTTTTTCTAGAAGACCAACATCATAATAATTTCCTGTAACTATTCTAAGAACTTTAAAGCCTCTTTCTATATTCATAATAGTTCTTCTAATATTCTTTGATTGTTCAGCTACTGCAACAGTTATCTCATGGCCAGAATTATATAAAGCCTCTGCTAAATCAGTATATATCGTTGATCCCTTATCGGGTGTAGGAAATGAAGTTGCAATATATAAAATCCTCATACTAAATTCTCCATAAATGATAAACACCATTACAACTAACGTATTTATAACCCATCGTTGAATAAAACTGAGTAGCTTCTATGTTATTCACTTGAGTACCTACTTTTATATTATTAATTCCTTTATCTAAAACAAAGGATTCCATAGTCAGAATCATTGATTTACCAACTTTTTGGCCTTGATATTTATTATCAACAGCAATAAGTTCAATAATGCTATTATCTTCATTGATTGAAAATAGAAGATATCCTGCTATTTCACCTTCTCTTTCAGAAACAACAAAATATTTATTTTTCTTTCCAAAAGAGCATTCTGTCCATTGTAAATAAATATTATTTGCTTGATTCGGGTGAAGATTTGGATCATTAAAGAATCTTGAATATTTAAATGAATTTCTTGCAATATCAACAATTCTATCTTTTCTCAATAAGTTATTTATAACATAAGTATTCTCATCTTTATAATATGTTTTATCAACCATAACCTTAACAAACTGTATGTTCATATCAGCTAAAAAAGCATTTGTCCTATTACCAATCCAATAATTATTCTCTTTTAAATTATTTAGATTTGCAATTGTAACAAAATCATACATCTTACAAAAATCAATAATTTCATTTTGTCCACTCTCGTCTATAATTCCATCTAAATTAACTCTAGCAGAATTTATTCCAAAATAATCTGTATCCCACTTAAGTGGTATACATTCATAATTCAAATCAGACATTATCTTCCTCACAATTCTTCTTCTCTAATTTTTGTTCTGCAAAAATATCCTTCCCCTTAATAACAGATATTACGGTTTTACAGAATATTTTAAAATCCAGACACAATGTTAAGTTATCAATATAATAGATATCATTTTTAATTCTTTCTTTCCAAGGAATCGTATTTCTGTAATACGCCTGATTAAATCCTGTAATCCCAGGATTTACTTCTAATTTTCTGATTTCATTACCTTCATAAAGTTCCATATGTTCAGGAAGATCTGGTCTTGGACCAATTATAGACATTTCATTTTTCAATATATTAAGAATTTGAGGGGTTTCATCAAGACTTGTCTTTCTAATAAATTTGCCGATATTGGTAAGCCTAGGATCATCTTTAGCATTAAAAGTTGAACCATCCGTATTTCTTAAATCAGGTGAATTCAGCTTCATTGATCGTAATTTATACATTTTGAATACTTTACCGTCTTTTCCTAAACGTGGGGCATTATGAAATATTGTTCCTTTATCCTGGAAATAAATTAATGGTCCTATAAACATCAAAATTATTATCATAAAAGGTAGTCCTAATAATGATAATACTAAATCAATTACTCTTTTAAAAAAATTGCTATATATAACTTTCACCCCATTAATCTAATTCATTTATTATTTTTTTAAAATTATCTATAATATAATACAAATCCTCTTCACTCAATAAAGTATGAAGCGGTAAAGTTATTTCATTTTTATACATATCAAAAGCATTAGGATAATTTTTTATATCAAATCCCAAATTCTTATATGCAGTGTGCATAGGCAATGGTTTATAGTGAACATTTGTTGATATACCATAGTTAGCCATCTTCTCAATAATATCATTCCTATAACTTTCTTTCTTACCATTAAGTCGTACCAAATAAAGATGACCACTAGATGTATAGTCATTATCAAAATGAACAAGAGGTGTTACATTAAGAACAACCATTAAATCATTATACTTTTCTATGATTTCTCTTCTTTTTTTTAATATTTCAGGATATCTTTTTAATTGAACGATCCCCAAAGAGGATGTTATATCTGTCATATTGCATTTATAATTTGGCTCCACTATGTCATACTCCCATGCGCCTAATTTAGTTTTAGCAAAAGCATCTTTTGATTGTCCATGAAGAGAAAGAAGCATATATTTATTATAAATTAATTCATTATCTAAACCTTCAATATCCTTCCAAGTCACCGCACCACCTTCTGCAGTAGTAATATTCTTGACTGCATGAAATGAGAACGCTGTAAAATCTGCAACCTCACCACTCATCTGTCCTTTGTATTTTGCTCCAATTGAATGCGCCGCATCGGCAAGAACCATAACTCTACCTATTGATTTTTGTAGTTCATTTGATGGTTCAAATAAATATTTTTTTCTCTCAAGAATTTCAAAAATTTTATCGTAATCACACATTACTCCAGCAATATCTACAGGAATAATTGCTTTAGTTTTTTCAGTTATCACTTCTGCTATAGCATTATAATCTATGTGAAAGGAATCTTTCCCTGAATCCACTAAGACAATTTTCGCACCAACATGCTGTATAACACTTGCAGATGCCGAATAAGTATATGCACTAGTAATAACTTCATCTCCAGGTCCAATTCCAAGCAATCTTAATGTCATTTCCATCGCTGCCGTAGCAGAATTCAAACAAACTGCCATTGAAGTATTACAATAACTAGCAATTGATTTTTCAAAAGATTTAGTTTTTGGTCCAGTTGTAATCCACCCTGACTTTAATGTATCTATTACTTCATCAATTTCTTCTTGAGATATATCTGGTGGTGAAAATGGTATTTTTCTCAATATAGCCTCCTCTTTATCTTTAAATAAATTTAAAATCAAATGAATAACTTAGTTACCAACATCATAATCAATATCCTCAAATCTTACATAAGATGCAACCAATAACTCAATCTGCCTTACCAAAGACTCCTTATCCTCATCAACCAACAATGGTATAAAAGCCTCAATCTTATTACATAACACATCAAAATCATAATGGAAAGGACGAGAAACAAAAATCTTCTCGTGCTGAGTCTCCAAAAGATCCTCATCACCACGTAAAAGCTCCTCATATAACTTCTCACCAGGACGAAGTCCAGTAATAACAATCTCAACATCCTGATGAGGACGAAGACCAGATAACCTAATCAAATCAATAGCCAAATCATAAATCCTAACCGGACTACCCATATCAAGAACAAAAATCTCACCACCATTAGCATAAGCAGCAGCCTGAAGAACCAACTCACTTGCTTCAGGAATAGTCATAAAATACCTAGTAATATCCCTGTGCGTAACAGTAATAGGCAAACCAGCCTTAATCTGATCAGTAAACAAAGGTACAACAGAACCAGCACTACCCAAAACATTACCAAAACGTACAGCAACAAACTCAGTACTACTCAAATCATTAAAAGCTTCCAAATAAATCTCACAAATCCTCTTTGTAGCCCCCATTATATTAACAGGATTAACAGCCTTATCCGTACTAATCATCACAAACTTCTTAACATCATACTTATCAGCAACCTTAGCCAAGTTAATAGTACCAAAAACATTAGTCTTAATAGCCTCACCAGGATTATGTTCCATCAAAGGAACATGCTTAAGCGCAGCAGCATGAAAAACAACCTCAGGTCTATACTTCTTAAAAACCAGATCCAACTTCAACTTATCCCTAATAGAAGCAACAGCATAAGAAATTTTAATACCTGGTTTCAACCTACTAAACTCATGCCCTACAGTAAAAATGCCATTTTCATATGTATCAAGAACCACCAATTCCTTAGGCCTAAATTCCAAAATATCCCTACAAAGCTGAGACCCTATAGAACCAGCACCACCAGTAACCATAACAACCTTTCCTGCAATATATTCACCAATCCTAGACTTATCCAAAGAAACACAATCCCTACCTAAAAGATCCTCAATATTAACCTTCCTCAAATTCTCAAGATTAATCCTATCCGTAAACACTCCCAAAAAATTAGGCATAACCAAAATATCACAATCAGTATCCTTACATATATCCAAAATAGCCCGCTTATTATCACCATCAATATGATTAATAGCAAGCACAATAACATCAATACTCAGTTCCTTAACAAAAGACGGAATACCATACCTATCACTAACTACCTTAATATTAGAAATATTATTACCTATTTTAGAATGATCATCATCAACAAAAGCAACAGGCAAATAATTAATACGATTATTCGACTTCATTTCCCTAACCAAAATAGCCCCAACACTACCTGCACCAATAATTAGAACCCTTTTCATATCATCTTTACTCGCACCCTTAGTCCTAACATACCTACTAATCATCCTAAACGAAAACCTAAAGGAACCAGAAAACAGAAACATAAATACACCAGCAACAATATACATATTCACAGAATAAGGACTATTGAAAATAATAGATAAAGGAATAATTATAAAAAGAGACAAAATATTAGCAAAAAAAATCTTCGAAATATCCTCAAGACTCGCGTACAACCAAATTTTAGAATACAAATCCATCAAATAAAAAACCACAATATATACTAAAAGAATCAAACTAGAAAAATTAGCCATATTAAAAAAAGCCATCCCTGGCGAATTAAAATTATTAATCAAGATATCAGCATTCAAATAAGAAACACCAAGCAACACCAAATCAACTAATATCATAACTAATTTTCTGAAATTCATAAAATTCTTCATAAAAATGTTCATTCTCCTTAATAATAATAAAAATCCAAACTAAACCATAAAACCCTTCTTAACAAACCTTACCCTTTCCTCAACCTAGGAATTCTACCCTCACAACTATGAGCATCAGAACCTAAAAAATCGGAAAACCTATGAAAGTGGAAATAATCACTTAATTCAATGTGTAATTAAAATCATTACCCATCTTTTTCTTAATCTGTACAATAATTCATGTAAATCAAACTCCGATACCTCTTCCATAAATACTCCTTCTCCTTATAGTATACAAAAGTTTCTTTTCCATTATATCAAACTAAAGCATGCTTATGTTAAATTATCGTTAATTGTATTATAATTATAATTTCTTTTATTATTATATAGCTTATGCTTTCATTAATTTTTTCATTGATTCAAATGTTTGTTTAATATCTTCTCTTTTTAATAAAAGATAACCTACGTAGGCTAAGCTATATACTAACATTGAATATATTGAATTAATAAACCATCCTGATGATATGAATCAATAACTACCAACTCCTTAGGATTAAACTTCAAAATATTCCTACAAAGCTGATAGCCTATAGAACCAGCTCCACCACTAACTAAAACAACCTTATCAGTAATATATTTCAAGATACTAGACTTATCCAAAAAAACAGACTCCCTACCCAATAAATCCTCAATATTAATCTTCCTCAAATTTTCAAGACTGACCTTTTCCTTAAATATACTCATTAAATTAGGGAGTATCATAATCTCACAAGCAGTATTCTTACAAATATCCAAAATAGCCCGCTTATTCTCACCATCAATAGTAGCAATAGCAATCAATATAACATCAACCCTAAGCGTTTTAACAAAAAAAGGAACACTATACCTATCACCAACCACCTTAATATTAGAAATATAATTACCAATTTTAGTATAATCATCATCAATAAAACCAACAGGCAAATAATTTATACTACGATTAAACTTCATATCCTTAACTAAAATTGATCCAGCAGCACCAGCACCGATAACAAGAACCCTCTTCATGCCATCTTTATAAGGCTTCCTTAACATGCCAATCCGACTATACCAACTAATCAACCTAAAAGAAAACCTAAAAGACCCAGAAAACAAAAACATCAAAACACCTGCAACAATATAAACATTGACAGGATATGGGTCACCAATAATCATAGATATTGGAATAACCACGAATATAGATACAAGATTAGCAAAAAAAATCTTCGAGATCTCTTCCAACCCAGCATATAACCAAACCTTATTATACAAATCCATTAAATAAAAAACCACGATATATGACAAAAGAGCTAAACTTGAAAAACTGACAAAATTTAACAAAGCCGTCATTGGCGAATAAAAATTATAAATGAGAATATCAGCGTTCAAAAAAGAAACCCCTATTAATATTAAATCAACTAAAACCATTATTACTTTGCGAGAATTTTTCATAAAATTCATAATATATTACCCCTCAAATATACCTTATTGAAATCATTAATTATTAATTATTAATTATTAACATTAGTAAAATTATTATCTTTTTACATTACGTTTAATAAGACATTATATAGTATAAATCCAAAATAAAAAGGGAAATGAGTTCTGTTATACATAACCCATTCCACAATGTACTTATTAAATTTTGTTAGACTTTTAAAAACACTTATTAATAGATATTCCTATTTAATAGAATCATTCTTTTTGTTTCTAGTATTTATTTTTAAAATCTTGTATAAAGGACAAAATCCAACTAAACCTGTAGCTAACAATATTGCACCTAAAACTGCTAATATTATTTGTACCGTCTTTTAAAAATGGCTAATTATATGTAAACACTAATAATCAACTAAATATTTTAAAGTATTAATTAGCTAATCTTATAAATACATTTTTTCATAATATGACGAATATTCTCCTGATAAAACATTTTCCATCCATTCTTTATTAGCTATATACCACTCTATTGTTTCAGCCATACCTTCCTCAAAAGTATATGCTGGTTCCCAACCTAATTCAGTTGTAATTTTTGTATTATCAATTGCATACCTTCTATCATGTCCAGGCCTATCTTTTACATACTTAATTAAATCTGTTGATTTTCCAAGTGACTTAATTAATAGATTTACTATTTCAATATTTGCTTTTTCATTATTTCCACCTATATTATATACTTCACCATCTTTACCTTTTTGTAGAACAACATCAATTGCATTACAGTGATCAGACACATGTAACCAATCTCTTATTTGCATTCCATCCCCATAAACTGGCAAATCTTTTTCATTTGTACAATTATTTATCATTAAAGGTATTAATTTTTCCGGGAATTGATATGGCCCATAGTTATTACTACATCTAGTAATATTAACAGGCAAGCAAAATGTTTCGTTGTATGCTCTTACTATTAAATCAGCACTAGCTTTTGATGCTGAATATGGACTGTTTGGTTTAAGAGGCATAGTTTCAACAAACATTCCAGTATCTCCAAGAGCTCCATAAACTTCATCTGTAGAAACTTGAAGGAATTTAACCCCTTCTTTGTATTTTTTACAATACTTATCAGTTGGATTGATTTTCCAATATTTCTTTGCTGTATCTAAAAGAACTTGAGTTCCAAGAATATTTGTTGTTAAAAAAACTTCAGGTTCTTCAATACTTCTATCTACATGAGATTCAGCAGCAAAATTTACAACAAACATAATATCATTTTCAGCAAATATTTCTTCTATTTTTGCTCTATCTCTAATATCTGCTTTAATAAACTCATAGTTTTTATTATCTTTAATGTCTACAAGGTTCTCAAGGTTTCCTGCATAAGTTAATGCATCAACATTTATTATTTTGTAATCAGGATGTTTATTAAGCATTAGCTTAACAAAGTTGCTCCCTATAAATCCTGCACCACCAGTTACTAAAATTGTTTTCATTTTATTTATCCTCCTTTATGATTTAATTAATTTTTTCATTGACTCAAATGATCGTTTAATATCTCTACGTTTTAATAAAATATAAACAATATAAGCTATGCTATATACTAACATTGAATATATTGAATTAATAAACCATCCTGATGACATGAATATTGTAACTATGACAAGCTCATATATAATATCTTTTTTTATATTAATTTTCATTTTCTTCGCTAAAAATACCTCTGCCACTACAGATCTTATCGCTAATAATACTACTATACTAATTACTGTCAAATCAAGATTATTAAATAACTGAGTAGTTACAAAAGTTAATACAAGACTAAGGAACATAGACAAAACATTTATCCATAACATAGTTTTTTCTTCCCTAAGGGTTTTAAGATATGTATTTATTAATAATGCCATTTTACCTTCAAATACTACTATCGGAAAAAGTAAGGCCATATATATAAAACTTCCAGAATACTGTGGTAACCAAACAGAAAGCAAAACTTTTAATGGATAATATGTTATTAAAAATCCTAGCAATAATACCAACAAGAAATCCCTCATTACAAAATAAATATAAGATAACTTATCTTTATTTGTTCTTCGAAGTAATGGAAACAAAATTATTCCAACTGCATTTATAAATATCATTGTCATGTTTGATATGCTTAAAGTTAATGATATTTTACCAAATGTTGCCACATCCCAATTTCTTTCAATTCCAAATCTAACAATACCAATGATTAGCATACTTCCAATATTGGCTATCATCAATTTAATTCCGACATTTATATTTGTAAACATCTCTTTAAAATTTAAATGAAAATCTCTTAATTTATTAAGTACAATTTCCTTACAACTTATTATTGCAAATGTTAATGATAACCCTTTACCTATTAGGTCTGCAACAATAAGTATTTTATAGTCTCTTATACCAAATAATAGAAAAGTAATAATTAGAGTAATATATATAACCCTATCTGCCATAGTTATTTTTGCATATTCTCTAATACGATTTGTTGATTGCAAAATAAACAGTAACATTATTCTCATATTAACAATAATAAGTGAAATAGCCACCATTCTAATAATAAAACTTCTGTCAACATTAATAATAAACAAATTAGAAACAAACAATATTATTAAAGCAATACTAATCTGACTTATTAAAAGCATAATAAACTGAGAAAAAAATAATTTTTTATCTAAATCTTTATAATTGTCCCCACCATATCTTAAATAAATTCCATCATTCCACCCAAAATGCATAAATCCAACATAAGCAGAATAGAACATATATAGTTGCAAATAACCATATTCTTCAATACCAATTAATTTAGGTATTATCAATATGACCAAAGTTGATACTATTAAAGCTATTAAATTTGATGTAAATGTATAGGACATATTTTTCATAAAACTAATTGTCTTATTGTTCAAAATATCAACCTCATTTGCTATATTATTTCACTTAAAAACCTATTTAATGCATCCTTCCAATCAGGTAACCTTTTAAGACCAGCTGAATCCATCCTTTTTTTTGAAAGCCTAGAATTATAAGGTCTACTCGCCTTAGTAGGATATTCAATAGATTTAATTGGATGCACCTTTACTTTTTTCCCAGCTATACTAAATATTTCTTCCGCAAATTCACTCCAATTACAATATCCTTCATTCACTCCATGATAAATCCCATAATTATCAGTTTGAATTAAATCAAAAATAAAATCAGCTAAATCTTTTGTGTATGTTGGGGATCCAATCTGATCAGATACTACACTTAATTCATCTCTTGATTCAGATAATCTAAGCATAGTTTTAACAAAATTATTACCATTCGCACCAAAAACCCATGATGTTCTTACAATATAGTATTTTTCTAATAAGTCTTGAATAATTTTTTCACCTTGCGCTTTTGTATAACCATAATAATTAACCGGATTTGTAGACTCATCTTCTTTGTAAGGGGCTTCATCCTTTCCATCAAAAACATAATCAGTACTAATATAAACCACCTTTGAATCAATATCTTTTGCTGCCAAAGCGATATTTCTAGTTCCTTCCACATTAACTTTATAACATTTTTCTTTCTCATCCTCAGCTTTATCAACCGCCGTATATGCAGCACAGTGGATTATGATATCTGGTTTACAACTTTTTATATAAGCATTTGTACTATCATAATCGGTAAGGTCAAAGTCTTCTCTAGTAGAAGCTATAGTTTCTATCCCTACTTCATTAAGTTTTTTTAGCATATCATAGCCGAGTTGACCATTAGCACCTGTAACTAAAACTTTAACAGAAAAATTAATATCACAATCTTTTAAAAAAGGTGCTTTAGAGTCTTTTTCAGATAAAACCGGATTAATAAAATTCCAATCCACACCAATATTTGGATCATCAAATCTAATACTTCTGTCACATTGAGGTGAATAATATTCATCAACTTTATATTGTACTTCAGCATTATCAGTTAAAGTAACAAATCCATGTGCAAACCCTTTAGGAACAAGAAGCTCTTTTTTATTATCTGCAGATAATTCTACAGCTACCCATTTTTTATATGTAGATGATCCTTTTCTAAGATCAACTGCCACATCTAAAATCCTCCCTATAGTACATCTAACTAATTTTGTTTGTGCTTTAGGATTAGTTTGAAAATGAAGACCTCTAAGTGTACCTTTTTGAGATGACATTGAATGGTTGTCTTGAATAAATTCAATATCCAACCCAAATTCTTGTAATTTTACTTTAGAGTAGGACTCTGTAAACCAGCCCCTATTGTCCCCAAAAACTTTTGGTTCAATTATTAAAACATCTTCAATTTCAGTTTTGGTAATAGTCATAATATATCCCTCACTTAATATCTTATATCTTCTTCAGCCACTTTTTTTAAATGATCACCATAAGGTGATTTTCCATATTTTTTAGCTGATAATAATAACTTTTCTTTATTAATCCATTTATTATGATATGCAATTTCTTCAAGAGCTGAGATTTTTATACTTTGTCTTTTTTCAACTATTTGAACAAACTCTGCTGCTTCTACTAAGCTATCCATTGTACCTGTATCAAGCCATGCAAATCCTCTACCAAGTAACTTAACGTTAAGTGTTTCATTTTCTAAATATAGTCGATTTAAATCAGTTATTTCTAACTCACCTCTGTGGGATGGCTTAACTTTTTTAGCTAATTCTACTACTCTATTATCATAAAAATAAAGTCCTGTTATACAATAATTTGATTTAGGATTTTCCGGCTTTTCTTCTACTGAAATCACTTTTCCATCATCATCAAATTCAACTATCCCAAATCTTTCTGGATCATGGACATAATATCCAAATATAGTTGCTTTCCCATTTTCTGCATTGTTAACTGCTTCCTTTAAAATAGATGTAAACCCATTTCCATAATAAATGTTATCCCCTAATATCATAGCTACATTATCATCACCTATAAATTCTTCACCAATAATAAATGCTTGTGCTAATCCATCTGGTGAAGGTTGTTCAGCATAAGATAAATTTATACCAAACTCACTACCATCACCTAATAATTTCTTAAAATTTGGTAAATCAGTTGGTGTTGATATAATCAGTATATCCTTTATTTCAGCTAACATTAAAACTGAAAGGGGATAGTAAATCATAGGTTTATCATATACTGGCAATAGTTGTTTACTAGTTACCATGGTTAATGGATAAAGTCTTGATCCAGATCCTCCTGCTAAAATAATTCCTTTCATATTTGTAAACCTCCTAATATAATTTTTATTTATTGCATTTGTAAATATATTTATGTATATAGATTAAGTACTATCTAACTTAATTAAAAAAATATATTATTTTCAAAAATAGGTAAGAATACCCGCATAAACCTGTCCTGTAACAGGATTTCAAAAATAAAATTTATTATTATAAAAATTATTACTTGAAAATTATAAACATACCTTGATTTAGTTTTTTTTCTAAGTTTTGAATCAGTAATTGAGAAAACAGCATATTTTAATAAAGCTAAACTACGATAGAAGCGAACAAATTGCAAGCTAATTAAAAATAATGGGAATAATATCACGCTAACAATATGCATTCCTAAAACTAAGTCCGCAAATTTAGCTTCTTGTAAATTTTCATTTTTTCTTAAAATTAATGCTGACTTTTTTAATAAATAAATACTAGTTAAATAATAGAAAATCGGAATAAAAAATCCTAAATTGACTTTTGTTTCAAAATACACATAATATATTTCTTTATTTAAAGATTCCAAAATTCTGAGTATAAAAGGTATTTGATTATTATTAACTATAATAATCAATACCGAAGAAACTGCTAAAATAATGATAATAAGTTGAATTAATTTCTTTAATGAATAGTTTTTCATTTTAAGGACCAGAAATACGAGGTAAAAAAGACCTGTTACGTGAATTGATGCAGATATCAATATGCCTAATATATATTTTATTGTGCTTGCTCTATCAGTATTTAATAGATATTTAGTAAAATAAATAAATATTGCAACACTCAAAAAAAATCTTAATTGAGTAACATCTAAAAGAAAAGGATAAAACAAATACGCTACTAATATATAATTGATTGTTTTTATGCTATGAAATGATCTAAGAATGAGCAAAAATCCTAATAGTATGATTATTGCTACAAAAAAATTATATGATAGTCCTAGTGACTTTCCTAAAGACATTAAAAGAGAATAACCAGGTTCTAGCCTAGAGTATTCAATATTATTGTACATCCTTTCATACGTTGAATAATCGGCATTAAAAAAGTTCCCCATAGATATAATTAACATCGTCACCAATAATAACAAGTAAGCTTTTCTTTTCTGTGCAATTGCATATATTGCATAAAGCAGAGTGAAAATTGTTAATGCATAAATCAAATACCCTCCTCCTTTTAATTATCGTTACTATATAAAGTTATTTTTATATAATTTGCTAATCCCAAAAAATTCATCCAATTCAAAAGTCTTAATCTAAGCGTTATAACTATAGTTAAAATTTTTTTCGATCCTTTTTGTTTCTTAGACAGTATTTTCAACATATGATATTTATCCAGCAATAATTTAGAACTTTTGTAAGATAGTTTATCCAAATACATAAAACAATTCTTTATATACTCATATTCAAATTTAATTCTTGTTTTCGGATTAGTTATCCTATCTTCCTGATGCAAATATACGTTAACTAATTCTTCTTCAACACATTTGAAAATAAAACCATTAGCTAGTAATTTAAATATTATGTTTGCGTCTTGATACCTTTTTAAACTATCAAATCCATCGATACTATTAAACACATTTCTTTTCATTAATAATGTAGGAGTTCCAGTAATTGGTCTATAAATATGCCTATTAATTAGGTCAGTTGATCCTTCTAAATAGTGATTTCTCTTACCCACTTTTTTACCACTGATATCTAAATATGACATTCCACAGTAACAAACGTCAATAGTTTGATCATTTTCAATAAGTTTTATTTGCTCCATGATTTTATTTTTATCATAAGTGTCATCATCATCTAGAAAAGAAATAAATTTTCCAGTGGAGTGCTTGAAACCATTATTCCTTGATTCTGCACCTCCAATATTTTCACTATTTATAATAAGCTTAATTTTAGGATTTTCAGCATATTTCTCAAGTGATTTCTCAGTGTTCTTCTGATTTTCAGAACCTAAACCGTTATCATCAACAATAATTATTTCGATATTCTTATATGATTGATTCAAAATACTTTCAATAGCTCTATCAATATATAAAGCTCTATTGTATGTTGGAATTATTATACTAACTAAATCATTCATTTTTTCGCCCACCCATTTTATTAGAAATTATCAGGAAAATTAGTTTTAACAATGATTTTTTACTATGCTTAACGATAAATTCAAGTTTTTGTTTGTTATTATTATAAATATTATTTAATGATGCATCTTCTTTATGATATACGGTAATATTGGGAGAATATATAAACTTCAAGTTATCTCTGATTTTCCGATAATATAAAAATTCCTCTTCACCATAAAGAAATGTATCTTCATGAAAGGGCATTTGATATTTATTAATGTATTTTTCTGAAAAAATCAGAGCTGAACCATGTAGTGGAACTCCCTCTAAAAAAACATCAATACTTTCCGGTTCACCTTTGGAAATCTTACTTCTTTTCAGTTTTCTAAAATATTCATATAGTCCAACCATATTAAGAAAACTGATTAAATGTAGGTGTAATAAATGTCGGCTAATACTTTGCAATGTTGTTAGTACTAAAAAGTTAGGGTTTTGATTGATTCCATTCTTTGCGATTATTTTAGATCCCAACACATCAAAATTATATTCATAATATGTTTTTGTTATTTCATCTAAAATATTACTGTCATTTATTATTATATCATTGTTTATTACGACGTAATATTTGGGTTTGTATTTTTCTTTTGCAAAACTTATACCTATATTGTTTCCCTTAGCAAAACCATAGTTTTCATCATTAATTATTATATCTATTGTTGAATTTAACTGATTCAATTCTTCTGTACTCGAATCATTAGAACCATTTTCAACAACAACTATTTTAGAATTTGATAAATTTAGATTTCTAATTGACTCAATACATTCAAGAGTGTCTTTAATGTTTTTATAATGCAATATTATAAAAACTAGTATTGTATCATTCATTATTTATAAACTCCAGTATGAATAGCCATCTTCAATAAGTTTTTTGCTATTATATATACTTTTAATATCAAATAATAACATATTAGAGTCTCTATATAGCTTAGAAAGCTCTAATTTAAATTTTCTGCTTTTAAAAACATCATGCGCTACTGCAATTACTATAGCATCAAGATTATTCATATCTTCTTTTTCAGATAATTCTATTCCATATTCATTTATTACATCATCAAAATCAGCTATAGGGTCATAAACTAATAAATTAACTCCATATTCTTTTAACTCTTTAACAATATCAATAACTTTAGTATTTCTCACATCGGCACAATTTTCTTTAAAAGTCATTCCGAAAATAGCTACTCTTGAGCCTTTAATTTTCTTATCTGATTTTATCATTTCTTTAATAATGTTTTCTGCTATATATTTTCCCATGCCATCATTAATTTTTCTCCCTGAATAAATAATTTGAGAGTGATATCCTAGTTGCTCAGCTTTGTATATAAAATAATACGGGTCAACTCCTATGCAGTGTCCTCCAACGAGTCCTGGCTTAAATTTCAAAAAATTCCATTTTGTTCCAGCTGCTTCTAAAACAGCATTGGTATTAATTCCCATAATATTAAATACCATAGATAACTCATTCATAAAGGCGATATTAATATCTCTTTGTGAGTTTTCAATAACCTTTGAGGCTTCCGCAACTTTTATGGTCTCAGCTCTATGGACCCCTGCTTCTATAACTGATTCATATACTTCAGCAATTTTTTCTAGTGTTGCTCCATCAGAACCAGAAACGACCTTAACTATTTTTGTTAGTGTATTTATTTTATCGCCAGGGTTGATTCTTTCAGGTGAATACCCCACAGTAAAATCTATTCCAAATTTAAGGCCTGACTCCTTTTCTAAAATAGGAATACAAATCTCTTCTGTGGTGCCAGGATAAACAGTTGATTCATAGACAACTATTGATCCAGATTTCATATGCCTACCAACTGATTTACTGGAATTTATTATCGGAGTTAAATCAGGTGTTTTATCACTATTTATTGGTGTCGGAACTGCAACAACGATAAAATTACACTCAAATAATTTATTCGCATCATCAGTAAATTTACAATTAGAATTACTTAGTGCTTCATTGCCAACTTCATTAGTAATGTCAATTCCATCCATATATTTTTTTAATTTTTTTGAATTAACATCATATCCTATTACATTTTCATATTTTTTTGCAAATTCTACTGCTAAAGGTAACCCTACATAGCCAAGTCCAACTACAGCTATCTTTATATCTTTAAAACTCATTCTTATTCCTCCAAATTAAATAAATTTCCATCCCCATTTATTAAAATATATAATCATTGATTGTACAGTTATTTTTGCAAACTTATAACTCTTGTGAGCACTTCTCTCCCAAATATGAATAACTCTTGCTTCAGGATAAAATATAGCTTTAGAAATTTTGTTCACTCTTCTTGTAATATCTGCATCTTCTAAATACATAAAAAAGGCATCATCAAAACCTTTTAATTTTTTATAAATGTCAGTTCTAAATACCATAAATGATCCAGTTGCATATTCAAGCTTAAAAATTTTATTGTAACCAGTTTCTTTCATAGTATATTTATTTTGTCTTTTTCTAAAAATATTCGGTGATATTCTTCTAATCAACATATCAAAAACAGTTGGATTAGTTTTACATAAATATTGAATTGAAAAATCTGGACTCAGTATTAAAGGAGATAACATTCCCACATCTTTGTTCTTATAAAGATATGTAATCATCTTTTCTATTTGATCTGGATTTTCAATTTTAATATCAGGATTAACTACAAAATGATATCTTGAATTTATAACATCAAGAATCTCATTGTGTCCATATCCAAATCCTTTGTTAACTCCAAGCTTAATTACTTCAATATTCCCATCTATTTTCTTTATAATATCAAGTGTATTATCTATTGAATTATTGTCTATTATATATAACTTATAAGAGTAATTATTTGGAATGTTTTCTACTATACTTCTCACAGTATTTTCTATTATACTCGAATTATTATAAGTCACAATTGCTATGCTTAAATCAATTTTTTCCATTAGCATATGCTCCTATCTATATTATTATTAATAAACTAAATTAGATAAACTTCATCTATATTAATATGCTTCTCTAATTTTATGTAATTTATATATTGAAGAATTATTTAGAGGTTTTCACTTTATCTCTGATTAACTAATAAGTATAAACGTATACGGTCAGAAACCTAATATTGTCAATTTAATAAATTCTTCTTCTTAATATCTTTCCTCTCTTATAGTTGCAAGTTAATTTCTACAAAATATTTATAATGAGAACAACTAGCACAAACTTTCTCTAATAATATTCAATATTCTAAACACATCTAATACTAATTAATCATACAGATAAATAGTATTGTTTTAGACCTTAACATTATAACCTACAATAGGAAAATTGTACATATTAGAGGAATAAGTTTGGAATTAGTTCTATAAATTATAGGACTAATTCCAAACTTATTCCTCTAATAACTTCTATGGTAATTTCATAATAAATTGTACCGATAATAAAATATTAAATATGAATTCCTATTTTCCAGATTCATCCTTTTTGTTTCTAGTATTAATTTTAAATACCTTGTATATAGGACAAAAACCAACTAAACCTGTAGCTAATAATATAGCACCAATAACAGCTAATATTATCTGTACAGCACCTGCAGTGTAGATTGTAAGTATCAATAATATAAGCCCCGCAATTGCCCTAATTAGTCTTTCAATATTATTTTCATTTTTTGTCATAATATATACCCCCTTTATTATTAGTTTCTACATTAAAAATAACAATATATTTAACAAATGTCAATTAAAACCAAACCTTTTATAAAATCTTTCAACCACATAACTCAACCGTTCATCCAATCTTGAAATACCTTCAATTTGCAAAGCTAAAGGAACACAAAAAAAAGCCTCCCCTATACTACCAGCAATAGCAGCAATAGTATCACTATCACCACCAACAGAAATTGCTAACCTAATAACCTCCTCAAAAGAATCCCCTTCTAAAAATGCACGAATTGCTACAGGAACACTACCTTGGCAAGTTACATCAAAACTATAAGAAGGACGAATATCATCCAATGAAAAATCTAATCTATAATAACCCTTCTCAACAAAAGACTTAATAAACTCCTTGCTTTTTCCACTCCTAGCTAAATATATACAACCAGCAACAGCCTCAGCACCCCTTATCCCTTCAAGGTGATTGTGAGTAACCTCAGCAGATAAACGAGCAAGTCGCAAAGCATCATTTAAATCCAAAGCAAAATAAGAAACAGAAGAGACCCTCATTGCTGAACCATTACCATAACTATTATAAGGAAGATGTTCATCAGAAACAATCCACTCCTTAAATCTAGATCCATAACCAGCATTAGGATAACGCCTACCATAATCTACCAAAGCTTCTTTAATCACTTCTCTTACAATATTATCCTCTCCCAAATCCTTATCACTAATAGATAATAAAGCATCAGCTATTGCAACAGTCATAACACTATCATCAGTAAAATGAGACTTATCAACAAACAAAGAAAAATCTTTTCTTTTAATATTATTCCACTCGTACACAGAACCTATAACATCACCAATTATAGCACCTAACATATACTCACCTACCAGCCTTTAAAACGTTTTAGACATTTAATAGATTTTGATATATTGCCTCTAACATGTCTTAAATTTAAGTTAAACCAGCCAGGACTTCTACAAATACACTTCTCATGACTAAAAGTTTCAAAGCCATAAACTCCATGATAGTATCCAAGACCAGAATTACCACGACCACCAAAAGGAACATCGTTACTCATTAATTGCACTAGTACATCATTAATACAACATCCACCAGCTGGAACCTTACTAATTAAAAACTCCTCAAAAGAACTATCTTCAGTAAAAATATATAAAGCAAGAGGATCTGGATTCTTTTCTATCACCTTTACAATCTCTTCCTTATTATCAAAATATAAAATAGGTAAAATCGGACCAAATATTTCTTCATCCATCAATAAAGAATCGTTAGTAGGTTCTATAATAACAGTAGGTTCGAACTTCAAACTCTTCCTATCGTAAGCTCCTCCATAATATATATTCATGCCTTCAATTAATTCTACCAACCTATCAAAATGCTTTTGATTAATGATTTTAACATAAGTATCATCAACTAAGACCTTATCATATTGAAGCTTAATTTCTTCCACCAAATAGCCTAAAAATTCATCACCCACAACTCTATCTAATAATAAATAATCTGGAGCAATACAAGTTTGACCAGCATTTAAAAACTTACCCCAAGCAATTTTTCTAGCAGCAAGTTTTAAATTAGCAGAACGATGAACAACAGTTGGACTCTTTCCACCTAGTTCTAAAGTTATTGAAGCCAAATTTTTTGCACCAAGACTATAAATCTTCTTACCTATTTTAGTACTTCCAGTAAAGAAGATATGATCATAATCTAAATCAAATAAATCTGCAAAATTATCTGGATCAACATCAGTACAGTATATTAAGTTAGAATCAAATCTACTATTAAATAACTCAACTAATAATTTACCCACATTAATACTAAGCTCAGAAACTTTAAGTATCACTGTGTTTCCAGCTGCAATAGCTGAAATTACTGGAACTAAGCTTAACTGAAATGGATAATTAAAAGGAGAAATAATTAATACCTGACCTTTAGGCTCAGCTTTAGTTTTATATGAAGTCAATGGAGAAAATATAACACCTTTTCGTCTTTTCTCCCTTGTCCATTTTTTAAGATTTTTTAAGGCATAATCAAGTTCAGTCATGACTGATAATATTTCTGTAATATAGGCTTCCTGTGGGCTTTTATTTAAATCATCTTTTAAAGCTTCAAGAATTCTTTCTTCTTCTTCAATTATCATTTTCTTAATCTCAAGTAATACAGCCTTACGACTAGCTAAACTTTGGAGATGTCCCTCTTTAAAATAGCTTCTTTGATCATCAAAAATTTCCTTAAACATAACTTTGCCTCCTTAAAATAAAAGGCACTCTGCTTACAGCATGTGCCTTCATTTTTACCTTTATTATTTCCTATAGTTAGGTGACTCTTTAGTAATTTGCACATCATGAGGATGTCCTTCAACTAAGCCTGAATTAGTAATTCTAATAAACTCAGCATCATGTTGTAAAGCATATATATCCTTTGTGCCACAATAACCCATACCAGCTCTAAGGCCACCAATTAATTGAAATATTGTCTCTGAAGTAGCCCCCTTATATGGCACTCTACCTTCTATTCCTTCAGGAACAAGTTTCTTAGCATCTTCTTGGAAATATCTGTCTTTACTACCCTCTTTCATAGCCGCAATAGAACCCATACCTCTATAATTCTTATAACTTCTTCCCTGATAAATCTCTACCTCACCAGGACTTTCCAATGTACCAGCTAACAAACTACCTAACATTATAACTGATGCCCCAGCAGCAATAGCTTTAGTTAAATCACCAGAATATTTAATACCACCATCCCCAATAATTGGAATGTCATACTTTTCTCCTACCTCAGCACACTCATTTATTGCAGTAATCTGTGGTACACCAATACCAGCTATAATTCTAGTAGTACAAATAGAACCAGGTCCTATTCCCACTTTAACACAATCCGCTCCTGCTTTTATTAAAGCTTCAGTAGCTGCAGCACTGGCAACATTACCAGCAATAATATCCAAATCCTTATATTTCTTTTTAACATCACTAACCAAATCTAGAACCCCTTGAGAATGTCCATGGGCAGTATCAATTACCACAACATCTACTCCTGCTCCAACGAGCGCCTCAAGTCTCTCGAATACATCTTTAGAAATACCCACAGCAGCACCACATCTAAGTCTTCCTCTATCATCCTTACTAGCATATGGGTACTGATAGGTCTTTTCAATATCTTTAATCGTTATTAAACCCCTTAATTTATTATCATCATCAACTAAAGGAAGTTTTTCAATTTTATGGATTTGCAATATCTTTTCCGCTTCTTCTAAAGTAGTACCAACACTAGCAGTCACCAGTGGAGCTTTAGTCATTAATTCTTTAATCGGACTACTATACTCACTTTCACCTATAAAACGAAGATCTCTATTTGTTAAAATACCAATCAACTTACCATCAACAGTAATAGGCACTCCAGAAATCTTATATCTTTTCATTAACCCTAAAGCATCATTTATTAAATCATCAGGTCCTAAAAATATTGGATCAGTAATAATCCCATTTTCTGACCTTTTAACTCTGTCAACTTCAAGTGCTTGTTTTTCTATAGTCATATTTTTATGAATAATACCTATACCACCTACTCTGGCCATGGCAATAGCCATATCAGATTCAGTAACAGTATCCATCCCTGCACTTATTAAAGGAATATTCAATTGAATATTCTTTGTTAAATTAGATTTTAAGTTTACGTCCTTTGGTAAAATATTTGAATAGCCTGGAACTAAAAGGACATCATCAAAAGTCAGGCCTGTTTTTATACTGTTAAGTAGGTTCATTATCATTCTCCTTCGGTAAAATTATCTTGAATTATAACATAGATAAATCTATTAGTAAACTAAACCCATTGTGATAAAAACTTTCACATAATATAAGTGAAAAAATAGTAAAAACATATATTTACCCCTTATCAAAAACATCATTCCGTTGTACAATGTAAACGTATTCATTTTAAAGAATTTTTGATTAAGGAGTGAAGAATGAACAAAAAAATTGCAATTGTAATGGGAAGTGACAGCGATCTAAAAATCGTAAAAAAAGCCACAGAAAAATTAACGGAATTTGGAGTAGACTATGAAATACACGTAATGTCTGCTCACAGAACACCAAAGATTGCCTGCGAATTTGCCCAAAAGGCTGAAGCAAGTAACTTTGGTGTAATTATTGCAGCCGCTGGTATGGCTGCTCATCTAGCTGGTGCAATGGCCGCACACACTAGTTTACCAGTAATTGGATTACCTATTAAATCTAGCCTTGACGGCCTCGATGCTCTGCTAGCTACAGTTCAAATGCCACCTGGCATACCTGTAGCAACAGTTGGAATTGATAGTGCAGAAAATGCAGCAATTCTAGCAGTACAAATTTTAGCAGTGAGCAATTCTGATTTATCTCAAAAGCTAAAAGACTTTAAAGAACAAATGGCTCAAAAAGTTATAGCAAAAGATAATAGATTACAAGAGGAGGTCAAATTATGGAAAAATTAGAACAACTATATGAGGGAAAGGCTAAAAAAGTCTATAAGACAAGTAACCCTAATTACTATATTGTCTCCTACAAAGATGATGCAACAGCATTTAATGGAGAAAAAAAAGGAACAATAAATAACAAAGGTGTAGTTAACAATCTAGTAACAAACCATCTAATGAAAATGTTAGAAGATAGTGGTATTAAAACTCACTTTGTAGAACAATTAAATGATAGAGAAACTGTTGTAAAAAAGGTTGAAATAATTCCTATAGAAGTTATTGTTAGAAACATTGCAGCTGGTTCCCTATCAAAAAGACTCGGTCTTAAAGAAGGTTTTAAATTAAGTAAAACAGTACTAGAACATTCCTATAAAGATGATAAACTCGGTGACCCTATGATTAATGAATATCATATAGCTGCCTTAAATCTTGCTACCCCAGAGGAATTAGTTATAATGGCCAACTATGCTTTCAAAATAAATGATATTCTTGGAGAATATTTAAAAGATTTAAATATTGAATTAATAGATTTTAAATTAGAGTTTGGCAGAACCTCTGACAAAACCATCATCCTAGCAGATGAAATATCTCCTGATACTTGTCGCTTTTGGGATAGTATAACAAAAGAAAAATTAGACAAAGACCGTTTTAGAAGAGATTTGGACGGTGTTGAAGGTGCATATCAAGAAATTTTAAAAAGATTGCTTGGAAGAGATTAAAATGTTCAATAAATTAAATGAAGAATGTGGAGTTTTCGGAGTCTATAACAATGAAGAACATGATGTTGCAAGTATTACCTACTATGCACTTTATGCTCTTCAACATAGAGGTCAGGAAAGCTGTGGTATTGCCATAAATAGAGATGGAATTATTAGAGGATATAAAGATTTAGGACTTGTAAATGAAGTTTTTAATCAAAAAGTATTAAATAGTCTTGGTCAGGGAAAAATGGCTATCGGACATTGTCGCTATGCAACCTGTGGACAAGGAATGCGAAGCAATGCTCAACCACTAACTATTAATCACCTAAAAGGCTCTATGGCATTAGCCCATAATGGTAATCTAACAAATGCAGCTAAACTAAGAAGAGAACTTGAACTTGGTGGTGCTATATTTCAAGCCACAAGTGATACTGAAGTAATCGCTTATATAATAACTAAACAAAGACTTACCTCCTCTTCAATCGAAGAAGCAGTTTCAAAAACTATGGAAATTATTAAAGGAGCCTATTGCTTACTAATAATGTCACCTAAAAAACTAATAGCTGCAAGAGACCCCTACGGTATAAGGCCATTATGTATAGGGAAACTTGGGGAAAGTTATATGATTGCCTCAGAAACATGTGCCTTAGAAAGTAATGGTGCAACTTTTGTCAGAGACGTCCTACCAGGTGAAATAATTATAATTGATGAAAATGGACTTAAAAGTATTAAAACACACTGTAAAGAGAAATCTCATCTCTGCGTTTTTGAGTTTGTCTATTTTGCTAGACCTGATTCTGTAATAGAAGGCTCCTGCGTCCAAACAGCTAGACAAAGAGCTGGCTCATATTTAGCTTTAGAACATCCAGTTCAAGCCGATGTTGTGATAGGTGTTCCAGATTCGGGTCTTGATGCAGCACTTGGTTTTTCAAAACAATCTGGAATACCTTATGGAGTAGGTTTACTTAAAAACAAATATGTTGGTAGAACCTTTATCCAACCTAATCAGCTCTTAAGGGAAAAAACAGTAAGAATTAAACTTAATCCAATAGCCTCAACACTAAAGGATAAAAGAGTAGTTCTTGTAGACGATTCAATAGTTAGAGGAACTACTAGTAAAAGAATAGTCCAATTGATAAGAGATGCTGGTGCTAAAGAAGTTCATATTAGAATTTCTGCTCCTCCCTTCAAATATCCTTGCTATTTTGGAACTGATGTTGATACTCAAGAAAATTTGATAGCTTGGCATCTTTCCATAGATGAAATTGCCAAAGAAATTGGAGTTGATTCATTAGGATATTTAAGTGTTGAAGATGTAAAGAAAATAGCAATAAATTCTAATTGTGACTATTGTGTTGGTTGTTTTACAGGAAAATATCCAATGTATGTCCCAGACAAAAGTCAAAAACATATATGCGAAATACCCCTAGGTGCAGAAAAAACATCTGAATATGAGTATGACAAGGAGGTGGAGATAAATGAAGAGTTTTAGTGATAGCTATAAAGCTGCAGGTGTAGATGTTACAGCAGGATATGAAGGTGTAGAACTAATTAAAGCCCATGTAGAGAAAACTAAAATACCTGGAGTTTTATCCACTTTAGGTAGCTTTGCAGGTCTTTTCCAACCTGATCTAATAGATTTAGAAGAACCAGTTTTAGTTTCTGGAACTGATGGAGTAGGAACTAAACTTAAATTAGCCTTTACTTTAGATAAACATAATACTGTTGGTATTGATTGTGTTGCCATGTGTGTAAATGACATAATTTGTTGTGGTGCAAAACCTCTTTTCTTCCTTGACTATATTGCTGTTGGTAAAAATATTCCAACAAGAATTGAACAAATTGTTGCAGGTATTTCCGAAGGTTGCAGACAAGCAGGTTGTGCTCTAATTGGTGGAGAAACTGCTGAAATGCCTGGTTTTTATCCTGAAAATGAATATGACTTGGCAGGTTTTGCTGTGGGTATGGTAGATAAGAAAAAAATCCTTGATCCTACTTCAGTTAAAGTAGGCGATATTTTAATTGGACTTCCTTCAAGTGGTCTACATTCAAATGGATTTTCATTAGTTAGAAAAATATTTGAAAATGAAGATTTACTTGAGTTTAGGAAAGACTTAGGGTCTTCACTTGGTGAAATATTATTAACCCCAACTAAAATATATGTTAAAGAAATTCTAAATCTACAAAAAGAAATCTCTTTAAAATCCCTTTGCCATATTACTGGTGGAGGTCTTTATGAAAACATACCTCGTGCTTTACCTGAAGGACTTGGAGCTAAAATAAATAAAAGTGCCATACCAAGTCAACTCATATTTAAAATACTTCAAGAACAAGGTAATATCCCAGAACGTGATATGTATAATACTTTCAATATGGGCTTAGGTATGTGTGCTATTGTTGGACCTGAAGAAGTAAACAAAGCCATAAAAATATTAAATGAATGTGGTGTTAAAGCTTTTGAATTAGGCAAAGTGGACCCAGCCATTATTGGAGTAGAAATATGTTAAATATTGCCGTATTTGTCTCAGGTGGGGGAACTAATCTTCAAAACCTTATTGATACTGATTTACCTAATGGTCCTATTTCAATAGTTGTCTCCTCAAGTGCTAAAACTTATGCTCTAGAAAGAGCTAGAAAGCATAAAATTGATATAATAATATTTAAAAAAAATGATAATGAAAGAGATTTATTAAAAAGTTTAGAAGATAAGGATATAGGTTTAATAGTACTAGCAGGTTATTTAAATATTTTAAGCCCATATTTTATTGACAACTTTAAAGGTACTATTATCAATATCCACCCTTCCCTTCTACCTGAATATGGAGGATTAGGCATGTATGGCTTAAAGGTCCATTCAGCAGTAATAGCAGATGGTAAAAAAGTAAGTGGAGCAACTGTCCATATAGTAACTGATAAACCTGATGGTGGAAAAATCCTTGATCAGATAAAAGTTCCAGTTTTATCTGATGATACCCCTATTTCCCTACAATTAAGAGTTATGGAACAAGGTGAAAAAATATTATTACCTAGGGTAGTAAAAGCTCTAACAGAAAGGAGCAATTAAATGAAGATTCTAGTAATTGGTGGTGGAGGTAGAGAACATGCTATCGTCCAAAAATTAAAAGAAAGCAAACAAGAAACTGAAATTTTTGTAGCTCCAGGAAATGGAGGAATTGGGCAAATAGCTAAATGTATTAATATAAAAGAAACTAATATTGATGAAATGGTTAATTTTGCAGTTAATAATAACATTGATTTAGTAATTGTTACTCCAGATGATCCTCTTGTTATTGGCATGGTAGATGCTTTAGAATCTAAAGGAATTAAAGCTTTTGGGCCTAGAAGTGTTGCAGCTGTACTTGAAGGTAGTAAATCTTATGCTAAGGCATTTATGAAAAGACATAACATTCCTACTGCTAGATACAAGGATTTCACAAGTTATTATGAGGCTAAAGAATACCTTAAACAACAAACAAAATACCCCCTTGTCATTAAAGCTGATGGCCTAGCTTTTGGTAAAGGTGTTATTATTGCCCAAGATAAAACTACAGCTTTAGAAACTATTAAAAACATAATGTTAGACAGATGTTTTGGTAAAAGTGGAAGTAAAATTATTATAGAAGAATTCTTAGAAGGTATAGAAATTTCTGTAATGGCAATAACTGATGGTAAAATCATCCGCACACTAACTTCTGCTATGGATCATAAAAGAATTTATGATAATGATCTTGGACCAAACACTGGAGGAATGGGAGCCATAGCCCCCCATCCACTTTATACAAAGTCTCTAGCTAAAGAATGTAATGAGAAAATTTTTAAGCCTACAATAAAAGGTATGCTTAAAGAAGATAGACTCTTTAAAGGTATCTTATACTTTGGAATAATGTTAACAATAAATGGTCCGTATGTTATTGAATATAACTGTAGATTTGGTGACCCTGAAACACAAGTAGTTCTACCCTTATTAGATAATGATTTACTTGAGCTTATCCTTGCAGTTTGTGATGGTAAACTAGCTAAAGTTGAGGTTAAACAAAAAGCTGGTTCAACAGCTTGTGTAATTATGGCTTCAGGTGGTTATCCAATTACCTATCAAAAAGGTTATCCTATACATGGTTTGGAACAAGCTAAAACAATTCCTGACTTAACCATCTATCATGCAGGAACCATCTTTGATAAAGATATGTCTCAATTCCTAACTTCAGGTGGTAGAGTTCTTGGTGTGACAGCCTATGCCACCACCTTAAATGATGCAATTAAAAAAGCCTATCAAGGTGTTAAAGTCATTAGTTTTAAAGATGGAGTTTATCGTAGTGATATTGGAAGAAAAACAGGTGTTACTAATGAGCATATTTAGAGTTTATGTAGAAAAAAAACCTGAATTTGCTATTAAGTCTGATCATCTAAAAATAGACCTTCATCAAGTACTTAATTTAAATATTGATAATGTGAGAATCATCAACAGATATGATATTGAGGGTACTACAGAAGATAAGTTCAAATCTTCTGTTACTCATATCTTTTCAGAACCTCCAGTCGACAATATTTACTATGATTTACCAAAAACAGATGATTTTTTATTAGCTATTGAATATTTACCAGGTCAATATGACCAGCGAGGTGATTCTGCTGCTCAGTGTTTCCAACTTTATCATCAAGGAAAAAGACCTGTTGTCAAAACTGCAACACTCTACCTTTTTAAAGGTAACTTATCTTCACTTGATAAAGAATTATTAACCAACTACCTTATCAATCCAATAGAATCAAGACTTGCCTCTTTAGAAATTCCAAATACCCTAAAAACAGCTTATAGTTTAATAGAAGATATCCCTTCTCTAACTAATTTTCTTAATATTGATATTACCGATTTAGAAGATTTTAGAGAAACCTATTCTATAGCAATGGATAGGCTAGATCTTCAAGTTTGTCAAAAACACTTTAAGGAGTTAGGTAGAGACCCTAATTTGGCAGAACTTAGAATTCTAGATACCTATTGGTCTGACCATTGTCGTCATACTACATTTTCAACTAACCTTATTAAAGTAGGAATTGAAGATCCCTTAATAGAAAAAAGTTATAGAAAATATCTTAAACTAAGAGATAAACTATATCAAGATAAGATAAAGCCAAAAACATTAATGGATTTAGCTACTATTGGTGCCAAATATTTGAAAAGCATAGGTAAGTTAGCCGATCTTGATGAATCAGAAGAAATAAATGCCTGTTCTGTAAATGTTAAGGTGGATATTGATGGTAAACTAGAGGACTATTTATTTATGTTTAAAAATGAAACTCATAATCATCCAACAGAAATTGAACCTTTTGGTGGGGCTGCAACTTGTCTAGGGGGTGCCATTAGAGATCCTTTATCTGGTAGAAGTTATGTTTATCAGTCAATGAGAGTTACAGGTAGTGGTGATCCCTTCTCTCCTACTCTTCTAGGTAAATTACCACAACATAAAATTACAACTAATGGAGCTCAAGGTTTTAGTTCTTATGGAAATCAAATAGGCTTAGCTACAGGCTTAGTTGAAGAACTATATCATCCTGGTTATGTGGCTAAACGTATGGAGGTTGGAGCAGTTCTTGGTGCTACGCCTAAATCTAATGTAAAGCGATATGAACCAGTAGAAGGCGATATTGTAGTTTTAATTGGTGGAAGAACTGGTAGAGATGGTTGTGGAGGTGCTACAGGTTCATCAAAGTCCCATAGTAAAAATTCTCTATCATCTTGTAGTGCTGAAGTCCAAAAGGGAAATCCCCTTGAAGAAAGAAAACTACAAAGACTTTTTAGAAATCCTGATTTTACAACGCTTATTAAACGTTGCAATGATTTTGGAGCAGGTGGTGTCTCTGTCGCTGTTGGTGAACTTGCACCTTCCCTAAGCATAGATCTAGATACTATTCCAAAAAAATATGCTGGTCTTAATGGAATAGAATTAGCCATTAGTGAGTCACAGGAGAGAATGGCAGTAGTAATTGCCCCTGACTCCTTATCACTTATTCTTAAACTTGCAAATGATGAAAATGTAGAAGCTACAGAAATTGCTAAAGTAACTAATGATGGTTATTTAAGAATGTTTTGGCAAAATAAAGAAATAGCAACTTTAAAAAGAGACTTTCTTGATTCTAATGGAGCAAGTAAATATATAGAAGTTAGAATACCTAAATTTGCTGGAACTGTAAAATATAAAAATAGCTGGATAACCCAAATGTCAGATTTGAATATTTGTTCTAAAAAAGGTCTTGGTGAACAATTTGATAGTACTATTGGTGCTGGAACTGTTTTAATGCCTTATGGTGGTAAAAGACAATTAACCCCTATACAAGCCATGGTAGCAAGATTTCCTGTGTTAAAAGGTAATACTAATACCTGTTCAGTTTTTGCCTATTCTTTTGATCCTTATTTAAGTTCTGCAAATCCATATATGGGAGCATATACAAGTGTTATTCATTCAGTAGCTAAAATAGTAGCTACTGGTGGACATATTGATAACTGTTGGCTTTCTTTTCAAGAATATTTTCCTAAATTAGGAGATGATCCTAAAAGATGGGGTCTACCTATGGCTTCTTTATTAGGCGCTTTAGAGGCTCAATTAGCATTAGAAATTGGTGCAATAGGCGGGAAAGATTCAATGTCTGGAAGTTATGAAGATATAGATGTGCCTCCTACCTTAATATCCTTTGCTGCATCAGTTGGTTTATATAATGATATATTATCTCCAGAGTTTAAAGAAATTGGAAATAATATTATCTATATTACACCTGAAAAAAATGACGATGGACTATTTGAGGAAGAAAGTCTTAAAACAACTTTTAAATATATTGAAGATATTAGAGATAGGGGTATTGCTAAATCAATCTATGCTATAGGTAAGGGTGGTTTGTCTGAGGCTATTGCTAAGATGGCTTTTGGAAATGGTATTGGTTTTAGTTTTAATAAAAAAATGAGTGAATCTCAACTCTTCTCCAGTGACTATGGCAGTTTTCTAATTGAAGTCAGTAAAGATTATCATGGAATAGCAGAAACCATAGGTGATTTAATAGGAGAAACGACTTTAGAATATATAATCAAAAACGGAGATGAAACTATATCTCTTACAGAAATTGAATTAGCCTGGAGTGAAACTTTAAATCCTATCTTTCCTACTAATCATAAATCTGCAGAAATAATGCTACCTATCAATAGGTATAATAATAGAACAATTTTAAAAAGCATAACTAATATTGTAAGACCTAAAGCTTTGATTCCAGTTTTTCCTGGAACTAATTGTGAATATGACACTGCTAAAGCTTTAAATGATGCAGGAGCTGAGCCTGAGATTTTTATCCTTAAAAATCTCTCTCCAAGTTCTCTTAAAGAATCTTTATTAGTTTTAGAAAAAAAAATATTAGAATCTCAAATGCTTGTGCTTCCAGGAGGTTTTAGTGGTGGAGATGAACCTGATGGTTCTGCTAAACTAATTGCTGCATTCTTTAGAAATCCAAGATTAGAATCTGCTTTAATGGAACTTCTATATAAAAAAGATGGCTTGATGTGTGGTATTTGTAATGGATTCCAAGCCTTATTAAAACTTGGTTTAGTACCCTATGGAGAAATAAGAGAACAAAACGAAACATCTCCAACTTTAGCAATTAATTTATCAGGTAAACATCAATCAAGTTTGATTAAGACTATGGTAGTTTCAAATAAATCTCCTTGGTTATCTGACTTTCACCCTGGTGATTCTTTTACTGTAGCTATATCCCATGGTGAAGGACGCTTTATTGCTAGTGATAATTTGATAAATGACTTAAATAAAAAGGGCCAAATTTCTACAATTTATGTTGATGATAAGAATAATCAAACAAGTGATTTCCCTTTTAATCCAAATGGCTCTATTGGTGCTATTGAAGGTTTAATCTCACCTGACGGACGAATTTTTGGAAGAATGGCTCATAGTGAAAGATTTTCACTAGATTCATATAAAAATGTACCTGGTGAAAAAAAGATGGATATTTTTACTAGTGGTGTTAAATATTTCTTATAATTTATAAAACTTATTTGCTATTTTGAACAAGGTTTTTTTATTGACTAGTTCTAAATTACTATGGTATGATACATTAAGCAAATACATGTATGGAGGTTATTATGATAAAAAAATTCACTCTATTAATTATGTTAATATTAGGTACTGTTTTTCTTTTTGCTTGCGGCAATAATGCCAAAGATAGCAATAAATTCGTTGTTGGTTTTGATGCTGAATTTCCACCTTATGGTTTTAAAGATGATACGGGTGAATATGTTGGTTTTGATTTAGATTTAGCACAAGAAGTGGCTGACCGTAATGGTTTAGAACTTGTAAAACAACCAATAGATTGGGATGCTAAAGATATGGAGTTAAAATCAGGAAATATTGATTGTATCTGGAACGGTTTTACAATCAATGGTCGAGAAGATGATTATGCTTGGTCTTCTCCTTATATTAATAATAGTCAAGTTTTTGTAGTTGGTACAGCTTCAAAAATTAACAATCAAGCAGGACTTGCAGATAAAGTAGTTGCTGTACAAAAAGATTCTTCTGCTTTAGCTGCAATAAATAATAAAGAAAATAATGCTTTAAAAAAATCCTTTAAAAAAGTTATTGAGTTTGGTGACTATAATACTGCATTTTTAGAATTAGAAATGGGAACAGTTGATGCTATCGCCATGGATATAGGTGTTGCAAAGGTTCAAATGGAATCACGAAATAATACCGGCTTCCAAATTCTACCAGATTATCTATCTAGTGAAAAATATGGAGTAGGTTTTCTTCTAGGTAATGAAGAATTAAGAGATAAAGTTGAAGCTACACTAATGGAGATGTTAGAGGATGGCACCTTCTTAGAAATAGCACAAAAATGGGACTTACAAGATAGTATTGCTTTAGGCGAAAAATAAATAGAGAGCAGATAAAATCTGCTCTCTTTATTAAAACAGGAGGATAAAGATGAGTATATACTTTATTTTAACTCAACTTGGGCAGGGATTTCTTACTACTATTTTAATATTTATTTTAACTTTATTATTTTCCTTACCCCTAGGTTTAGTCGTATCCTTTGGTAGAATGTCTAAAATATTTATAATTCGAACTATTAGCAAATTATATATATCTATCATGAGAGGTACTCCATTGATGCTACAATTAATAGTAGTATTTTTTGCTCCTTATTATGTTTTTGGATTACAAATGGGTAGTTCTTTTCGTTTTACTGCAGTAATTATTGCTTTTGTTTTAAATTATGCAGCCTATTTTGCTGAAATATATAGAGGTGGAATTGAATCAATGCCTATTGGTCAATATGAAGCTTGTAAAGTTCTTGGTTTATCAAAGTCCCAGACTTTTATCAGAATTATTTTGCCACAGGTATTTAAAAGAGTTTTACCTCCTCTTACAAATGAGACTATAACTTTAGTTAAAGATACATCTTTAGCTTTTGTTCTTTCTGTAGTGGAAATGTTTACTACAGCAAAGCAGATAGCAGCATCAGAAACTACAATGTTACCTTTGATGATAGCTGGAGTCTTCTACTACATCTTTAATTTAATTGTTGCTTTAAGTATGGAACGTATGGAAAATAGATTGAATTACTATAGATAAGGATTATTATTATGAAGGTATTAGAAATTAGAAATATGAAAAAGTCATTTGGTGATTTAGAAGTTCTTAAGGGTATTTCATTATCTGTAAATGAAGGTGAGGTTTTATCTATCATTGGCCCTTCAGGTTCTGGTAAGTCTACTCTTCTTCGTTGTGCAACTATGTTGGACAATATGGATGAAGGAGATCTTCTATATTTAAATGAATTTGCTGCTAAAAGCATAAATGGTGGCAATAGTATTTATTCATCTAAAGATGATTTAAAAAGAATAAAAAAAACATTTGGCTTAGTATTTCAAAACTTCAACTTATTTCCTCATTATAATGTGCTAAAGAATATTACGGAAGCACCCATCTTAGTTGATGGAATAAGTAAAAAGGAAGCTGAAGATAGAGCTAAGTCCCTATTGGATAAGCTTGGTTTGGCAAATAAGAGTTCTGCTTTTCCATATCAATTATCAGGTGGTCAGCAACAACGTGTTTCTATAGCTAGGGCCTTAGCTCTACAGCCAAAATTATTATTTTTTGATGAACCTACTTCTGCTTTAGATCCAGAATTGACTGGTGAAGTTTTAAAGGTAATTAAAGAATTAGCTAAAGAAAAAATGACTATGGTAATAGTTACCCATGAAATGCAATTCGCCAAGGAATTATCAGATAGAATAATATTTATTGATGATGGTATTATTCAAGTTGAAGGAAGTCCTAAGGAAATATTTAGTACTGATAATGTACGCTTAAAAGACTTTATTGGTAAATTTGCTAATCGATAAATAAATTAAAAATACAAACAAAAAAAAGAAGGTTGTCAGCTGACAACCTTCTTTACTATTTCTTCAATAAATCTTCAAAACCTCTTTTTGTTATTTCTGTAAATTTAAAATTAAATTCAATAAAATTATCATACATATTGAATCCGACAACCTCACCTGTATAGGTCCCATTTTCATTTTTTATTGCATCAACTCTATAAGTAAGGCCATCTTGTCCTCTCCATTCTTTTTTAACCTCATTTGGATTAGATGGATTGTTTATTTCAACAGTAGTATCATTATCTTTTTTATCCTTGTTCTTGATTTGTTCCTCTGTTGCTTCAACAAATTTCTTGTACTCTTCTTTTTCAATTTCAACTTTCTTAGCCTGTTCAGCTAATTGTGCAGAATTAAACTTGTCCAAGCCAACTACAGTCCCACCTGAAATAGCAACTATTATCACAACTATCAAAATAATTTTTTTAAACATTCCCATACCTCCAGAGCCTAAATAAAAAATATAAATATTGTTTTTTTAATTATACCTTTATCTAATTATTTTGCAAGTATTTTATATACTTATTCTAATACCTCAGGTATACGCACCATGCTAACAACCACTAAACTATTAGGATCAGGACAACAACTAGTTGCCTTCCCTTCTATTTCCCAAGACATTTTACCATCTAAGGACATTACAAGACAATGAGGCAGAACAGAATTTAATAATTCAGGACAACAACCATTAAAATCATCCATTACCAAATTACCATTTTTTGCATTAATAGTCCAATTATCTCCTACCTGAAGTCCAGCTCCACAAGGAACTGCCCCTAAAACTGATTCAACTGTTATCTTAACTCCATACATTTTAGCATCTCTTTTCTATTTCTTTATTTTTTTCCGTACTAACCAGACTATAATTAAAACTACTCCAATTATTACTAAAAATGGTAATAATCTGAAAAATAAAACAATAATTCCACTTACCATTAACATCAATAAATTTATAGATGAAGCAAAACCACTACTTATCTTTAATCCTAAATCAGAAAATGGAGATTCTATATTACCTGTTGCAGACTTACTTTCAGTCAAGTTAATTGTTATTGTAGAATAGGCAACTTGTTTATCATAGTTATTTAATATTGATGTTTTAGCATTTATAATAGTTCTAACTCTATTAAGTTCTATTTCAATATTTAACAGGTCTTCAACCTTATCAGCTTTAGTCAAATATTCCAATAATCTCTGTTCTTGAATTTTTAAACTTTTCAATTCACTACTTATATCTTGATAATACTCATTAATATTTTCACTATTAGTACTTGTACCTACAACTCTTCCATAAGACTTTAATTCCTTCATTGAGGCACTAAATTCAGTTGCTGGCACTCGTATAATCATATAACCACTAATACTACTCTCTCCAAATATATCATTTGAAGATTGAACAAAACCACCAATTCCATTAACATACATATTAATCTTTTCTAAAGTTTTCAAATAGTTTTCAGTGTAGAGTTCAATTCTGCCATTTTTTATAATTTTATCAATTGCAAAATCCCCATCTGCCTTAGGAACTAAATTACTATCATTTTCATCTTTAGTAACTTCATCAGTTACTCCAATAGTTTCACTATTAAATGTGTTTTCACCATTTTCTCTACTATTAATACCACAACCAACAAGGATAAATAGAAATACAATTGTTAATAAAATTAAGCTTATTTTCTTCATTATTATTTTTCTCCTTTTATATAGAAATAGTTTTTATCATCAGACATTAATTCATCAAACCAATAATCATCTATAATAAAATCTTTTAAATCTTCTACATTTTCTACCATATTACCAATAATAGCATCTGCCATAGTCCCTCTTGCCTTCTTGGCTCTATAACTAATAACCCTACCATCAGCTTCTCTAAAATGAATATTTATTAATTTTTCTGCAATTGGTTTTAAAAGGGAGCTAAATTCTATTGAAGCCAAATTAATAATAACTTTTTCATCTTTAAAATATTCTATAATATCATCTTGCCAATATTCATATAGATCCAAATTATTAAGTTTAGTTTTAAAATCAAGACGATATGACCAAATACTTTGTCCTGGTTCTATTACACCAAACATTGCTGATAAAATAACTAAATGCTCATCAAGATACTGTCTTTTTTGACCGCTATATTCTCGACTACTAATTGCATCAAAGACAACTCCACTATAGCAGTTAATAGGATCATATTTCATCTCTTTGAAATCCTCATTTTGATACAGATCAAAAGTTTCCTCCAACAATTTATCTTTTATCTTAAAAGTATGACCTAAATCCGACTTGCTCATCTCTTTTAATAGCTTCATCAAATAAAGACTTTTATCTTCATTCAAAAGTTTTTTACTCTCTTGTTTAGTAGGACATTTTACACTCTGAGTTTTACTAGGGGATAAGATAATTTTCATGAATTTCAACTCCATTCTATTTTATTATAAAATCAAATATTGCTTCAACAGTAATTCTCTGTTGTTCTTCTCTACTTATTAAACTTTCCCCATCACCTTTTTGATTACCATAATTACCATAATTTCCATGATTACCACCTTGAATGATCAGAAGATCTTTTAGGTCTTTTAGTTTTTCACGATTAACTATTTTATCTCTACTACCTACTATAGTTAAAACCGGTATATCAAAATCATTTAAAGGATAGGCTCCTAATAGGACTAGACCATCAAACTTGTTTTCAGTATCAGATACATAACTACTAGCCATAGCCCCTCCTAAGGAATGACCTCCAATATACCACTTATTAATATTATTCACACCACTAATTCCATTAGCTCCACTAACAATCCGTTCAGCAGCATCACTATTAAAAACAGCCAAATTAAAGGGCATTTCTACCAATACAACTGTGATCCCTTCATCAGCTATTTTTTTCATTAAAGGTGCATAGGCTAAAGCTTCGACCTTACCACCTGGGTAAAAGATAAAACCAACATTACTGTCAAGAGAAGTTTCAGGTTTAAAAATATAATAATCATCTGTAGTTTGACTAATACTTGTATTTTCTGCAATACTATCTGCTCTGTAATAATCTAAAGTATAAATAAAGAAGGCACTAAGTACAACTAATAATGTAACAACTATACCAATAGCTATTCTTCTTAATATCTTCCATAATTTACTACTATTTTTCATTTTCCCTCACTATTCTTTCTAGTTCTAAAAGTTGTTTTTTAATATTCAAACCACCTCTATAGCCAATTAATTTACCACTATTACTTATTACCCTATGACAAGGAATAATAATTGGTAAAGGATTACGGTTATTGGCCTGACCTACAGCTCTAGCTGCTTTTGGATTACCTATACTAATAGCTACATCCTTATAGCTATTAGTTGTACCATAGGCAATATTTCTTAATGATGACCAGACACTTGTCATAAAGTCAGTTCCTTCATAAAAAATAGGTAGGTCGAATTCTTTTCGTTCTCCATCAAGATATTCTTCAATCTGACGTTTTCCTTCTAAAAGCAATTTAGTTTCTTTAATAATTATATTTTGAGGTATAGTTTCACCTGGAAGTAGTACTCTAATTAATTTACCATTAGATTCTAATAAACCAAATTCACCAATAATAGTTTGAAATTTATATCCATATAACATAATATTAGTTCTCCTCTATCCTTCTTTAATTATCAAATTAATAAATTTTTTGTTTATTATTTTTAAACCATAAAAATGCATCTACACTTACCATAATAAAGTTTAAAGCATAAAGATATATTACAAGATCATAGCTATAAAATAACTTATGAAATATTCCTGATAAATATCCTATCATTACTACAAATAAAAATATGATACTTTTACCACTGTTAGACTTAGATTTAATAGATTTATAGATAGAAAATGGCCATGCTGCACCAAAACATAAAAGCATTAGCACTTCAAATAAACTCATCTTTACCTCCATCACTTATTATATAGCAGTAAAACCACCATCAATTACTAAATTAGAGCCAGTTATAAAACTTGAATCTTCACTAGCTAAAAATACTGCGCCCTTTGCAATCTCTATTGGTTTAGCCATTCTTTTCATTGGGATCATTTTTATAAATTCTTGATCTATATTATCCATTAAAGGAGTTGCTGTTGCCCCTGGACAAAGAGCATTTACTCTAATATTCTCTTTAGCATATTCTGCTGCCATACTTTTAGTTAGTTGGATTACAGCCCCTTTTGTTGCACTATATGCATGTAGCCCCCAAGCCCCAACTATTCCTGCTGATGATGCTATATTAATAATGCTTCCACTACCATTTTTTCTCATTATTGGTATTATTTGTTTACACATGAGATAAACTGCCTTAACATTAATTCTAAATATATTATCCCATTGTTCTTCTTCTAGACTCTCAACAGTACCAACTGTTGCTATTCCAGCATTATTTACTAAGATATCAATCTTAGGATATTTTTTATTTATTGCTTCCATTGTCTTAGTTATTGCTTGTGAATCATTAAAATCTACCTGAAAGTATTCAGCATTTATACAACTTGTAGTATTTATATCTTTACAAATACAATTACCTCTCTCATTATTTCTACCAAGAATAATCACCTTGGCTCCTTCTTTAGCATATTCTTTGGCTATTGCTTCTCCAATACCTAAAGTCCCACCAGTTACTATTGCAACTTTATTTTTAAGCTTCATACTATTGTCTCCATTCTTTAAGGCATAAACTATAATTACCTTATTTTCTCTTGTTCTTTTATTTTACCATCAGTTATTAACTATAGTCTATGGTATTTATAAATTAGGGTGAAATCAATCCCTTCTATAGACATTGGATGACTTGAGGAGTATAATTTAGTAACTGATATATGTATTTTCATAACAGTCAATATATTTTAGGAGGTTCTTAAATGAACAATTTTACTTTACTAGACTTTCCTGTTGAGAAGGTCAAATTTAAAACATTAATGAGAAATGAAGACTATTTCAAAGAGGTAAAAGAAACTTCTTCAGATCCAGCTACACCAGATAAAATTCTTGAAGGTTATGGAGAGGTTCAATTTCCTCCAGCACCAAATGACAGACCTTACACTTTTGCTTCAATTGTAGTTTCTGTTGATGGTAAAATCTCATTTCCTGATGATAGTCATGGTGATCTAATTGCTGGGAATAATTTTAGAGATCCTGATGGAGGACTTGGTGATTATTGGATTTTAAATATTTTACGGTTTTATTCTGATGGTATAATTATTGGTGCTAAAACTTTGATTGATAATGAAATAATGAATGCAAATTGCTTTGATAAAGATCTTGCCGATTTAAGACTTGATTATTTAAAGAAGAAACACTACTGTCCAGCTCATATTCTAGTTTCTTTTGATGGTACTGATATTCCTTTAAAGCATTCTGTTTTTGATATTGATGCTCCATTGGCAATTGGGACTTCTCCTGCTGGGGTTGAGTATGTTAAGAAAAATAGTGATATTGATTTTAAGATAATTGGCCCTTATAAGTCTAAAGAAGAGGTTGATGTTGAGGAATTAAAGGGCTTGTTTGAAGCAAAATCAAAACAGCGCCTACTAATTGGTACTGGTACTGGTTCTAAAACTGATGGTCCATTACTAATGTATATTCTTAAATTACTTGGTATAGAGAGATTATTAATCGAGTCTCCTTCTTATATGACATATTTGATGAGTATTGAGTCTATGGATGAGATGTTTATGAATTATTCTTCTGTTTTTGCTGCTGGTAAAATTGGTTTTGGAGCCTTCTTAGATTTTGGTGTTAATGATCATCCTCATTCTGATTTTGTACAGATTTCTTTACATAATGTGAATTTTATTGCTACAAGACAGCGTATGATTTATGGTTTAACAAATGATAATGCTATTCATATGATTACTGGTAAGTTAGTTAAGTAGAGTAGCATAACCTTTATACAGGAATCTTTAACTTTAAGTAGATATTTTCATATTAAAGTAATAAAATATGTATAATAGCTAATTAGTATTAAGGAGGAATTAAATGACTCAAGATGAAATTTTAATTAAGCGTTGTATTGAACTAGCCATTATATCAGGTAAGAAAGGTTATAATACCTTTGGTGCAATACTTGTCCATAATGGTAATATTCTAGAAGAAGGAGAAAATACAGAAGGTATTACTAAAGAAACCTTTGGGCATGCAGAATTTAACTTAATCCATAAATGTGTGGGTAATTATACAAATGACTTTTTATCTGAGTGCATTGTTTATACTAGTACCTACCCTTGTGTTAAGTGTCTTATGGCAATAGGATCACTTGGAATAAAAAAAATTGTATATAGTGTTTCACAGATAAATTTTAAGTTAATTCAACCCTTCAAATCCCCACTAGTTGACTACCCGGCTGTACTTAAGTTAATGGGAGTTGAAATGGAAATGATTGGGCCTATACTTGAAGAAGAAGGTCTGAAAGTCTATTCTTATCGTTTTGGTAAATATCAACCTATGGATGAAATACTAGAAGAAAGTGCTGCATTAAGAAATAAACAAGATTAAATATGAAAAACGAAGGAATAAAATATTCCTTCGTTTTTTTCTAATTATTAAGTTGTATTAATCAGAAAATAACATCTACCACAAATCATTGTGTATATAGTAATTCCTAAACTTAGCAACAATATAAGGATCAAATTGAGTTCCTGCACAATTTTTTAATTCTTCAAGTGCCTCCTCATGACTTACAGCCTCTCTATAAGTCCTAATAGCAGTCATCGCCTCATAGGCATCAGCAACATTAATTATCCTAGCAATAAGTGGAATATTATCCCCAGCTAGACCTCTTGGATAACCCTTACCATCCCATCTCTCATGATGATATAATATATAATCAGCAATCTTAGTATAAGCATCTACAGACCTCATTATCTGATAGCCACTTTCAGGATGCCTCTTAATCTGTTCAAAGTCAGCCTCTGTCAAAGCGCCTTTCTTATTTAGAATATTCTCATCAATAACAATCTTCCCAATATCATGAAGAAGACCAGCCACTTCAGCCTCCTTAACAACCTCAGGCTCCAAATTCATTAGCTCAGCAATCTTCCTAGAAATCTTACTTACATTTTGAGAATGTATTCGTTCCCTTTTATTCTTCTCATTAAGAGTATTCAAAATAACCTGAACTGTCCTATTCCTCATGCTCTGACTCTCAGCTAGTTTATTTCGATACATATACTCCTCTGCCTTCTTATAAATAGCATCCATATTCTCTTCTTTAAACTTTCTAGTAGCCCAACCTACAGAAACAGATATAATAATATTGTTAAACTCTATTTTTTCTAAATTCCTATGAATATTCTTAACCAATATTTCTGCATCATCATTTTCTGTATTTGGCATAAGTATAACAAACTCGTCACCACCAACTCTAAACACAACATCACTTTTCCTACTATTCTTATTTAATGTGTTACTAATTACCTTCAACATACTATCACCAACAGCATGACCAAACGCATCATTTGTAAGCTTAAGACCATTTACATCAATAATTGCTAAAGTTAAAGGCAAATACTCCTCTGAATTAAACTTTATTAACTGTTCCTCAAAATAGTAGCGATTATATAATCCAGTTAATTGATCATGATAACTTAAATACTTAATTCGTTCTAATCTTTCCTTCTTCTCTCTTATATCACGGAAAACCATAACAGCACCTTCAACCTTACCATTATGATCTACAATAGGCGCAATAGTATAATCAATAGGTATAATTTCTCCAGACTTAATTATCACTGAAAGATCATCCCTATTAAAATTCGTTGGCTCAAGAAAATCATCAATAAAACAAATGATCCGCTCACCATTCTTCTCATCAATTATCTCAAGAATATCAAGAATATTTTTTCCTACCACCTCAGACTCTTTGTACCCAGTCAAATCTTCTACTGCGCTATTTGCAAATTGTATTTTTCCAACTAAATCTATTGATATCACACCATCAATAATTGAATGCAAAATAGTTTGTAAAAGATTTCTTTCATTTCTGATAATACTTTCCAAGTTTTTTATTTCAGTTATATTGATATTACAACCAACAAACCTGACAGGTTGGTTGTTCTCATCCCATTCAACTACACGACCAGATTTTATAACCCAAACAATTGAGCCATTCTTATGTTTATATCTTGCTTCATGATAAAAAGGTATTTCACCCAAACTTTCAACATGTTTTTTAAATATTGTAATAGACTTCTGTAGATCATCTTCATGAATAAGTTCTTTCCATAAAGCTGGAGAGTTTTCAAGCTCATTTTCTTCATAACCAAACATTTTTTTATAGGATGTACTATAAGAAGATATTTTTTCTTTAAAATTTTTATCCCAGTAACCAGCCTTAACTCCATCAAGAATAGTCACTAGTAAGTTTTTTTCTAGTTTAAACTTTTCGGTTGCTTTTACTTCTGAACTAATATCAGTAAATATAGTAGCAAATTCCATAACTTTAGGACTAAAAGCACTAACCTGAAAATGTTTATCTAAGTTCTTAGCATAATTGGAATAAGCAATAGATGTCCCTTCACAAGCAACTTTACCAAAAGTTTCTATCCAATACTCTTCTGTTGCAGGCAATACCTCAGTTACACATTTGCCTATTATATTTTCCTTTTTTAAACCAGTAATTTTTTCAAAAGCTTGGTTAACTTCTAAAAATACGTAGTCTATTGGCTTCCCTGACTCATCACAAATTATTTTATGTAAAGCAAACCCTTCGTTCATATGATCAAATAGGTTTTTATAATTTAACTTAATATCTTTTCCCTTACCTTTAGCTTGAAAGATAAATAAAACAATTATGAATAATATAATTAACAAAGCTATAAATAAACCTATAATTATCCGCTTTTCAAGAAAAAAAGTGTAGTCCATATTCTTTTATTCCCCCTATAATATATATAATCAATAAATTTACAACTTACTTCTATATATTATAATCAGTATACAGACAAATTAAAAAAATTCCAATTATTATATTCAAATTATTAAAATGACTCTGATCAATATAAGTATTTAGTCAATGTATTTTATAGTTTTTTCCTACTGGTTGTGGTATATTATGTGATATTAGGTCTTATATATAAATAATTAAAAATAGGAGATATTTATGAAAATTTTAAAAAATCCACCATTATATAAAAAAGTTGCAGGAGCAATCTTAGATAAAATTCAAAAAAGAGCTTTTAATTCACCTACCCTTCCCTCTGAAGAAAGCTTATCTGAACTATTAGGTACTAGTAAGCATACTATAAGAGAAGCCTTAGCTGAATTATCTTCTCTTTCTTATATAAGCAGACGTCATGGGCATGGTAATGTTATTCTAAATAGTGTTGTTAATACTAATTTTAGAATTGATGCTAATATGAATTTTTTAAAAATTTTAAAACAAGCTGGTTATAAAACAAGTACTGAATTTACTAATTTACACTTGGAAAGTGCCATTTTCCCGAATTGTCCAGAAGAAGATTATTATGTTTATGATGAAATTGTTAAGGCTGATGATAAAACAGCTTCTTTACATAATATCTATATACCAGTAAGATTATTTCCATCTGACTTTAATCTAAATATGGAACTTGATAAGGATTTATTTGATTTCTTGGCTACTTATGGTGTATATAGTCTTCATTCAATTGTTGAGTTTATTCCTGAAATAGTTAATGATACAACTGCAGATTTGTTCTCTATAGAACCTAACACTCCTATCAACACCTGGGAGGAATACATTCACGATCAAGAGGATAGACTAATTTGTATAACAAAAATCCGTTTCAATCCAAATATCTTTAAATTAAAAATGGTTCGTAAAGATTTTAAAATATCATAGATAAATTTAGTATAACTAAAGTGAGGAGAAAATGTATGATAAGAACTAGAATTCATTGGAAATGGGTTATACTAGTGTCTATAATCTTCCTTTTGTTTATAATTTTTGTACTTCCTCAAATATCTAAATACTCAGATAAAATGATAGGAGAATTAAAATCACCAGATACCTCATTAATTTATTCAGGATCAGATTTATATGATCTAGCTGAAAGTTATGGAGAATTAGGAAGAAATATATACATTAACCTAAGGTGGACTTTTGATGTAATTTGGCCATTTGTTTATACAATATTTCTTGTTACATGGATTATTAAACTTCTAGAATATTTACCAGGAAAAAAGTTGTTAAAATATATTTTTTTACTTCCAATAATCTCAATGTTTTTTGATTTTATGGAGAATATAGGAACTACAATAGTAATGGCCAGGTATCCTCTAAAATCTGGTGTAATTGCAAATATAACCCCATTTATGACTTTTATAAAATGGTTAACTATTTTGAGTTCTTTTCTAGCAATAATAGTTTTAATAATATTAATTATCTTATCAAAAATAAAACAACACATTAATTTTAATAAAAGTGTTTAATTTATATCAAATATTTATACGATATCAAAAAGGGAGCCTTTTGGGCTCCCTTTTGTTTATTAACATCTGCTACAGTTTTATTTATTTATCATCTCTAAATCTATAATTTATGTGACTAGCATCACAAAAAGGCTTAATTATTGACTCTCCACACCTACATAATGTATATCTGTTTCTAGTTTCATAAATAAAACCATCACTTCCCTCTAAAGCAATTCCACCTTTTACAAAAATTCCACAACTAACATTTTTTTCTGGGTCTTGTAATATTTCTATACTTGGTGGATGTACTGGATCAATTTCAAATCCATCTTTTTCTCTGGCTATTAATCTGCCCGTTGGACATTGATAAGCACCTATAATAGCTTCTTTCTTTAGCTCAGGATTATCTGACATTAGTGTTAGTTCCCATACGTTCCCAGCATCTCTGTGACAAAATCTAGCATAAGCACATCTATCATCATCTAATAGATCCAAATCAGGACCCTCAAGCACTGCAGCTCTCTTATGATATTTTTCTTCAGAAGCTCTTTCCACACCATTAAAATGCGCTTCCACATGAGATCCATCACAATAAGGTGGGGTTTTAGTTTTACCACATCTACATAAAGAATAAGTTTCCTTATCTTCATATTCCTCACCTTGGGTATATACATATCCGTTATCCTTAGGCGTTATTATCTTCTCTGTAAGGGGAATATTACCACTCACAATATATGGTCCATTTTTTATTATTTTGATTTTGCATTTTTTTTCTTCACTCTTTGAAATACTTCCTTTAAAACTCTGCTTACCCTTAGCCTTATATATCTTCACCAATCTAGGTCTATTATACCTTTGAGTTATAATGCATGGCAAATTTACTATTAATGCATAAGCTAGCATTATCCAAACTACAAATGGAGGACTCCAAAGTCCAAAAATAAAAAATGGAACTATTTGTAACCAATGCATTATTTCTGCTTTACCAGTTTCAAAAATAAAAGTTTCTAAATAATCTGTTTGAAAACTGGATAGATTTTTTTTTCTAAAGCCTTTTTTAGAAGCCCTTGCTCCATCTGGCAGATAATGCTTCCACTTTTTTATTTTCAATACATCTCTATAAAAGGTTAGTTCCCCTTTTCTAGTTTTTAACCAAAAATTATCTGGATTAAAGTATTTATCATCTAGTTTATTAATGCTTAATGCAACTAATAATTGTATAATTGACCATCCAACAAAATATGATATAATCATCAACCAATCTGATATGAAAAATATTTGCATTAACTCACCTACAACTTTCTACCCTTCCAGGTTGTTGATTTTAATATATATGTCCCTATTATTGAATAAAGATAGGTTAAATGAAAGACCAATAAGTATACAGGATAAAAAACATAAGTATATATAGGAAATGAACCTATAGCCCTTCCAATCCGGTAAATTGATAATATACAATATCCGTATATACCAATAAGAATTAATAATGAACTAGTTTCCCCAAATAAAATAGATTTAAATATTTCTATTGGTAATACAGTTAAGAAACCTATCCAGATAATAATAAAGATAAATAGCCACCAATCCATTGAAAGTGATGCCAAAGCAAAATTCTTAGACCATCCTTCAAATAAATCTTTGACTGACTTAGGATACATTCTATAAGATATTTCATCTCCACCAAGGAGTAGTTCAATATATATACCTTTACTTCTAAGGTATTTACCTAAATCAAAATCCTCAACGACTTTATTTTTGACCTTTTCATAACCACCAAATTTATTAAAAATATCTCTTTCTATAAATAATAGAGGTCCATAAAAACCTTTCTTTTTCTTTTTTCCAAAAACACTAAGACCTGTAGCACAGGTTTGTATCATATTAAAAAAAAGTGATAGATATTCATAGTTCTTCTTCATACAGTGATAGGGCTGAATTGATATAGGTTGTCTATTTTTCAAATACCGATCAACTAATATTTCTATACTACTGTTTGATAATCTAATATCTGAGTCTAAAAATAGTAATAACTCACCTTTAGCTAAACTTGCTCCATTTTGACAGGCCCAAGTTTTTCCTTTCCAACCAATTGGTAGACTTTTAACTTCTACTGACTTTAATTCCACCTTTTTGTTATTTGAATAATTCCTAATAATTTCTGGAGTTCCATCTGTTGAACCATCATCCACACAAATTATTTCCTTTATTGGATAGGTTTGTTTTAATAGATCATTTAAAATATTGGGTAGATTATTTTCTTCATTTCTAGCAGGTATTATTACAGATATTGTAGGACTTTCATAACAGTCTTTTTCATCTTTTTCTTTTTTAATCCTAGGAAGATTAAAAAACAATAAAAATGTGGCTAAAATCCCAATACTTATTGTTACATAGCTTATTATTTGCATATTCCACCTCATATATTTATATCATTAATTTATACTATACCATAAAATATATGCAAATGACTCTTGATGATTATTACTAATTCATTTTTCTTACTTTTTCAAAACTATCTGGTCCAATATGGCAATAACCTCCTGGATTTTTATTCAAGTAATCTTGGTGAGCCTCTTCAGCTTTTGTATAGTTTTCTAAGGCCAATACTTCTATAGCTATTTTTTCAGTATATTGTTCTTGTAATTCTGCTATGGATTCAAGTATCACATCTTTATCTTTTTCATCAACATAGTATATTCCTGAACGATATTGGCTTCCAACATCATTTCCTTGTTTATTTACAGAAACAGGATTAATAACATCATAAAAAAGTTTAAGAACTGATGCTAATGGAATAATATTAGAATCATAAACTAATTTAACAGTTTCTGTATGTCCAGTATTACGGTAACACACATCCTGATAACTAGGATTGCTTGTATTACCATTTGCATACCCTACTTCTGAGCTTATAACACCATTAATTAATGAAAGATATTTTTGTGTTCCCCAAAAACATCCACCGGCAAGATAAATTTCCTTTAATTCTCCCATAACTAATTCTTCTGATCTTTCTCCTATCCAGCTAAACCTATAATATGTATTTTCTGGTGCTGAAATTTGTTGTTCTAGTACAGCAAATTCACCTTTTATCTTTTTCTCTTTTATTGTTAGCTGAAAATGTGCAGCAGCAATTCCCATATCTATTCTTTGTATATCATAATTAAAAGCTTTACTATAACCTGGTGTAGAATATTCGAAAAAATGGTAGATATTAGTTTCTTTTATGATTCTCCAAGGTTGTTTATTTGAAGCTGAAGGTGCAAGTCTAACCATTTCTAAAGCTTCCCTATAAATACCTGCTTCTTTCTTTGTTAGTATATTACTAAAATCTTGGAGGAAGAATAATTCATTCCATTCTTTTCTTGAATCTCCTTTAGACATTTTTCTCATTAATTTGTCAGTTAATGAAGTTTTTTTTGCAGGATAACCAATTGGTGTAATAATCGGTATTATTTGTCCTTCCGTTAACTTAGCTTCTTTGGCGAATTCTCCTCTGTTGAATGTTCCTCCTAGCCAACAAGTTCCAATTCCCAAACTAGTAAGATAAAGAATTAATACTTCTAATTCAAAACCTAGTGCTTCTAAAGCAAATTCTTCATCAAATAGTGTTGCTGCAATAAAGCTACTAGCATTTCTAATAACACCATAAGTACCTAATTTTCCATTAGTATTTTCACCCTTAGTATCGATCAAAGTATAGTTTATTTTTACCCCCCAAGGATTATCAAGTTTAGTAAAATACTCTTCTATCTGACTTCTAACCTCATTACTTAGTGGCTCATCAGTGTAGGTCCTTATAGATTTTCTTTGAATTACTATTTTTACTATATCATTCATGGCTACCTCCTATTATATACATTGAAATAATTACCTCTTTATATTGATATTACCTTATTGATTCAATACTAACAAGGGTTTAATAAAAAAGAGTATACACAAAATAGTGTATACCCTTTAATATTATTTATAATTTTTTACCATTTACCTTTTGTCATATGACTTGCAATCTCTGCTTTACTTCTTTGTTTAATAATCCAAGCTTCATCACAGGCCTTTTCAAAAACTGAAACACAAGCTGGATCAAGATTAATCTCAACCCCTTCTAAAGCAAGTTCACAAATTCTCATTGATAAGTCTATAATTTCCATATGAATATCATTTGTACGATCGGAAGTATAAACTTTTTCTCCATCCTCTTCAGATAAAGCAACATATTTATCCTTACTTACACCACATTTTGGGCAAATATCAGGGGCCTCATCACCTTCGTGTAAAAATCCACAATTTGAACATTTCCATAACATAATAAATATCTCCTTTCAAAACATATTTTTCTATGCATATTTGATAATACTACTTTATCGACATGTTGGCAAGTTACTAATTCAATCCATAGACTTCACTAACTTCTTGAACAAATATAATTCCCTTACCTGCTTCGTCCATTCCAACTTTTTCTCTTATCATATCACTAACAGACTTAGTAAGGTCACTCGGTACAATAAGGAGGACTATCTCTTTCTCAGGTTCAATCTCCATGGCAAAGAGTTTGCTAGTCTCATGAATACCCGCTCCTCGCCCATCAATAATAGTAGCTCCACGAGCTCCACCTGCCCTACCAGCTTTAACTACCAAGCCAGCTACACCCTTATCAACAATAACAAAAATTGAACTGTATGAACTCATTTTACCAACCTCACTTTCTGTGTGTTCCTCATCAATACTACAATGACAACGGGTGCATAATATATTGCAAACAGGCATTTTAAAGGCTATCCCTCTATTAGGTTTTTCCAATCTAAACTCCAATAAAGCCCTTTGTATAAAATCATCACCTTTTACCTTGTCGGATAATATTAGTACCACTTCATTACTACTATCCGCTATCTCCAAAAGCCGAAGTAGAGAATTTCTAGATATACCCTTACCAAAGACTATAGTACCACCAGAAATCCCACAAGCCTTAGCTAAGGATATAACTCTGCTCCCAAACCCATGTTTTACAATTACCACATTCAAGTCAAAGGAAAACAAACTATTATCAATACTCACAAATCATACCTCCTTCTTAGAAGACTTAATTCTATATAACAAACCTAATATTTGAAGAGTAATTATCGGCATTAAAGCTACCAAGGCTATCATCCCAAAGCCATCAATCAGAATACTTGCATTACTATGCTCATAAGCAGCTCCATTGATAAAAGCCAATATGAAAGTGGCCGTTATAGGACCAGTTGCTACACCACCGGCATCAAAAGCTATACCAACAAATAACTTAGGCACAACAAAAGTTAATCCCAAGGCTATAAGGTATCCTGGAAGTAGATAATGCCACAATTCTATTCCACTTACAACTATCCTAAGTACCGATAAGGCAATTGCAAACCCAACTCCAATAGATAAGGCAATTAGCACAGAACTTTTTTTGACAAAACCTGCGGTTACTTCTTCAATCTGCTGTGTAAGTACATGAACTGCAGGTTCGGCGATTATGGTAAAAACACCAAGGAGGAATCCTATGCCTATTAAAAAAACATAAGAATCCAGTGAAACCAAGTATCCTCCAATAGTACCACCAACATCCATAAAACCAGTATGGATTCCAATAAAGAATATTCCAAGCCCTACCATAGAATAAACAAAGCCAAAGGTAATGCGCTTGATTTCTGCCTTATTAATTGACTTAGTAAAAATTATTAAAAATATAAAAATCAAAAACAAAGGTAAAAAGGCAAAAAGGCTATCTATGAGTCCTTCTGTTATATTACTAATAAATGCCATAGCTACAGACAAGGATTCTTTACTATTGTCCTTTAAGATTTCAGAATACTCCTGTTTTTTTGTTACTAGATTTAAAATCATAACAGAAATAATTGCTCCTGCTGATACTATTGAAACCAAGCCGAAACTATCTTTTTCCGATGCCTTTCTATCCTTCTTTATTGATGTAAGACCCATGGATAGAGATAGGATGAAAGGAACTGCCAGTGCTCCAGTTGTTGCGCCCGAGGTATCAAATGCAATTGCAAGAAATTCAGGTTGGGTAAATATGGCTAAAATTAGGATAATAGCATAAAGGATATTTAGTATTATAAATAATGGAATGTTATAGATTATTCTCAAGAAACCCAGTATCATCAAAACAGCAATACCAAGAGATACAACTGAAATAATTGTTATACTAGCAATGCCTCCTGAAGTTATATATTCAATTTGATTACCTAGGATAATTAAATCCGGTTCGGCAAAGGAAATTATAAAGCCCAGGAAGAAAGCAGCTATCAGAACTAACCAAAGCTTGTTCCACTTGGTTATTATTGGTCCAAGAAGCATACCTAGTGGCGTTATACCTAAATCTACCCCAACTAGAAACAATGTCAGACCAATGGTTACTAATATAAATCCTATTATAAATTGCCACATTAGATTATTAGGAATTGGTACTAGCGTGAAGTTAAGAATAACAACTATCAAAGTAACAGGTAGTACAGCAAAAAAAACTTCGCGAAACTTACTGCTTAGTATATTCAAAAGGCCTCACTTCCTTTCCCTAATAGTCTATTTCCATATTAATTATTATTCTATAAACTATTCCATAACATGTCAATCAATAATAAAAAAGCCAAGGTTTAAAACAAAAAATTACTTGTTATAAACCTTAACTCATCATACAAAACTTATCTAAATTCAACCAATTCCTCAACACTCTTACGTTTTGGCATGGCAGGTTCCTCATCAGGATACCCTATAGCTATCATAGTAGCTAACTTTTGATCTTTAGGAATACCAACAACCTCACTTACCTTTTCTTCGTTAAATATACCAAAAATAACACAACCAAGCCCTTCATTAAAAGCAGCTAATGAAAAAGTTTGTGATGCAATACCAGCATCAAACATTTCCCAACGATCACCCTTACTAGTAGAAAAAGACCCATCCTTTTCATAGCCACTTCTTCCAGTGACATAAGTGACTAATACAAGAGCTGGGGCTTGCTTTATTGTATTTGCATTAAATACGAAACCATTAAGACAATCATCGGCAATTTTATCTAATATATCTCTATCTTCAACTACAATATACCTTGCTGTCTGAGAATTCTTCCAAGATGGAGAAAATGATGAATACTCAACTACCCTCAATAAAACATCATGACCTATCTTAGTATCTTTAAATTTTCTGACACTTCTTCTACCTTTCACACATTCTAAAAAATCCATTTTTTACCTCCTACTTAAAGTCTTTAAAATTTGCCTTACGTTTTTCGACAAAAGCCTTCATACCTTCTTTTGATTCTTCATTTGTAAAACAATTAGTCCAATCTCTATTCTCTATAGCTAAGCCACTCTCTAAATCAACATTACCACCTTCATTAATAGACTTCTTAGCCAATTTAACAGCCTTACTACCATTACTTATAATCTTTAGAGCTAAATCATTAACTACTCGATTAAGAGCTTCTGGAGGAACAACACGATTAACTAACCCAATTCTATAAGCTTCCTCTGCACTAATCATTTCTCCAGTAAAAATTAACTCCTTAGAATAACCTTGTCCTACAATTCTTTGAAGACGTTGTGTTCCCCCAAAACCGGGAATAAGACCAAGTTTTACTTCTGGTTGTCCAAATTTTGCTCTACTACTAGCTATACGAATATCACAAGCCATAGCCAATTCATTCCCACCACCTAAAGCATAACCATTAATAGCCCCAATAACAACTTGAGGTAATTTTTTCAATTTAGAAAAGACTGTCTGAGCAAGAGTTGAGATTTCCTCTCCTTCTTCTACATTCATATCTTGCATTTTAGAAATATCAGCTCCAGCTACAAAAGCTCTTCCACCAGCACCTCGAACAATTACTACTAGAGTAGATTCATCATTTTCTAATAAATCTACAACTGCACCAATTTCTAATAAAGTTTTTCTATTTAAAGCATTTAAAAATCTAGGTCTATTTATAGTCAGGTAGGCAATTCCATCTTTTTTATTAAAAAGAATATTCTCCATACCCATATATTTTAATGAAGAAGGTGCAATATAATCCATACCTTCAGCTTTGGCTTTTTTTATAGCCTCTATTAGTGGAGGTATAATAGTTGTAATATCACCTACAACTCCTAAATCTGCTACATCAAAGATTGGTGCTGTTTCATTTTTATTAATAGCTATTATCATACCAGAATTCTCCATACCCGCCACATGTTGGATTGCTCCACTTATCCCACATGCAATATATAAATCTGGTTTAACATTTTTACCTGTTTGTCCAACTTGTCTATCAGCATCAATCCAACCAGCTTCAACAGCAGCTCTAGATCCTGCAACCTCACCACCTAAAGTAGAAGCTAATTTGTTTAACATTTCAAAATTCTTAGTATTTCCAACGCCACGACCACCACCTACTATATATTTTGATTTAGCAATATCAGTAACTTTCTTATTTTTCTTAATTATTTCTAAAATTTCCACTTCATTACCAATATTTGAAAAATCTATAGCTACATTTCTTACTATACCTTTTCTATTTTCATCTTTTTCCATAGCTTGCATAACTCCTGGTCGTATTGTAGCCATTTGAGGTCTATGGTTTTCACACTTTATAACAGCCATTAGATTACCACCAAAGGCTGGTCTAGTCATATGTAACCCCTTATTTTTTGGATCTATGCACAAAGAGGTGCAATCAGCTGTTAATCCTGTTCTAATTCTTGCAGAAATACGAGGTCCTAAATCTCTACCAATTGAAGTTGCTCCAAATAGAACTATTTCTGGTTCATTACTCTTAATTAACTCTGTCATAGCTTTAGTATAAGATTCTGTCATATATTCTTTTAAGATTGGATGATCCACTACTATAACTTCATCAGCTCCATACATAATTAAGTTCTTTGCCATAACTTCTATTTCACTTCCGAGTATTATCCCTACTACTTTTTGACCAATATCTTCAGCTAAAGAATTAGCTTCTCCTAAAAGTTCATAACTAACATTTTGAATTATTCCATCTCTTTGTTCTATAAAAACATATATATCTTTACTCAATTTCATACACCCCTATAAGATATGCCCTTCTTTTAATCTTGCCATAATAGCATCAACTGCTTCATTTGTAGTTAGTCCCTTAAGCAGAGTTCCTTGTGATTTTTGTTCTTTTGTATAGGATTTCACAACTTTAGTTGGAGAACCCTTAAGACCAATACATCCCTCATCAAGTAAATCCTTTAAATCTTCGTAGTTAAGATATTTAAGTTCTTTCTTTTCAGCTTCTATAACTCCAGCTACAGTTAAATATTTTATCTCCCCAAAACCACTGATTGCAGTTAATAGACATGGAAATTTTATTCTAATTTTATGATATCTATCTTCAAATTGTCTTAAGACAATCAAAGCATCTCCGTCAACCTCAAACTCTTCAACATAACTAACATGAGGTATTTTTAGATGTTCTGCTATTTGTGGCCCTACTTGAGCCGTATCTCCATCTATGGCTTGTCTACCTGTAATTATTACATCAAATCCTATTTTCTTTAAGGCTGCCGCTAATATTGTAGAAGTGGCCAAAGTATCCGAACCTCCAAATTTCCGGTCAGATACAAGATAACCTTCATCACAACCCATAGCTAAAGCTTCCCGCAAGGCAATCTCAGCTTGTTTTGGCCCCATTGAAATTACAGTTATTTGACTTCCCTCAACCTGATCTTTTAATTTTAGAGCTGCTTCAATACCTGCTTTATCATCCGGGTTTATAATACTTTTTATGCCTTTTCTTATTAATGTATTAGTTATTGGATCAAGGGTAACTTCACTAGTATCTGGTACTTGTTTAACACAAACTAATATTTTCAATATCTTATCCTCTTTCCTATATTTTTAAGGAACCAGCTATAACCATTTTCATAACTTCAGAGGTTCCTTCATATATTTCAGTGATTTTAGCATCACGCATCATTCTTTCTACTGGATATTCTCTTGAGTAGCCATAACCTCCAAGCAGTTGTACACAAACTCTTGTAACTTCATTGGCAACTTCGGAGCCAAATAGTTTACACATAGCTGCTAAGTCACTATATTCTTTCTTATCATCTTTGGCTAAGGCTGCTCTCCAAACTAATAGTCTAGCTCCATCTATTTTTGTTTGCATTTCAGCTATTTTGAACTTAGTATTTTGGAAGGCTGCTATTGGTTTACCAAATTGTTTTCTTTCTCTTACATATTGCATAGCTTCATTTAAAGCACCCTGGGCTATACCAACTGATTGGGCTCCAATGCCTATCCTTCCACCATCTAAAGCTTTTAGGGCTATTTCAAAACCTTCTCCTTCTCTTCTTAGCATATTTTCTTTTGGTACTTTCAGATTATTGATAGCAACTTCACAATTCGAGGAAGCTCTTATGCCCATTCTTGGCATATTAGCTCCTACAGTAAGTCCTGGACTATCCCCTTCGACTATGAATGCAGATATTCCATCAGTACCTGAGGCTTTATCTGTAACTGCAAATATTATAAAAGTATCAGCAAAGCCAGAATTTGTTGTAAATACTTTTGATCCATTTAATATATAGTAATCACCTTCAAGGACTGCACTTGTTTGTTGTCCTCCTGCATCAGAACCTGCATTTGGTTCTGTTAAGGAAAAACAACCTATTTTAGAGCCATCTACTAATGGTCTTAGATATTTTTGTTTTTGATCTTCTGTCCCAAAATCACTAATACAAGAACAACAAAGTGAAGTATGTACAGATATTGTAATGCCTGAGCTTGCATCAACTTTTGAAACTTCTTCCATGCAAAGAACATATGCCATTGTATCTGCTCCTGCACCTCCATATTCTTTAGAGTAGGGTATTCCAAAAAAACCACACTTTTGCATTTTTTCTAATAACTCTAGATCATATCTTTCTTCTTCATCCATTTTCTTCGCTAATGGTTTTATTTCTTTTTCTGCAAATCTTTGATAAAAATCTTGAAGTAATTTTTGGGTGCTCGTGAGATTAAAATTCATTTTTTACTCCTTCTTATATACTTTTGCAAACGTTTGCAAAATATTCTAAAAAAAATATTTGTTTGGGAATTTTTATAGTATTTCTTTATTTCTTCTTATTTAATCATATATCATTTTCTTTGTCAATTATACCCTTTACAGTGCTTCTTTCTATGATATTCATAGTATATATTTTTGTTATGCTTTCAGTTTCTGGTTTATTTATTCTTCTTATTATTGCCTCGGCTACTTCTTTACCCATACCATAATCATCATATTCCATTGTGGTAAGTGGTGGATTCATAGATTCACTACCAGGTTCGTTATTAAAACCTACTACTGATATTTCCTCAGGTACTTTAAAGCCTTTAAAGTTAATTGCACCAAGAACACCAACTCCTAAAGTATCTGAGCCTGCTATGATAACGGTTGGAAGCTCACTATCTTCTAAGATCTTTATGGTTGCATTCCAGCCTTCTTTTGATGACCAAAATGCTCCTACTATTTTATTATCATCAATAGTCAACTCGTATTTATTCATGGCTTTTTTAAAGGCTGCTATTTTTTTTAAACCTGAATAGGATTCTTCTCCTCCAACAACAAAGCCTATTTTGGTGTGTCCCTTTCCTACAAGATATTTTATAAGTTTATCGAAGGCTGTTTCTACATCTAGGATGAAAGTATCTATCCCATCTTTTGAGCCATCTCTATCTATAAATACTTTAGCAACACTGTAGGCCAGTTCGTCATAGTTAGGCATCATAGACGAGGCAAATATTACTCCGTCAATGTGTAATTCTGATATTTTTTTACATATTTTCTTCTCTAAAACTTCATCTTCATGAGAACTAAAGATAACCATAGAATAGTCTGATTCCATTAGTCTTTCTTGAATTCCTCTTGCCAACTTGGCAAAGGATAGTGTTGTAAAGTTTGGTACTACAAGAGCTACTATCTTGCTTTTTTTTGTTTGTAAGCCTCTCGCAAAGGGGTTTGGTTGATAGTTACATTCATTGATGAATCTTTGTACTCTTTCTCTTGTTTTTACATTTACCATTTCTGGATGATTTATGACTCTTGATACAGTTGATGGGTTAACTCCAGACATCTTAGCTATTTCCAATATGGTTATTGTGTCCTTTTTGGTCATAATGTCCCTTTCTTATTTAGGCTCTTTTGTTATGAAGCCTGGATAAATATATACATTATTATCATTATCTATAATATCAGGTTTTTTAACTTTTAAAAGCCAGTCTTCTTTAGCAACATCTTCTATGGCAACTGAGATACTAGTTTCTGGTACTTCTAAAATCCTAACTGTTAGTTCCTTAATAGCTTCCGCTAATTGTTGTTTTTTAGACTCGTCTTTTCCTGGCCAAAGTTTAACTGAAATGTGTGGCATACTTATTCTCCTTCCAATCTTTTAGATAATTTTTAATATATAAGTCATCTTTTAACTCATTATGAGCACCAGCATTAGTTAATATAATTGTATCAATTACGTCCATATTAAACTTTTTATAGACCTTTTTCAAGGTATTAAAATAGTCTGCATATATTTTAGTATCTTCTATAGCTTGACTATATATTAAAACTGTTGGTATATTTTTAAGTTTAGAGCTAAAGTCTTTTCTTAAGAAGACATTTAATCTGTCTTGAAATATTCTCATTTGAGCTGTTACCTGATCCATATAGATTGGGCTAGCTAAAATTAGTAAATCTGATACTGCTACTCTATCAAGTACAGGTTGTAAGTCATCATGTAGAGCACATATAACACTATCACTTTTTTCACACTCATCACAGGCCTGACATCCTTTACAATTTAATTCATTAATATTGAAAATACAAATGTCATCATTTGAAAAACCAGATAAAAACAAATCAACCATTTTTTCTGAATTTCCATTTCTAATCGGGCTACCTAAAACTGCTGTTATTTTCATTATTTCCCCCTAAACATGTTAAAGTATAACTATAAAAAGATAATCTCATTTTCTTCAAAAGGGCTTTTTCTAATTGCGAGTGAGAATAAGTAAGGATACTCCTTATTTAAATATGCCATATATGCAAACCATTCATAAATCAGCATTAAATATGCTCGTTGTAAATCTATTGATAAATGTTTCATATCATTTATTGGTAAGTTTCCAATTTTTTCTCTGTTTTCTAATTCATCAAGTACATGATAAACTGCCCAGATCATATCAGTAAAACGACTGTGTTGTAATAGATTAGGATTTTCAAACATTCTAGCAATATATGTCTTTTTAGAAAGTAAAAATTCTTTTAAATCAATTAGATCTCCTAAGGAGCTATCAATATCGTAATCAAAACTCTTTAGTTTCTTTAAGATGTTTTTTCTATCATTTTTGTTTAAAGCTTCTTCAAAGTTAAAATTATCCTTAAATGCTACCAGATTTCTATCAAATTCAGAGATTTTCTTTATTAGTGAAGTACCTATTTCTGAATAGAAAGCACTAACTACAATTTGTAATTTCTGAAAATTCTCTTCTTTTTCTTTGTTATTCATATATTTTTCTAAAATATATGAAATCAGAATAACAGATATTGGTAAAAATGCAAGGTCTTGAAATAGAAGAAATAGTGTTTGATCAATATCATTAAAGTATATTATTTGAAAAAAATAGACTCCAAATGATATTAGTATTAATACGCTACATATTATTAGATTGTGTATTACGTTTTTACGATTCATTTATACCTCCAATTTTATATTTTTTTGGTGATTCCATATAAAAGAATAACCAACCAAAAGCACTGATAAACATAAAACGTTGAAGAATTCCCATAAAGGTTGGTAATATCATCATTGCAAGTGAGATAAATATAGCTATTATAACTATTATGATACCCCAAAATCTTTGTCTACCTTTATTCATTATACTATGTCCAAAAGCAAGTAGTGTAAAGCTAAACCCAGATATACTAGCAAATATAGAGTGTATTTGATCCTGTAATACATTTGCTTGGATATTTCCTACTAAAGGAGCATGTGGAAAAAAAGCTGTCATCACTAAACTTAAGCCAAAAAGTCCTCCGATTATTTGATAATATAGTACTTTAGTATTATAGGTTACAATAATTGCCATAATTCCAAGCATCACAAATACAATATCCATTAGCCAAGCAAAGGGTGATCCTTGTGCGGCTAAATGGCTAGTTGTGTTACTTATAATGGAATATCCTTCAAAGCTATAGAAGGGTAGTCCAAAGGATACAAGTAAAAATATTGTAAAAGATATAATAGAAATAGTTTTATTGTCTACCTTCATGAACATTCTCCATATAGTCTGTCAATAATTTTATGTAAACTTTAATATTATAAATGTCTTAATCAAATTATTTAATCAGGTATATCTATTTTATCGTGAATTGCATTTAAATGTAAACTAAAATTGTTATAATAGTTATCTTCTCTGATAGATTTCTCACCACATTATTTCTAATAAATTAGATGTAATTTATTATTTATAGCTTTTATAGAAGTGTACATTAATAAAAATAAGGTATATAATGAAAGACAAGATAGAAGTATCTATTAATAAAAATAAGGAGGTCTATTTTATGTTTATTAAAGAATTGATAGAAGAAAAAAAACGTAGAGAAAAGCTTAGAGTAGCCAAAAAAGCTGCTATTGTAGCAGGTGTTGGCATTGTGGCAGGTGTAGCAGCAGGTATATTGCTTGCTCCTAAATCTGGCAAAGAAACTCGTGAAGATATCGCTAAAAATGCAGAAAAAACTGTGGAAAAAGTGAAAGATACTATGAATAAGACAATGGATGAGATGACAAAAGCAACAGAAGATGCCAAAGAGAAGTCTAGATCAAAGGTTGTCGATGCAGCTGAGGCTGTGGAAGATAAAGCAAAAGAAATAAAAATGGATGTGAAGAAATAAGCATTTCAAAACAAATTATGAAAGGGATCACATATGTTTATTAATTTTAATGATATACTGATTTTCTTAGCCATATTTATTAGCGTTTTTTTAGGAATTGTGATTTTGGCACTATCAGTTATAATTCTATTACGTTTGATTAAAACAATGAGCAAAATCAATAAGCTAATGGATGATAATGCAGAAAATATCGGAAAAACAGTAAAAAAACTACCACAGCTTGCTGATAACCTTGACAAGACTGTAACAAGTGTTAATGATACATTAGATGGAGTTAATGATACTTTCTTTGATACAAAACCTACAACTGATTTTATGACTACTATCATCACCATTGTTGAGACTATCACTAACCTAGTGCTAAACCTTTTCTCAAAAAAGAATAGTGATTGATATTTTATAAAGTAATTATACAAACTTAATTGAGAAACTCTAAAAGCCCTGTTTAATTTTTAAACAGGGCTTTTTATTTACCATCTATTATATAATTAAAAATAAATGTTCCTGGAAAAGATTAGGAATTACCGTTGCACCTTGTTCTAGTATCTAGTTCATATTTGAATATATAGAAGTCTTTCTGAAAATGTTCTATGCTTTCAAATCCCAGCAAATATAGCTGTTCTAATTTAATTTTGCTTTCTTAGATTGATTTTGCGAAACACCTTTATTACCCCCATTAATAAGAACAATTATTTCAGCCCCTATTAAGATAATCATACTACTCAAATTAATCCATAAAAGTAGACCAATTATACTACCTAAACTACCATATACTCTGGTATAGTTAGCAAAATTATTAATATATAGAGAAAACAGCATAGATGTCCCTATCCATCCAAAGGTGGTAAACAATGCGCCAACAATAACCTTTCGAAAAGGAAGACGCAAATTAGGAACAAATTTATAAAATAGTGTAAAGTAAAAAATCAACATGAACATTGGTACAACATATCGTGAAATAGAAATTAACGACTGGAAGTCCATCGTCAAGTTAAACCAAACTGTAAACAAATCTAACAGAATATTCCCCATAGCTATTAGCAAAAAACTCATTATTGCAAATAGTGGAATACTGACGATGATAAACATATTGATACCAATCTGAATCAGAAAATGTCGATTCTCAGTAACCCCATATGCACGATTAACACCTATAATAAGTGCCCTAGCTCCATTTATCGAGCTCAAGATTGCTCCTATCATCGCGAAAGAAAAAAGCGTAGTATTATTATCATTTAATACTTCTTCCACTGTTCCTAGAATCAATTCAGATGTTTGCATCGGCAATATTGTTTTTAGTGCCTCAGAGATATTATCAATCGATAGTGCTGTATATGAAAATATTCCCAAAAGAAAAATTAAAAAGGGGAATAGTGCAAGAAGAAGATAGTAAGTCATATTAGCAGATTGAACTGTTAATCTGTGTTTAACTATTCTATTAATCAATGAAAATAAAAAACTTACTACAGGATTTTCCTTAATCATAACAATTATCGATTTTATTTTATTTTTTAAATATTCCATCCCACAGGTCCTCCCATTTCTATACGCTTGTTATTAAACTTATTCAAGAATTACTCCAGCCTTATTTTTTTACTGATTTCTATTAAATATCAGTTCTGATATTTATAATCTACCCTTTGGTCAATTCAGCTTTTTCCATCAAAAATTTATCTGCTTCAATATTATTTATTCTAAACATTGTCTTAACACGATTATAACATGCAGAAATGCAAAGCAACAGTTGTGGATTAAATATTAAGGACTGAGCCCTATCCAATATAGAACTCAATCCTTAACAGCAACTTAATATTTCCAATTATTTGGGTCAGATTAATCATATGAACCTTATCTTAACATTATTTTTTTATATTAATAATTATTAACTACTTTGCTTCCAGACAAAATCTCTGTTAGGTGTCTATTAACTCCGCTTATAGCTTGTCTTTGTAGACAACTTTCAATCTTGCTTTCTTTTGCCCCAAGAAGTCAAAAAATAAAGATTTTGATCTGAGCAATATTCCAGGTGATTCATTATTTTTCATTTATTTATTTTCCTCTTGAATTTTCGATTTATGACTTAACTTATAAGCAGCACTTACATCATCTATATTTTTTTCTTTAAGTT
>JAGXHY010000015.1 GCA_024635925.1 Bacillota bacterium | reverse complement strand
TCATGACATTCAAAATGATTTACAACAAGTAGCTGATCAACTAGCTAATGAAGGTAAGACACCGATGTTTATAACAATAGATAATAAATTAGCTGGTATTATCGCAGTTGCTGACACAACTAAAGAAAATAGTGGAAAAGCAATTAAAGCATTACATAAATTAGGAATAAAAGTTGCTATGATTACAGGGGATAATACTAGAACAGCTAATGCTATAGCTAAACAAGTAGGTATTGATGTTGTACTTGCTGAAGTGCTCCCAAAAGATAAAGCAAATGAAGTCAAAAAGCTACAAAAAAAAGGTGAGGTCGTTGCTATGGTTGGTGATGGAATCAATGATGCTCCAGCATTGGCACAAGCAGATGTCGGTATTGCCATTGGTTCTGGTACTGATGTTGCAATAGAATCAGCTGATATTATTTTAATGAAAAGTGATTTACTTGACGTTGTAACAGCTATTCAACTAAGTAAAAAGACGATACGAAATATAAAGCAAAACCTGTTCTGGGCATTTGCTTATAATACAGCAGGTATACCAATTGCAGCAGGTTTATTATTTGCCTTTGGCGGTCCAAGACTAAATCCAATGATTGCAGGTGGCGCAATGGCATTTAGCTCTATATCTGTATTGATGAATGCATTAAGATTGAAAAATTTTAAGCCAAATAAATAAAGCTATCTTTAGTGTCTGAGAAAACTAATACTATTAAAAATATATAAAAAAGAGACTATGATAAAATAAAACTTATCATAGTCTCTTTAGTAGTTAGAGGTAACTGTTGAAACAATTTAAAGATAAAGATGACCCCTGTTCAATACACAGGGGTCTTCTTTTAACTATTGCTTAGCAATCTTTATTACTTAATTAAATAAAGGAGTAGATAAGTATCTTTCTCCTGTATCTGGAAGGATTACTACAATATTTTTACCTTTATTTTTAGGATCTTTTCCTACCTGAACTGCTGCATATAAGGCAGCTCCTCCAGACATTCCAACTAAAACACCTTCTTTAACAGCTAATTCTTTAGCTGTTGCAAAAGCTTCTTCATTCGCAACTTGTATAATTTGATCATATATATCTACATTTAAAGTATTAGGTATAAACCCAGCACCAATTCCTTGAATCTTATGCGGTCCAGGCTCACCACCACTTAATATAGGAGAACCAACAGGCTCTACAGCAATCACTTGGATATTAGGATTCATGCTTTTCAAGAATTCCCCTGCACCAGTAATTGTTCCTCCAGTACCAATACCAGACACAAAAATATCTACTTCCCCATCAGTATCTTCCCAAATTTCTGGTCCTGTTGTATTAAAATGGACACGAGGATTTGCTTTATTCTCAAATTGACTTGGTATAAAAGCCAAAGGAATAGATTGAGCAAGCTCTTCAGCTTTAGCAATAGCAGCCTTCATGCCTAAAGCACCATCAGTTAACACCACTTCAGCACCATAAGCTTTTAGTAAGTTTCTTCTTTCCACACTCATCGTGTCAGGCATTGTTAAAATAACCCTATAACCCTTAGCTACCCCAACTATTGATAACCCAATACCTGTATTACCACTAGTAGGTTCAATAATAACTGAATCTTTTTTTAATATCCCTTTAGTCTCTGCATCTTCTATCATAGCCTTGGCTATTCTATCTTTAACGCTACCACCTGGATTAAAAGACTCCAATTTACCTATAAGTTTCCCATTTAATCCAAGACTCTTTTCATATGTTGATAACTCTAGTAATGGTGTCTTCCCAATTAAATCTGTAATTTTTTTATATATTTTCATTTTCTGTTCCTCCTATTGCTTTAAAAGCATTTTCAAGATCATCTAGGATGTCATCAATATGTTCTATCCCGATTGATAATCTAATTGTATTTTCTTTAATCCCTGTCTTTAACAAGTCTTCTTTACTTAATTGTGAATGAGTTGTAGTAGCAGGATGAATAACCAAAGATTTTACATCAGCTACATTAGCCAAAAGGGAAAAAATCTCTAAGCTATCAATAAACTTTTTAGACTCTTCAACTCCACCTTTAATTTCAAAAGTGAAAATAGATCCGGCTCCTTTAGGGAAATATTTTTTATATAAACTGTTATATTTATTATCTTTTAATACTGGATGATTTACCTTTTCTACCAGTGGATGTTTACTTAAATATTCAACGACCTTCAAAGAGTTTTCCACATGTCTTTCAACTCTAAGAGATAAAGTCTCCAATCCTTGTAAGAACAAGAAGGAGTTGAATGGACTAATTGTAGCACCTGTATCTCTTAATAAAGTAACTCTAATTTTAATAATATATGCCAATGGTCCAACTGCATCAGTAAACACAACTCCATGATAACTATTATTTGGTTCACTTAATCCTTTAAACTTGCCATTAGCAGCCCAATCAAATTTACCACTATCAACAATAACTCCACCAAGTGACGTACCATGTCCTCCAATAAATTTAGTTGCTGAATGGACTACTATATCAGCTCCATGTTCAATCGGTCTAAATAAATATGGAGTTGCGAAAGTATTATCAACTATCAATGGAATTCCATGTTTATGGGCTATTTCTGCTATAGCCTCTACATCTGCAATACTTGAATTAGGATTCCCTAAGGTTTCAATAAAGACTGCTTTAGTATTGTCTTTAATTGCCTTTTCAAGTTCCTCTAAATTATCTGCATCAACAAAAGTCGTATTAATACCAAAATCTGGTAAAGTATTTGAAAATAGATTATAGGTTCCACCATAAAGAGCTTTACCAGCCACAATATGATCTCCAGCCAAAGCAATATTTTGTATTGCATAACTAATTGCTGCCGATCCTGAAGCAACTGCTAATGCAGCAATACCTCCTTCAAGTCCTGCAATTCTTTGTTCTAAAACATCTGAGGTTGGATTCATTAATCTTGTATAAATATTTCCACCTTCACTAAGATTAAATCTATTAGCCGCTTGATCAAAGTCTTTAAAGACATAAGATGTTGTTTGGTATATTGGTACGGCTCTTGAGCCTGTTGCACTATCTGCTTCTTCTTGACCTAAATGTATTTGTAATGTTTCAAATTTTAATTTTTTATCATTCATATTTTTACCTCTTTCATTAAAACTTATTTATATAATAAGTTGTTGCTTTTTTCTCTATATTTAACATAACATACAATAACAGCACATTCGTCTATTATTTCCTATCATTTCCTCATTTTTATTCATATTACACCTCTTTACATATTATTCCTATATGATTAGTATGCTTTAATTATATTAGAATATTTCATCTATGTCAACACTTAAATAAAAAAAAGGTAGAAATTTATTCCACCTTTACAACTAACTATTATTCATGAAATATCTATCTATATACTATAATCCAAATTTTCTTGTTTTATATTCTTTGCAATTTCCATTAACTCTCCTAATGTATGTTTATCCAAATATTCATTTATGACTTCATTTAAGCCTTCCCAGAAATTAATAGTTACACAAGAATTATATCTCGAACAATTATTAACCTCATCTTCTAGACATGTAACAGGAGATACACTACCCTCTGTAGCTTTTAAAATTTCTCCTATTGAATAATCATAAGGATCTTTAGCCAGTTTATAACCTCCATGTGCACCTCTAGAACTTAACAATAAACCGCTCTTTTGAAGAGAACCTACAATTTGTTCTAAATACTTAATAGAAATTTCCTGTCTTCTTGCTACATCCTTTAATCTAACATAACCTTTATTATCTTGAATTCCAATGTCAATCATTAACCTAATAGCATATCTGCCCTTTGTTGATACTTTCATAATTACCTCCAAATCCTAATTTGATTATACTACGAGTTCACTATGAATTCAAGAATCTTACACGTTAAAAAGCACTTCGAAAATTCGAAGTGCTTTTTGAAGGTTTTGGATGAAAAAATTATTATTATTATCTGTAAGTGGTTAACTTACACCTATATAATAACTAAGTAGTTTGATAACTAGGTGTTTATCTTGAAATAATTACTTGAAAGTTTATACTTTTTATTTGTAGTTTTCATTTCTTCTTTTTCTTTTATTTCTAGAAAAAGATATTCCACCAAAACCACTAATTATAGCTATATAAAAACCAAAGTCATACCAAAAACCTGTGTTTATAACTTCGTATATACTGATTGATTTATTAAATATTGATACTACAAGAGATATTGGAGCTATCCATCCATGCCATATTCCTGATAGTAGTCCAGCAGGATTGTTTACAGAGTAAGATCCATCCCCAGGAACACAGGCTGTTGCTAAAAACAATATAATTATAATTAAAATTGAAAACTTAAACTTATTTGATATCCTATTCATTTCAAATCACCCCTATTTATAATTTTGAAAAGTTTACTTTTATAACTATTTAAATAATAACATATTAATAAATTAAAAAGCACCTTTATTCAAGGTGCTTTTTGAAGGTTTTGGATGAAAAAAATTATTATTATTATCTGTAAGTGGTTAACTTACTCTTATATAATAACTTATTAGTTTGATAATTAGGTGATAGTCTTGAAAAAAGTACTTGAAAGTTTAGATATTAGTATTATTATTCCCTGTTCTTAACTATTTCTATGTATGAATTTTTTATAAATATCAGCAAGATAAGCCACATCCATTTTATTATTATGACTTGGAAGTGATTTTGTATAAATTTCTTTAGCATATTCATCAACAAATATTCTGTTTTTTTCAGTAGAACTTTGTTCTATGTAAAGTAGCCCTTCTAGTAATGCTCTCATAACAGAAACGTCATCTTTAGCATAATGGACAATTTGATGGAAGGTAAAATATAAATCCTCTGTTAGGTTGTTTTCAACATATAATATTTCAAGTTCATCGTTTTTAAATTTAGAAGTATAAACATGATCTGATTGTGCTAAATAACTTAGAAGCACACTAATTTTTCTAATAGACCTTATGGCAGTATTTGGATTATTTACAACTGGTGCTATAGCTCTAAGAGCAATTTCTACTAACTTAGTTATTCCATGTCTGTAATCATAAAAATATAGTTTATTATCTAATACTATAAAAGCTTCATTAATACTTTGTTGAAGATTATCCACTAAAACTCCATCATTTAGGACTATATGAGCTATTCGGGTTTTCTTATTTAAATAATCACCTATCTTACAGTCTATAACACACAAACTTGCAATATTCTTCAATATTTTACTTAGTCTTTTATAGTCTATAGTACTAAGATGGCCATTTGATTTAGAATATATTGTTACAATCTTATCTCTATCAGTACTTTTAATAAAAGGAGCATTTTTTCTTTCTGCTATTTCTTTTTTAATAACTTGTTTAGTTTCTTCATAAATTCTGCTAATTAAGTTAGGGGTTTGCATACTTACAATGACATTTTGAACAAATATTGTAAAATATATGATTGAAATAATAGCATAGACCACACCAATGATACCCGCTATTACTTTTTGTCCTTCATCAACATTTTCCATCAACACTAATGCACAAATATTATAAACAAATCCACCTATAAAAATCCCTAAGACCTTCATTGTACTCTTTTGCTTAACAAAGTTTTCTATAGTTTTTGAGGAATAACTGCTTGAATATTTTATCATAACTGCAAGTATTGTTGAAAAAGTGAATGTTGTTATAGTTAATAAGGCTCCTGCAAGTGGTGCTAAAATCAACTTGGCCAAATCTACACTTGTAAACATAATCTTTGGCAAATGCCTACCAATATCTGTAATATTTAAATCCACCAACATTACCCCAATTAAAATAAATATTGATATAACCATATATTGTATATTATAGATCCAAGTTGATTGATTATAGAACCAAATCTTTAGTTTTGTTAGCATTCTTCACCTCTAATATCCATCTTTATTGTATATAAACTAATTATACTATAAATCACTTCATTAGAAAAATTTCTTCCTAAGTTAACTGTCTTCAAAATAAAAAAGCTAGCTCACATCATAAGGAGAACTAGCTAAATATTCAATCTAAACTAATCTACTTCCAAAATCCCTTATGTACTTCCATAAGTTCTTCCTCTAAACCAGGAAAAGGCCCTACTACTTCAATATCTTTTTGACCTGCAGCAAATACATCTCTACAAGAAAGGCTCATAGTAGGATTTTGAGGATTATCACCTGTTAAGTCTAAAAGTGTAGTTTCAGATGCACCATATACCACACGGCCAACACCACCCCAATAAATAGCACCTGAACACATTGCACAAGGTTCAAAAGTGGAATACAAAGTACATTTACTTAAGAATTCCTTGCTATACTTTCTTGAAGCTCTAGCCATCAAAGTTGTTTCAGCGTGTCCAGTACAATCACCAGTTGTAACTTCTACATTTTCTTGTTCTAATAATATATTACCCTCACCATCTACAAGAATAGCTCCAAAGGGAGTGTTACCATGGTTAATAGATTCCTTACTTACCTCATCACATCTTCTTAAATAAAAAACATCACTTTTCAAAACTAATCCTCCTTAAAAAATAAATGGACACAATACCTTGATTAGAAAGTAGTGTGTCCATTAGTTTAAACCATAAATTCAGAAATTAATATTTACTATTTATTAAATTCTTCAGTTACATTGATTTCACCAGACATAATTCCATCATATATATCTTGTACTTTACCTTCAACTTTTTGCATATCTGGTTGTGTTTTACTCATGTCCATAGTAACAACACCCTCTTTTACTCCCATAATAAAGTCTCCATTTTCAAAGTCTCCATCAACTAATCTACCAATTACTGTACTCATTGCTTTTACCATGCTTACGTTAGCTGTAAATGCAAGATTATCTTTAAATTGATCCATTAAACTAGTAGCATTAGCTCCAATTGAAACTCCACCTTTGTCCGCTGTAGCTTCAAAGCCACCTATTGTAGCAGCATTAGCTGTTGACATAATGATAGTAGCCCCTTGTTGGATAAATGTTATAGCTTGTTCTTTTAATTTATTAATATCATCAAAACTACCTGTATAAGCTTTTAATACTTGTATTGATGGGTCAACATAATGAACTCCAGTTTCAAAACCTTCAACAGTTGTTGTAATAGCAGCTATTTCCATACCACCAACTGCTCCAACTATTTTACTACCTTGGTTTTGAGCTATGTATCCAGCAGTAACACCTTGTAAGAAGCCTTGTTGAACACCATCAGCTAAAATACCAGAAAGATTATCCCCTTGAGCAATCTTTGCTGTTCTATCAGAACTTGTAATAAAGAACTGAGTATCTGGATATTCTGGAGCTACTTCTAAGATAGCATCCTTAAATTCTGTACCATGGGCAAGAACAACATCATAGCCATCTTGTGCATAAGTTCTTATAATTTTATTGTATTGAGAAACTGGAGTATTTTCATTATAAGCAATTTCTGCTCCATAAGCTTTCTCAATTTCTAATAGACCATTATAACCAATTTGGTTCCAGCCATTATCGGCAACAGATCCAGTAACTACCAAGGCTACTCTTAAATCGTCTGAGTTCTTATCTCCTGAATCACCGTTACATGCCACTGCTACCAATGACAAAAGCAATAAAACAAGAACAAGACCTAATTTTCTCATTTTTTTCATCTTTTTACCTCCTAATTGTTTTTAACCTATTTAAATTATATAGTTGAGTTTTTTTAAAAACAACCCATATTTTTTAAAAAAACACATTTTTCACACAAATCAAAGATTATAAATCATACATTATCATAAAGTATTACTTAATAGAGTAATCTCCGACTTATATATAAGACATTTATATTTAATAAAGTATGATTTTATAATATATATATTTTTTCCCACCTTATATTCTTATTTACAATATTTCATGGTATTATAAGATTATATTATTATGTGAAATATGGAGAAACAAAATGCGGCCAGTAATTACAAAATTATCAAGTAAAATCTTAAAAGATTTGTATGCTCTTATTAGAGATGGTTATTTCGACAATAGTGAAACCTTACCAAAAGAAGAAGATCTAGCAAAAATATTACAAGTTAGTAGATCAGTTATTAGAGATGTATTAAAAACTATGGAACAAGAAGGCTATGTTATAAGAGTTAAGAAAAAAGGAACTGTTATAAATAGAAGAGTATTTGATATAAAATTCAGAATGGATATAGAATACGAATTTAAAGATCTTCTAGAACTGGCAAGATATCACCATAGTGCAGAAGTATTAGAAATGAAAGAAATACTAGCTGATGAATTTTTAGCTGAGAAGCTAGAATGTGAAGTTGGAGAAAAAATATTTAAAGTAGTCAAACTTGTTAAGGCTAATGGACAACCAGTTATATATTGTGAAGACTTTACTATTGAATCTTCCTTTAAAGAATCCTTAAACAATAAAAATATATTTAGGCTTCCTGTTTTTGATCAATTAGAAAAATTTGCAGGGGAAAGAATCGATTTCAAACTTACAAAACTAGTACCCTGTCAAACTCCAGAAAAAGTACAAAAGTACTTAGAAGATGATGGAATAATGCTAATGGTTGAAGAAATTGGTTTTACTAATAAACTTAAGCCTGTACTCTTTGCTAATGTTTACTGGAGAGGAGACTTTTTTAGTTTCCAAACTATAAGAAAAAGATACTAATTTAACAGACAATAAGAAAAGCCTCAAGAATTCTTGAGGCTTTTCTTATTGCTCTGGTCCGTAATCAACAGGTAAATCCAAAAATTTAAAATCTTCTTCTTCAGTACTAATATCAAACATATTACTATATAATTCAGCTTTATTAAGCAAATCATCAACAATAATTATAAACTCATCAAGTTCTCCTGCTTCAATATGAAGATTACTCTTTTTTAACCCTTCTTGTTGAATCACTATATTATCTTTAATATTTACTAAAGCAGATGATATTATGTCCAATCCTGTACTTACAGCCATAGATTCATTTCGAAAATTCACATTTACATAGTCAGCTAATTCACCAATCGATTTCTTATTCATAACACACACCCCTTCAGTTTTTGAGCTTAATTTTTATAAATTAGTTTATATACCAATTATATAGTAATTTCTATCAAAAATCCTTAAGGACTTCAAATTTACAAAATTTTTACAACTATGAACAAAATATATGCTAAAATATAATTAAGAAAAAAAAGAGGTGGTAAAATGTTAAAAATAACTGAATTGACAAAAAGCTATGACAAAAAAAACAAAGCACTAGATAATCTAACACTTGAAATTAAAAAAGGTGAATTAATTGGTTTTATTGGACCTAACGGTGCAGGCAAAACAACTACCCTTAAAATAATTACTGGAATTATTACCGCAGACAAAGGAATTGTAGAAATTGATGGAAATAACCTAGCAACAAATGCTATAGCTACTAAAAAAAGTTTTACTTTCGTTCCTGATCATCCAGAAATATATGAAAGTATTACTGGTATTGATTACCTTAATTTTATCGCTGATATTTATGATGTTAGTGTAGAAGATAGACAAGAGAGAATACAAAGATATAGTTCACAATTTCAACTTGATCATGCCCTAGGTAAAAAAATAAATACTTATTCTCATGGAATGAAACAAAAACTATTAATTACAGCAGCTTTACTACCAGAAGCTCCACTTTTCATATTAGATGAGCCTCATGTAGGTTTAGATCCTCATTCATCTAGAGTTCTTAAAAATCTGATGTTAGAGCATTGTAGAAAAGGAGGTAGCGTTTTGTTTTCTACCCATGTTCTAGAAGTTGTAGAAAATCTTTGTCATAAGATTGCTATCATAAATAAAGGGAACCTAATTGCCTTTGATACATTGGATAATATTAAACAAAATAAAGACCTTAGTTTAGAAGAAACATTTCTGGAGATGACAGACCATGAATAAAATATTAAAACTAATAAGAATTAACATGAAGGATACCGCAGGACGATATATGCAACAAATGAATGCCAGAGGAAAAATATCCGGCAAGATTTTAGCTCTATTACCTCTACTTGCTGCTCTGCCAGCTATCGTTCTATTAGTAATTATATATGAAAGTTTTGCTCAAATAAATTTAGGCTACTTGGCTTTAACCTATACAAATATTGCCTCAATAATATTAATGTTGGTAAGCTCTGTTCCTTTAATAGTTTCTTCCTTTTTCTATAGTAAGGACTTAAGTTTACTAGCAACTCTCCCTATTAAGGGTAGGTCTATTATTATTGCTAAATTAGCGGGTTTATACCCATATCTGTTGATTATGGGATTGGTATTATTTGGAACTACTTCCATATTATATCTAAATGATACAGGTTTCCAAATAAGGGAGATGGCTATATTATTTTTAGCAATTGTTACACTACCTATAATACCAATGGCTCTGGGAACACTTATTACTCTGCCTTTCATGTCTCTTGTAGCAGGAAGAAAGCATAGAAATCTCTTCACAGTGCTTGGAAACTTAACCCTTCTTGGGATCATTTTAGGCATACAAATAGTAATGAGTAGAACTATAAATAACACTGAGGCAATAGTAGAAATATTATCTCAAAAAGATGGATTGCTAAACTTAATAGGTAAGAGTTATCCACCTAGTATTTGGCTGACTAAAGGAATAATTTCAAGTAATCTAGATTTTCTTTGGTATATTTTAATCCAAATCTCGGCTATGATACTCATCTTTTTCCTTGCTAGTAAGATTTATGATCAAGCACTTAAAAAATTTAATCAACAAGAAAATAGCGGTGATTCACAGAAGATAAGTTATAAAAAGACCGACATAAAATTACTGCTATTAAAGAGAAATTTAGGTATAATTTTTACTAATCCTACTTTTCTACTTAATACTGTTATGACGATTTTTATTCCTGTATTTATATTTGTACTATATAGTCTTATGGGCATAATGAATTTAAACACACTAAATAATCCTGCCCTTTTACCTTTTAGAGATTTTATAGTATTTGGAATAATAATTTCCCCTAGTATTTTAGGGAGCCTTTCTGCAACAAGTATTAGTAGAGAAGGAAGGTTTTTCTGGGAAACAAGAGTAATGCCTATACGACATGAAGATAGTTTAGCTTCTAGGGAACTAACAACCTTGCTCCTATTTGGTATTGGTCAAACAATACTAGCTATTACTGCTTATATGATTTTGCCAGTTGCACCTTTACATATGTTAGCAATAATAATAACTGTAATATTTACCACACTCTTAATGTCAAAGATTGATTTAATTATAAATATTGAAAGACCATATCTAAATTGGACTAATCCAACAGCTTGTATCAAGAACAACATGAATGTGATGATTTCACTAGGATCAAGGGTAATATTTGGTGGACTAGCCTATCTAACATACTACTTATTTAAAGATATGGGATCATCCTATGTTATTATCTTTATAGGCTTACTTGCAATATTACTATATATAATAGTTCTATATATATTCAAGAAAATATATGTAAATAAATACAGTCAAATAGATGCAATATAATTTAATAATAAAAAATAAACAAGGAAAGAATTAAACTTTCCTTGTTTATTTTTATACCTTTGATTTATAATCTTTTCTAACATTATCAGCAATTCTACCAGCTTGAATCAATTTTTTATCTTTAATCATAATAAAACCTTCAATTATAATTATTAATCCAGTTAATAATAGAATTATTTCAATAGAAATAACATCAGCTAATGGACCAAAAAATAACATTCCAAGTGGAAACATAGAACTAGATAACATACCTAATACTCCAAAAACCCTACCATAATATTCTTCATCAACTTTTTTCTGTAAAAATACTGTAACTGCAGTGTTAGAAAAAATAACAGAGGAACCAATAATAAACATTATAACTAAATAGAGTATAAAATTAACCTTTGATCCTAAAATCATATGTAATATTCCACCTGATAAAATAGCTGCAATCATAGTATGTATTAAATTTTTCCACCCACCCCACTTACCTATTATTAACCCCCCAATTGCCATTCCTGAAAAAAAAGCAATTTCTAAAGCTGTCAAACGATAAAGTTCAGGTCCATATGTTCTAACTACTTGTAAAGGAGTTAGAAAAGCTGCTGGTGAAACTAAAAAATAAAATATGGCAAAGTAAAGAAATAGATTTCTTATATATTTCTTATTCAAAATATATTTAAAACCTGACTTAATATCATAAAAATATCCTCTAGCTCTTTTTGTATCAATATTATGTAACAATGGTACTTTTACAAAAGATAAAATAATAACTCCAATTAGTGCTGTACCAACATCAATAAATAAGGTTGTTTCAAAAGTAGCAAAAGTTAATAAAGCTCCACTTGCTATGGGTGCCACTAAATTCATTACTGAGATGGCACTACCCATATAACCATTAACTGACAAAATCTTATCCTCTGGAACAATCTGTGGTAAGATAGCATTTGTTGCTGGAGTTTGGATAGCTATTCCCACTGCTCTAATTCCAGATATCAAAAATAATAGCCAAAACTCCTTGTAACCAGCTAAAAATACTAAAGCTAATATTAAGGTCGTAAAGGCTATTCCTAAATCAGAAAGTATTATTAATTTTTTCCTACTAAACCTATCAGCCCATACTCCTGCAAAAGGGGATAGAATAAACGTAGGAAGAAATCCTACAATTATGGAAATAGTTAACATAAATCCAGATCTAGTATTTAAGGTTATATACCAAAAAATTGCATACTGAACTAAAGCCGTACCAAACTGTGTAGCTATCTGGCTAATAATAAATAAGGAGACTTTCTTTTTCCAACTATTCATTTATCATTTTCCTGTTTTTTTATTTTTTAAAATTAAGTGCTGTTCCGTTCATACAAAATCTAAAGAAAGTTGGTGCTGGTCCATCATCAAAGACATGACCTAAATGGCCATTGCAACATGAACATAATACTGCAGTTCTTGGAGTAAATAAGATATAATCTTCTTCAAAATCTACACATTTTGGATTCAAAGGTGCATAAAAACTCGGCCAGCCTGTCCCTGAATCAAATTTGGCTTCACTGCCAAATAATGGTTGTCCACAAGCTGCACAAGGGTATATCCCCTCTTCTTTATTATCAGTAAGAGGATTACTAAAGGCTGGTTCTGTACCATCTAAAAACATAATTTTATAGACATCTGTTGATAATATTTCTTTATAGTCTTCTTTGCTTTTTGCTTTACATGTAAAAGCAGGATAATTTTCTCTAGTCTCAAGTGTTCTATAGTGGATTTTTTCTTTTTCTGTAAGTTTCTTTTTCATCTCAAGCCTCCTGTTTTCTCTATATTATACACTAAATTAAGAAACAAGGGAGAGCATCTCCCTTGTTATAATTTTAACATATTAATATTTACTTACCTTTAAATAGATTAATTAGGACTAATAATACAACTGCACCAAAAATTGATACTAGTAATGATTGTAAACTAAAACTTAGTGTTACCGGGTCACCAGTAATAAAGTTCACTATAAAAGCACCTACCAATGCTCCTAAAATTCCGATAACAATATTTCCAATTATACCAGTTGAAGCACTATTTCCTGCTATCAAAGTTGCAATCCAGCCGGCAAGTCCTCCAATTATAATCCATGCTAATAAACCCATAATATTTCCCCAATCTTTTACTTATTCACTTAAACTTTTTGCTAGTTTAACTCCTAAATCATATGATTCTTTTAAAGCTTCTTCATTAGGTTTTAGTTTAGTCTTATAATTACCAATCACATTATAACCTAGTTGAGTTAGTCTTTCTTCCATATGCTTAGTAGCTTCACCACTCCAACCATAAGAACCAAAAACAACAGCTTTCCTATCTCTAACTATATAGGTAACAACACCAGCAAATATTCTTGAAAATGGCTCTAAAACATCTCTATTTATTGTAGAAGAACCAATTGCTATAGCATCAGCTTCTAAAATCTTACCAACTAAATAACCAGTATCTTTAGAAGCTAAATCAACTAGATTGCTTTTAATTCCGTTATCATTTATTCCTTTAGAAATTGCAACTGCCATAGATTTTGTAAAACCATAACAACTTAGATAACCAACCAAAATTTTCTTTTCACCTTTAACTTCAGTTGACCATTTTCTATAAATTGCTTTTGTTTCTTCAAAGTTTCCTCTATGCACAGGACCATGGGATGGACATATTATTTCTACTTCCCAATCCTTTATTTTGTCTAAAGCTTGCAGAGCAAATTTTTTGAAAGGACTCATTATATTATCAAAATAAAACTTCCTATTTTCCCACATTTCATCTTCACTTAAATCATAATCTACAGTATCCCTACCATAATGACTACCAAAGAAATCACATGGAAAAAGAACTTTTTCTTCTTTTAAATATGTAAACATTGTTTCTGGCCAGTGTAGATAGGGGGTATTCATAAACTCTAAAGTTAAATCACCTAAACTTAAGCTGTCACCAGAACCAACAATAATGTAATCTAATTTTCGGTTGACTATTTCATTAATCATCATAGATGCAGGTCTACTACAAACTACTTTAGCATTAACAGCTTTTTCTAGTAATTTTTCTAATGAACCACTATGATCAGGTTCTGCATGATTTATTACAATATAGTCAATCTTATCAAAAGATGTTAACTCTTCTATATTTTCTAAATATTGTTCAGTAAAAGTATTTTTCACTGTATCTACAATTACTGTTTTATCCCTACCTTTTACTAAATATGAGTTATAAGTAGTTCCATACATAGTATCAAATACTATATCGAATTTTCTTAGATCTTCATCTTGTACTCCAACAAAGCTCACTCTGTCTGTAATTTTCTTAAACAAATCTAACACTCTCCTTTATTTATTTTTATTCCTCTAGTCTTTTTTATCTGCTTCAAATTTTTGTTGAACTAATACACTTATATAAACACCTAACTTATATCACTTCCACCTTCCTAGTTTACTATTTTTAGCAAATTCTAAGGCCTCTTTATATTCCTTTGAATAAGGCATATAATCTTCAAGATATCTTAAGTCTGCATATCCTTCTTTGACTAAGAGTATATTTAGATTTATACCATCAATAAAGATTATACCAAGAGGACGATTACGGCTTGTTGATTGGGTTAGGTCCTATTCTATTTCTATTTTTTTTGCCATTTCGAGTTGTTTTTGAGTAAAAATACTGGATTCAAAACCATAGTATTCTTTCCCTAGTGTAGGATGTTTTGTTTCAGGAGTATTTATACCACTAAACCTAACATTAACATTACCATAACTGTCAGTATTAAAATTTGCAGTATCCCCATCTATAGGTCTAATCAAGGTTACAATTTCTTTACTGCTTAAAACACTACTTGTAACACTATTATTAACTAAAGAAGGTACAGTTGTAATATTTCCAAATTCAAAACTAAGTACAATTAAAACTATTACTGAAATTAGTAAGGATATGATTTTCTTGTTTTTCATACATTACCTACCTAACACATATATTTTAATTATATCATTATAAATATAAATGTAAAAGGAAGCATAAAAATGCTTCCTTTTACTAAATCTTAACTAAATCTTATTATCTTTTTCCAGGAAAAGCTGGCTTGTAAATATCAGGGTAATCATATTCAACCCCATTATTCCATGCTGTTTGAACTACAAAGTATGGGTTACGAAATAATTCTCTACCCATTGCAACCAAATCAGCTCTTTCATTACCTAAGATTTCATTTATCAGCTCTTCGGTCCTAATCAAACCTACTGCAATAGTAGGTACTTGACACTCTTTTTTAATAATATCAGCATATTTAACCTGATATCCAGGATAAGTTTTTATAGGAGCCAAAGCTACTCCACCAGTACTAACATGAACTATATCTACCTTGTCTTTTACCATATTAATAATTTTAACCATATCTTCAACTTTCATACCCTCAGGTAAATGATCAGTTGCAGAAACTCTTAAAAGTAAAGGCTTTTGAGAAGGCCAATTTTTAGAAACCTCTTTTAATACCTCAATTAAGAAACGAGCTCTATTCTCCAAACTACCACCATACTCATCTGTACGTTTATTTGTAATAGGTGATAAAAACTCACTAATCAAATAACCATGAGCTCCGTGAACCTCTAAAGCATCATATCCAGCTTCACTTGCTCTTCTAGCAGCAGAACCATATTGAATTATAACTTCCTTTATTTCATCTTTAGTAATCTCTTTGGGTACTCTGTAAGTTTCATCAAAAGCAATTGCACTTGGAGCAAGAGTAAAATCAGCCTTTGCAGTACATTTTCTACCTGCATGATTAATTTGAATGGCTACTTTAGAACCATATCTCTGACATCCTTCAGCAATTCTCTTTAACCCAGGAATTTTAGAATCTTCCCAGATACCTAAACAGTGATCTGAGATTCTGCCATTCTGTGTAATAGCTGTAGCTTCAACGATAATTAAACCAACTCCGCCCATAGCTCTACTCACATAGTGATTAAAGTGAATATCATTTACATTTCCCTCATTGTCAGCACAATAAGTATCCATTGGCGGTAAGACAATTTTATTCTTTAAGGTCATATCCTTAAGAACAAAGGGTTTAAACATTTCCATAAAAATCTCTCCTTTAATATTTTAATAATTCACCTCACTGAAATATAACATTATATAATCCCATAGTAAAGGATATATAAGATAATATAATAAGTATGACTAATTTAAATTTATATTCTTTATAGTATTATAGAACTTATTTATAATAATTGTTTAAAAAATAGAATAATGATATATTAATAAACGGACTTTATATATAGATAAAAATGCAAATTTAATAAATAGATTATAAAAATATTGACACACGCTATAATATTGAATATAATTAAACATAGTATTCATATAGGAAATACATGTAATTAAAAAGGAGGCTAATATAGTGAGCTTAAACAAAAAGCAGATAACAACTTACATAAGATTACTTTTTTCAGTAATCATATTAACAATCTTCCTATATATAGCCGACATAGGAAAAATAATCGGTTATCTAAAAAACCTAGGAACTTTTTCCGTTATTCTTATTTTTACTTTCATTCTATTTTCAGTAATAATTAGCGGAATTAAATGGCATATTCTT
>JAGXHY010000014.1 GCA_024635925.1 Bacillota bacterium | reverse complement strand
TTTATTTTAAAGTAAATAATTAAATTAATTTATATTATGTTTCTTTTGTAAATACTGTATAATTTTTTAATGCTTTTAAATATATCTTGGATTTTAATGTGTAATGATGCAGCTAAATCAAAATCAGATTCATTAATTGCATTTCGTAATCTAGTAAATAAAGAAAGTTGAGTATCTGTATCTTTCAAAAGGTCAATCTTAAATTGTAAAATAGTATTCCAACGGTTTTCATCAAGGATATTAACTAAAGTATTATTATGATGTAATGGTTGGAAGTTTTTCATCAATTTTGCAGCTTGTGGAATTATTCTATTGTTAATTTCTATAGTCCATCTATTTAAAACTGCTAGATAATATGAATTAATTATCTTTTCATTAAAAATATTACCATAGTATAACGTTTTCATTTTATCAGGATATATTGAAAATGATTTTAAGTTGTCCCATACAGTTGCTGGTGGTTTCCCAAATAGTTTAGATCTCTCATCTTCAGTAAATTCTTCGAAAACATCTAATTCACTATGGTACATTCTGTTTTTTTCAAGATACTGAGCTTCATCACCATAACCTTTTTTAAATTCGTTTTCTAATTCTAAGTTGTTTTTACCTGATTCAATGGCATATTTCATACCATCAAGCATTACTTGATATAAGGTAGCAATCACTAGATAAGTATTACTATGTGGATTTGGCGATCTGATCTCAAATCTTGTAGCCATTGGGTTCATTAAATCTCTAATTAGTCCAAGTAAAACTGTTCTATTTCTTGAGGGTTTGTCTAAGTTACTACCAATAGAAGCTACAATAGAAACAGGAGCTTCAAAGCCTGGTTTTAATCTTTCTAAAGAATCATTAGTAGGACTTATAAAAGGGTTCAATATTTCATAGTTTTTCAGAATACCCATAAGTGCTCCCCAACCAATTATTGATAAATAATTTTTTTTCATATCACTAGGAGTAAATAAGTTAATATAACCACCTTTTTTTAGTTTTAATGAAATACCTACATGAGTATGTTCTCCACTTCCAGCTACACCCTCAATTGGTTTTGCTTTAAATGAAACATCAAGTCCATGATATTGAAAAATTTCTTTAACAAATGTTCTGGCTAATAATTCATTATCAGCAGCTTGAAGAGCATCAGCGTATTTCCAATCGATTTCTAATTGTTCCATAATATTTGTTGTAGTTCCATCACTACTTAATTTCGCTTTTACTCCACCAACTTCTTTATGTCCCATTTCAGCTTCTAATCCATATAAATCTAAAAAATTTAGTGATCTTTCTAAAGCAGTTCTAACTGTTCCTTTTGTTCTTTTCCAATATTGTTCTTGCATAACTTGTGAAGTTGATAAATCCTTAACTTTAACATCATTGTTTTCAGGTGTCCTAACCCAAAATTCTAACTCAGTTGCTGAAGTAAGAATTACATCTTCTATTTCTTCTTTTTTTATTTTTAAATCATTAAGAAGAGTTTCATTTTCTAATAAGGTCATAACCTCTTTTTTAAGAAAATTAGTTACCTGTTTTAATATTGATCTTGAGTCAATAAATTGACCATTATGTTTTAAAAAACAAGGTATTTTTAAGGTTCCTACCGGTCTATCAGTTTTATAATCAATGTTATCGTAGTTATAATCAACATACCACTTAACATCTTCATCAGGAATAATCTCTACTTTTCCATCATTTAAAGAGGCTATTCCTGGCAATACAACGCTAGATCCATCAGTTTGGATTCCTTCTTTAATAAATAATTCAATATCATCTAAAAATAGTTTGATAGGTATTTTTTCATCAGTATCATTACCACCTAAATCAACTCCTACTAAAGATATAAATTGTATTTCTGGATGCTCAAGCAATAGTGTTTTTAATGATTCAACATCGTAATCCTTTTTATAAAAAAAATATAGTAAGTCAGTACCTAAACTTTTAATAAGGTTTTCTATCATTATTTTCCTCCATAATTTATTTATACTATTAAATAATACCATAAAATTAAAAGATAATTAAGACTTATATACAATTAAACTGCTATAAATATAGATGATTATTAAAAAATTTGTTATAATTATAAAAGTTGAGATTGGAGAATTAAAATGGCTGTTAAAAAAAAGAAGAATAAACCAAGAAAAAGCACAGAGAAAAAAAATGAAAATATCAATAATCTTGCCTATTTTTTTATAGGTCTTTTTTTTCTATCAACATACTTTACTTCAAATTATAATAATAGTATAGGTATTATAGGTAGTTGGTTATTTGACATTTTTAAAGGATTATTTGGAAATGTTTTAATATTTGTAGCTTTGTTTTTAATGCTTTTAGGACTTTATGGTTTAATAAGCAAAAATAAACCTAAAAAAACATTAATTTTAGGAATAAATTTATTTTTAGGTGGGTTATTTATCGCTTATCATATCATGCTTAAAGGAGATTTAAACATTGATACTTTATTAAAATCCTTTGAATTAAAAGCTGGTGGAGGTTTAATTGGTGCATTAATCACTAATACTATAAACTATACTTTTGGCAGTATTGGTTTATGGATTGTTATGATTAGTTTCTTTTTAATTGGTAGTGTTTTAATAATTAATAATGTTGCAATGTTGAGAAGAATAAGAGAAGTTTCTACAGAAAAAATAAATGATATACAAGAAGAGATTATTTTAAAAAAAGATTTAGCTAAAAAAAAGAGATCAATAGAAAAAGTTGCTAGAGCTAAAGAAAAAAGAAAACAATACGAAAATCAGATATTAGCTAATAACAATTTAGATAAAGAAGCATTTTCTGAAAATGATGAAAAAGAGGATCTGGAAAATAGAAAAAGGACATATAATATAAAAGAACACGGTCTACCTGTGTTTAATACTGATATTGAAAGTGGGAAAACAAATAAAAGTGTTGTGAGTCATGAAAAAGAAGGTATTAATAAGAGAATAAAAAATTCAGGCGATTTTCAAGGTAAATGGCAATTGCCCCCGATAAGTTTATTACAATCTATGAAAAAAGATAAAGATTATAGTAAGAAAATAGAACTTGAAAATACAGCTAAAGTCTTAGAAAGTACCTTAGGTAGTTTTGGAATTAAAATACAAGTTAAAGATATCAATTGTGGACCATCTATAACTAGATATGAAGCAGTACTAGAACCTGGTACTAAAGTAAGTAAAATTCAAGGCTTGTCAGAAGATATTGCGCTAGCTTTGGCAGCTACTAGTGTTCGTATTGAAGCACCTATACCAGGGAAATCTGCTGTTGGTTTTGAAATACCAAATAAAAAGGTGATACCGGTATCGTTTAAAGAGATTATTCTAAGTAGTACCTTCAAAGATGACCATTCACCTCTAATTATGGGTATAGGTAAAGATATTACGGGTAAAACTGTAGCGACTAGCCTTGTTGATATGCCTCATTTGCTAATAGCCGGGTCAACCGGATCAGGCAAAAGTGTATGCTTAAATACAATAATTTGCAGTTTACTATATAAATACACTCCTGATCAGCTAAAATTCTTGCTTATTGACCCTAAAAAAGTTGAACTAAATTTATATAATGATATTCCACATTTAGTTGCTCCAGTAATAACAGAACCTAAAAAATCTGCCGTTGCACTAAAATGGATGGTAAATGAAATGGAAAGCAGATATCAACTTTTTTCTGACAGTGGAGTAAAAGATATAAAATCATATAATAATTTTGTGAAGATTCAAGACAAAATTCCTTATGTAGTTATAATTATTGACGAGCTAGCAGATTTGATGATGACAGCTCCAGTAGAGGTAGAAACATGTATATGCAGACTTGCACAAAAAGCACGAGCAGCTGGAATACATTTAATAGTTGCAACCCAACGCCCATCTGTTCAAGTCATTACAGGAGATATTAAGTCAAATATACCTACAAGAATAGCTTTTGCTGTGTTTTCACAAATTGATGCTAGAACAATACTTGATTCTGTTGGAGCTGAAAAGCTTCTTGGCAAAGGAGATATGTTATTTACTGAAAAAGGTGGTAAACTAAAGAGAATTCAAGGTGCTTATATATCTGAAGATGAAATAACTGAAATAACTAATTTTCTAAAATCTCAAGGTCAACCTGAATATTTGCAGGGGATTGAAATATTAGAAAAAAATGATTTAAATAGCGAAGAAGATAATATAAAAAAATCTAATAGTGAAGATGAGTTACTTCCAGATGCAGCTAAATTAATTTTAGAAACTGGTCAAGCATCAATTTCAATGTTACAAAGAAAATTAAGAATTGGTTATAGTAGAGCTGCAAGAATTATAGACATATTAGAAGAAAAAGGATTAGTTGGACCATTTGAAGGAACAAAAAGTAGAGAAGTAGTTGGTAATTGGGAAGATTTTGGCAGATTATTTGGGGAGTAAAAAAATTGTATATTTATAAAGAAATTAATATAGACGAATATTTTAAAGATAAAGAAAAATTTTCTCTTATTGATGTAAGGAGTGAATCTGAGTACGCAGAAGATCACATAGAAGGAGCTATTAACATACCAATATTAAATGATCAAGAAAGAATATTGGTAGGAACTCAATACAAAGAAAAAGGTGTTAAAGCTGCTAAAGTTATGGCAAGGCATTTAACTTTGCCAAAGATGTTAGATAAACTAAACAATATTTATACATTTTTAGAAAAGACTAAAAGAATACCTTTGATTTATTGTGCAAGAGGTGGAGATAGAAGTGGAATTGTTTCTACCTTTCTAGCAATGGAAAATAATTATGTATTTCGTTTATCAGGTGGTTATAAAGCTTATAGAAGATATGTTTTAGATTATTTTTCAAATAGTTTCCATAAAAAAATTAAAGTTTTTTATGGAATGACTGGTACAGGTAAAACAGAAGTATTAACAGAATTAATTAAATATAAATTGCCAGTTATTGATTTAGAAAAACTTGCAAACAATAGGGGATCAGTTTTTGGACATATTGGATTAGGAAAACAACCTAGTCAAAAAAAATTTGATAGTGATTTGTTTAATGCTCTCAATTGTATAGATAAGGAATACATAATAGTTGAAGGAGAAAGCAAAAAAATAGGCAGACTGTATATTCCAGAACAGTTTTATGATAAAATGATTTCTGGAGACCATTATCTTATAGATTGTGCTTTGAAATATAGAACTGATAGAATTATACGTGACTACGGTGGATATTTAAATGATAACAAACAAGAATTAATTAGAAGTATCGGTGTTTTAAAGACACATATAGGTAAAGACAAAACTGATTGGTTAATTAATAAATTTGAATTAGGTATGTTAGAAGAAGTAGTTGGTTTTTTGTTAGTAAATTATTATGATATTTTATATAAAAAAAATAGAAAGTCAAAAAATACTTATATTGGTGTTTATGCTTCAGATGAAGTCATAAACTGTGCCGAAAAAATATCATTAGATATAAATTAGGAGGTGAAATCTTTGTATGAATTGGGTAAAACGTTAAAAAATACAAGAAATAGAAAGTATATGACGATTGAAGAAGTTTCAAGTATAACAAAAATCAAAGAACACTATTTAGCAGCTTTAGAAGAAGAAGATTTAGAACAGCTACCAGCAAGAGTTTATTCAATAGGATTTATTAATAACTTGGCAGATTTATATGATTTGTCTGCTTCAGAGTTGATTCTTGCATATGACCGCTTAAAGGATAACAAAGAAAATAATAATGTGGAAAAAAGGTTCAAAAGTTTTAACCAAGATGTAGCAGAGATAAGTAAAGAAAGAAAGTATAATAAAAAATCTAATTTCGATAATAACTATGGAAATGAAAACTTTTCTAAAATAAAAGAGTTATCTCTTGATGAAAAAGAAGATAAGGATGGTTCGAAATTAATTATTGATGACATAATTGAATCTAGCAAAGATGAATTAAAAGCAATATCATTATTAAATGATATTGAAAGAGAAAATCAAGAAACATTCAATAGCAATTCTAATAGTACATTCCAAACCTCAAAAGTTATGCTTGAGTTTGAAGAACTTATTAGGGAAGAAGAAAGATTCAACACAAAAAAATTAAAAAAACTTGAGTCAGATAGAAATTTCAATAAAACAAAAAATAGAGTTGCACAAAAGAAGGCATTTGGATTAAAGTACGAAGCAAAAAATGGAGCAAGCATGATGATACTTATATTGTTAAGTATAGCTATCTTGGTACTATTGTATATTATAATTACAGCATTAGTAACAAATTAAAAAAGTAATTAATATTATTTTTATAAATAAAGGGAGGACATTATGAATTTACCTAATAGAATAACAATTTTCAGATTGTTTTTAATACCAGTTTTTGTTGTTTTTTTCTTTGTTGGAGAATTTGGTTATCTAATAAGCGGTATAATATTTATATTAGCTTCATTTACAGATTTTCTTGATGGATACTTAGCTAGAAAATATAATGAAATAACAAATTTTGGATCTTTTCTTGATCCTATAGCTGACAAAGTTTTGGTTTTTTCAGCATTAATCTTATTAGCAGAATCTGGAATTATTCCAAGTTGGTCTGTCATCTTAATTATAGGTAGAGAAACCTTGATAAATGGTTTCAGATTAATTGCAATAGAAAAAGGGATGGTTATATCTGCTAGTTACCTTGGGAAGTTTAAAACAGTTTCACAAATGATAAGTCTAGTTTTACTTTTACTTTCTCCGGCTTCCTATATACTTCTTATACTAGGTTTAATTATATATTGGCTAGCTGTTGTTGCAACTATAATTTCAGGAATTGAATATATTTATCAAGGCAGGGATTTATTGAGTGAAAAACCATAAAATGAAAATTGATTATTTGAATAGAATTATTGTTGAACCTTTAGATGTAATGAAATTTTTAAGAGAATCTGAAGATTTAAGAGATGATATTTGCCCATCTGTAGGTAAAGAGATAGGTAATTTTTTATATTTTTTGGTAATTGCATCTAATAGCAAAAAAATAATTGAAGTAGGAACTAGCATTGGTTATTCTACGTCTTGGCTTGGATTAGCCGCTAAAAAGATAAATGGACATGTTTATACTATTGATATATCTGAGCGTTTAATGAAAGAAGCTAAGTTAAATATTAGTTTAATGAATTTAGAAGATAATATATCATTTATTCATGGTTTTGGAGAAGAAGTTTTAGTTAATTTGCCAAATAACATTGATATGATTTTTATTGATGGTGCAACAAAAAGTTATGATAAACTATTTGAATTAAGTTTGAAAAAACTAAAAAAAGGTGGCTTATTGATTTTTGAAGATATACTTTTTTCCGTTTCGGGGAAAAGAAAAATACAAAAAGATATGATGAATGATTTTAATATTAAAATAAGCAGTGACAATCGAATTGAAAAAAGTTTTCTGAATATTGGAGACGGATTGTTATTATGCTTAAAGAAATGAGGAGAGATATATGAAATTACAAGGAACTATGAGAATAAATGATAAAGACCATTTGGAAATAGGTGGTTGTGATACTGTTAATTTAGCAAATGAGTTTGGAACACCATTAGTCGTTATTGATGAGATGTACTTAAATTCAATTTGTGAAGATTATTATAATAATTTTACTGCTAAAGAAGATTCACTGGTCTTATATGCAAGCAAAGCCTTTTTAACGCCAAGTATAATTACTATTATAAAGAAAAATAATTTAGGATTAGACACAGTTTCTGGTGGAGAGTTATATATGGCTAAGAAAGCTGGTTTTCCCATGGATAAAGTTTTTTTCCATGGGAATAATAAGTCTGAAGAAGAAATAATTCAAGCAATTGAATACGGTGTTGAAAGAATTGTTTTAGATAATCATTATGAAATTGAATTTGTGGATAAAATAGCAAAAGAATTAAATGCAAAACCTAATGTATTATTACGTATAACTCCAGGAATAGATGCTCATACACATGATTTTATAAAAACTGGACATATCGATTCAAAATTCGGTTTTACTTTACAAACAGGTGATGCAATGGAGGGTGTTAAGAAAGTTATTGAAGCTGATAACTTAAATTTCAAAGGATTACATTGTCATATTGGATCTCAAATCTTTGGAACTGAGTCTTTTATACATGCTGTAGATGTTATGGTGAATTTTATAAATGATATTAAAAAACAATTAAATGAAGAAGTTATTGATTTAGATATAGGTGGCGGAAGAGGTATATATTATACTGATGATGATGATCCAATATCAATTGAAAGTTATAGTGAAGCTATTTTCACAACCTTAAAAGAAAAAATTTCAAATTTAAATTTGATGATGCCTAAAATTTATATAGAACCTGGCAGATCTATTATTGGTCCATGTGGAACAAATCTATATAAGGTTGGTTCTATTAAAGATATTCCTGGAATTAGAAAGTATGTAGCAGTTGATGGAGGTATGTCTGATAATATTAGACCTGCTTTGTATGGTGCTAAATATGATGTAGGGATTGCTAATAGAATGAGGGATGATAAAGAAATGGAAACCGTAACTATTTCTGGTAAACTTTGTGAATCTGGAGATATTTTGGCTAAAGATCTTGAACTAAGTAAACTTTATTCAGGTGATATATTAGCAATGACTTCAACTGGAGCGTATGGCTATTCAATGGCTAGTAACTATAATATGATTGGGAAACCAGCTGTAGTATTTGTTGAAAACGGTTATTCTGATTTGGCTATAAAAAGACAAAATTATGAAGATTTATTAACAAACCATATTTTGATTGAAAGGCTGCAACAATGATATTTGATTTATTTTATAAGAGAATTACACCTTTATATTTTATATTCTTTATAATTTCACTACTTATAAGTTTAACAATACATGAACTTTCACACGCTTATGTTTCATATTCACTAGGAGACTCTACAGCCAAAAAAGATGGAAGAATAAGCTTTAACCCTTTGAATCATATTGATCCTTATGGTTTCCTAGCTATTTTGATTATTGGTTTTGGTTGGGCTAAGCCAGTTATGATGAATCCTTATAACTTTAAAAATTATAGAGATGGTATATTTTTAACTGCACTAGCTGGTCCCGCATCAAATATTTTATTAGCTATTTTAGGTATGTTTATTTTCAATTTCGACTTACCTATGCTTTTTAAAGATTTCTTGAGTATATTTGTTAGTATCAATATAATATTAGCAACATTTAATATTTTACCAATTCCTCCACTAGATGGTTACAAGGTTTTTTCTAGAATCTTTTCTGATAAATGGTTTTTTAAAGCTGAATATTATGAAAGAAAATATGGTTTTATAATTTTAATGATATTGTTAATTACGGGAGTGTTACAAGCAATTTGGATACCTATATATAGTTTTATTTATAATTTGATTAATTTAATCAGTTTTTAATTTTAAGGAGTAATTAATGAAAGAAATAGTATTAAGTGGGATGCGTCCCACTGGAAAATTACATATAGGACATTTAAGTGTAATAGATAACTGGATAAAACTCCAAGATAAATATGACACCAACTTTTTCGTGGCAGATTACCATGCACTTACTACACAATTTGATGACACATCGATGTTACAAGAAAATATTAGAAACATGATGATTGATTGGTTAGCAATTGGTTTAGATCCTGAAAAATCAACTCTATTTATTCAATCACAAATTAAAGAACACGCAGAGCTTTATCTCTTGTTTTCAATGATTACTCCATTGTCATGGTTAGAAAGATGTCCTACTTACAAAGGACAGGTTGATCAATTCAGAGAACAAGAAGGCAAAGATATAACTACTCATGGTTTTCTTGGATATCCATTATTACAAGGAGCAGATATACTGCTTTATCTTGCAAACTATGTTCCAGTCGGAGAAGATCAACTACCACATCTAGAGATAACAAGAGAAATCGCAAGAAGATTTAATCACATATATAAAACAGATATTTTCCCTGAGCCTAAAGGATTATTAGCAAAAGTACCTTTGTTATTAGGGACTGATGGTAGAAAAATGTCTAAAAGTTACAATAACTTTATTAATATAATCTCAGAAACTGATGAAATAACTGCAAAAGTAAGATCAATGATAACAGATCCAAATAGAATAAGGAAAACTGATTTAGGTAATCCAGATATTTGTACTGTATATAGTTATCAAAAAATTTATAATAAAAATGATGTATTAGAAATAAATCAAAATTGCAGATCCGGATCTATTGGTTGTATGGATTGTAAAAAGAAACTTATAGGAGCTTTAGATAAACTTTTGCGTCCGATTAGAGACAGAAGAAATGACATAGAAAGCAAAGAAAAGTATATAGATGAAGTAATTGAATTTGGTCGAGAAAAAGCTAAAATTAAATCTCAAATTAATATAGAGAAAATTAAGGAGGCTATGAATTTAATATAATGGAAAAAGTAATATTAGAATCCTTCGAAGGACCACTTGATTTGCTTTTACATCTAATTAAAGAACATAAAGTTAATATTTATGATATTCCTATATTTACAATTACTCAACAATATTTAGAATATTTAAATAAGATGAACGAATATAATATAGAAATTGCTAGCGAATTTTTAGTTTTGGCTTCAACTTTGGTGTCTATCAAAGTTAAAATGCTTTTACCTAAAGAAATTGATGAAGAACAAATTAATGAAGAAGATCCAAGGTTAGAACTAGTTAATAGATTATTGGAATATGAAAGATATAAGGAAGCCTCAGAAACTTTCTTATATCTTTTATCTAAACAAGGAAAATCCTACTATAGACCTCAAGATGAAAAATTATATAATAAGGTATCAAAGGAGGCTAATTCATTAGAAAATACAAGTTCAACAGAATTATTAAAATATATGCAATTCGTACTTGAAAGAAAAAAGGAGCAACTACTTCCTCCATACGAAGTAAAAAATAAGAAAGTCAGCATATCACAAAAAATATCGGAACTAGTTAAAAAACTTGAACAACTAAAATTAACATATTTTGATAATATTATAGATATAGACAACACTAGTGACATCGTTATTAGTTTTATGGCTATCTTAGATTTATATAAACAAAATAAAGTAGAATTAAGCCAAATGGATAGTTTTACATCAATAAAAATTACATATAAAGAAGGTGAAATAGATGCTATTTAGAGAAGATAGTTTAGCTATGTTAGAAGCAGTATTATTTGTATCACATGAACCATTATCTTTTGATAAATTATTAGAAGTATTAGGAATAGAAAAAGAAGAGTTACAAGATTTATTAAATGATTACCAAGAAATTCTTAATATGCCAGGACGTGGTATTAAATTAGCAATAGTAGCTGGTGGGTATAAATTAATTACCAAAGATTCATATCATGAAATTATAGAAAAAGTAATTAAACCACAAGGTGGACAACTATCAAGAGCTGCCTTAGAAACTTTAGCAATTATAGCTTATAAGCAACCTGTAACTAGAAGTGAAATCGAAGATATTAGAGGTGTTAGCATTGATTCTATGATTTATAAATTACTTGAAAAAGAACTTATTATTGAGGTTGGAAGAAAAGAAGTACCAGGACGTCCAAATTTATATGGAACAACTGACAGATTTTTAATTCAATTAGGATTAAATACACTTGAAGAATTACCAGAACTTGTACAAAGCCCAATTTATGAATTAAGCCAAGAAGAACTTGATTTTAACAATGATAGTCTTGTCATGGATATAGTGAATACAAATGAAAATAAATAATTTATTTTTATTGGAAAATTATTTGCATTTTCTTTCTATAGAAAAAGGATTATCTAATAATACCGTAGATAGTTATCTTGGCGATATTAATAAGTTTTTCATATTTTTAATTAATGATCTTAAAATAGAAGTTGATAATATTCAAGATATAAACAAAGAATATTTATTGAAATATTTTAAAAAAATTAATACTGATGGAATAAGTAAAAGAAGTCAAGCGAGATATATAGCTTCTTTAAAAAGTTATTTTAAGTTTTTAATTAGAGAAGGTATTATTAAGAAAAATCCAACTGATATAATAGACTCTCCTAAAAAGGATAGGAAATTACCAGACTATTTAACAGTATCTGAAATAGACAAATTGCTAGACATAGTTAATATCAAAAGTCTTTTAGGTTATAGAGATAGAACTATGTTAGAGATAATATATGGAGCAGGCTTAAGAGTTAGTGAACTGTTAGCTCTAAATACAGAAGACATAAACATTGAATTAGGATTTATAAGATGTTACGGTAAAGGAAATAAGGAACGAATAATTCCTATTGGTGAAATAGCACTAGATTTTTTAAAAAGCTACTTAGAAAATATTCGTCCAGTAATTTTAAAAAATATTAAAAGTAAAGTTTTATTTCTAAACTCAAGAGGTAAGCCTATGTCTAGACAAGGTTTTTTTAAAATATTAGTGAAATATGGAAAAAAAGCAGGTATTAAAAAGCATTTATCACCACATACACTTAGACACTCCTTTGCAACCCATTTATTAGAAAATGGAGCTGATTTAAGAAGTGTGCAAGAAATGTTGGGACACGCTGATATAGCAACAACTGAAATATATACTCATTTAAGTATGAAACAAATAAAGAAAGTATATGATAAAACTCATCCAAGAGCATAAGGAGGCAATATGAAATATCTGGATAAAATTACAGTTGCGAAAAATTGGTTGGAAAACAATTATGATATGTCAGGGATTGATATGGCATTAGTTTTAGGATCAGGTCTTGGTTCTATTGCTGAAAGACTAGAAAAACCTATAGAAATTAACTTTAATGATATTCCTAATTTTAAAACTGGTAAAGTTAAAGGTCATAATAATAAGTTAATAATAGGTTATATTCAAGGGAGAAAAGTTTTAATCTTGCAAGGTAGAATACATTTTTATGAAGGCAACTCGATGCTAGATGTTACTTTACCTATAAGAGTTTTAAATATGTTGAAAATAAAAAAACTAATTCTTACAAATGCTGCTGGTGGTTTAACAGGTGATGTAGGTCAATTAATGATTATAGAAGATCATCTTGATTTATTTTGCCAAAACCCTTTAATAGGAGAAAATCTAGAAGAATTTGGTGAAAGATTTCCAGATATGTCTGAAGTATATAGTAAAAAAGCAATTAAATTAGCTTTAAAGATTGGTATGGGTTTAGGTGTAAAAATAACTAAAGGTACTTATTGCTACCTAACAGGGCCATCATATGAAACACCATTCGATATAAAAGTATTAAAAACTTTAGGAGTAAATGCGGTTGGCATGTCCACTGTTCCAGAAGCCATAGTGGCTAAACATTCTGGCATGGAGATTTTGGGTATATCCTGTATTACTAATTTAGCTGCAGGTATTAGTGAAAAACCTTTAAATCACTTAGAAGTTGTAGAGACTACCTCTAAAGTTTCTAATGAATTTATAAAATTATTAGAAGGTGTTATTAAGGAGTTTTAGAATGAATCCAGTTGAAATTATCAGAAATAAAAGAGATGGTAAAATATTAACAGTTAAAGAAATACAATATTTTGTAAAAGGTTTTACTAATGGTGAAATACCTGATTATCAAGTATCAGCTTTTGTTATGGCAGTCTATTTTAATGGATTAAATGATAATGAACTATATCAATTTACAAAAGAAATGATTGAAACAGGAGAGATTGTAATACCAAATGCTAATATGGATAAGTATGTTGACAAACACAGTACTGGAGGTGTTGGGGATAAACTAACTTTGATTATTGCTCCGATTGTTGCAGCCTGTGGTTTGAAATTCCCTAAAATGTCTGGAAAAGGATTAAGCTTTTCTGGTGGCACAATTGATAAACTAGAAAGCATAAAAGGTTTTAAAGTTAATATAAACAAAAATGATTTTATAAAACAAATAGATGAGATAGGTATTGGTATTATAGGTCAAAGTGAAAATCTTGCCAAAGCAGACAAACAACTATATACAATACGGGATGTTACAGCTACAGTAGAAAGTATACCTCTAATTGCTTCATCTATTGTCTCAAAAAAAATAGCATCAGGAAGCAAAAACATTGTTTTTGATGTGAAAGTTGGAGCAGGAGCTTTTATGAAAGACATAAACAGTGGCCTTAATTTAGCAAATACATTAGTAGAGTTAGTTAAAAAATTTGGAGGTTCAAGTGTTGCTGTAGTAACAAATATGAATAGTCCATTAGGCCATTACGTTGGAAATTCTCTTGAAATAATTGAAGTTGTAGAATGTCTAAAAGGTAATATGCCAAAAGATATAGAAGAACTAGTTTATGAATTGGCTGGACAATTATTAATAATAGGTGGAAAAACGTCTAGTTTAACTGATTCTAAACTCATAGTAAAAGAAAAAATTAAGAACCTTACCGGATTAGATAAATTCAAAGAGTTAATTAGTTATCAAGGTGGAGATCCTAGTTTTATTAATAATTATAACTTATTACCACAAGCAAAATATGAAACAATTGTTAAAGCTGATAATGAAGGCTTTATTTCTTTTATTGATGCAGAGAAAATTGGTATGATTTCTTTAAATATTGGTGCCGGTAGAATGAAAAAAGACGATGAAATCGATTATGCAGCTGGAATTTACCTTCCTAGGAAAATTGGTGATAAAGTTGAAAAAAATGATATCATTGGAAAAATTTATTATTCAACAGAAAATATTGAAATCAACTTAATTATTAAAAAGTTCAAGTCAGCTTTTAAATTTGTACAAAAGCCTGAAGAAGAAACAAAATTGATATACAACGTTATAAGGTGATCTTCTAGGAAATACAAGCTATATATGATATAATTATTAAACATGTGAATAGAAAGGGGGAAGTAGTTTGAAACCAATATTAGCAATTGTAGGCAGACCTAACGTAGGCAAATCTACAATATTTAATAGAATTGTCGGTGAGAGAAAGTCCATAGTGGATGATTCCCCAGGAGTAACTAGAGATAGATTGTATGATGAAGCAAATTGGCAAAAATACAACTTTATAATAATTGATACTGGAGGAATTCAGTGGGAAAAAGAAGATATTAGTAAATCAATAACTAAACAAACTCAAATTGCTATAGAAGAAGCAGATGTCATATTAATGGTTGTTGATAGCAATGTTGGAGTTACATTAGATGATCAAAAAATTTCTAATATATTAAAAAAAACAGATAAGCCAGTTGTGATTGCTGTAAATAAAACAGATAATTTCCAAAAAAGTAATTATTATGATTTTTATAGTTTAGGGTTAGGAGAACCTATCCCTATTTCAGCTATACATGGTGGGAATATGGGGGATTTATTAGATGCTATAACAGATAGTTTCCCTGATGAGATAGTTAACGAAATTTATGATAACACCTTAAAGCTAGCCATAATCGGAAGACCAAATGTAGGTAAATCTTCACTTGTAAATAAATTATCAAATGCTGATCGAGTTATAGTAAGCCCTATAGCAGGAACTACAAGAGATTCTGTTGATCAAAAAGTTATATATGATGATAAAGAATATATTCTGATTGATACTGCAGGTATTAGACGAAAATCAAGAGTAGGTGATGCTTTAGAGAAATTTACTATCATTAGATCATTAAGAGCCATAGAAAGATCAAATGTTACATGTATTTTGATTGATGCAGAAGATGGAGTAACAGAACAAGATAAGAAAATTGCTGGATATGCATTTGAAAATGGTAAAGGCATAATAATAGTTGTAAATAAATGGGATTTAATAGAAAAAGATGGGAAAACGATGAAAAAGTATGAAAGTGACATTCGTGATGAACTTACTTTTTTAAGCTATGCCCCGATAATTTTCATTTCTGCATTAACTGGTAAAAGAATTTTTGATTTATTAAAATTGGCAGATAGGATTAACATAAACTGCAATAGAAAAATAGAAACTTCAGTTTTAAATCAATTGTTAAGAGAAATAGTAACCTATAATCCCCCTTCAAGAGAAAAAGGTAGAAATTTAAAAATATATTATGGAACACAAATTAGAGTAGCTCCTCCATCATTTGCTTTATTTATCAATGATGAGAAACTAATGCACTTTTCATATAAAAGACATATAGAAAATAAGTTTAGAGAAGCCTTCGATTTTGAAGGCACACCAATAAGAATATATTTAAGAAACAAAAAAGGAGAGAAGTAAATTGAAAATCTCAGTTATAGGAATTGGCAGTTGGGGTACAGCTTTAGCAATTCATTTATTGAAAAATGGCCATCAGGTTACATTATATGGAAGACTTGAAGATGATATTGTCCAAATAAACAATGATAAAATACATCCTTTTTTACCTGGGATAGTCATACCAGAAGATTTGAAAATTACAGGTGACTTAAAAGAAGCATGCAATAATGAATATTTAGTGATTGCTGTTCCATCACCTTATGTTAGAGAAGTTGTTAAAAAAATGTATAGAGCTGGATTTGGTAAAAAAACGATAATTAATGTAGCTAAAGGTTTGGAAATAGAAACAGGCTTGAGATTGTCAGAAGTTGTTTTTGAAGTCACTAAAGGTGAATATGATTATTGTGTTTTATCTGGACCAACACATGCTGAAGAAGTTGCAAAAGGACTACCAGCTGCAATTGTAGCAGCTAGTGAAAATATAGAGTTAGCCAAAAAAATTCAAGAAATTTTTAATAATGAATCTTTAAGAGTATATACAAATGAAGACACTTTAGGCGTAGAAATCGGAGGGTCTTTTAAAAACATAGTAGCCATAGCTAGTGGAATTGTTGATGGATTAGGTTTTGGAGATAATGCTAAAGCCGCCTTGATAACTAGAGGTTTACACGAAATGAAGCAAATAGGAAAAACCCTTCAAGCAAATGGTGAAACTTTTAATGGTTTATCTGGAATTGGAGATCTTATGGTCACATGTATGAGTAAACATAGCCGAAATAGAGGTTTTGGAGAAAAAATTGGGAAAGGATTAAATCCTGCTGAAATATTAAAAACAAATGATATGGTTGTAGAAGGAACTTATGCGGCTAAAGCATATTATTTGTTGAGTAAAAAATTCAACGTAGACCTCCCGATAACAGAAGAAGTATACAAATGTATATATGAAGATAAGAATCCTTTAGAATGTTTTAAAGATTTAATGAATAGGGAAATGAAAATGGAAAGTGAGTAGATTAATGAAAAAAATAAAAATTGGTTTACTTGGCTGCGGAACAGTTGGTCAGGGAGTTTATAAATTAATAAATCTAAATAAGACTAAATATGTATCTTTACTAGAAGGTACTGAATTAGAAATCATAAAAATTTTAGTTAATGATATAAAAAAGGAAAGAAAAGATATACCTTTAAGTTTATTAACTTTAGATCCTTATGAAATAATAAATAACAAAGAAATAGATGTTGTAATAGAAGTGATTGGTGGAACAACCAACGCAGAAAAATATATCACAGAAGCAATAAAAAATGGGAAACATATTATTACTGCAAATAAAGATTTGATGGCAACTAAAGGACAAAATATTTTAGAACTTGGAAATAAATATGCAAAATTAGTCAAATATGAAGCTAGTGTTGCCGGGGCTATCCCAATTATTAGTACAATAAAAGAAAATCTTGTCAGTAATCAGATAACAAAAGTTATGGGCATTATAAATGGAACAACAAATTTTATTCTAACAAAAATGTTTACTGAAGGCAAAAGCTTAGAAAACGTTTTAAAAGAAGCTCAAGATTTAGGTTATGCAGAATCAGACCCTACCTCCGATGTTGAAGGACTTGATGCTGCAAGGAAAATAGCTATATTGGCATCAATTGCATTTAATAGGAGAGTTACACTATCTGATGTTTATGTTGAAGGAATAACTAAAATAAGTGTTGATGATATTAATTATGCAAAACAATTTAAAAGCACAATAAAACTACTAGGTATTGCTATATTGAAAGATAATGCTATTGAAGTAAGAGTATATCCTACATTATTACCTCTCTCTCATCCTTTAGCAAAGGTTGATAATGAATATAATGCAGTTTACCTTGAAGGAAATGCATTTGGTGACTTAACCTTAATTGGTAAAGGTGCTGGTGGTTTGCCAACCGCTAGTGCAGTAGTAGCAGATTTGCTAAATATTGCTGAAAAAATTAATAAAGGCATAATTGAAGTTAATAACTGTTCTTGTTACTTAGATTTAGAAATAAAAAAAATTGAAGACACATGTAGCCATTTTTATTTCAGAATGGTAGTTGTAGATAAAACTAGAGTATTAAGTAGAATTGCTGATATTTTTGCAGATAATGATGTAAGCATCGACTCTGTAATTCAAAAAAAATTACCTGATGGAAAAGCTGAATTAGTAATCTTAACGGATAGAGTATTAAATAAAGATATGCGTTGCGCAAGAAAACAGATTGAAAATCTTGATGTAGTTTTAGAAATCAAATCAGTGCTTAATTCGGAAAAAGAATATTAAAAAGGGGTAATAAGTATGGGTATAATTGTACAAAAATATGGTGGAACTTCTGTAGGTACCCCAGAAAGAATAATAAATGTAGCTAACAGAATTATTGCTACAAAAGAACAAGGTAATAGTGTAATTACAGTTGTGTCAGCAATGGGTAAATCCACAGATGATTTATTAGCATTAGCTAATGCCATAACTAAAAATCCATCTCATAGAGAAATGGATATGCTTCTAGCTACCGGGGAACAGATTTCAATAGCACTTTTATCTATGGCTATAAAAGAAAAAGGATATGAAGTTGTATCCTTGACAGGCGCTCAAGCTGGTATTTATACAGACAGTATCCATAAAAAAGCAAAAATAACTAGAATTGATAATAGAAGATTAAAAAAAGAAATTAATGCAGGAAAAATAATTATTGTAGCTGGATTTCAAGGTAAAACAGAGAGTGGTGAAATAACTACTTTAGGTCGAGGTGGTTCTGATACTACTGCAGTTGCAGTCGCTGCCGCTATAAAAGCTGATATATGCGAAATTTATACAGATGTTGATGGAGTTTATACTTCTGATCCAAGGATGATAAAAGAGGCCAAGAAATTGCCTTTTGTTTCATATGATGAAATGTTAGAGCTTGCAAGTTTAGGTGCATTAGTACTTCAAACAAGAGCAGTAGAGTATGCAAAACAACATAATGTTAAAATCTGTGTTAGATCAAGTTTTAATAATAATGAAGGTACAATAGTTGAGGAGGGATCTATTATGGAGAAAATCAGATTAGTAAGTGGGGTAGCACATGATTTAGATGTTGCAAAAATTACAATATATGGAGTCCCAGATAATCCAGGTATTGCAGGAAATATTTTTCGTGCCTTAGCTGATAATTCTATTAATATAGATATGATAGTTCAAAGTAATCCTAGAGGTAGTATTAACGATATTTCCTTTACTGTTCATAATGAAGACAAAGACAATGCAATGGAAATAATTGATAAATTAAAAGAAAAAATCGGTGCTGAAGGAGTTAATGTGCGTGGGAACCTAGCAAAAATAAGTATAGTTGGAGCTGGTATGCAATCAAATCCTGGTGTTGCTGCTTCTATGTTTGAAGCATTAGCCAAAGCAAGTATAAACATTGAGTTAATTAGTACTTCTGAAATAAAAATTTCTTGTATATTAGGACTTGATAAAGCAAAAGAGGCCGTACAAGTAATTCACGATAAATTTAAATTAAGTGAGATTGAGGAATAATATGAAAGTTAAAAAAGCTATAATCCCAGCAGCTGGTCTAGGAACTAGACTATTACCTGCAACAAAGGCAGTACCAAAAGAAATGTTGCCAATTTTAGATAAACCTGCAATACAATATATTGTTGAAGAAGCTGTTGAAGCTGGAATTGAAGAAATACTAATAATAACTAGTAGAGGTAAAGAAGCTATTGAAAATCATTTTGATATTTCATATGAACTTGAAAGACATCTTGAAGAAAAAAATAAACAAGAACTCTTAGATATTATTAAACCAATAAATAGTTTAGCTAAAATATATTTTATTAGACAGCAAGCGCCAAAAGGACTTGGTCATGCAATTGGGATTGCAAAAGAATTTATAAATAATGAACCCTTTGCAGTATTATTAGGAGATGATCTCTTTTATCATGAACAGAAAAATTGTTTAAAATCATTAATTGATATATATGAACAAGAGAAAAAAAGTGTTTTTGCACTTATGAAGGTTCCAATTGAAGATGTAAATAAATATGGAATTATTAGTGGTAAAAAAGTAGAAGAAAATTTATATAGTATAAAAAGTTTGATTGAGAAACCTTCACCTATGGAAGCTCCAACTAATTTGGCTGTAATGGGTAGATATATTTTCACATCAAAGATTTTTGAAATGATTGAAGAAACAGCACCTGGTAAAGGTGGAGAAATACAAATAACTGATGCAATGAATAAGTTATTAGCTTTTCAAGGAATGTATGGATATATATTCGATGGTAAAAGATATGATACTGGGAATTTACTCGGTTATTTAAAAACAATAGTAGAATATGGATTAAGAAGAGAAGATATTAGTGGTTTATTTAAGGATTATCTAAAAGAAATAATATAGTTTAAAAAAGAGGTAATTACATTATTGTTATTACTTCTTTTCTTGTTTAAGGAAGGGGATATAATGAAGTTAGCATTACTAAGCGTGACAGATAAGACTAATATTGTAGAGTTTGCAAAAGGACTTTTAGAGAATGGGTTTGTGCTTGTTTCTACTGGTGGAACATACAAACATCTAATAGAACATAATATTAGTGTATTAACAGTAGAAAGTATTACTGGTTCGAAAGAAATACTTGATGGTAGAGTCAAAACTTTAAATTCTATTATTCACAGTGGCATACTATATAAAAGAAATGAACACTCTCATAAAGAAACTATTAAAGATTTAGAAATTAATTCTATTGACTTAGTTTGTGTAAATTTATATGAATTTGAAAATGCAGTTAACAATGGTTATGATGAAGATGTAATTATTGAAGAAATTGATATTGGTGGGCCTACAATGATTAGAGCTGCTGCTAAAAACTATAAAGATGTCTTAATAGTTACAGATAAAGAGGACTATGAAGAAGTTCTTTATAAATTAAGGGAAAATCAAATTAATATAACATTTAAAAAGTATTTAGCTAGTAAAGCTTTTTATATAATTGCAAAATATGATCAAGCTATTTCCAATTATTTTAATCCAAAAAATAAAGTTCTAGAATTAGAATATATAAAAGATTTAAGTTATGGCGAAAACCCTCATCAAATAGCGTCTTTATTTAAAAAAAGCAAACATAGTGGTTTAATGGATTTTCAACAACTTAACGGGAAAGAAATGTCTTATAATAATTACAATGATGTTTTTGCAGCTATGGAAATATTACATGATTTTAAAGATGAAGCGTATTTTACAGCAGCTATAAAACATGGGACAATTTGTTGTGCTGCTGCAGGAAAATCATCAGTTGATACATATTTAAAAAGCTATAAAAATGATCCAATATCGATTTTCGGAGGTATAGTGGCATTTAATTGCAAAGTAACAAAAGAAACGGCTGAGGAATTAATAAAAATATTTTTAGAAATTATAGTCGCACCTGAATATGATGAAGATGCAATAGAATTATTAAAAACTAAAAAGAATCTCAGAGTTTTAAAATATAGTAATTTAAATTATACAGAAAATGATACCTATAAAGATTTAGATAATTATTTTATAAAACAAAGCAGAGACTTGTGTTTGATTAACGATATGAATATAGTAACGAACAAGTCCCCTGATACTAGAGAAATTGAGGATATGTTTTATGGAATGAAAATAGTAAAGAATATTAAGTCTAATGGTATTGTCATCATAAAAAATAAAACAGTATTAGCAATATGTGGTGGGCAAACTTCTAGAATATTTGCTATTCAAGATGCAATATTAAACTATCATGGCAAGGATTTTCATGGTGCTATTTTGGCCTCAGATGCATTTTTCCCATTTAAAGATAGCGTCGAGATGGTAAATAATATTGGTATTACCTCCATTATACAACCTGGTGGTTCTAAAAATGATCAAGCTTCAATAGATTATTGTAATGAAAACGATATAGCAATGGTCTTAACAGGTATTAGACATTTTAAACACTAGTAATCTTTTAAATTTTTATTTATAAAATATTAATCTTGACAGAAGTATACGTTTAATATACAATAACATAGGTAAAGCAAATTTACTTTACGGAGAAAAAATGGAAAAATTTACTAAAATTAGTCTGCTTATCGATATTTATGGAAATTTATTGAAAGGTAGAAGAAAAGAAGTTTTAAATTTGTATTATAATGAAGACTATTCACTCAGTGAAATAGCAGAAATATTTAATATTACCAAGCAAGGTGTTAGAGATTTTTTGTTAAAAGGAGAGAAGGAACTTCTAGATTATGAAGACTGTTTAGAGATATTATCTGGAAAATTTGATCAAGATAATATGTTAAGCAAGATTATTGAAAGTAATGATATAAATTATATAAAACTTAACTTGCAAAAATTGATATATTTTCAAAAGGAGTAATTATGGGAGCTTTTAATAGCCTATCAGAAAAACTACAAAAAGTTTTTTCTAAATTGACTGGTAAAGGCAGATTAAGTGAAGAAGATGTTGTTTCAGCTTTAAAAGAAGTACAAATTGCTTTATTAGAAGCAGATGTTAATTATAAAGTCGTAAAGGATTTTATTAAACGAATAAAAGAAAAAGCTGTTGGAGATGATGTTTTAGAAAGTTTGACACCTGGACAACAGGTTATAAAAATAGTTAATGATGAATTAATAGATTTATTAGGTGGCAAAATTGACAAATTATCTTTTTCAGGAAAACAACCTTTCATTATTTTTATGGTAGGTTTGCAAGGCTCTGGTAAAACTACTACTTCTGGAAAATTAGCCTATATGTTAAAATCTCAAAACAAGAAACCTTTTTTAATTGGAGCTGATATATATAGACCCGCAGCAATGGAACAACTCGATGTTTTAGCTAAAAAAATTGATGTTAATATATACTATGATGAGAAATCAAAAAATGTTGCAAATATCGTTAACGATGGAATCATAAAAGCTAAACAAAATAATAGTGATATTATAATAGTGGATACAGCAGGTCGTCAACATTTAGATGACTCTATGATGAATGAGTTAATCAATCTTAAAGATATAGTAAATCCTGATGAGATAATTCTTGTAGTTGATGGAATGACTGGGCAAGATGCTGTAAATGTAGGAAAAGAATTTAATGAAAAAGTTGGCATTGATAGTATAGCTGTTACAAAAATGGATGGAGATGCTAGAGGTGGTGCAGTAATCTCACTAAGACATATTACTGGTAAACAGATTAAATTGATTGGTATGGGAGAAAAGATTGACCAATTAGAACTTTTTCATCCTGATCGTATTGCTAGCCGAATATTAGGAATGGGAGATATTTTATCTCTGATCGAAAAAGCTCAAGATAAAATTGATGAAAAATCAGCATTAGAACTACAAAAGAAGATTATGGAATCTACTTTTACATTAGATGATTTTTTGAATCAAATAAAACAGATGAGAAGTTTAGGCTCGATTGAAGATTTATTGTCAATGATTCCAGGTGGAAATAAATTAAAAAACGTACAATTAAATGAAAAAGACTTATCTAAAACGGAGGCTATAATACTTTCAATGACAAAAGAAGAAAGAGTTAAGCCTAATATCTTAAATGCTAGTAGAAAAAAGAGAGTGTCTGCTGGTAGTGGGACTCAAGTACAAGATATTAATAGATTATTAAAACAATTTGAACAAACAAAAACAATGATGAAACAATTTGGTAACATGAGTAAGAAAAAAAAGGGGTTTAATCCTAAGTTTTTTTAAACTCTTTTATAATATTAAATTTAAGGAGGTGAAGATATGGCAACAAAAATTAGATTACGTAGAATGGGAGCTAAAAAAGCACCTTTCTATAGAGTTGTAGTAGCAGATACACGTTCTCCTAGAGATGGTAAGAATATTGAAGAAATTGGGTACTACAATCCTATTGCTCAAAAAAGTGCAGTTACATTAAAAATCAATGAAGAAAGAGCTTTGTATTGGTTAAATACAGGTGCTCAGCCATCTGAAACAGTTAAAGCATTATTAAAAAAAGCTGGAGTTTTAGAAAAACTTAACAACTAAGGAGATTAGTTATGACAGAACTGATAAAATTGATTGTTAACAATATTGTTGATGAATCTGTTCCTATTGAAATAGAAAGCAATAAAGAAAATGGCAATGAAGAGATTACCGTACTTGTACCAGAAGCTTACATGGGTAAAATTATTGGTAAAAATGGTAGAATTGCAAAAGCCATTAGACTTATAGCTAACGCTAATAAGAATAAAGATACAAAAAAAATATATGTTAATATAATAGCTAAAGAAAGCTAATGATTATTTTAGGCAAAATTGTTGGTACTTTTGGTATCAAGGGCGAAGTAAAGATATATCCTCTTACTAATTATAAAGAAATGTTTCTTGATTTTAAATCTTTATTAGTAAATGAAGGTGATGGTTTTAAAAAAATAAATATTATTAAAGCCAGGATTAAAAAAAATACTGTTATTACATTATTAGAAGATATTGTATCTATCGAACAAGCGCAAGAATTAATAGGTAAAGAGATATTTATTGAGGAAAATGAATTACCAGAGTTAGATGAAAATGAAGAGTATGTTTATAGATTACTTGGAATGAAAGTCTATTTAGAAAACAAAGAGTACTTAGGGTCAATTATAGACGTTTTTGATAATGGAGCTCATAATATATATGTAATTCAGGATCAAAATGGGAAAGAAATAATGATTCCAGTGCTTGTTGAAACTATAATAACTAGGGATTTTGATGAAGGGATGATGGTAGTTAAAATACTACCAGGATTATTAGATTAATGAAAATTGATGTATTAACCCTTTTCCCAGAAATGTTTGACTCTCCTTTAAGTGCTAGCTTGTTAAAGAAAGCTATCGATAATTATATTCTCGAAATTAGTTTTACTAATATAAGAGATTTTTCTACTAACAAACATCATAAAGTAGATGATTATCCCTATGGTGGAGGAAAAGGCTTAGTTATAAAACCTGAACCTGTAGTACTTGCTTATGAATCAATAGAAAAAAAACTCAACTCAAAAACAATTTTCTTATCTCCTGGTGGCAAGGTGCTAAATCAAGAAAAACTCGAAGAACTTAGTAAGTTTGACCATTTAATATTATTATGCGGGCACTATGAAGGAATTGATCAACGTGCAATAGATTTAGTTGTTGATGAAGAAATTTCAATTGGGGACTATATCTTAACAGGTGGTGAAATACCTGCATTAGTTTTAATCGATGGTGTGAGTAGATATTTAGAAGGTGTAGTAGGCTCTAAAGAATCTGTAATGGAAGATTCTTTAAGTAATGGTTTGTTAAAACACCCTCAATATACTAACCCTAGGAATTTTCGTGACAAAGAAGTTCCTGAGATACTATTAAATGGCCATCATAAAAATATTAAAGAATGGCGAAAAGAACAAAGTTACATAAGAACAAGAATTAATAGGCCAGATTTATGGCGAAAATATTTAAAAAAAAAGAAGGAGGAAAAATAGATGAATATCATAAAATCAATTACTGATGAGTATTTGAAAAGTGACATTCCTGAATTTAGACCAGGCGATACTGTTAAAGTTCACGTTAAAGTTGTCGAGGGAGAAAAAGAAAGAATTCAGGTATATGAAGGTGTTGTTCTTAAAAGACAAGGCAGTGGTGCTACAGAAACATTTTCTGTTAGACGTGTTGCCTATGGTGTAGTTGTTGAAAGAACATTCCCAGTTCACTCTCCTAGGATTGCTAAAATTGAAGTAATCAGATTTGGTAGAGTTAGAAGAGCTAAACTATATTACTTAAAAGATAGAATTGGTAAAGCAGCAAGAATTAAAGATAAGAAGTAGGAGTTTAAAATGAGTAGCAACGATAGTACAAGTAAAAGTGAATATTTCTTTAGAAGTGTGATTTCTATATTTAAGATTATAATTATTGCGCTAATGATAAATATCATTATCAAAGCATTTTTAGTCCGCACTTATACTGTAGATTCTTCATCTATGGAGACCACATTAATGGTCAACGATAAAGTAATTACTGAAGTTGTTACTAAATTTTTTACTAAACCTAAAAGAGGAGAAATAATAGTTTTTGTTTATCCGAAAACTGATATATCTGCATCTAAACAAGTTCTTAGAAGAAATCCTATTGACTATTTGCAATATTCATTCAAATATTTATCAAAAGGTAAAATGCCAGTCGATGATGAAGTTGAATATATAAAAAGAGTTATAGGTTTGCCTGGGGACATTATAAATATAGAAAATAATACAGTATATATTAATGATGAAGCAATTGATGAACCATATTTAGATGATAATGTGTTTACAAATACAAGTGGTTCTGTTTTGTCCTTCCCATTTACTATTCCTAGTGGACAATATTTTGTAATGGGTGACAATAGAGAAAATAGTTCTGATTCAAGAGAATGGGGAACTGTACCTGAAGAAAATATAATCGGTGAATCTAATTTTATTTACTATCCATTTTCTAATGCAGGTAAACTTTAATGTTTAAAGTACAATGGTATCCTGGTCATATGACCAGAGCAAAAAGGAAAATTCAAGATATTATAAAAACTATCGACATTATTATAGAATTAAGAGATGCTAGAATACCCCTTAGTTCTGGCAATCCTGATATTGGTAAGATGGCTTTGGATAAAGGTCATCTTATTATATTAACTAAACCAGATTTAGCTGATAAATTGATTACTGATAAATGGGTAGAAGTTTTTAAAGAGAAAAATTTAAATATGATTACTGTTAAAGGGACTGACACTCAAGATGTAAAAAAAATAATTAAACAACTTGAAATAATTGCTGATAAGGTTTTTGAAAAAAGAAGAAAAAAAGGATTGTTAGATCGACCTGTTAGATGTATGGTAGTTGGTGTTTCTAACGTAGGTAAATCATCATTAATTAATTCTTTAGCTTTAAAAAAAGTTGCAGTTACAGGTAATAAACCAGGTGTAACTAAGGGTAATCAATGGGTTACGATTAGTAAAAAGTTGGTACTATTGGATACTCCAGGATTATTATGGCCAAAATTTGATGGATTAGTTGGTGTAAATTTGGCATTGACTGGTGCTATTTCAGATAATGTCTATGAATTAATTGAAGCAGTTGGTTATTTAATACAAGAATTAAAAGACAAGAAATATATTACAAGTGATAAAGAACCTTATGAAGAGTTAAAATTGTTTGGAGAAAAAAGAGGAATCTTATTAAAAGGTGGTCAAGTTGATTTAGAAAAATCTGCAATTCTATTTTTAAAAGATTACAGAAGTGGTAAGTTGGGTAGAATTACTTTAGAATGGCCAGAAGATAATGAAACAAAATAAATGTATTATTCAAAATGAAAAAGAAATATTAAGACTTTTAAATTTCTTTTCAATTGAAGCAGAATATAAAAAGGAATATAATATTGTTGTTGGTGTTGATGAAGTCGGAAGAGGCCCATTAGCTGGACCAGTCTATGCAGCATGTGTTTGTTTGAAATATGATTTTGATTTAATAAGTTTGAATGATTCTAAAAAATTAAATATAGATAAAAGAATTTTTCTTGAAGATAAAATTAAAAAATCTTCTTATTTTTATTCTTATGGTTTTGCTTCAGTAGAAGAAATTGATAAATATAATATTTTGAATGCATCTATGTTAGCTATGAAAAGAGCTGTAGAAAAATGTCCAATCAAGCCTGATTTAGTTTTGGTTGATGGTAATAAAATTCCCGATTGGGAATATAATAGTATTTCTATAATAAAGGGAGATCAAAAATTCCCATCAATTGCAGCTGCATCAATTTTAGCAAAAACTAAAAGAGATAGCTTAATGACTTTAATTCAAGGAATTGATAATAAATTTAATTATTCAAAACACAAGGGATATGGTACTAAAGAACATTATAAAGAACTAAAACAAAATGGTCCAAGCTTATTACATAGAAGGACATTTATTAAGGATTATATATAATGAGAATTCAAAAATATTTATCTGCTGCTGGGTTTTGCTCACGAAGAAAAGCAGAGGAGTTAATACTTGAAAATAGAATTAAAATTAATAGTAAACCAGCTTCCATTGGTGATATTATAGATATAAATAAAGATAAAGTTTTTGTTGATGATAAATTAATTAGTAATAATGATAAAAAGATTTATATTCTATTATACAAACCAAAAGGTTATGTTAGTACAATGAAGGATCCTGAAGGTAGAAAGACTGTATTAGATTTAGTTACTGACATAAAAGAAAGAATTTATCCTGTTGGCAGGCTAGATTATGATACAGAAGGCTTAATTATATTGACTAATGATGGTGAATTTACAAATACACTTACTCACCCAAGTCATTTAGTAGAAAAAGTATATCGAGCTAAATGTGCAGGGAAAATCACCAATGAAAATTTAAATCGATTACAAGATGGAATTTTAATAGAAAATGAATACATGACTGATAAAGCGAATGTATATTATGCACATAATTTTAAAGATTACTTTGTAATAGAAATAGGGATAAAAGAAGGTAAAAATAGACAAGTCAGAAAAATGTTTGATGAGTTGAAAAATCCTGTCCTTACTTTGAAAAGAATTAAAATTGGATTTTTAACTATAGATAAATTAAAACGTGGTAAATATAGAATATTAACTAGAAAAGAAATTGAAAAGCTTAAAAATTAGAATCAAATAGGACAAATATCATTATTTTATGATAAAATTAAATAGATAAGAAAATTGGAGGTTATATTATGGTAAAAATGTATTATGATAAAGATGCTGATTTGAGTTTAATTCAGGGTAGAAAAGTGGCTATTTTAGGTTATGGAAGCCAAGGACATGCTCATGCACTTAACTTAAAAGAAAATGGTGCTAACGTTACTGTTGGCTTAAGAAAAGAAAGTAAAAGATGGCAAGAAGCTATTAATGACGGTTTAAAAACTGCGACAGTTGATGAAGCATGTGCTTATGCAGATGTTATTATGTTGTTATTACCTGATGAAAAACAAAAAGAAATTTATGATAATGAAATTGCAAAACACGTAACTACTGGGAAAGCTTTAGTTTTTGCACATGGTTTTAATATCCATTATGATTTGATAGTTCCACCAAGTGATGTTGATGTTTTTCTAGTTGCCCCTAAAAGTCCTGGTCATCTAGTAAGAAGGACATTTACTCAAGGTGGTGGTGTTCCAGGTTTAGTAGCAATTCATCAAAATGCTACAGGAAAAGCCCAAGAATTGGCACTTTCTTATGCAAAAGGCATAGGTTGTACTAGAGCTGGAGTATTAGAAACAACATTTAGGGAAGAAACTGAGACAGATTTATTTGGAGAACAAGCTGTATTATGTGGAGGCGCTACTGCATTAGTTAAAGCAGGTTTTGAGACCTTGACTGAAGCAGGATATGCTCCAGAAATGGCATATTTTGAGTGTCTGCATGAATTAAAATTAATTGTAGACCTTATGTATGAAGGTGGAATTAGTAATATGAGATATTCTGTTAGTGATACTGCAGAATATGGAGATCTTACAAGAGGTCCTAGAATTATTAATTCAGAGACAAAAAAAGAAATGAAAAAAATTCTAGAAGAAATTCAATCTGGTCAATTTGCCAGAGAATGGGTTGCTGAATATAAAGATGGAAGTCCTAATTTCAATGCTTTATACGAAAAAGACAAAAATCACCTTATTGAAACAACAGGTGAAAAGCTAAGAGCCATGATGCCTTGGATTGGTAAAAAAGCAAAATAGATTTAATATTTAAATTAAGGAGAAAGCGCTGTCTTTCTCCTTAATCATAGGAGTTTATATGAAAATAGCAATTGATGGACCTGCTAGTTCAGGAAAAAGTTCTATAGCCAAGTTGCTTAGTAAAAAACTGAATTTTGAATACATTGATACAGGAGCTCTTTATAGAGCAATAACCTATATTATTTATAAAAAACATATTAATATTCAAGATGAAAAATTAATTACTGATATAATTAAGTCCTCTAAGTTTGAATTTATAGATAACAAACTATACTTAAACAATAAATCTATAGATGTGGAAATACGTAAAAATATAATTTCTCAAAGAGTATCTGAAGTTGCTGCTCAACCTTTTATTAGAAAACTTTTAAATAATGTAATTAGGAATATATCTAATCATTTAAAAAATATAATAATAGATGGACGAGACATAGGAACTGTAGTTCTTCCTAATGCCGATCTTAAAATTTATCTTGATGCATCTCCAAAAATTAGAGCTTACAGACGATATTTAGAGTTAATTGATAAGAATGAATCAGTTATTTTAGAAAAATTAGAAGAAGAAATAATTGAAAGAGACTTTATTGATACAAACAGAGAAGTAGATCCATTAAAAAAAGCAGATGATGCTATAATAATTGTCACAGATGACTTAAATATAAGACAAGTAGTAGATAAAATTTATGATTTATTAAATAATGATTTATAAATCATGAAATTCTTGATATAATATTAGGAGCTAACATGGAAATAATACTTGCACCTAACGCCGGTTTTTGTTATGGCGTAAAAAATGCTTTGAAAAGAGCAGAAGAAATTAAGACAGACAAAACAATATATACTTTAGGAGAACTAATACATAATCAACAAGAAATTAATAGATTAATTCTTAAAAATATTATTCCTATTAAAAGTATTAAGGATATTAAAGTAGATGACTTTTTAGTAATTAGGTCACATGGGGTTGGCAAATCATTTTATCGAGATTTTGGTTTGAGAAAAAATTTAGTTGATGCTACATGTCCTAGTGTTAAAAGAGCCCATAATTTAGCAGAAAAATACGCAGAATTAGGGTACCAAGTTGTTGTATATGGAAATAAAAATCATCCTGAAGTACTTGGAATATTAGACTGGGGTGGATCTAATAGTATTGCTGTATCTAAAAAAGAAGATATTGAACAGATTGATTTTTCAAAACCAGTTTTTCTATTATCCCAAACTACTCAATCTGTTGATGAATTTACTGTTATAAAAGAAATGATTGAAAGTAAAACAACAAACTTGATAGTTGAAAATACAATTTGTTCAGCAACTAGAAAAAGACAAAGTGAAATAGAAGATTTAGCTAAAATAGTAGATATTATGATAATAATAGGTGGTAAAAACAGTTCAAATTCTAATAAACTTTTTAAAATAGCAAAAACTTATAATGAAAGTTCATTTTTTATAGAAACATATAAAGATTTAAATGCTGAATGGTTTTTAAATAAAAATAAAGTAGGTATCACAGCTGGTGCTTCTACGCCTAGTTGGATAATAGAGGAGGTCATTAACAAAATGATGAGTGAAGACAAAATGGAAAAAGAACAGACTATGGAAGAACTATTACTAGAAATGGACAATGATATTCAAGCAGGAGACATTGTAGAAGGTATTGTAATTCAAGTCGATAAAGAAAATGTTGTAGTAGATATTGGTATGAAAGCTGAAGGCATGTTATCTATTGAAGAGTACAACAATGAAGATTTACCAAAAGTCGGAGATAAAATTACTGCGGTTTTACTTCAAAAATCTAATTCTGTCGGTTTTCCTGTATTATCAAAAAGGAAATTAATTGACAGGAAAAATAGAGAAGTTCAAAGAGAGGCTCTTAAAACTCTTCCGACTAAATTTGAAAATAAAGAAGAATTTGAAGGTATTGTTACTAACGTTGTTAAATCAGGACTAATTGTTAAAATTGAAGATGTTGAAGGGTTTTTACCTGCTTCGCAGATTCTACTAAATGGTTATGCTAAAAATCTTGATAAATACTTAGGCAAAAAATTACGTATTAGAATAATTGATTTAGATTTAAAAAAACGGTTGCCAAAGATTGTTCTTTCACAAAAAGTAATACTAGCAGAAGAGAGAGAAGCTAACTCAAAAGACTTCTGGGAAACTATTGAAGTTGGCAAAGTTGTAACAGGTGAAGTTAAAATGCTTGCAGACTTTGGAGCCTTTATAAATTTAGGCTACTTAGACGGATTATTACATGTATCTGAATTATCTTGGAATAAAAGAGAAAATCTAAAGAATATGCTTGAGGTCGGAGATAAAATTAATGTTAAAATTATTGGAATTGATAAAGAAAAGAATAAAATTAGTTTAAGTCTTAAAGCTCTAGAAGAAGATCCATGGCAGACTTTTATAAAAACTCACAAAATCGGACATATATTAAAAGGAACAGTAACTAGTGTAGTTGATTATGGTGCTTTTATAAATATAGGTAAATTTGTCGAAGGTTTATTACATATCTCTGAAATATCTCATGAAAAAATTGAAAAAGTAAGTGATGTTTTAAAAGCAGGAGATGAAATAGAAGTTGAAATTTTAGATATAGATGTAAATAATAAGAAAGTTTCCTTATCTAAAAAATCCTTAGAAGAACCTGTAAAAAAGAGTGAACCAACAGTAGAAGATAAAATGGTATACGATGATACAGAAAATGTAACTCTAGGTGAAATATTAAACCAAAACAATAAAAATGAAGAATAAGTTTTAGACTTGTGGAGGTTTAGAGAAATCTAAACCTCCATATTTATTGAAAGGAATAATATGAAAAAAATAAGTTATAATAAAATAATTAATAGTATTAGAGATTCTATAATTGAAATAAATTGTGTTCCAAGTTCAGAATTATTAAATAAATATGTTAGTGCTATAGAGAATGAAGATAATGAACTTAGTAAAAAGGTTTTAAGAAATTTAAAAGAGAATGCAATTATTGCCCAGGAAAACATGATTCCAATTTGCCAGGACACTGGTACAGCAGTAGTTTTTTTAAATATTGGTACAGAAGTTGTTATTGAGGGTGGTTATATAAATGAAGCAATATTTGAAGGAGTAAGATTAGGCTATCAAGAAGGCTATTTAAGAAAATCAATTGTTGGTAATCCAATCTCAAGAATAAATACAGGTGATAATTTACCACCAATCATCCATACAAATATTCTTAAAGGGGATATTTTTAATATCATTATTTTAGCAAAAGGTGCAGGTAGTGAAAATATGTCAGCACTTAAAATGATGTCACCCAGCGATGGCCTTGAAGGGATTAAAAATTTCGTCGTACAAACTGTTAAGAATGCTGGAGCTAACCCATGCCCACCAATAACCGTTGGTGTTGGAATAGGGAGCAATTTTGAAGGCGTTGCACTATTAGCAAAGCGTGCCTTGATTAAAGATATTCTTGATATTCCTGTAGATAACAGTATAACTGCTATTGAAACTGATATAAAAAATAAATTAAATTCATTAAATATTGGTCCACAAGGTTTTGGTGGTAAAACAAGTGTGTTTGATGTAGCAATTCTTATGGAACCATGTCATATTGCTTCCTTACCCGTTGCCATAAATATTAATTGTCATGTTATACGACATAAGAAAATTATATTTTAGGAGAAAAAATGAAATTAAATACACCAATTGATAAAGAAAAATTAAAAAAATTAAAATCAGGTGATGAGCTATTTATTTCAGGTGTAATATATACTGCTAGAGATTCAGCGCATAAATTATTAATAGAAAAGATTAATAATAATTTACCATTACCCTTTGACTTAAATGGAGCTGTAATTTATTATGCAGGACCATCACCAACAAAACCTGGTAATGTAGTTGGCTCTATTGGACCCACTACAAGTTATAGAATGGATAAATATACACCAGATATTTTAAAGCAAGGAGTAGCCATTCTAATTGGAAAAGGATTAAGAGGATTATTAGTAAAAGAGTCTCTTATAGAACATAGTGCAATTTATTGTGCAGCACTTGGTGGAGCAGGTGCTCTTATGGGGTCAAAAATAAAAAAAATTACAGTTGTAGCTTTTCCTGAATTAGGGCCTGAAGCTATATTTAAATTAGAAGTTGAAGATTTTCCAGTTATAGTAGTTAATGATTTAAATGGCAATGACATCTATGAATGTCATTAAAAGATAGGAGAATATTATGAAAGTATCAGTTATCTTAGGAGGGAATTCAACTGAAAGAGAAATTTCACTCAAAAGTGGTACTGCAATATATAATAGTTTATTAAGGAATGACTATGAAGTAAAAAAAATTGATCCTAAATATGATGATTTATATTTAGAATTAAAAAGTTTTAGACCTGATACAGTTTTTATTGCATTACACGGACTTGGTGGTGAAGATGGATCTATTCAAGGATTTCTTGAACAATTAAATATTCCATATACTGGAAGTAAAGTTTTGAGCAGTTCTTTGTGTATGAATAAAATTTATACTCAAACTATTATGAAAACTCATAATATTCCAGTCCCAGATTTTTTTACAATAAAGAAAAAAGATTATAAAAAAAGTGAAATAAAACTAATAGTTAAAAATATTGAAGATTCTTTTGGTTTTCCAGTTTTAGTGAAAGCCCCATCTCAAGGTTCAACGTTAGGTATATATTATATAAACAATAAGGAAATTCCTTATGAAAAACAATTAGAGGATGCTTTTAGAGGCGGATTTAATTTAGAAGATGAATTAATGATAGAAAAAATGATTACACCAAGCGATGAGATAACCATTGGCCTCTTGGGTAATGATCGTGCTTTTCCATTACCTACATTGGAAATAACTACAGTAAGTGGTTATTATGATTATGATGCAAAATATACAAAAGGTATGTGTGAACATATAATTCCAGCTAGATTACCAAATACTGTAAGAAATAGAGCTAAAAACTTAGCAGTAAAAATATATGAAGTATTAGGTTGTAAAGGTTTTGCTAGAGCTGATTTTATGGTAAAAGGTAATGAACTTTATTTAATAGATATCAATACAATTCCAGGTTTCACAGAGATGAGCCTATTACCTGATGCAGCAGCTTATATTGGTATTACTTTTGATGAGCTAACACACTATATTATTCAAATGTCGTTGGGAAAAGAATTTCCTTTTGAAAAATATGAAAAATATATACATGAAAACTAATATGTATGAAGGAATTTTTTTTAATAGAAGCAACCGGTTTATTGCAGAAGTAATGATTGATAGTTTACTAGAAAATGTTCATGTAGCAAATACTGGCCGTTGTCAAGAACTACTAATACCTGGTGTAAAAGTTTTATTAAAGAAAAGTGATAATCCTAGTAGAAAGACAAAATACACTTTACATTATGTAAAAAATAATAGTGTATGGGTGAATTTGATTTCTGTATCTGCTAATGAAGCAGTTTATAATAGTTTAGTAAGTGGTGATATTGAAACAATAATTAATCCAAAAAATATAATTAGAGAATATAGTATGACTGGAACAAGAATGGATATATTTTGTATTAGTAAACATACTGAAGTATATATAGAAGTTAAATCTGTCACTTTAATTAAAGATGAATATTTACAATTTCCTGATGCACCTACAATTCGTGGTCTAAAACATCTAGAACATTTAATTAAGCTCAAAAATGAGGGGAAACGTGCCATTATTATATTTGTCGCTCAACATCCTTCAGGAAAAATATTCAAAGCAAATATAGAAAATGACCCAAAATTTGCCAATAAACTAAAAGAAGCCCATTCTAAAGGGGTTGAAATATTAGCTTATATGGCTTCTGAAGAAATTGGAGTTTTAAAACTTAAAAATCAAATTCCAATTAAAATTTAAATATAAGGAGTTTTTCTTTGAATAAAATTATAAATGAATTTAAATTCGATTGTCAAAAAACAGCACATTGTTGTGAGAATATGGAAATTTTTTTAAATCCATTTGATATCTTAAAAATATCTAAAAAACTAGATAATACAACAACACAAATAATAGATAAATATATTATTTTTCTTGAGAATACCGAAAATGGTTTATATAGACCAATAATAAAAAGTGCCAGAAGAGGATTATGTATTTTTAATATAGATAAGTTATGTAGTATTCACAATAGTAGACCATTAAGTTGTAGACTGTTTCCCTTAGCTAGAATTAATAAAGAATATATATTACAAGATGTTGATTTTTGTAAAGGTCTAAAAGAAAATATTGCTAATAGATTATTAGATTATATAAAAGAAGATAGCGGAATTGACTATTTATCAATGGCTGATTTGTTTCATGAAAAATATGAGAAATTAAAAAATCTAAATACTGGATTACTCAATGATAAATATTATAATAATTTATTAAATGTACTACTTTATGATTTTGACTATTTTTATAATGGTGAATTAAATTATTTAAATTGTAAGGATAAAGCAAAATTATCATTTTATTTAGTTGAAAACTTAATTGAAATATATGACTCTAGCAAAGTTTATGATAAAGAAGTAATAATAGAAAAACTTTTTTTAGAAGGAGATAAGTTTCTTGATAAAAATTTTAGTTAACAAAAAAATTATTGAATATAATGAATTAAATAATATAGTAAATAAATTTAAGCATATTTATGTTGATTTAGGTACTGGCAATGGTAAATTTATTTATGATCTAGCTAAAAACAATCCAGATAAATTATATATCGGTGTGGAACCCACAGCTAGTAACTTATATGACTACAGTAAAAAAGTAAGTAAAAATAAAATAGAAAATTTGATATTTATAATAACTTCTATAGAAAATATGGGTGACGAACTTAATGGGTTAGCAGATAAAGTATATATCAATTTCCCTTGGGGAAGTCTATTAGAAGCAACAGTAAAAGATATGCCTGTCCTACTAAATAAAATTTCTCGCTTAGGAAAAGTAGATGCAGAATTTATTTTTATATTTGCTTATAATAATATTCATGAACCTGTAGAAATAGAAAAACGACAACTGCCAGAATTAAGTTCAAATTATTTACTTTCTGAATTGAAAGAAATATATAAAAAAGCAAATTTAAGTATTTTAAGTTGTACTAATCTAGAACCACATGAAATCAAAAACTTTGGTACATTATGGGCTAAAAAATTATTTTTAGGTAAAAGTCGGGATGTATATAGAATTATCAGTAAGAAAATAAATATTAATACTTGAATTTAGTTTGAATAAATGTTAAAATTTTAGGTGAAATATGATGAAGAGGACTACTACTTTTATAGTTGATTTATAGAGAGTTATTGTTTGGTGGAAAATAACAAGAAACATTTAAGGAACTCACCTCAGAATAGTTGGCCTGAAGTATATTTAAGGTTTTCCGGGAGTTCCCGTTATAGAATTTGAGGGCATATTATATGAATTAGAGTGGTACCGCGATTCTTTCGTCTCTATTGTGGAGATGGAAGATTTTTTTATGAAAGGAGATATGTTTAACATGGCTATGAATTACAAAAAATATAAACCTTATATTAAAATTGATTTTAAAGAAAGAACTTGGCCTGAAAAAATAACTACAAAAGCACCTATTTGGTGTAGTGTAGATTTACGAGATGGTAATCAAGCTTTACCAATACCTATGGGGATAGATGAAAAACTTTTATTATTTAAAATGTTAATTAAAATTGGATTTAAAAATATTGAAGTTGGCTTTCCTTCAGCCTCAGAAACAGAGTTTAATTTTTTAAGAAAATTAGTTGATGAAAAATTAATTCCAGATGATGTTAGCATCCAAGTTTTAACTCAAGCTAGAGAACATCTTATAGCTAAAACCTTTGAAGCACTAAAAGGTGTTAAAAATGCTATTGTTCATGTATATAACTCAACATCTGAGCTACAAAGAAGAGTTGTATTCAATAAAAATAAAGAAGAAATAAAAAAAATAGCAACTGAAGGAACTCTTCTAGTTAAGAAATTTGCTGAAGGAGCTAGAAAAGAAGGGATGAATGTTGTTCTTGAGTATTCACCTGAGAGTTTTACTGGAACTGAGGTTGAGTATGCAGTTGAGGTTTCTAATGCAGTTTTAGATGTATGGCAACCTTCAAAAGAGAACTTAGCCATAATAAACCTACCTTCTACTGTAGAAATGAGTACTCCAAATATTTATGCTGACCAAATTGAATGGTTTTGTAATCATATAAAATATAGAGATGTTATACAAATAAGTTTACACGCTCATAATGATAGAGGCACAGGTATTGCGGCAACAGAACTAGGACTACTTGCTGGAGCTGATAGGGTTGAAGGTACTTTATTTGGAAATGGTGAAAGGACAGGAAATACAGACCTTTTAACAGTTGCTTTAAATCTTTATTCACAAGGAATTGATCCTGAACTTGACTTTTATGATGTTGAGGAGATAAAAGATATTTTCCAACAGGTGACACGTCTACCTATTCATCCAAGACACCCTTATGTTGGAGATTTGGTTCATACAGCTTTTAGTGGTTCTCATCAAGATGCAATAAATAAAGGTTTTAAATATAGAACGGATAATAATGTTGATTTTTGGGAAGTTCCCTATCTTCCGATTGACCCTAGTGATGTTGGATGTAAATATGAAGCAGTTATACGAATAAATAGTCAATCAGGTAAAGGTGGTGTAGCTTTTATTTTAGAAAAAGAATACGGTTTTAAATTACCAAAAAATATGCATCCTGAAGTAGCAAAAATTATCCAAAAAGATACAGATGACAAAGGAATTGAATTAAAAAAAGAGGATATTTTAAAATTATTTGAAGATAATTATATTAATATTTCTGGCTTTTTAGAATTAATAAAATATAAAGTTAATGAAGATTCAACTAATGAAGATGCTGATTCTGTTGTTACTTTAGAAGGCGTAATAAAAATATATGGAGAAGAAAAGAATATCTCAGGTATAGGTAATGGTCCTGTTTCTGCTTTTTTAAATGCAATTGAACAATTTAATTTAGGTAAATACACAGTTACTTCTTATGATGAACATGCAAGAGAAGAAGGGGATAAATCACAGGCAATAACTTATGTGCAACTTGAAAATTTAAATACAAAAGAAAGATATTTTGGGGTCGGCATATCCCCAAACATTACTTCTGCACCAATAAAAGCTATAATTAGTGCTATTAATCGGAGTAAAAAGGCCTAATGAATAATCTGGTTAGGGAAGCTACAGCACAATTAAATATTTTTAGAAAAGAATATTCAGTAATTTCAATATTTAACCATGAAAAGGTTTTAAATGCCTTTTTAGAATGCAATATTACTACTGAAGCATTTACAGGGTCTACTGGCTATGGCTATGATGACTATGGAAGAAGGAAGCTTAATTTACTTTATGCTAATATATTTAAAGGTGAAGATGCTTTAGTTTCTAGTAATTTTGCTTCAGGTACACATACTATTTATACAGCTTTTAGAGCTTTACTAGACTATGGTGATAAAATTATATCTTTAACTGGAGAATTATATGATACTTTGGAAAAATCTTTAAATGATGAAAATGGATTAATAAATAAACTGAAGTTAGATTATGATAAAATTGACTTAACAGGTTTAGGTAAAATAAATATGGATATCCTAAAAGACGAAAAATTTAAAAACTATAAAATGGTAATTATTCAAAGATCAAGAGGGTATTCAACAAGAAGATCTATAACAATTTCCGAGATAGAAGAAGTAGCTAAAGTTATTAAAGCTAAATATCCTGATATAATTATATTTGTTGATAATTGTTACGGGGAATTCGTTGAAATGCAAGAACCTTTAGAGGTAGGAGCTGATATTATTGCAGGATCATTAATAAAAAATCCGGGTGGAACTATTGCTCTATCTGGTGGTTATATTGTTGGTAGAGAAAAATTAATTAAAAAGATTAGCTGCGAATTTACAGTTCCTGGTATTGGAAAAGAAATTGGTTGTGAAAACTCAAATGACTTACGTTTGATGTTTCAAGGTATTTTTATGGCTCCTAAAATTGTCGAAGAATGCTTACTTAGCGTTCATTATGCAGGATTACTTTTTGAAAAGTTAGGATTTGAAATTTCACCAACAATAGACGAGAAGAGAACAGACATAATACAAAGTATCACTTTTAAGAATAAAAATAAATTAATTAAATTTATTCAAACAATACAAAAATTTTCACCTATTGATAGTTCGGCTGTTCCATATCCATGGGATATGCCAGGATATAACTGTCAGGTTATTATGGCTTCTGGTTCTTTCATCTCTGGCAGTTCATTAGAATTATCAGCAGATGCACCAATTAGAGAACCTTATATTGCCTATTTACAAGGATCTACAAGTTTTTATTATTCAAAAATAGCTATTGATAATTCTTTTGAAGCAATTTCTTTAATTAATAATTAAATTTAATATATAAAGAGACAAAAAGCAGTCAGATGCTTGACTCAGGTCAAGTATTTGGCTGCTTTTATTTTAATATATTATCAACTAATTTGGTAAAAAGAGGTAAATTAATAATCGTTAAAACGCCTGTAACTGGTATACTTATTGCACTAAATGATCCTGTAATTCCGCCTTCTTCTAATGCTTGTGTAGTTCCAAGTACATGAGCACTCATACCAAAAGCACAACCTCTAGCTATTGGATTATTAACTCTTATTTTTTCTAATACAAATCTACCAATTATTGCACCTAAGATACCAGAAACCATAACACCTAAGATAGCTATTGATTGATTACCATTTGTAAAAATACTAGCCTCTATAGCCATTGCAGAAGTTATGGACTTAGGAATAAGACTATATACAAATACTTTTGGGACTTTAAGAATTTTAGCTAATATTAACATAGAAAAGAAAGAAGTATAAATACTTATAAGACTAGTTAGTATAATTAGTTTAAAATGTTCTTTTAATAATTTAATTTTTTGATACATGGGTATAGCAAGTACTACAATACATACTCCTAAGAATGAAGTTATATATTTCCCTCCTGAATTGTATACCTCAAATGGTATTTCAGTGACATATAATAAACTTATTAAAATTATTGTTGCTGCAATATTTGGGTGTAATAATATATGTTTTTTTAAATTGTAAATCTTTAAAAAAATAAAATATATAAGGATTGTAATTATAATACTCAGTAATGGATATAAATTATTCATCAGCATCACCTTTAATTGTTTTTTTGTTATACCAATTAGCAAAAGTACCAGTAACAATTATTACGCTAATTAAAGAAATTACTAGCATTAATATTATTCTAATAAAGTAATTTTGAATTTTGGGTACTATAATTATCAACGATATATTTGTTGGAATCAGAAAAAAACTTATATGTTTTACGAGGAAAGCAGTAAAAACTTCAATTATCTTGTAAGGAACTATATTAAAAATTAATGCTGTCAATAGTAATAACATACCAATAATTGGCCCTGGTAGAAAGTTTATTAAATATTTATTTATAAGGTTACCTAATAATTGAAAGGTAAAAATAATACCTAAAGGTAACATTATATTAAGCATTAATTTTTTAATATAAACCATCATTATCACTCTTTCTAAAAACTATTTATAAGTCTAACAAGAATATTTAGCAAATACAAGTATTTATAAAAGGTGTAAATATTTCATAAATTAATTAATGAAATATAATTTAAATCGTATACATTAATATCACAATTTTTGGAGGTATTAATGAACAAATTTAGAAATTTAATTTTATTATCAGCTATTTTTTTAATGACATTTTGTACAAGTCAAATTGTATTAGCATTAAATTTTGGTGACACAGTAAAAATTATGGGTAATAACAAGTTACCTAATTTATTTTATGAACATAATTTATATAATCAAAAAACGGAACATGATGATTATATTTATTGTATTGAACCTAATAAAATTGGTTCAGAGAGCTCAATACATGAAGGTCTTATTATAAATAACTTGAGTATATTTACTAGCCAGCAAGAAGCTATTTTAAAATCAGCAGCTTTAAATGGTTATCCAAATGTCATTTTAAATAATTTTAATGCTAAAGAAAATCAATGTATTACAGCAATGGCCTTACGTTGTTTAAGTATGGAATTTAAAAATTTAACTAATGGAAGGTCAGCAGAAGAATATATTAATGATCAAAAAGGTTTGCCTTCAGCAAAGCTTGAATGCAAAAAAATGATAATTAAAGCAAAAAACTTACCATGTAAGAGTGAATACTCTAGTATGGTTATAAAGTCTTTATCAGAAAACAACATTGAAATACCTGGAAATACTTCAAGAGTGGGAAAAGCTTTTAAATTAGAATGTTCAAATATTACTGGACCAATAACTTTAAATTGTACTAGTAGTAGTATTCCAAGTTTAGAATATCCTAAAGTTATTTTGCCAGGAGAAATCTTTTATATATCAGTTCCTTTATCAAAAACATATGAACCAATAAATTTTAAATTTCAAGTTTCTGCTGAAGGGAAGAAGGATATTGTTTTTATTAAAGCAATTAATGATGAACGTCAAAGTTATGTTGGTTTAATTTTAATGGATAAAAATATTAATTCTATATTTGATTTTAAACTTAATGAAAATATATCAATTATTAAATTAATTAAAAAAGATATTGAAACTAATGAAATTTTAATAGATGCTAAGTTTAAAATTTGGACTATGAAACCAGATAATATTAATGATGATAAAAATTTACTCGGCACTTATAAATCTAACGAACAAGGTTTAATTCAGATAGATAATATTAGTAAACTTGGTACATATTATTATTGTGAAGTTTTTCCACCAACAGGATATTCTATTAAAAATATAGCAATTCAATCTTTAGAAGTGCTTGAATATGGAAACGTATATAATAAAACAGTTTATAATGCTCAAAAACCACTTACAGAGACATTTATTCAACTTAAAGGGTATAAACAAGTGGCAAGTAATCAACCTCTTAAATATGAAGTATTTGGAGCTATAAATTGTTCAAATGTAAAACTAAAAAACTTTTCAATAAAAATAGCTATCCCAATGGAATATGCTAATATTAATAAAAAAATTGAAATCGGAGAATTTATAGATGCTTCAGGCTACCGTATTTTTTATAAAGATGATGAAGATAATATTATAGAAGTAAAAAAGGAGTATAATGATGTACCAGATTATTTATTATCATCAAATAAAGAGCAAAAAACAAAAAATATACTAGGAATTTTTACTAATGATATAAATGATAATATTTCAATTCCTAGAAAAGATATAAAAGAGGTAATTATAAAATTAATACCAACAGCTAATGGAAATGAATTTACCACACCTGTATTTGGAAAAGGTACCTATAGTATTTTCGTTAAAGATAACAAAAAGGAATATTTATTAGGTAATAATTATAATGGGGATAAAGAAAATAAATTCAAATGTGATGATTTGAGAAGTTATAGAATTGTTTTTAATAAACTAGTCAATATTGATAATTTTACTAGTGGAGAATTTACTTCTATAAAACTGTCTCAGTCTCTATATTCTGTAATATTAGAGACTAATAAAAGGAGTAATATATCTGTACCTAATAGTTTTAGATCTGATGAGAGTAATGTTATTAATATTACAGATTTATATAAAAATAATATATTGAATAAAAATGAAATAATAAGTAATATAAATATTTTATTCAATGATGAAGTAAGTCCAGGTTTTAAACAAAAGAATCCTCTTTATATTTATGGCACAAGCAATGATTTTAAAAGTTTATGTAAAAAGTACTTTTTTGATGATAGAAAAAAACTTTACTATTCTTGTAATGTAATAGTAGAAGGAGAGTATAAGGGAATTATAATAAAAAATGGTGACGAATGGGATACAGGATCATTTAGTAAAGAGTTAAACCTTAATAAAGGTTATTTACCTAAGACAGGAACTAGAAATATTTTAATAAATGGATTAATATTATTATCATTTGGTAATTTATTTATTTTCAAGTGGAGGTTCTAAATGAAAAATAAAATTTATATAATAATAGTTTCATTTTTAATCTTCATTATTCTAGGATCAGGAATAACCACTTATTACATAGTTAACAATAAAGAAATAGTAGATAATAAGCAATATATTGAAAAAAAGATACCCTGGAATAAATTTTCGGGTTCTAAAGTAACTAATACTCTAAATATATATGATAAATCTACTAACAAAACTGATAAATATAATCTAGTTGATATTGATTATTTTAAAATTAAAACTGATAGTAGAATTATATATAAAACTATAAAATTAAAAAAAATTACAAAGATTGATTATACTAAATTTCCTAAAAAGATAGTGAAGGATAATTCTACTATACTATATTATAGTAGTTATAAAGCTATAACAGTCTATAAAGATTTAAAAACTTGGAATGAAAGGCTAGTATATACAACAAAAATATATAATGAAATAGAAGAAGCAGATTTAATAGATATACCAAAAATTATTCTTCATAATGATTTTGAATGGTATATGTTAACTGACAAAATTAAATTTACTAGCAAAAATAATAAATATAATTGTGAATTGCCCTATTATAGAGTTGTTAAGGATATTTCATCGGAGAAAATTGTTGAAGGTTACAATGTTGAACTAATATATAAAGGCAAAATAACTGAGAAAAGTGGATATGTAACTTTAAAATATAAAATAGAAACAAAAGCACAATCAAAAATCTTATTAAAATCTAACTTTAAGATATTTATTATTGCTAGCAGTATCTTTATAATCACTTTAATAATTATTGATATTGCCATTAAAAAGAAAGAACATTGATAAAATGTTCTTTCTTTTCTAAATGCTGTAATAAAAGACTTGACCTTATAGTTACTATAAGTATTAAGATTAACTTATAATAAATGATGGAGGTAATGTTAATGAAAAAGGTTTTAATCAAAAATGCTAAAGCAATAGTCACGTGTAACCAGAAAGATGATGTGCTTTGGGATTCTGATATACTCATAAATAATGGGGAAATTATAGAAATGGATAAATCCATAATTGATGAAGATGCTGAAATTATAAATGCTTCAGGAAAGTTTGTTTATCCTGGTTTAATTAATACACATCATCATTTCTTCCAAACTTTTGTTAGAAATTTAATTAAAGTAGATTACGTTAATCTATCAGTAGTTGATTGGCTAAAAGAAGTATATAAAATCTTCAAATTAGTTGATGAAGAGGTCATTTATTATTCATCTTTAACTGCAATGGCAGATTTGATAAAACATGGATGCACGACTACATTTGACCATCAATATTGCTATACTAAAAATTCAGGAAAGTTTTTAGTTGATAGACAAATAGAAGCCGCAAAAAAACTAGGTATTAGATATCATGCTGGGCGTGGTACAAACACTTTACCAGAATCTAAAGGAAGTACAATTCCAGCAGAAATGTTAGAAACTACTGATGAATTTTTATTTGATTGTGATAGATTAATTAATAAATTTCATGACCCAAACCCATTATCGATGCAACAAATAGTTATTGCTCCTTGTCAACCTATTAATAGTTATAAGGAAACATTTGTAGAGTCAGTAAACTTGGCAAGATCAAAAAATGTTCGCCTTCATACACATTTAGGTGAAGGTGAAAATGAAATTATGGTTGATAGATGGAAAAAAAGAACCTTAGCTTGGTGCGAAGATGTTGGTTTTATAGGAAAAGATGTTTGGTATGCCCATGGTTGGGAATTAACACCCAGTGAATATAAGACTATGGGTAAATATGAAACAGGTGTTTCACATTGCCCAGCACCAGCAATACTTGGAGGGCATCCAATTCTAGACATGCAAAGCATGCAAAAAGAAAATGTATTGATTAGTCTTGGTTGTGATGGATCAGCTACAAACGATAGTTCTAATCTACTAGATTCATTAAGAATGGCATTTCTTATGCAAGCTTATAATAGTAAAGAGAGAGGTGGTTCATTATCACCATATGAATTATTAAAAATTGCTACTATAAATGGCGCTAAAACTCTCGGAAGAGATAAGTTAGGTTCACTTGAAAAAGATAAAGCTGCAGATTTATTTATGATAGATACTGAAGCATTAGAATTAACTGGTACTTTACATGACCCTAAAAATCTATTAGCTAGAACAGGAGTTACAGGTCCAGTTTGGCTGACTATGATAAATGGCAATATTGTTTATAAAGGAGGTTTGCTAACAGGAATTAATGAAAGAGAGTTATCAATTAATGGTGAAAAAGTTTGTGATGAAGTATTACGAAACAAAAGTAATGCATTTCCTAAAAGAAGCTAAATTTATTCATAAATATAAATAGGAGGATGATTAAAATGAAAAAAGTATTATTATTAGTATTAACTTTATTTATGGCAATAGCCATAGTTGGCTGTGATAGTGCAGTCAAAGAAAAATCCAACCTGAAAGTAGGCATGGCTTTACCAGGTGCTAAAACGGATGGTGGTTGGAGTCAAGTAGCCTACACAGGTTTAGTTATGATCCAAGATGAATTAGGTGCCAAAATTTCAGTCAATGAAAACACTACACCTGCAGATTATGAAAGAGTCCTAAGAGACTATGCTAAAGATGGGAATGATATTGTTATTGGTCACGGATTTGAATTCTCTGATGCTGCATTAGCAGTTGGAGCAGAATATCCTGATACAATATTCATAGTTACAAGTTCAGATGTAACAAATAATGAAAATGTAGGGTCTATAAGCAATTTCTATGAGCAAGCAGGTTTCTTAAAAGGAGCATTCGCAGCTCTAATGACTAAAACAAATATTGTTGGTGGAGTTGGGGGATTAAACATTCCACCTATTGCAAATGATATGAAAGGTTTTGAAGCAGGAGCTAAATATATTAATCCTAATGTGAAAGTATTAACAGCAATACTTGGTGCTGATGATGTCAATCAAGCAAAAGAACAAACATTGACTTTTATTGGTCAAGGAGCAGATATTCTCATGGGCAATGCTAATGCAGCAAGTCAAGGTGTATATTTAGGTGCTGAAGAAAAAGGTAAATATTCAATTGCTTCAATCTTTGCTGAATATGAAAAATTTGATGAAACTTTAATTGCTTGTGCACCAGCTGATATGTCTAAAGCAATCTTCCAAACAGTTGAAACTATTCAAAATGGAAATTATGAAGCTGAATTTGAATTAATGGGTGTTAAGCAAGATATTATCGATTTTACATATAGTCCAATATTAGAATCTCAAGTACCAGATGATGTTAAAGATAAGATGGCTGAGATTAAAGGCAAAATAGTTTCTGGCGAAATTGATGTTTTAAACTTTATAAAATAATATAATAAATTCCTTATTTATTAGCTTATTAAAAAATTATGATATAATGGGTGCGGGTATAAAACTCACACCCATTATATTAAATACTTTATGAAAGAGATGGAATATTTACATATGTTTAAAGATTATTTTTCTATAGGTGAATTAAGTGATTTATTTAATATTAACACACAAACATTACGATACTATGATTCAATAGGTCTCTTTTCTCCAAATAAAAGAGATGAAGAGACTGGTTATAGATATTATCTATTTAATCAACTATATGAACTAGCCAGTATTCGATATCTCAGAAGATTAGACTATTCTATTAAAAATATTGATTCCTATATGAAAGCTAGGAAAGTAGAATTAGTTCTTGATAAATTTAAAGAACAATCAAAAATACTACATGAAAAATGGGATGATCTGATGCGTATTGATAACATCATACAACGAAAAATATCTTTTATTCAAGATGAATTACCAAAAGTTAAATTTGAAAATTTTGAAATAAGAAATTTTGATGATAGAAAATATCTGCCAATAGGATCAGAGGAACAATTATACAAATCTGATATATTTTATTTTTATCCAACAATTGCAATATATTGTGATGATATTAAATCTTTTGGAGCATACATAATAGATACTAATTGTGAAGAAGTAGTAGTGAAAAATGAAATTGAATCATCGTCTGAAATATGTTCAATTATTCCAGGTGGGTCATATCTATGTGGATATCATAAAGGACCATATGACAGTATTACAAATACAATAAATAAAATGTATGATAAACATAAAATATTAAATTTAACTAAAGAGACTTTTAATTTTAATATTATTGATCAATTTGTTGAGAGTGATATTGAAAATTACATTACTTCAATACAAATAAGAATAGAAGATTAATTAATAAATAACAGCTTAATTATAAATACTTTAATTAATTAATAACCGATAATATATATTATGTAAACCAAAACATTAATTAATCTACTAAGTTTTAATTTTTTACTTATACTTCTAACTTGATATAGTTTGAATCTGATTTTGCTATTAGAAAAATTGCTACTAATATTGATACAAAACCGGCTACTTGTAATGAACTTAGACGTTCTTCAAGTATTAATGATGCTAAAATAACTGCTAACAAAGGTTCCATATTAGAAAATATCATCACTTCTCCTGCTTCTAAATAATTCATGCTTTTTAGAAAGAAGAAGTTCCCTAAACCATAAATCATGAAACCATATAAAATAACCCATAATAATAAATTTAAATCAGTAGTTAATAATGTCCCCCAGTCAAATGTAAACATGACAGGAGATATTGCCAAAGAAGCAAATAATATGTAAAAGAAGTTCAAATTCCAGCTATCATAAGTTACACTTAGTTTTTTGCCCATAACACTAAATATACCATAAGTTATTCCTGAACCAATTCCAAATAAAAATCCGATGAAATTAAATTCAAAACTACTTCCTTGTGCTCCTACTGCTACTGCTACTGTTCCCGCTAATACTAGTAGAACTGCAATAAGTTTTCTTCTAGTAATTTTTTCTTTTAAATAAAAATATGCAATAATCACAGTAAAAGCCGGTGCAGTATACAAATAGATAACCCCTTGACTGGCACCTAATAAATTGAAAGAATACGATAAAGTTAATGCAAAAAATGTACCACCACAAATAGCAAATATTAACCATTTTGACAAATCTTTCTTATCAAAAAACAACTTTTTCTTGAAAATAATTATCATTATGCTTAATGTCACAAAGCCAGAAATTAATTTCATAGCAGATAAAACTAATGGACTGAAGCCAGCTATTAAAACAGAACGAGCAATTATACTTTGACCAGAATAAATCAAAGTAGCTAAAATAACTAAAGCAAATCCTTTTAGACGATTTCTGTTAGTTTCCATATTTCACCAATTCTTACTTATTTAGATATCTATAATTAGAGACACAGGACAATGATCACTACCAAAAACTTGGTCATGAATAATAAAATCTTTTATTGAATTTTTTATTCTATCTGAAACTAAAAAATAATCTATCCTCCAACCTGCGTTGTTAGCTCTAGCATTAAATCTATATGACCACCATGTATACTTTTCTATGGCGTCAGGATAAATATACCTAAAACTATCAACGAAACCTGATTCTAATAATTCTGTAAATTTATTTCTTTCTTGGTCAGAAAATCCTGCATTTTTTCTATTGGATTTAGGATTTTTTAAATCTATTTCAGTATGAGCTACGTTTAAATCGCCGCAAATAATTACAGGTTTCTTACTATCTAATTGTAGAACATAATCTTTAAATGAATTTTCCCATTCAACTCTATAATCAATTCTAGCAAGTTTGTCTTTTGAATTTGGTGTGTAAACATTAACAAAAAAGAATTTGTCATATTCTAGAGTTATAACTCTTCCTTCTTTATCATGCTCTATAATTCCTAAGCCCAAGCTTTTATTTATTGGAGTATTTTTTGAAAAAACAGCAGTTCCTGAATATCCTTTTTTCTCGGCGCTATTCCAAATTTCTTCATAATGTGCTAAATCTATTTCAGCTTGACCTTTTTCCATTTTTATTTCTTGTAGAGCAATAATATCTGGATTATTGCTATTAAGAAAATCCATAAAACCTTTTTTTAAAGCTGCTCTAAGCCCATTTACGTTCCAACTAGTTAATAACATAATATTTCTCCATATAATTTTTATTTATCAAACTTTTTTTGATAATAATATTTTTTATCTTTTATTGATTTAGGTAAATATTGTTGATCCACAATATAGTCTTTTTCCTCGAAATCATGAGGATATATATATCCGTCATTCGGATTACATAAATGTGTAGGTACTACACCTATTTCGATATTATTAATGTCTGAAATAGCGGAGTTTATTCCTAGATAAGCACTATTGCTTTTGGGCGCTTTAGCAAGATAAATTGCTACATGTCCTAATATTATTCTTCCTTCTGGCATACCAATAAGCATTATTGATTGAGCACAACTATTAGCAATCACTAAAGCATTAGAGTCAGCAAGTCCAATATCCTCACTAGCAAGAATAATTAAACGTCTTGCAATAAACATTGGGTCTTCTCCACCTTCTATCATTCTAGCTAGATAGTGAAGAGTAGCATTAACATCAGAACCTCTTATACTTTTAATAAATGCTGATACAACATTATAATGTTCTGAACCACCCTTATCATACGGTAAACTTTTTTCTTTAATTAGCATTTGTGCATTTTCAAATGTAAGGTTAATATTACCATTTTCTGATATTTTAGTTATACTAACTAACTGTTCTAAGGCATTTAAAGTTTTTCTTAAATCACCATTGCTAATATGTATCAAAAACTTTAGAAGTTTGTTTTTATCATCAAAAGTTATAGAATAATTTCCATATCCATTAATTTTATCATTTAAGGCTCTATTAACTATACTTTCTATATCCTCATTATTAATATGATTTAACTTAAATAATAATAATCTTGACATCAAAGCCTTATTTATCTCTACAAATGGGTTTTCAGTGGTAGCTCCTATTAAAATAATTAATCCACTTTCTAAAAATGGCAATAAAGCATCTTGTTGATTCTTGTTAAATCTATGAATTTCATCAATAAATAAAATAGTTCTCTTTGAATATAACTTTAAATTATTTTTAGCCTCTTCAATCACTTCTTTTATTTTAGGTATACCATCAATAACAGCATTAATTGAAATAAAATTAGAAATAGATACATTAGCAATTACCCTAGCTATAGTTGTTTTTCCTGATCCTGGAGGGCCATATAAAATCATAGAAGGAATCATATCTTTTGTAATTGCCTCATATAAGGGTTTACTCTTCTTTAACAGGTGTTCTTGTCCAATAATATCTTCTATTTTTATTGGCCTCATTCTCTCAGCTAAAGGCGCATTTCTTTTTTCCATCTCATTAAAATTTTGATCGAATAAATCCATTTTATTTTTTATTATCCTTTATATTTGTTGTTTTAATATATAATTCTTTCATTTGTTTTTCAGCAACAAGTGATGGAGCACCCATCATTAAGTCTGCAGCACTTTGTGTTTTAGGGAAGGCAATAACATCTCTAATACTACTGCATTTTTGCATTAACATCACAATACGATCTAATCCAAAAGCAATACCTCCATGTGGAGGAGCACCATATGAAAATGCATCAAGGAGGAAGCCAAATTGTTCTTCCGCTTCTTTATCACTAAATCCAATTAAATCAAATATTTTCTTTTGCATTTGTGGATTATGAATTCTTATACTTCCACCACCAAGTTCTGTCCCATTTAAAACTAAATCATAGGCTTGAGCTCTGACTTCTAAAGGATTAGATTCAAGTTTGTCCAAATCATCTGTCCTAGGTGCAGTAAACATATGGTGTATGGCTACATACCTCTTTTCATCTTTATCATATTCAAATAAAGGGAAATCTACTACCCAAACAAAGTTTAATTCATTTTCATCTATCAGGTTAAGTCTTTTTGCTAATTCAATTCTTAAGGCTCCTAGAGAGCTGTTTGTCACTTCTTTACTATCAGCTACAAACATTAATAAATCACCAACTTGTCCATCCATTGCACTTACAATATTACTCAGTTCCTCTTCTGAAAGGAACTTTGCAATTGTTGAACTAATACCATCTTCTTTAATTGCAATCCAAGCTAATCCTTTAGCACCAAATTGTGAAACAAAATTTGTTAAGCCATCAATTTCTCTTCTAGACAAAACATTTGCACAATTTTTACCATTAATACCTTTAATCATCCCACCTTTATTCAAAATCGATTTAAACACTTTAAATTCAGTATCTTTTACTATAGAACCAATATTAATAAGTGGTAATTCAAACCTCAAGTCTGGCCTATCTGAACCATATTTATCCATAGCTTCTTGATAAGTAATATGAGGGAAAATGCTTGGTAATGTTATATCTAAAGATTCTTTAAAAATATAACCAACCATTCTGTCAATTAAACCAATGACTTCATTTCTTTCCACAAAAGACATTTCCATATCTAACTGTGTGAATTCAGGTTGTCTATCTGCTCTTAAGTCTTCATCTCTAAAACATCTAGCAATCTGAAAATACTTTTCTGTTCCTGCGACCATAAGCAATTGTTTATATATTTGTGGTGATTGAGGTAAAGCAAAAAACATACCTGGATTAACTCTACTTGGCACTAAATAATCTCTGGCTCCTTCAGGTGTGCTTTTCCCTAACATTGGCGTTTCAATTTCCCAAAAATCTCTATCATCTAAAAATTTTCTCATTGAAATAGTTACCTTATGACGAAGTTTTAGGTTATCTTGCATTTCTTTACTTCTTAAATCTAAATACCTATATTTTAATCTAACGTTTTCATCAACATTTGAAGTATCATTAATATCAAAAACTGGTGTTTTAGAAGAATTTAATATTGTGATTTTTTCTCCAACTAATTCAATCATTCCCGTTGGTAATTTTGGATTTATTGCCTCTTGTGATCTTTTTCTTATAGTTCCTTCTACTTCAATCACAAACTCATTTCTTAATTTTTCAACCGTTTCAAAGTCAGTAAAATTCTCATCAAAAACTATTTGTAATAATCCACTTCTATCTCTTAAGTCAATAAATATTAGTCCTCCATGATCCCTTCTTCTGTTTACCCAACCTGAAACATGAATTTTTTCAGTTAAATTATTTTCATTTAAAAGTCCACAAGGTTTTCTATTTTCAAAACTCATCTCTAAACTCCTCTCAAAATCTTAATTAATTCATCAAGACTACAATAAATTTGCTCACCAGTATTCATATTTTTTAAAGGATAAATATGATTTACAATTTCATCATCACCTATGATAATCACATAATCTGCATTTATTTTATTTGCATATTTAAATTGATTTTTTAATTTCCTGGACATAATATCGTTGATAGCTACAACTCCGTTTTTTCTTAACTCTTGTACTAATTTAATAGTTGTATTAATATTATTTTCACTAACATTAGCCACATAAACTTTGTCATGTTTGTTATCTAATTTATCGAATAAACCTTGCTCTTCCATAGTTAAAACAACTCGTTCTAGTCCTATCGCAAAGCCAATTCCTGGTAGATTAGGTCCACCAAGTTCTTCTATTAAACCATCATAGCGACCACCACCACCTAAAGAACTTTGTGCTCCTTCTTTTCCTGCAGTAATTTCAAATGCTGTTTTAGTATAATAATCTAAACCTCTAACCATCTTCTTATTTATTAAATACTCTACATTTGTCATTTCAAGATAGTATTTAACTTTCTTAAAATGATCATCACATTCTTCACATAGATTATCGGTTATAAGAGGTCCGTTATTAATTATTTCTTGACATTGAAGGTTTTTGCAATCAAAAATTCTAAGTGGATTCTTTTCATATCTTCCTTGGCAAGTTGGACATAAATCACTGTAGTTTTTCTTTAGATAATTTTTTAATTTTTCTTTATGAAGTGGTCTACAACTAGGGCAACCTACACTATTAATTTCTAATTTTAAATTTTTTATTCCTAAAGATATAAAAATATTCATCATTAGTTCCAATATTTCACCATCTAAGTAAGGATTGATAGAGCCTATAACTTCTATTCCAAATTGGTGAAATTGTCTATATCTTCCAGTTTGAGGTCTTGAATACCTAAACATTGGACCTATGTAGTAAAATTTACTAGGTAGAACTTCATTAAAACCGCTATGTTCAATAAATGCTCTAGCAACAGAAGCTGTACCTTCTGGCCTTAATGTGATACTTCTATTACCCTTGTCTAAAAATGTGTACATTTCTTTGTCAACAATATCTGTTGTATCCCCTACTCCTCTAAGGAATAATTCTGTAGACTCAAAAATTGGCGTCCTTATTTCATTATAATCATACAACTGCATTAATTCAGTTAATTTTGATTCAACTATGTGCCATTTATTGATTTCATTAAATATAATATCATGTGTGCCTTTTGGCCCTTTTATTGCCATAACAAACCTCTTTCTATTTTGGTTTCATCTTACCTGTTAAAAATGGATTACTTTTTAATTGCTCTGAAAATTTTGATTCCATATTACCATGACCAGGTAATATTAAAGCCTCTTTAGGAAGAATATTTTTAATTTTCTCAATACTTTTTATCATAATTTCTTTATCACTATTTGGCAAATCACATCTACCTATTGATCCAAAAAATAATGTGTCACCAGTAAAAGCTAATTTATCATTATATAAAATAATCGAACCCATAGTATGTCCTGGTGTATGCATAACTTTTAAAATTTCATCGCCTAACATAATTTCATCATCTTCTTTCAATAACTGATCAGCTTTCGTTGGCTCAATCTCCTTCTCATAATAATAACTTAAATTTAATTGTGGATTATATAAATATTCTTCATCATTTTCATGAATTAAAAGTTTTGCTCCATAAGCATTTTTTAATAATTTATTATTTTTTATATGATCCCAATGACCATGAGTATTAATAATGTACTTAATATTTATATTAAACTCTTTTAAATATTTTTCTAAATCTTCTAGTTCAATAAATCCAGGATCAATAATTGCTCCTTCATGGAAATTTTCATTCCATACAATAAATGAATTTTCTTCTATCGGACCATTTATTAATTTAATATATTTCATTTATCCTCCTACTTATAATTTTCAGTATCAATAATAATGGTTACAGGACCATCATTAACTATGTTTACTTCCATATCTGCTTGAAATACTCCAGTTTGAACAACAACTCCTTGCTGAATCATCTTTTTTTTAAATAATTCATAGAATTCTTTTGCCTTTTCTGGTGCGCTAGCGTGAATAAAACTAGGTCTTCTTCCTTTTTTTGTATCAGCATATAAAGTAAATTGAGATACTAATAGAACTTCTCCTCCAATATCATTTAAACTATTATTCATTTTGCCTTCGTTATCTTCAAAAATTCTCAGATTTATAATTTTATTTACTAAATAATCAATATCTTTAGTTGTATCATTTTTACCTACACCTAAAAATACCACAATTCCTTTAGTAATTTCTCCAACTATTTCATTACTAATTTTAACATTGCTATTTTTTGATCTCTGAATTAATACTTTCATTTTTTATTTTCCCTTTTAAAATAATTCTATTAATTTCTATTACGTCTGCTTCTTTATTTAATGAATAAAAAATATCTTCTAAATGATTTGAACTGTTGATTCCTATTTTAACCTTCATTGTAACTAACCCTTTTGCTACTTTTGAGTTAATCTCCAAAACATCTGCATTTAGTTCATGAAATTTATTAATCATAAAAGGTGTAATACCTTTTTTATCAGATGTTGTTATTTCAAGATTTGCTGTTAAGTTTTTAACCTCTTTTTTTTCCCAAATAACATTTACTATTCTATAAGGCTCTTTTCGTTTTAAATATAAAAAATTTGGACAATCAGTTCTATGTACAGAAATGCCTTTTCCCCTATTTATATATCCTGAGACTTCATCATCAGGTAAAGGATTACAACATTTTGAAATATGAATATCTACGTTATCAAATCCTTGAACACGTATCCCATGAGTTCCTTTTCCATAACCTTCCCAAGGTTTGACCATCATTTTGTCAGTATTGTCATTACTAAGTTGGTGTCCAACTAACTCTCTTAATTTCCGCAATATATTTCTTACTTGAAAAGCACCATCACCAATAGCCGCATAAAGGTCTTCCATACTATGCATACCATAAGATTTATATAGTTTTTCTAAATAAATTTGATCTAAATGACCGCTATCAATTGACTCTTTTTTACTCTCTTTATCAAAGCTTTCTTTTCCTTTTTCAATTTTACTATCTCTATTCTGATTTTTAAACCAATTTCTGATTTTATTCTGTGCATGTTTTGTTGCTACAATTTTTAACCAATCTAAACTTGGTTTTGCATTTTTATTTGTCATTATTTCTAGAATATCACCAGTTTGCAACTTATATTGAATAGGTACAATATGATTGTTTACCCTTGCCCCAGCAAAACGTAAACCTACATCAGAATGTACTCTAAAAGCAAAATCTAAAGGCGTTGAACCATTTTTCAACTCTATTACATCACCCTTTGGTGTAAAGACATATATTCTATCAGTAAATAAATCAGCTTTTAAGGAATCAATAAAATCTGTAGCACTACCCTGGGAATCAGATTGTATTTCCCTAATCTGTTCTATGAAGGAGCTTTCTTTTTGAAATTCTTTATAAGAGAATTTGCCCCCTTCTTTGTACTTCCAATGTGCTGCTATTCCATACTCAGCTGTTTTATGCATTTCTATAGTTCTAATTTGTACTTCAAAGGGATCTGTATTAGGACCAAGAACTGTTGTATGAATAGATTGATACATATTAGGTTTTGGCATAGCAATATAATCTTTAAATCGATTTGGAATAGGTGTGAATATCATATGAATAACACCTAAAGCACTATAACAATCTTGAATAGTTTCAACTATTATCCTTACTGCTGTTAAGTCAAAAATTTCATCGATTTCTTGGTTCTTTTTGATCATTTTATTATAAATACTATAAAAATGTTTTGTTCTTCCAGTAACATCAGCCGTTATTTTTAGTTCTTCAAGTTTATTATCTATTTTTTTAATAATAGATTCAACATCTGCTTCTCTTTCTTTTCTTTTCTTAGATATTTGTTCTACTAGTTTGTTATATTTCTCAGGTTCCATGTATTTAAATGATAAATCTTCTAATTCCCATTTAATTTGAAAGGCACCTAATCTATGAGCTACAGGTGCATAGATTTCCAAGGTTTCTTTTGCAATTGATAATTGTCTATCTCTTTTCATATATTTTAATGTTCTCATATTATGAAGTCTGTCAGCTATTTTAATTAATAATACTCTAATATCTTTTGAAGTCGTTAAAAACATCTTCATAAGATTTTCTACTTGTAAATTATTACTTTTAATTGAACTGATTTTTTTAAGTTTAGTTAAACCATCTACAATATAAGCTACTTCATTACCAAACTTTTCTTCAATCATCTCAATTGAAATTGTTTCAACATCCTCGACCACATCATGTAATAAAGCACAAATTATGGTTGCTTCATCCATTTGCATTGGTGTGAGAATTGCCGCAACATGAAGAGGATGAATAATATATTCTTCTCCTGATTTTCTAAATTGACCATGATGAGACTCTGCAGCAAGCTTGTAAGCTTCCCTGATTTTATCTTCTTTCAGATTAGGAATATATTCTTTCATCTGATTAATTATTTCTTCTATTGAAATACTCATTATATTTCCCCTTAAATGTATTAACGTACTCTTTTATTATACTAAAAAGAGCCCTATAATAAAAGGAAATAGCTACATAAAAAAACCCCTATAAAAAGGGGGCTTTTTTATTTATTCTTTTTTGCGTCTTTAGCTGCTTTTTTCTCTGATTCTAACTTGTTTTTTTCTTTAGAAACTCTTTCCATTTGGCTTAAGTTTTTAAAGATTGCTTCTTTTTCAACAATAACAAATACTTTGTCAGAAATTTCCATTGAAAATGAATCTTCATCTTCTGGTACTTTTGCTACAGTTCCATGCAAACCACTGTATATAATTACTTTATCTCCAACTTTTAAATTTTTCATTGTTAAGATTTTTTCTGTTTTTTGCTTCTTTTGTGGTTTTAAAATTAAAAAATAAAATATTAATCCTAATGGAACCAAAAAATATAGCATTTCAGTCAAACTACTACTCATAATACACCTCTTTCCTATCTATATAATGTTAACACTTTATAGAAAATTTTTAAATACTTTCAGAATAATATTTATTTAAAAATCTAGTTGCAAAATCTTCAAAGTCATCATTATCTATAGAATTTCTTATTTTTTTCATTAAAGTAAGTAAAAAATACAAGTTATGTTCAGTTATTAGTCTAAAGCCACTTATTTCATTTGCTTTAATTAAATGTCTAATATAGCTTCTCGAAAAATTCTTACAAGTATAACAATCACATTCATTGTCAAGCGGAGTAAAATCATCAGTATATTGTGCTTTTCGAATAGAGAAATATCCATTATGACTTAATACTCCTCCATTTCTACCTAATCTAGTAGGTAAAACACAATCAAACATATCTATTCCAGCTCGCACTCCTTCTATCAAGTAGTTCGGTGTACCAACTCCCATTACATAACGAGGTTTGTTATCTGGTAATAACGGTGCTGTATATTCTTGAAGTTCAAGCATCATTTCTGAAGGTTCACCTACACTTAACCCACCAATCGCATACCCAGGAAAATCAAGCGCAATTATTTCTTCAGCACTTCTTTTTCTTAGTTCTTTGAACATACCACCTTGAACAATACCAAATAAAGATTGATATTCATGATTGTGATAATTTTTAGACTTTAAAGCCCATTTTGAGGTTCTCTCTAAAGCGCTAATTGTATAGTTATAGTCAGCTCCATAAGGAGCACACTCATCAAAGGCCATAGCAATATCAGATCCTAGTGCCATCTGGACTTCCATTGATTTCTCAGGAGAAAAAAAGTGTTTAGATCCATCAATATGTGATGAAAATTCGACACCTTCGTCAGAAATTTTATTTAAATTATTTAAACTAAAAACTTGAAAGCCTCCACTATCTGTTAATATTGGCTTTTCCCAATTCATAAATTTATGTAATCCACCAGCTTTTTTTATTAATTCATGACCTGGTCGTAAATATAAATGATAAGTATTACTTAAGATAATTTGAGAACCAATTTCTTCTAATTCTCTAGGCAACATAGTTTTAACCGTTGCAGCTGTCCCAACAGGCATAAAAATTGGTGTTTGAATTTTACCGTGACTTGTAGTGATTTCACCTCTTCTAGCATTGCTTTTTTTTGATTTTTTTAATAACTTATATTCCAGCATCTTTTCTCCTTGTTATAAACATTGCATCCCCAAAACTAAAAAACCTGTATTTTTTTTCCACTGCTTCTTTATATAATTTCAAAGTAAACTCTCGGTCCATCATTGCAGAAATTAACATAATCAATGTAGATTGTGGTAAGTGAAAATTTGTTATAAGACTATCAACTACATTAAATGTATATCCTGGTTTAATAAAAATATTTGTCCACTCTTTTGTCGCAATCACTTCATTATATTTTTGATAAACACTTTCTAATACTCGTATAGTGGTTGTACCAACAGCTACTATACGTCTTTTTTCTTCCATAGCTGTTTTTAAAATATTTGCAGTTTCATTTGTGATTTCATAATATTCTTCATGCATTTTGTGTTTATCAGTATCTTCAACTTGGACTGGTCTAAATGTACCAAGTCCAACATTTAGCATTACTGAAGTTAGGATAACACCTTTTTCAGTAATTTTTTTTAATAATTCATTAGTAAAATGAAGTCCCGCGGTTGGTGCAGCTGCTGATTCTCCAGCTTTATGATAAACGGTCTGATATCTATCTTTTTCTTCTTTTGGTAATTTACTCAAAATATATGGTGGTAAAGGCATTTCTCCTAATTCATCTAAAATTTCTTCAAAAATACCTTCATGGTAAAATTGCATAATTCTACTACCTTCACTAGTTATTTCAAGACATGTGCCCCTAAGCTTATCAGAAAATTTTACTCTATCTCCAACTTTAACTTTCTTTCCTGGTTTAGCTAAGCATTCCCATATATTAATTTCTAGTCTCTTTAAAAGGAGTAATTCTATTCTAGCTCCAGATGATTTTATACCAAATAATCTAGCAGGTATTACTTTACTATTGTTTACTACTAAAACATCACCAGGAAATAGATAATCTATAATCTGATAAAATATTTTATCTTCTGTAGTTTTTTCTACAGGATCTATAATAATCAATCTTGAACTGTCTCTAGGTGTAACTGGTTTTTGAGCTATTAAATTTTCTGGCAGTTCATAATCAAATAATTTAACTTTCATTATTCTCCTTTATAAAAATAGCCCATAGATTACTATGGGCTATTAGCACTTTTACGGTTTATGGGAATATTCCACGAATTTTTCTTGCTTCTACGAGGCGTCTCATTGCAACAATAAAAGCTGCAGTTCTCATATCAGTTTTATATTGATATTTAGTATCCCAAACTTCTTGAAAACTTCTAACCATTATAGTTTCAAGTTTATTATTAATATCATCTTCATTCCACATTAGTGATTGTATATTTTGAGCCCACTCAAAATATGAAACTACAACCCCACCAGCATTAGCTAAGATATCAGGAATAACAATAATTCCTCTTTCAATTAAGACCTTATCAGCTTCTGATGTTGTTGGCCCATTGGCACCTTCAACAATAATTTTAGCTTTAATCTTGGCAGCAACTTTATCTGTTATTTGATTTTCTAAAGCTGCAGGTATCAATATTTCACAGTCTGTAAGTAATAGTTCTTCATGAGAAATATATTCTACTCCTGGTGACTCATACCCTTTAATTAGACCATGGATAGCAACATAATCATTTAATTCTGGAATATTAAGACCATTCATGTTTCTAATTGAACAAGAAACATCACCAACTGCAAGAATTTTACAACCTTCTTCATACAAAAGTGTAGTTCCAACTCTACCAACATTACCATAACCTTGAACAGCAATTGTTGTATCTTTTAAAGTTTTACCTAATTTTTTTAATATTTCTCTAGTAGAAAACATAACACCCCTACCAGTTGCTTCAGGACGACCAAGTGAACCGCCAATATCAAGAGGTTTACCTGTTACTACTCCAGGAACTGCATGGCCTTGAAACATACTATAGGTATCCATAATCCAGGCCATTGTTTGTGCATTAGTGTTAACATCTGGAGCCGGAATATCACTATTTGGTCCAATCAATGGCAAAATAGCTGCAGTAAATCTTCTTGTTAAGTTCTTTAATTCTCTTATAGAAAGTTGGGTAGGATCGACTGTTATGCCACCCTTTGCTCCACCATAAGGAATATTTACCACTGCACATTTTAATGACATCCATGCTGCCAATGCTTTAACTTCGTTTTGGTCTACATCTTGGTGATATCTAATACCACCTTTACAAGGTCCACGCAAACTAGAATGCTGAATTCTATAGCCTTCAAAAACCTTTACTGAGCCATCATCCATTCTTACTGGTAAAGCAACTTTCAATTCTCTTTCTGGATATTTTAAAAAGTTGTATTCGCTATCAGGAATATTTACTATAGCTGCCGCTTTATCTAAAGTTGCAAGCATTTGATCATAGGCGTTATACTTTTTACTCATTGTGTTCCTCCTGTATTTTATTAAAACAATTATAATTATATGCTTTTAGTATTTGGTAGTCAATAATAGTTATAGGTTTTTATAAATATATTTAATTTATTTGAATTGTAAAAAATTAAATTCTTGTTGTTTCGTTATAGAAACAACAAGAATTTATAATTTACTACTTATCAGTGTTATTTATTTATTAATACAGATTGAGCCGCTGCTAATCTAGCAATTGGCACTCTAAAAGGTGAGCAACTTACATAATGAAGACCAACTCTGTAGCAGAAATCAATAGAAGATGGATCTCCTCCATGTTCTCCACATATACCTAATTTAATATCAGGTCTAGTTGTTTTACCTTTTTCAACAGCCATTTTTATTAATTGGCCAACACCTTCTTGATCTAATCTGGCAAAAGGATCAGATTCATATATTTTTTTATCATAATAGTCATCCAAGAAATTACCTGCATCATCTCTAGAAAATCCAAATGTCATCTGTGTTAAGTCATTTGTTCCAAATGAGAAGAATTCAGCTTCTTGGGCAATTTTATCTGCTGTTAAAGCAGCTCTTGGAATCTCAATCATTGTTCCGACTAAATATTCAATTTTTGTTTCAGAATCATTAATAATTTTATCAGCAATTCTAACAACTATATCTTTAACATATTTGAATTCTTTTTCATCACCAGCTAAAGGAATCATAATTTCAGGTTTAATTTTAAAACCTTTTTCTTTTGTTACATATAGTGCAGCTTCAATTATTGCCTTTGTTTGCATTTCAGCAATTTCAGGGAAAGTAACTGCTAGCCTACAACCTCTATGCCCCATCATTGGATTGAATTCATGTAAAGATTCAATTTTTTCTTCTAATGTATCCAGTGAAATTCCCATATCTTTAGATAAGGCAACTTTAGAGTCACTTTCATTAGGTAAAAACTCATGAAGAGGAGGATCTAGAAGTCTAATAGTGACTGGTCTTTCTTCCATAGCTTCATATATTCCAATAAAATCTTCTCTTTGCATAGGAAGTAATTTTTCTAGAGCATCTCTTCTCTCAGCTTCAGAACTAGATAAAATCATTTTTCTCATTTGAAAAATTCTATCTTCGTTGAAAAACATATGCTCTGTTCTAGTAAGACCTATACCTTCAGCACCGAACTCAACAGCTCTGCTTGCATCTTTAGGGGTATCTGCATTTGTTCTTATATTTAAAGTTCTAACCTTATCAGCCCAACTCATTAAAATTGCAAAATGTCCTGAAATTTCAGGCTCTACGGTTTTAATTTTTTCACCATACACATTTCCTGTAGTTCCATTTAATGAAATATATTCGCCTTCTTTATAAACTTTGCCATCTGCTGTTAAAGTTTTTTTCACTTCGTCTATTTTAATATCTCCGCACCCAGCAACACAGCATTTACCCATGCCTCTAGCTACAACTGCAGCGTGAGATGTCATACCACCTCTAACTGTCAAAATACCATTAGAAGCTACCATTCCTTCAATATCTTCTGGAGATGTTTCCAGTCTAACTAAAATAACAATTTCATTTCTTTGCTCTTTTGCAATTTTAGCATCTTCTGCAGAGAAATAAATTTTCCCAGTAGCAGCACCAGGTGAAGCAGGCAGGCCTTTGGCAACTATTTTTGCATCAGCTAATGATTTTTCGTCAAAGGCAGGATGTAGTAGTTGATCTAACTGTTTAGGATCAACTTTCATTATAGCCTCTTCTTCTGTTATCATTTTTTCTTCAACAAGTTCAACGGCTATTCTTAAAGCAGCAGGAGCTGTTCTTTTGCCATTTCTTGTTTGGAGTATGTATAATTTTTTATCTTCAATGGTAAATTCCATATCTTGCATATCTTTGTAATGTTTTTCTAACTTATTGGCAATAGAAATGAATTCTTCATAAACCACTGGCATATCATCTTGTAGTGTTGAAATTGTTTTCGGTGTTCTTATACCTGCTACAACATCTTCTCCTTGTGCATTTATAAGATATTCACCATATATTTTACTTTCACCAGTTGCTGGATTTCTTGTGAAAGCTACACCAGTACCAGAAGTATCTCCTAAATTACCAAAAACCATCATTTGTACGTTTACAGCAGTACCCCAAGAACTTGGAATATCGTGCATTCTTCTATAAACATTTGCTCTATGATTATTCCAAGAACTAAAAACAGCTGTTATAGACTCTAAAAGTTGTGTTCTTGGATCTTGAGGAAATTCTTCACCTATTTCGTCCTTATAAATATTTTTAAAAGTAGCTAAAACTTCTTTAAAGTCATCAACTGTTAAATCCATATCAGCTGTAACTCCTTTTGATTCTTTGATTTTGTCTAATATTCTTTCAAAGTGAGATTTTTCAATACCCTTAACTACATCAGAGAACATTTGAATAAATCTTCTGTAGGAATCATAAGCAAACTTAGGATTATTAGATTTTATAGCCAAAGCTTCCACAGATAAATCATTCATACCTAAATTAAGAACAGTATCCATCATACCTGGCATGGATGCCCTAGCACCAGAACGCACAGAAACCAATAATGGGTTTTGTTCATCACCAAATTTTTTACCAGTTATTTTTTCTAAATCTACAATTCCTTTATCAATCTGTTTTATTATCTCAGCATCTATTACTCTTGCTTTTGCATAATAATCATTACAAGCTTCAGTTGAAACTATAAACCCTTGTGGAATTGGCATTCCCAACAATGTCATCTCAGCTAAGTTTGCACCTTTACCTCCTAAAAGATTTTTCATAGACGCATTTCCTTCGCTAAACATATATACGAATTTTTTTGACATTATATTTCCTCCTTTAAAAAACTATTATTAATTATATCATTAAACTACTATAAAATGAAGACAAGTATTAATACTCAATTATTCATCTAGAGCTTGCTTTACATAAGTTGGTAGGTAAAAAGCACCTTTATGTAGTTCTAAGTTATAGTATTTTGTTTCAAGCTCATTTAAGTTCCAAGCTGTTTCATTTAAATCATTTACTGGATGAAATTTTTTTGATGCAAAACCAAACAACCAGTGACCAGATGGATAAGTTGGCATATGAAATTGATAAACTTCGGCTATCTCGAATGTTTCTTTTATTCTTTTATGAGCTCGATTCATATTTTTTTTATCTCGATCATAATAAGGACTTTCATGTTGATTTATAAGTATACCTTCATCTTTTAAGGCTAAATAACAATTTTCATAAAAACTCTTAGTAAATAGACCTTCTCCTGGTCCAATAGGGTCGGTAGAGTCTATTATTATCAAATCATATTCATTTTTCTTCTTTTCTATAAAAGCTACTCCATCTTCATAAAATAAATTTACTCTTGGATCATCAAGTTTTGATGATGTTAATGGTAAATACTTAATACAAGCTCGAACAACCATTTCATCAATCTCAACCATATCTATATTTTCAATATTTTTGTATCTTGAAAGTTCTCTAACTGTGCCACCATCCCCTCCACCAATCACTAATACATTTTTAATATTAGGATTTACTGCCATAGGAACGTGACTTATCATATCATGATAAATAAATTCATCTTTTTCTGTTACCATCATAAGACCATCAAGAGTAAAAAATATTCCAAACTCATCTGAAGTAAAGAAATCAATATCTTGGAAAGGACTTTTATCATGATAAATTTGTTCTTTTATCTTTATTGAAAATTTTGCATCATCAGTATGATTTTCTGTGTACCATAAATCCATAATAGCCTCCTAGTAGTTTTTACTATAAAATATTTCAGACATTTCTTTCTTAATTTCTTTAATAATTTTATTTTTTTCTTTTAACTCTAAATCATTTTCAGTTATATCAAATAGATATTCATCTAAAACAAAATTTTTTAAAACCATTTTAGTATGAAATATATTTTCTTGATAAACATTAACATCAATCATTTCATAATCATCTTTAATTTCTTTAGGTATAAAGTCTTGTATTGAAGCAATCTTATGATCAATATAGAATTTTTTACCATTTAAATCCCTAGTAAAACCTCTTACTCTATAATCTATGCTAATAATATCAGAATCGAAACTTTCAATTAAGTATTTAAGACCTTTTAGAGGTGAAATAGTCCCACAGGTTGACACATCAATATCTGCTCTAAAAGAGGAAACCCCTTTTCTAGGATGACTTTCAGGATAGGTATGAGCAGTTACATGACTCTTGTTAAGATGAGCTACTATGTCAGTACTTGGAATTATACCATTGTTACATGAAAGATCTAATAATTTTTTTGGAACTTTTTCTTCTGAAATCATAATAGTAACACTAGCTCCTTCAGGATCATAATCTTGTCTAGCAATATTAAGCACATATGCCCCTATTATCTCAGTAACATTTTTTAATATTTTAGTTATACGTTCTGCATTGAATTGCTCATCAATATAAGCTTTATAAGCACATTGCTCTTCATTGTCTCGAGTATAGCAAATATCAAAAATATTGAAGCTCAAAGTTTTTGTTAAATTATTAAAACCATATAACTTCATTTTTTTAGCCATTTAATTTCCCCCTTAAATTATCAGATATAATCAGAGCAAGTTCTCTAATCACTTTACATGCGCATGCTGTTGAAACACCACTTGTATCAAGAAATGGTGATAATTCTACTACATCTGCCCCAACTATGTTTAAGCCACTTAAGCATTTTAAACCTTCAATTATTTCATTGAAAGTTATACCTCCAGGTTCTTGGGTTCCTGTGCCAGAAAATATGCTAGGGTCAAGAACATCTAAATCTATTGTGACATAAACTGGTTTATCTCCTATTGAAGAATTTAAATCAGACATTTTATCTAGGTTAAAAAGACTCGTAACACAATGTTTATCAGCAAAATCAAATTCTTCTTTAGTTCCTGATCTTATACCAAACTGATATATACGTTTAGGTCCTAGAAAATCATATATTCTTCTCATAACTGTAGCATGTGAAAATTTAGCATCTTCATAATCATTTCTCAGGTCCATATGGGCGTCTAAATGAATTATGTATAAATCAGGATATTTTAAAAAGGTAGCCTTAACTATTGGCAATGTTACTAGGTGTTCTCCTCCAACCATAAAAGGAACTTTGTCGTCTTTTAATATTTTTTGTGTAAATATTTTTATTTCTGTTAAGACTTCATCTATTGATTTAACCTGTAGGCTTAAATCACCAACATCTATTATCTTTGTATCATCTTCTAAATCCATTTTCAAATAAGGACTGTAGGTTTCTAATCCATATGAAGCTTGTCTTATTTCCTCAGGTCCAAAGACTGCACCTTTTTTAAATGAAGCAGTGCCATCAAAAGGACAACCAAAATAAACAATTTTAGATTTATGGTAACTTTTATTAAAAGACATGAATGTACTATCAATAGTTTGCATTAAATTTTAACTCCCTAATATCAATATAGTTTCCAATTTTGGATCATCTGTTCCAGTTAGTACGCAATCTTGTTTTTGTAAAAAATTAATATATTGAACTACATCTATTGTTATTTTTTCTCCAGGAGCAACTATAGGAATACCTGGAGGATAAGCCATAACTGATTCACCTGCAATCTCCCCAATTGATTCTGATAATTTAACAGGCTTCTTATTAGCATAATATGCTTCTCTAGGAGTTACAATCATTTGAGGTCTACTCCATAAAAAATCAGTTTTTATTATTTTATTTTTTTTATATCTTTTCTTTATATCCAACAAAGCTTCAATTAGTTTATCCATGTTATTTTTCGTGTCACCGATACTAACTATTGCCATTATTGTATGTATGTCTCCTAATTCAACTTGAATTTTATAATTATCTCTTAATATATCATAAACTTCAATTCCAGTTAAACCAATATCAGAGACTTTAATTGATAATTTTGTTAAATCTAAATCATATATCCCTGGAAGTCCGACTAGTTCTTTTCCTAATACATAATAATCTCCAATAGCATTTATTTTTTCTCTAGCATATTCACTTAATTCTATTGCTTCATCTAATAATTCTTTACCACTTAAAACTAGAACTTCTCTTGCAACATCTAAACTAGCTAATAATAGATATGATGGGCTAGTAGTTTGGGTTAATTCAATTGTTCTTTGAATTATATGTGTATTAATGTGCTTTCTATGAGCAAGTAATACCGAACTTTGAGTTAAAGACCCTCCTGTTTTGTGCAAACTAACTGCAGACATATCTGCACCAATAGACATAGCTCCAATTGGCAACTTATCATTAAAATAAAAGTGTGATCCATGTGCTTCATCACATAAAAAAATCATATTATGTTGTTTAGTCAATGATATTATTTCTTTTAAATCACTTGTAGCTCCATAATATGTAGGATTAATTATAAGAACAGCTTTTGCATCTAAATTATTATATATTGCCTCTTTGACACTATTAAATGTAACACCGTGAGCTATACCAAGTTGGTCGTCAATTATAGGTTCAATATAGATTGGCATAGCTCCAGATAAAATTAAAGCATTTATAGCAGATTTATGAACATTTCGAGGCAAAATAATTTTATCTCCTGGTTTTAGGACGGACATAATCATATTTTGAACACCAGCTGTTGTCCCATTTACCATTAAAAAGGCATCTTCTGATAAAAAAGCTTTAGCCATCAATTGTGATGCTTCTTTAATTACAGTTGTTGGAGTGCCTATCATGTCTAATGGTTTGGCAGAACTTACATCTAAATCAATTAACTTATGATTAAAAAATTTACTCATAAGTTCAGTTTTAGGGTTTCTTTTATGTCCAGGAACATCAAAATGTACATTATTAGATTTTACATACTTTATTAAAGCATCATAAATTGGCATTTTATCCATTATCGACATCAACCTCTTCTAAGTACTCATCCATCTTATCAAGTAAATCTTCAATACCTGTTCTATCTAAAGTTGAACAAGTAACCATTGCATTATTATCAATACCTAATGATCCTTTTATTACTTTTAAATACTTTGCTCGTTGTCCTCTGCTTATTTTATCTGCTTTGGTAACAGCAACTAAAAAAGGAATATCATAGTGCTTAATAAATTCAATCATATTTTCATCACCTTTAGAAGGCTTATGACGTATATCAACTAGAACAATAATTAATTTTAGTTCATCTCTATCAATCAAATATTGTTCCATCATTCTACCCCAACTTGCTTGTAAATCTTTAGGAACCTTAGCATATCCATATCCTGGCAAATCTACAAAATAAAAACTATTATTAATTAAAAAGTAGTTAATTGTTCTTGTTTTCCCTGGATTTCCACTTGTTTTAGCAAGTTTTTTATTATTTGTTAAAAGATTAATTAGTGATGATTTACCCACATTTGACCTTCCAACGAAGGCAATTTCTTTAATTCCTTCTGTTGGATATTGATCTTTTGCTACTACTGTTGTAAAAAATTCAGCTTGTTTAATTAACATTTTATACCAATGCCTTTTCTAGAACTTCATCGAGGTTCTCAACTAGTATAATAACTATTTTTTTTCTTACTTCTTCTGGGATATCTTCAATATTCTTTTCGTTTGCTTTAGGTAATATAATGGTTTTAATACCTTCTTTAAATGCAGCAAGAACTTTTTCTTTCACACCACCAATAGGAAGAACATTACCTCTAATAGTAATTTCGCCAGTCATCGCTATTTCTTTTTTTATTTTTTTCTTAAGAAAAACTGATGCTATTACTGTTCCCATAGCTATCCCTGCTGATGGTCCATCTTTAGGAATAGCTCCTTCAGGAACATGAATATGTAAATCAAGTTCTAATTCTTCTAAACTTGATTTTATAATATTTTTTGATTTCAAATAACTTATAGCTGCTTGGACAGATTCTTTCATTACATCACCTAGTTGACCTGTAAGCATTAATTTGCCTTTGCCTTTATATATTGTTGCTTCAATAATCAATACCTCACCACCTATTGATGTTACAGCTAACCCATTTACTATTCCAATGTCGGTTTTTCTTTTCGCTACATAATCGTTGATTTTAGGTATACCTAAATAAGCAACTACATCTTTAGTATTAATATTTATAGTTTTGAACTTATTACTTAAAATATCAACAGAGATTTTTCTTAGTAATGATCCTATTTCTCTTTCTAAATTTCTCACACCACTTTCTCTGGTATAATTACTAATTATTTTCATTAAAGCATTGTCTTGAATTTTAATCTTATAATCTTCAAGACCGTTAGCTTTTATTTGTTTTTCAAATAAATGTCTTTTTGCTATTTCCTTTTTTTCACGTTCAGTATAACTTGATACTCTAATTATTTCCATTCTATCTCTTAAAGGAGCAGGTATTGTATTTAAAGTATTGGCTGTTGTAATAAATAAAACTTCGCTTAAATCAAAAGGCATTTCTATAAAATGATCAGTAAATGAATTGTTTTGCTCTGGATCTAGTGCTTCTAACAAAGCCGCAGATGGGTCACCTTTATAATCTGCACCAATTTTATCAATTTCATCTAATAATATTATAGGATTTTTTGTTCCTGCTTGTTTTATACTTTGTATTATTCTTCCAGGTAAAGCACCAACATAGGTTCTTCTATGTCCTCTAATTTCAGCCTCGTCTCTTACTCCACCAAGAGACATTCTAATGAATTTTCTATTTATGGCCTCGCCTATACTACTAGCTAAAGAAGTTTTACCAGTTCCTGGGGGTCCAACAAAACACAATATTGGGGCTTTTCCTTTATCTTTTATTAATTTTTGAACAGCTAAATATTCAATAATTCTATCTTTAACCTCTTGTAACCCAAAATGACCTTCATCGAGAACCTTTTTAACTTTTTCTATATCGATATATTCTTGTGTTCTTTTATTCCAAGGCAAATCTAAAAGCCACTCAATATAATTTCTTATAACTGAGCCTTCTGTCATATTTGGATGCATAATCTCTAAGCGATCAATTTCCTTTTTTATCTTTTCATATACTTCTTGAGGATAGTCCCCTATTTTAAGTCGTTCTCTAAGTTTGTCAATTTCATCTTCATAGTCAACTTTTTCATTAAGTTCTTTTTTAATAACTTTTATTTGCTCACGAAGATAATACTCTTTTTGTGCTTTATCAATATTCTCTTTTACTTTTTCTCCGATTTCTTTTTCCAACTCAATTAAATTTTTTTCTACAGAAATCATACCTAATACAATCTCTAATTTTTCTTTCAAATCATTCATTTCTAAAACTTTTTGTTTTTCTGAATAGTCTACCATTAAATTAGAAACTATTAAATCAGCTACACTATTAGGATTATTAACATTTTTTATTTTTAAAATACTATCATTTGAAAAATTAATATTCATATCAGCAAAGTCACTAAAATCGTGTAAAATCAGTCTATTTAAGGCTTTAATTTCTAAACCTTGGTCATTTTCTGGTTCTTTTAATAAACTAACTTTCCCTTCAAAATGAGTGCTATTTTTATATATTTTTTTTAATTCTCCTCTTTCAGAAGTCTCAATAAGTACTCTGACAATTCCTGTTGGTAGTTTCATAATTTGTTTAATTTCTGCAAAGACTCCTATTTTATATAGATTTTCAATGGAAGGATCTTCAACTAAAGTATCATTTTGGGCAACCAAAAATATTTTTTTCTGATTATTCATGCCTATATTTAATGATTCAATTGACTTAGCTCTTCCTACATCTAAATGTATAGTTGTTCTAGGAAAAATAACCATACCACGTAATGGTAAGATTGCAATTGGATCCATACTTAAAAAATTTAATGAATTATCTTCATAAAATTCTACAAATTTATCACTCATATATCCTTCTCCTTACAAGAAAAGCAACAGTAGTCTGCTGCTGATTTCTTAAGATATTTTCTTTTTACTTAATTTTGGTTTAGCACCATGTTTTACTACTTCTTCAGTAATCTCACATTGATTTATATTTTTCTTTGATGGTATATCATACATAACCTCAGTCATTATATGTTCCATTATGCTCCGTAAGCCCCTTGCCCCTGTATTCCTTTTATAAGCTTCTTCTGCAATTGCTTTTATGGCTTTTTCATCAACTTTTAAGTTAACATTATCATATTTTAATAATAATTCAAATTGTTTTAAAAGTGCATTTTTAGGTTCTTTTAAAATTCTAACCAAAGCTTTTTTATCTAATGGTTCTAAAGTTGTAATAACTGGAACTCTTCCTATAAATTCTGGTATTAATCCATATTTTAAAATATCATCAGGTTGAACATCATTTAAAGCATATTTAATTTTCTTTTTTAAACTTTGTTCACTATTACCAAAACCTAACAAGCCTTTACCTGCTCTATTTTCAATTATTTTTTCTAATCCATTAAAAGCTCCACCTACTATAAATAAGATATTTTTTGTATCTATTTCTAGATTATCTTGTTGAGGATGTTTTCTACCACCATGCGGAGGTACTGTAGCAACTGTTCCTTCAATAATTTTCAAAAGAGCTTGTTGAACACCTTCACCCGAAACATCTCTTGTAATTGAAACATTTTCAGATTTTCTGGCTATTTTATCAATTTCATCTATATAAATTATGCCTTTTTCTGCAAGCTTAAGATTATAGTCAGCAGACTGAATTAATCTCAGCAAAATATTTTCCACGTCATCTCCAACATAACCTGCTTCAGTTAATGTTGTAGCATCCGCAATTGCAAAGGGTACATTCAGATATTTAGCTAATGATTGTGCTAATAGTGTTTTACCACTACCAGTTGGTCCAATTAAAAGTATATTAGATTTTTGTAATTCAATTTCATTATTATTTATATCCTGATTAGAAAACAACCTTTTATAATGATTATAGACTGCTACAGATAATACTTTTTTTGCTCTATCTTGATTAATTACATATTGATCCAAATAAGCTTTAATATCTTGTGGTTTTGGAAGCTTTTTAAAATCAAATTCTATTTCTTTTTCTTCTTCAACTTCATTAGTAGAAACTATTTCCATACACAGTTCTACACATTCATTACAAATAAATACGCCTGGTCCAGATACTAGTTGATCTACTTCTGTTCTATGCTTTCCACAAAATGAACAGTATAATCCATCATCTTGATTTTTTTCCATATTGTCTCCTATTTTCTTTGTCCGAAAACTTCATCGATAATTCCATATTCTTTAGCTTCAACAGAGGTCATAAAATAATCTCTGTCAGTGTCCTTCTCAATTTTTTTTAATTTTTGTCCTGTATTTGAAGCTAATATTTCGTTTAGTTTCTTTTTAATTGCCATTATTCTTTTAGCTTGAATATCAATATCTACAGCTTGTCCAGATGCCCCACCAGAAGGTTGATGTATCATTATTTCTGAATTTGGTAATGCAAACCTTTTCCCTTTAGTACCTGCACTGAGCAAAAATGCTCCCATACTAGCAGCCATTCCTACACAAATAGTAGAAACATCAGGCTTAATGTATTGCATTGTATCATACATAGCCATACCGGCAGTTATTGAACCGCCGGGGCTATTAATATATAGACTAATATCTTTGTCTGAGTCTTCACCCTCTAAAAATAATAACTGTGCTATGACTAGATTTGCTAAATTATCATCAATATCTGATCCAATAAATATAACTCTATCTTTTAATAACCTGGAGTATATATCAAATGACCTTTCTCCAGCACCTGTTTGTTCTACAACCATAGGTATTAACATATTTGTTCCTCCCTATTTTTATTATTCACCTTTAGCATCTGTGATTTTTGCTTTATCTAATATAATTTGAAGGGCTTTTTCTCTTTTGATACCCTTTGACAACATTTTTGCATTTTCTGGTGCTTGAAAATAAGTATCCAGCATAGCTTTATCTTGTCCATAAATTTGTGAAATTGCATTTATTTCTTTTTCTAAGTCATCTGAGGTTACTTCGATTTTTTCATTTACTGCTACAGCATCTAGTAAAATATCTCTTTTTATATGCTTTTCAGCATTAGCTCTATACTCTTCTCTAACTTTTTCTTCTGTCATGCCAGTTAGTTCGAAGTATTTTTGTAAATCCATACCTTGTTGTTGCAAATCTCCTTCAATATCTTTTAAGAATTGATTTGTTCTTTCTTCTATCATTATTTCTGGAATTTCTACTTCAAGTTTTTCTATGGCTAAATCTAATGCTTGTGCTCTAAGGGCATTATCAGCTTGTTGTTGTTTTTGATTTAAAAGACTTGATTTAACGTCGCTTCTTAGTTCTTCCAATGTATCAAAATCACTTACTTCTTTAGCAAACTCATCATTTAATTCTGATAATTTTTTTCTTTTAACTTCATGCACTAATACTTTAAATAAACTATCTTTGCCCTTTAAATCTTCACTATGATACTCATCTGGAAATTTAACATTTACATCTCTATTTTCACCAGCTTTTACTCCTACTAATTGTTCTTCAAAACCTGGAATAAATGAATTTGAACCTAACTCTAGTGAAAACTTAGAGCCTGTTCCACCTTCAAATTTCTCATCATCTACATATCCTTCAAAATCAATTACAACAGTATCTCCCTTTTCAGCAGGATCCTCAACTGTTTCAATTTTTGCTGTTTTAGTTCTCATAGCATCTAATTCATTGTCAATATAATTTTCGTCTAAATCTACAAGTTTTTTTTCTAGCTTCAGACCACTATAATCTCCAAGTTTTCCTTCAGGAACAATTTGTATTTCAACAGTAAACACTGCAGGTCCTTTTTTATCAAAAGAAACAATATCTACCTTAGGTCTATCAATAGGGTCTAAATCTAAATCAAGCAAAGCTTGACTATAAGCCGGTGGTAACATTATGTCCATCGCCTCTTCTATGATACTGCCTTCTCCTACATGTTTTTCTAGGATATCTGCTGGTACTTTACCTTTTCTAAATCCAGGTACAGAAACTTTTTGACCGACATTTTGTGATGCCTGTTTATAAGCTTTTTCTACCTCTTGACCTTCAACAGTAATCTCTACTGTTACTATATTTTTTTCTTGATTAATAATTTTACTTGTCATTATTTGACTCCCTTCATTTTCTAATTAATAATTATACAATATTTTGTTTAACTGGACAACTTTAAATATAAAATACCTCGAATTGGAATTCGAGGTATTTTTCTATGGAGCGGAAGACGGGATTCGAACCCGCGACCCTCTCCTTGGCAAGGAGATACTCTACCACTGAGCCACTTCCGCGACATGGTGCGGATGAAGGGACTTGAACCCCCACGATCTTACTCACTAGAGCCTAAATCTAGCGCGTCTGCCAATTCCGCCACATCCGCATCTGGTGATCCATCCGCGACTCGAACGCGGGACACCCTGATTAAAAGTCAGGTGCTCT
>JAGXHY010000013.1 GCA_024635925.1 Bacillota bacterium | reverse complement strand
TAGAGGTATTAAGTTCTTCTATTTTCCCTAAATTGAATGAGAATATAATTGATATACAGTGTTCTACACCTTTAACCTTAGAGAGAATCACAAATAATTTGGAAGGTGCAATTACAGGTTGGGCTTTTGGGAGTGATACTTTACCTGCTGAAAATAGGTTCAAACAAATTGGGAATAGTGTTAACACTCCTATTCCTGATGTGTATCAGGCAGGACAATGGACCTTTAGTCCTTCAGGCTTACCTGTATCAATATTGACTGGTAAATTAGCAGTGGATGCTATTTTAAAGGATTTTAAATAGTATCTTAGGGTACAGAAGTATTATATTATTTTTGATATAATAGTAATATGGTAGTAAAAGAAAGGGAAGGAGAGAAATGATTAAAGTTGTAGCTAAAAATTACTTTCAAGAAGGAAAAATCGATGAGGGAATTGCTCTTTATAATCAGCTGATTGAAGAGACTATTAAAGAAGATGGTTGTATAAAGTATGAATTGTATCAAGATATCAAGGAACCTCATATACTGACTATGATTGAAGAATGGGAAGACTTAACAAAATTAAACGCACATGAGGATTCTGAACATTTTATTAGGATATTTCCTTTATTAAATGAACTTACTGAAAAAGATTCAGAATTTCATATTTATAAAAGGTTATCTTAAATTGTTGAATTGAGGGATTATGAGTAAACTATTTAATAAGATAGCTCCAATTTATGGAATGTTTTTTGATTTCCAAGTTAAGCAATATCAAAGAGTATTAGATGAAATTGAAAAAGATTTTAGTTTCAAAGAATATGATGAAATTATTGATATTGGGTGTGGGACAGGGGCATTATGTTCTGTTTTAGCTAAAAAGGGCTTAATTGTTACTGGTGTGGATTCAGCTGAAAAGATGTTGAGTATTGCAGTAGAAAAAACAAAAAACGATGATATTAAGTTTATAAAAGAAAATGTACTTGATAAACTTCCTTTTGCTGATAATAGTTTTGATATTTCTATCGCTTCATTTGTAGCTCATGGATTGAAGGCCTGTGATAGGAATTTGATGTATGCTGAAATGGAAAGAATAACTAAAAAATATGTTATTTTTTATGACTATAACGATAAACATGCAATACTAACTAATATTGTAGAATTTTTGGAGCAAGGAGATTACTTTAATTTTATTAAAGTGATTAAAACCGAATTAAAAGAATATTTTGGGAATATAAAGGTAATTAATTTAGATAAAAGAGCAGCTTTGTATATTTGCAAAATAAATAAGAATGTTATGAAAGAGAGTGAAGAGAATGAATAAGTTTGATAGCCAACAAAATATTGGAGATATAGTAGTAGCTTTTCCAAAAGCGGCAGATATTTTTAAAGAAAATAAAATCGATTTTTGTTGTGGTGGTAATAAGCCATTAAAATCAGTTATTGAGGCACAAGGTCTTGATGAAAATAAGATTATGAAAAAATTAAACGAACTTTATGAAGTTGTCCAAAAGGATAATAGGGACCAGAGTAAAGATTGGAATACTGTTCCAATCGGTGAGTTAGTAGAGCATATACTAGATACACATCATGCTTATTTATGGTCAGAGTTACCAAAAATAAGTGATTATATAACTAAGATTTTAAGAGTACATGGTGAAAATCATCCTGAATTAACAAAAGTTCATAAATTGTTTCATATGGTAAAGATGGAATTAGAGGAGCATTTAGTTGAGGAAGAAACTATTCAATACCCTGCTATCTTTAGATATTTAGAAAAAAATGAAAACTTAGATTTGATAAAAGCTGTAAAAGTAATATCTGAATTAGAATCAGAACATACTGCAGCTGGGGACACACTAAAGGAAATAAGAAATATAACTAATGATTACCTAGTTCCTGATGATGCTTGTAGAAGTTATGATTTATCATATTTTAAATTGATAGAGATGGAAAGTGATATTTTCCAACATATTCATTTGGAAAATAACATACTGTTTCCAAAATTAGTGGCTTTATTGAACGATACTTGTGAAAAATAATACTAAAATTAAATTATAAGATAATAAAAGAACTAAGAACACTAGATCTAGTGTTCTTAGTTCTTTTTTGCAAAGTTCCTAGTGGTGGTTTTATAAAAAAAGAAATATTATAGATGTTGATAAAAAATTCTATTGACCTTTTTAATATTCTTTTATAATTGCTTATTTATTTGAAAATTGTTAAAATATAGTTATATACTATGTAAATGGAAGGTGGTAATGAAATGGTAAAAATAGTTAAAGAATTTCCAAATGATATAATATTTAAACAGAAGGGTCCTAGCATATCACTATATCAAACAACTCATAGACATTTCCCAGAGAATGAGAAGGATTTGATAGTATTTAAAAATAATATTAAAGAAATAGAAAGTAAGTTAAAAGAAAAATATAAAGATATTAATGTAGAAAAGATATTGAAACCATTTAATGAATTAAAAGAGGACAAAGAATTCTGGAACATGTCCCTTGATGGTATATGTATACTTGCAAACGAAGAAGATTTTATTGTTTATAAAATTGCACAACAAATTGAGGATCATCTTTTAGTTAGTGATGTTTTTCATATAACTCCATTGATTAAAATATTTAAAACTGATGTTGAATATAATTTATTAGCTTTTGATGGTGAAAACTTTAAACTTTATCAAGGTAATAAAAATGGTCTTCAAGAAATAGTTTTAGATAATGATGTACCAAAAACAATTGAAGAAGTACTAGGCTTTGAATACACTGATAAATTCCTAAATCATGATACAGGTAGTCATGATGGAAATATAAGCTTTCATGGGCAAGGCTCAAAAAAAGAAGAAGTGCAAATAGACTTAGAAAAATATTTTAGATATATTGATAAGTTTATTTTTGATAATTATTCTAAAGTTACAAAATTACCTTTAGTTCTTGTTTCATTAACAGAGAATCAAGGTTTATTTAGAAAAATTAGTAGTAATAGATATTTAATGGAAGAAGGAATTGAAATTTCTTTTGACTCAATTGATTTAAAAAAAGCAGCTACTATGGCATGGGATATAGTCAATGGTGTGAATGAAAAAAGAATTAATAATCTGTTAGAAAAGTATAATCAATCTAAAGCTAATAATCTAGGTTCTGATGATTTACATAAAATTAAAAAAGCCATATTTGATAACAGAATAGAAACTATGGTCATAGAAGAACATCGAGATATTTCTGATGAATTAGACAGTTTAGTTATTAAAGTCTTAATGGAAAAAGGTCAAATTGTAGTTTTACCAAAAGAGAAAATGCCAAGTGATACTGGAGTTGCTGCAATTTATAGATATTAGATTATTAATACAAGGTCAATAAAAAAAGAACATCTAAAATGAATTTCATTTTGGATGTTCTTTTTTTATTGTATTAAATTATATTAATCTTTTTTAAAGAAAACCTTAATTTTTTCTAGAGCAAATATTAATCCTACTCCTATAAAGAAGAAGACAAAATTAAAAGTTTCTAAAGTCATAGCAGGGTGAGGGATTTCAAGTGTAGTTGGGCCCATAAATATAGAATAGAATGAACCTAACATTAATCCAAGAATTGTATAGATAGCTTGTGATCGATAGTTTTTCAAGATGTATTTAATTAATTTTATAGTTGTTGCAACACCTGAAAGTACACCAAATCCAAAAATTATAAGTATTGGCAAATAAGAAAAGTTTAAGGTAAGTACTTGTTTGATAGAAGCGATTACCCCTGTGTAAAGACCAAATATTAGTAAAATTGTTGAACCTGAAATTCCAGGTAATACCATCGCAGAAATTGCTATCATAGCAGTAATGAATACATAAATAACTAAAACTGGAGTTAAGTTATAAAAGGCTAGATTAATTCCACTACCACCTGAAGAAGGATTAAAAAATGTTAGTAATACAACTACTACAATCCCAATTAATGTAAATATAAGGTTTCTATAATTACCAATGATAGCTTCACGTTCTTCATTGATAATAAGTGGTATGGATAAAAGAACAAAGCCGATAAATAAAGAACTTATACTATAAATACTGCTTTCAAAAAAAGAGGTGAGAAATATAACTGAAATTAACATTCCTGATATCCAACCTATTCCTAATTTACTTAGAAAGTTTATCGCTTTTTTTCTATCACCTAATTTGTTTTTTGATATCAAAGTATTAAGTGAATCTATAAATTTATCATAAAATCCTAAAATAAAAGCGATAGTACCTCCAGAAACTCCAGGAACACTATCGGCTAGGGCCATTATAAAACCTCTTATAAAATTTAATATATACAAAAAACCACCTCTTCAAATTATTGTATATCTATTTTAACATTAATATTATAAAAAAACTAATATATGTTAAGATATGAATAAGTTATTTAGCTTAGAAGATTAGATAAAATATAGATGGAAAGCAAAGGAAATAAAAATGGAAAATATTAATCGATGTGCTTGGGTAAATGAAGATAAAATATATCAAGATTATCATGATAAGGAGTGGGGAGTACCTCTTCATGATGAGGTGAGGCTGTTTGAAATGCTAGTACTAGAAGGCATGCAAGCAGGCCTTAGTTGGCTGACTGTTTTAAAAAAGAGAGAAGGATTTCGTGAAGCTTTTGATAATTTTGATATAGATAAAATTATTAAATATGATGATGAAAAAGTTAAAAGTTTATTAGAAAACAAAGATATCATTAGAAATAAACTAAAGATAAAAGCTGCAATAAAAAATGCAAAGGTTTATAAAATGATTCAAGAAAAATATGGTAGTTTTGACAACTTTATTTGGTCATATGTAGATTATGCTCCTATAGTAAATCATTGGGCCACAATTAAAGAGGTTCCAATAAATACACCTTTATCAGATAAAATTAGTAAAGAATTAAAAAAACTAGGTTTTAGTTTTGTTGGTAGCACAATAATTTATTCTTATATGCAGTCTGTGGGGATAGTTAATGACCATACGCTGGATTGTTATTTAAGTAAAGTTGAGTAACAAATTTGGAAGTTTTCAATAGACAATTGGATGATTTTAAATATTTTTACCCTACGATATCTTCATTTGAAAATTGTAAATATTCCATGTGACAGGTAGAATAATTTATGATATACTTTACCCAAGAATTACAAAGACAGAAGAACTAGGGAACATTAAGATGATTAGTAAGGTCATCAATAAAGAGCTTTTATACGTCAGACGAGATCTTGATATCATCGATATATGCATTATATTTTATTACTAAATCGAGTGTGGAGGGATAAGATGAGTAAAACAAATGTAAAGCTTGAATATAAACTGGAGGAAAAGCCTAGAAATACTAAAGATACAATCATATATTCATTGCAATGGATTCTAATAATGTTTTATCCAGTTGTGTGGGGATATGCCATTGTTGGTGTAGGTGTGGGCTTTAGTGAAACTGTCTTAGCAGGATATATGAGTAGAGTAGTATTAATAATTGGGATTTCTACTCTTGCACAAGTTACTTTAGGTCATAAATTATCAATGGTATCAGGACCAAACATTATTCCTTCACTTGCAATCATGTCTGCTTTTGCAGTTGGTGGAAAAGAATATGCTCTACTATCATTTAATGCTTATATTATTGCTGGAGTTTTTGTAGCAATACTTGGGTTATTAAATGTATTTAGTTATATAAAAAAAGTTTGGACCCCATTAGTATTAGGATCGATGATAATGATGATTGGTCTTACAACAAGTTTTGTTGGAATGGAATTAATAGCCAAATATAATACAGGATGGCCATATTTTGCCGGGATTTTCTTAGCACTACTTGCTGGATATCTCTCAATTAAAGGAAAAGGGATGCTTGCAACAATACCAGTTTTGATAACCATAGTTGTAGGATATTTTATATTCATTGTCGGAGGAAGATTTGATTGGGCACTAGTTAATAGCATGCCTGTATTTTCCTTACCTAAAATATTCCCTTACGGATTTGAAATACCACCACTAGATTTAATTATAACAATGACAATAGTAAATATTTTTGCAGCAATAAATTTATACGGAAACGTAGAGGGTTATACGGAAATTATTGGAACAAAAGTACCAGAGAAGAAACAAAAAAGGTTTTTTACAGTATTTGGACTAGCTGAAGGTGTGCTGCCAAGTATTTTTGGAGTACCTAGTACAGTATCTTATGGTGAAAATCTTGGTATTATACTTTTGACAAGAGTAGCATCAAGGTTCTTCATAATAATTGCGAGTATTGTATTTATAATATTAAGCTTTTTTGGAAAAATGGGTGGAATTATGGCGGCCATGCCCGGACCTGTTGCTGGAGCTGTTTTACTTGGAATAGCATCAACTTTAATTGGACTTGGGGCACAAAATTTTACTAAGAGCGAAAAATTTCAGACTAGAGAGATATTTATAGTAGGTTTTTCAATATTCTTTGCTCTTGGAACTTCAATGTTACCAAACGAGTTTTTCAACAGTGTACCAAGACTTGTGGCTACCTTGTTAAATAACTCGGTTATTTTAGTAATTATTCTAGTAATTATTTTAGAGCAAATAGTATTTAGAAATAAAGATTTATTAGAAAAGGAGGAGACAGAAAATGGGTAATGAATTAAGAAAGTACGAAGAATTTTTAGGTAAAGGTAGAGAAAATTTCCTAAAGAAAGTTGAAGAAGCTTACAAGAAGTTTGAAGAAACAAAGACTTTCTATTTCCCAACATGGCAATATGGTGAGGCAAAAGGGACATTATTTAAATTAGAAGTAGAAGATGCACCAAAATTTGGACAAAATGCATTTATTGAACTAGATTCAGGGAGAACAGCTTTTTTATCAATTGATATGCAAACAGATTTTGCTGGCACTAAGGGATATGTAGATGTTATGGGCTATGATTTAAAAGCAACAGCTGGTCCAATTGAACCAATAAAAAATATACTTGAAACAATAAGAGGAACTGATATAAAAGTAATTCATACAAGAGAAGGACATTTACCAGACTTATCGGATGCTCCTTTTAATAAAGTTCTAAGATCAAAAATTATAGGTAAAGGTACTGGCATAGGCGAAACCCCAGAAGGGGGAATGGGAAAACTCTTAGTAAGAGGAGAACCAAATTGGGATATCGTCGATGATCTATATCCAATAGAAGGTGAATATATTATTGATAAAGCAGGAAAAGGGGCCTTTGGCATGAGCAATATACACCTTGTGTTAAAAAACCTTGGAATCACACATCTTGTAATATGCGGTATAACAACAGATGTATGTGTCCATACAATTATGAGAGAAGCAAATGATTATGGGTATTGGTGTATACTTCTAAAAGATTGTACTGGTGCAACAGATGAAGGAAATTATAAATCAGCTATTAAGTCTATAAAAATGCAGGGTGGAGTATTTGGTAATGTGTCAGATTCAGAGACATTTATAAAAGCAGTAAAAGAAGCTAAATTAAAATAATAAAAATTTGAAAGGGAGTGTAAGTATTATGATGGATGTAAAGATTTATAAAATACCTATGTCAGGACCTGAAGATATTTCAGGACTTAAGGAATTAGTGGACAAAGGTGAAATTGATCCTACTGAAATAATTGCTATGTTAGGAAAGACAGAAGGAAATGGTTGTGTGAATGATTTTACAAGAGGATATGCTACACAATCTTTTAAACTATATCTATCTAAAGTTTTAAATAAATCAATGGAAGAAATAGGTAAATCTATAGCTTTTATAATGTCAGGTGGTACTGAAGGGATATTGTCACCTCATGTGACTGTTTTTACTAAAAAGGAAATTGAAGGTAAAGAAAGTGATGAAAAATCCTTGGCAATTAGCGTAGGATTTACTAAAGAATTTTTACCAGAGGAAATGGGAACACTAAACATGGTAAAAGAGGTAGAGAAAGTAGTATTAGAATTAATGAAATCTAGTGGTATTAAAGATAAAAGTGATGTGCATTTTGTTCAGATTAAAACACCTCTACTAACTTCAGACAGAATTAATGATGCACATTCAAGAGGAAAAGAAGTAGTAACACATGACACATATGAGTCTATGGGTTACACAAGAGGAGCTTCAGCTTTAGGAGTAGGCTTAGCTCTAGGAGAACTAGAGGAAGGAGATGTTAAAGAAGAATCTATATTAAATGATTGGAGTCTTTATTCAAAGATTGCATCTACATCAGCGGGAGTTGAATTATTAAATTGTGAAATAATTTTATTAGGAAATTCTACTACATCAAAAAGTAATTATAAAATAGGACATAGTGTTATGAAGAATTCAATTGACCAAGAGGCAGTAATTGAAGCTATGAATATTGCAGGACTTAAAGTAGATAAACTTCCAAATGAAGAACAAAAGAAAAAAATAGTAAATATATTTGCAAAAGCAGAAACTCCATCTGATGGTTATGTAAAAGGAAGAAGAACAACTATGTTGACAGATTCGGATATTAACCATACAAGACAAGCTAGATCAGTGGTAGGTGCAGTTGTTGCAGCAATAATAGGTGATCCTATGGTATATGTTTCAGGTGGATCTGAGCATCAAGGACCTGATGGAGGAGGACCTGTCGCAGTAATAATTAAGAAGTAGAAGAATTTGAGGTTAGAACATGAGATATTTATTTAATAATTGTTATATGCCTTTTATAAATCAAAACAAAGCTATCTATGTTAAAGATGGTTTTATTGAAAATATAGTAACTACTCCAGATAATAGACCTTGTCATAAGATTATAGATATCCAGAACAGAATAGTTTTTAGTGGTTTTGCAGATATTCATATGCATTTAGATAAAGCTTTGATTGGGGAGAAAGTGTTTAATAAATCAGGAACACTAAAAGAAGCAATAGAGATTATGACTGAATATAAGAAAAAGATGTCTAAAGAAGACATTAAAAACAGAGCAAGAAAAGCTTTGAACTTATCATATAAGCAAGGCACTAGATATATTAGAACTCATGTAGATGTGGATGAAATAATAGGTTTAAAAGGCCTAGAAGCTATAATAGAACTTAAAGAAGAATTTAAAGATAAATTACAAATAAGCATTGTAGCATTTCCACAAGAGGGTTTTGTAGATAATTTAGAAAACTATAAATACTTAGAGCAAGCTTTAATAGCTGGTGCTGATATAGTAGGTGGTATTCCTGCTATGGAAAAAAATGCTAAGAAACATATAGATATGGTTTTTAAATTAGCTAAGAAATATGATAAGAATATCGATATGCATATTGATGAAACAGATGATCCAAATACTCTTACTTTAAAATATTTGGCAGAAAAAACTATTAAAGAAGGTTATCAAAAAAGAGTTATAGCAGGACACTGTTGTAGCTTAGCAGCAAATAAGCTAGAAGATATTCAAAATATATTGGATTTAGTTAAAGAGGCAGAAATAACAATTGTTACACTTCCTTCTACCAACTTATATTTACAAGGAAGAGAAGATTTAAAGAATTTTAGAAGAGGGATAACTAGAGTTAAAGACTTATTGAAAAAAGACATAGTTGTTTGTGTAGGATCAGATAATATTAGAGATCCATTTAACCCTTTTGGTAATGGAAACTTATTAGAAGTTGGTCTTATTGCAGCTCATGGATGTCATATGGGAGGGTTAGATGATTTAGATAAGATTTTCTATATGATATCATCGATTCCAGTTACTTTATTTGAAGATTATGAAATAGAAGAAGGGAAAAAAGCAAAGTTTATTATTATTGATATTGACAAAAAATACAAAGCAATAGTCGAACAACCAAAAATATTTGGCTATTTTGAAAAGGAGGAATTTGTATGGACTTATTAATTAATATAATACCCTTAGTAGTTATTTTGGTTTTACTGTTTATGAGAAAGCATATGCTTTTTGCTGGACTCATAGGTGGAATACTAGCTATGATAATAGGAGGAATAGGAATAGGCCAAGCTACTGGCATATTTATTGATAGTGTTGGGACTATGTTAGGGATTACTGTTCCAATTCTTTATGCTGCTACAGCAGCTATGGTAGCGAAAGCAGGGAGTATTAAAGCTCTGGTTGAGCTTGCAAAAAGAAGCTTAAAAGGCAAAATTGCTATTCTAGCTGGTATTATGGTTTTAATCCAAGCTTTTGCAACTTATATGGCTGGATTAGGAGCTGGTAATACAATGGTTACTGCACCACTTGTTGCTTTAGCAATAGGAGCAGTGCCTGAAGTTGTAGCAGGAATGGCAATTGCTACTGCAATAGCTTTTACAACATCTCCAGCATCTACAGAAACAGCTTTAGCAGCAGAAAATGCTGGTCGTGATATTGTATCACATGCTAACGCAATGCTACCTTTTACAATAGTATTCTTTATACTTGCAGCAGGACTTGCTGTTTATGGAGTTCATAAGAGAGGCTCATTTGTAAAAAGTACTGAAGCAGATGAGGAAAAGGAAATTGAAAAAACATCAATTTTAATAAAGAGAGCTATACCATCGATTGCATTATTGGTGTTAGTGGTTCTTGGTAACCCTATGAATGATCTTATTGGAATAACTTTATTTACTCCAGTAACAGCTGTAATTATAACTGCTATATTGACCTTTATATTCACACAATTTGATATTAACGAAACAAGTAAAGCACTTATTGATGGTTCAAAGTTCATTCTTATAACATTGTTTTCTGTTGGAATATTTTTAGCATTTATAAATTTGATAGCAGAGTTAGGAACTTTTGAACAAATAGCAGGTCTAACTGCAAATGCACCAAATGCGATTATTTTGCCTGTAGCGATGCTAACTGGCTTTTTAATAGCAATACCTTCTGGAGCTTTTACTGCTGGAGTATTGGTACTTATTTTGCCTACTCTATCGGTTTTAGGGCTTCCATCAGAAGCAATGGGGTTTGTAGCAATGGCAACTGGTTTAGGGACGCAAATAAGTCCAGTACAGATAAACGTAGCTGCACTTTCCGATGGTTTTAATTTGGAAATAATGGATGTTATAAAGAAAAATCTTCCTTATGTTATTACTGCGTTTGTACTCCTTACCATTCTAGGTGTAATATTTGTATAAAAAGATTTATTGCTTCATCTAATATGAAGGAGATATAAAAAATGAGGTATAAAATAGGAGCATTATCTTGGGATAAAGATTTTAAAGATTTCTTTGAAAGTAGTTTGAATAGTGTAGATATAAGAATCCATAGTGTCTTTAATAGAGTTATAAATATATGTTTTAAGGATGGGATTTTATACACTATTGGAAATAAGTATATAGATAATGCTCCTTATACCCTTAGGTTAGATTTTGAAGAGAATTTTAAAGATATTATAAATAAAGAAGATAGAATAACAATTAGAAAAGATAGCATTATGATAGGAGAACTAGAAATCAGTTTAACAGATTTATCAATGGGTGAAAATGAAAGAAAAATGATAAATAACTTTTCTACTTCTAATATAAGAGATAATATAGAAATATTTAACATATTAATAACAAAATTTGATGAAGGTAAAGGTGGAGGCTGTAGAGCCTACTATTTACAGAACTTTTTAGATATATATGTAAAAAGTGAAGGTCTAATTGAAAGAGAGGTAACGAAAAGAATTCAATGTTTTTACAAGGATTTAAAAGAAAATAAACTTAATGAAAATAGTATAAAAAGGCTGGTGGGCCTTGGAGTAGGACTAACCCCATCAGGTGATGATTTTTTAACTGGTTTTCTAGCAAGTACAGGAGTATTTGATTGTAATAGAAATCTAGTTAATAAGATTAGAAACTTTATTTACCCTTTGCTTAGTTCTACAACTGATATTAGTGGTGCTATGCTTAAGGCAGCTATAGAAGATAAATATAGAGAATATTTAAATGAATTTGTTTATTCATTTTTTGAAAATAGAAAAGAAGAATTTGTTAAAGCTTTTAAGAATCTTCTAACAATTGGTTCTTCTTCAGGAACCGATATGAGTGTTGGAGTTATATTAGGTTTTATATATACAATAGAGAGAACAGAGGAAAAAGGAGGGGTTTTATATGGTAGCTAAAACTGTAATTAGACAGGATGTTTATTATGATTCTGTTGCACTTATGAACTTATCTAGTAAGGTTTCAGAAGTTGATGGTGTAGAAGAAGCTGTAGTATCAATGGGTACTGACATGAATAAAGAATTATTAGAAAATGTAGGTTTGAACACTAAGGAATCAGATAAAGCTGAAAGTAGTGATCTTATAATTGCAATTAAAGCAAGTTCAGAGGAAAGCTATGAAAATGCATATAAAAAGGTTGATGAATTATTAAATGCTAAGAAAAACAACGAAGGTCTGACAACAAAAATGAATCCTAAGTCTATTAAAGCTGCAATAGAGGAATTTGAAGATGCAAATATGGTAGTTATATCTGTTCCAGGAGAATTTGCTGCAAGAGAAGCAGAAAAAGCTCTTGATAAAAATCTTCATGTTCTGATTTTTAGTGACAATGTTTCTATAGAAGATGAGCTTAAATTAAAAGAAAAAGCTCGTGACAAAGGTCTTCTCTTAATGGGGCCAGAGTGTGGGACGGCTAGCATTAATGGCGTAGGTTTGTGTTTTGCAAACAAAGTGAGAAAAGGAAATATAAGTCTTATTTCTGCATCTGGAACTGGACTTCAGGAGGTTATGGTTCAAATTGATAAACTAGGAGGAGGAATTTCTCAAAGTATAGGAATAGGTGGACGAGATTTAAAAAAAGAAATTGGTGGAATAATGATGTTAGAAGGTCTTAAGGTTTTAGAAAAAGACAAGGCTTCTGAGGTTATTGTGCTTGTTTCTAAACCATCGGCAAAATCAGTTGAAAAGAAAATTCTTGAATTTGTAAAAAGCATGAAGACTCCTGTTGTGGTTTGTTTTATTGAAGGAAGTAGTGAAGAAGTTGATAAAGTTGGTGCATCTTTTGCTTATAATTTATATGATGCTGCGAAAAAGGCAGTAGAATTGGCTAATAAAGATATTAAGATAGATGCTGATAAAAAAGATAATGTTTTAAAAGAACAGATTAAAGAAGCTAAACAAAGTCTTAATAAAGAACAGAAATATGTAAGAGGCTTATTTGGTGGAGGAACACTTTGTGCAGAAGCTCTAGCTACATTAAGAGAACACCTAGATGGTATGAAGAGCAATGTAGCAAAGCTTGAAGAGGAAAAGCTTTCAGATACACACGAGTATACTGGAAATGTACTCATTGACCTTGGTGAAGATGAGTTTACACAAGGAAGACCTCATCCAATGATTGATCCAACTATAAGATTAAAAAAGATTGAAAAAGAGGCTGAAGACAAAACTGTCGGTGTTATTCTACTTGATTTTGAGTTGGGTTATGGAGCCCATGAGAATCCTGTAGGTGCTACTATTCCAGCTATAGAAAAAGCACAAAAAATTGCAAAGGAAAATAATAGAGAAATTATTTTTGTTGGTTATATTTGTGGAACAGATAAGGACAAACAAGATTTAGATTCACAAACAAAGATGTTACAGGATGTTGGTGTGATAATTGCTCATAGTAATTTTGAAGCAGCAAAAACGGTAGCAGAAATATTAGGATAAGGGGGTAAAGTTATGAGTGAATTAAGGGATATTTTAGGTAAAGAACTAAAACTTATAAATATAGGAACTGAAATATTTAAAGAAGACTTAGAACTACAAGGTAATAAAGTAATTCAAGTAGACTGGAAGCCGCCTGCTGGAGGAAAGAAGGAATTAATTGAAGCTTTAGATAAAATCAAAAAATATGAAGAAAAAATTAATAAGGCAAATAAAAAAGTGGTAGAGATAATACAGAAAGCAAAACCATTCTT
>JAGXHY010000012.1 GCA_024635925.1 Bacillota bacterium | reverse complement strand
CTATTGGTCCTTCTAAACTTATATTGATTGTTTCTACTTTTTTATTAACTAAGCCACTTGCTGCTCCATTTACTTTCCAGTCCTGCCATCCAGTGTCTTCTATATTTGAACGATATTTTATACTGCTTCCAGTCATATCCCCTGTTGTCATTTTAGTTCCAAGTTTTAACATCCAGGCTTCTAATCTCAAGGACTTACCTGTAGTTCCTGCAATTTCTCCATCACTAACCCACGGTAAATAACCTTTAGATTGTACATAACTTTTATATGTAACACCAATAATTTTCTCTTTATATGCGCCTGCTGTAGTACCTGGTGCTGCTCCAGCCTTAGCTACCAAGACAACTTTCATTGCCTCAATCCTGTTGCCATATCCTAATGTTCCAGCATTCTCTCCATTCTTGGCCCAACCCATCCAGCCAATACTTTGTACATGCACACTGTAATATACATCATATTTTGCTGCTATTGGTCCTTCTAAACTTATATTGATTGTCTCTACTCTTTTATTAACTAAGCCACTTTCTGCCCCATTTACTTTCCAGTCCTGCCATACAGTGCCTTCTATATTTGAACGATATTTTATACTACTTCCAGCCATATCCTCTGTTGTCATTTTAGTTCCAAGCTTTAACATCCAGGCTTCTAATCTCAAGGACTTACCTGTTGTTCCTGCAATTTCTCCATCACTAACCCATGGTAAATAACCCTTTCCTTCTACTTGACTACTATAAATAACACCATCATTATTTAAATCGACCACAGCTCCAACAGGATTGCTGAATAAAGTAGGTAATATGAATATCCCTATCAATAAAATTAATTTATAAATTATATTTTTATTTTTCATTAAACTTCCCCCAAATCTTATGTAAAAATAAATTTCCTAAAATCTATTAGATACAATCATTATAGACTTAAATATAGAAGAAGTCAAAATTATTTATAATTTTGACTTCTGATTTTTTATATTAATTTAGTAGGCTTTTTTCTATCAAATAATATGAGAAAACAACCAATTCCCATAATACAACCTAAAACGATAAATGCGTTGGCATACCCCACTACTAAAGCAACCCAGCCAAAAATAAAATTCCCAATTGCATTACCACCATCAATCGAACTTTCTTGTATAGAAAAGGATGTGGCTTTTAAATTTTTGCTAGTAAAACTGTCTACTCCAGATACTGCACACATTACTGAACTATTATTTCCTAAGCCAAATAATATAGCAACTACAATTAAAGCAATATTTCCAAACCAGCTTATAAACGCCATTCCTAACATTCCAATTATTGCTAAAGTAACAGCAGGAGCTATTATTTTTTTTATGCTAAATTTATCAATCAATCTTCCTCCAACCATAGATGAGAGCATTCCTGATCCTGATAACAAAAATAAAAAAACACTTGGTGACCAAGTATCAGATAACTGATACAAGTAATTTGCCGAATTTGCCATAACCGTTCCATAACCTATAGCCAATAAAATAGTGAGATAATAGTATTTTCTCAGTCTTCTATCACGAAGTAAACCTTTATAATCGATTAATAGAGTATTCTTAGACTTACCCCCATGATATTTACAAGTTTCTTGCATTTGCAATAATAAAATAAAAGCAATTATAGAAATAAAAATATTGGCAATAAACATTGCATCATAACTTATTCTTATCATAGACAATGAAAATATTGGCCCAACTAAAAACCCTAAACCAAGTAGAGCTCTATACACACCCATTAATGTGGCTAGATTTTTCTCATTAGATAAATCACTAATAACAGAACTACCAGTGGACATATACAAAGCTAGACTAATAGCCTGAATTGCTCTAGCAAATAAATGCCAAGTAAAATTTGGTGCTAACCAAATGAATAATGTGCTTATTACAAAAGCAATCGTACTAGCTAGCATAGAAAATTTCCTGCCCTTATTATCTGCTACTGGACCAAGAAATACTCTTAAAATAATAGCTACTATACTATATAAAGCTGTTGACATTCCAACTTGTGCCACAGATAATCCAGTAGCTACTAAATATACTGGAATTACTATATAGGCCATAGACAAATTCAACATCATGAAAAATGTTCCAGTCAAGAATAAAACAACATTTCTATTTTTCAAAAATTCTTTCATCTTTCAAGCTACCTTTCAACAGTATATAATCATCAGATTATTATATTAACTTACTGAGTAGTTGTCAATGATTTTTTATTATATATATTTTCTGATACTAATAGAGTTAAATAACTTAATCCTAAAAAAACTCCAACTATTAAAAAACTGTAGCTATAACCAATTCCTGTTACTAAAAAGCCAAATATTAAGTTTCCAATTACAAAACCACCATCGAAGGCACACTCTTGGATTACAAAAGAAGTAGCCATTAGCTCTTTTCTTGTGTCTCTTTCTATAGAAGTAATTGAACTTAAAATAGTGCTATGAGTTCCAAGTCCTAGGGAAAAAATAGCTACAAATATGGCATAATTACCAATTGTCTCAACAAAAGCCATCGCTAAAAATCCTGTTAATGCTAAACTAACTGCTGGAATAATAATTCTTTTAATACCAAATTTGTCGATTAATCTTCCTCCAATAATAGATGCTAACATACCCATGATACCAATTGAAAATAAAAATATACTAGGAGAAATAACACCTGTTATTGTACTTAAAAAAATAGCTGAATTTGTTCCTACTATACCGTAACCAGTAGTTACAGTTAACACCAAAAGATAGTATCTTAATAACTTGTGATTTTTTAGTAATTCTAAATAATTATTTAAATAATTATTTTTTTGTTTTACTTTAATTATAACTCCAGTTTCTTTTGTAAATGACAACATAAAAAGAGAAAATAAAGCAAAAGAAATCATACCAATAAATAAAGCTGCTTCACTTGTTTTTATCAGCATTAAACCAATAACAGGACCAATCAAGAACCCCACTCCCATAAAGCCTCTATAAATGCCCATACAGCTACCCACTATTTTTTTATCAGTAACATCACTAACAACAGAACTACCAGTTGACATATAAAGGGCTAATCCAATTGCTTGAATTACTCTTGCAATTAAATGTAATTCAAAGGATGGTGCTAACCATATTAAAATCCAAGAAACAACAAAGGAGGCAGCACTTATAACTAAAGAAAATTTTCTACCTTTTTTATCTGCTAATGGTCCTAATAGTATTCTTAATACTATAGCCGCCAAACTATAGAGTGAACTAGATATACCTACCTGTACCAAGGTCATATTTTGGTTTATTAAAAATACGGGCACCACAGAATATGATACTGAAACATTAACCATAAATAGCAATGTTCCAAATAGAAAGAATAGTACTTTTCTATTTTTTAAAAACTCTTTTGTGCTGTAAAATTTCATTATAACTCTCCTAAAAAAAGAAGCCTTGTTTAGATTACACTAAACAAGGCTTCTTAGTATCCAACTTTATTTTATTTTATTCATACCTTCTATTATATTTACGATTTTCTCATCTTGTACAAGTAGTTTTTTTGTAATATCTAAATAATTTGATAACGCTCTTACTTGTTCATTTTGAATAATCAGTTTTTCTTTGAGAGCTTTTACATAACCTTCCATTGTAAAGTCATTTTCATTTGCTGATATAATTTCTTTTATATCTGGTGTTTTATAATCCAAGAACTTACTATCATCTATAGGTTCATCACTAAAAAAGTCATCATGAGGTGTATTGTCATAAACATTTGCATTTACTTCATCAGGCTCTTTCAATTCTTCCTCTGGCTTTATTTCATCTTGAAAGATTAACCCTTCAGAAAAATCAGTTTCAACTTCTGCCAAAGGCTCATCATTAGAATACTTTTCCTCAACATCTTCTTTATAATCTAAATCAATATTTGAGAAAAAGTTTTCTTCCGGTTCTAAAGATGCTATTTGATCTTTGTCCTCATCCTCATCAAAAAAAGAACCTTTAGTATTAAATGCCTCAGCAAACAAGTCAATCTCTTCATCAACTTTTTTTATTATATTTTCATCTAATTTTTTATCTACAGTATTAACAACATTTGCTGCTTCCATAGCTTCACTATTATCGTTTTTTAAAACAACTGTATTATTATCGGCATAGGTTGCTGGAGTATTATCTTCTGGTACTTTTGAAGTATGTTTCAATAAAATACCAATACCTTGCTCATTTATTTGTAAAACACCTTCAAGTGATTTAAAATACTGTCTTAATTCAGGTTCTTGGGTAATCAATTTATAGACGGACAATTTACTTAAACCATATTTTTCTTCTAACTCATCTAATTTATACCACATTTTACAACCTCCAATATTTTTCTAAAATACAACTTAAGAATAGCATAAATAATTTATTAATTCAAACCAATTATTTTTTCTCTTTTATCTCTGTAACTAGCATTTCAATTACCTCTGATAGTGGCTTAGATCCTAAGTCACCAACAGCTCTTTTTCTTACTGCTACATGATTATTAGAACTTTCATTATCCCCAACTACAAAAGTGTATGGAATCTTTTTCATTTGACTCTCTCTTATTCTATAACCAAGTTTTTCATTCCTACTATCCACATTAACCCTAATACCAACTTTTTTTAATTCTGTAGCAACTCTATATGCATAATCATGATGAACATCTGCAACAGGAATAATACTTACTTGCTGTGAAGATAACCACATCGGAAAAGCACCTGCATAATGTTCAATAAGAATACCTATAAATCTTTCTACAGAGCCAAATATAGCCCTATGAATCATAGCAGGCCTATGTTTTCCACCATCTTCTCCAATATAGTTTAAGTCAAACTTTTCAGGCATTTGAAAATCTAATTGGATAGTTCCACACTGCCAAGTTCTACCTATTGAATCTTCAAGATGAAAATCAATTTTAGGACCATAAAAGGCACCATCACCCTCATTAAGATCATAATTAAGTTCTAAATCTTCTAGAGCATCTTTCAAAGCTTTTGTTGCTTGATCCCACATATCAACAGAACCCATAGCATCTTCAGGTCTTGTAGATAGTTCTACTTTGTATTTGAAATCAAAAGTATTGTATACTTCATCAACCATTTTAATAACTTTTTTAATTTCATCCGTTATTTGATCATAAAGCATAAAGATATGTGCGTCATCTTGAGTGAAAGCCCTAACTCTCATAAGTCCATGAAGTACTCCAGATTTTTCGTGACGATGAACTAGTCCCATTTCTGCATATCTTATAGGTAACTCTCTATAACTATGCTGATTATGTCTATAAACTAACATACAACCTGGACAGTTCATTGGTTTAATTGCATAATCTAAAGCATCTATTTTAGTAAAATACATGTTTTCTTTATAGTGATCCCAGTGCCCTGATTGTTCCCAAAGTTTTCTGTTTAATATTATAGGAGTTTTAATTTCTTCATATTCCCATTTTGTATATAAACCACGCATAAAGTCTTCAAGCTCATTTCTTAAAACCATTCCGTTTGGTAAAAATATTGGGAATCCTGGTCCCTCTTCTTCTATAGTAAATAATTCAAGTTCTGCCCCTAGTTTTCGGTGGTCCCTTTTTTTAGCTTCTTCTAATCTATCTAAATATGCTTCTAATTCCTTTTTATTAGCAAATGCTGTTGCATAAATTCTTTGTAGCATTTTGTTCTTTTCGCTACCTCTCCAATATGCTCCTGCTAAAGTCATTAGTTTATATGCCTTTAGATAACCAGTTGAAGGTACATGAGGTCCACGACATAAATCTAAAAAGCTACCTTGTTCATAAATACTTATATCCTCACCTTCTGGTAAATCTTGTATTAATTCCACCTTATATTTTTCTCCTTTATTGCTAAAGTATTTTAAGGCTTCTTCTCTCTTTAAAACCTTTCTTACAAAAGGAGTATTTCTTTTTACAATCTCGCTAATCTTTCCTTCTATCTTTTCCAAGTCTTCTGGTGTAAATATATGTTCTGTATCAAAGTCATAATAAAATCCATCTTTAATTACTGGTCCAATTCCAAATTTGGCATCAGGAAAAAGTTCTCCAACTGCTTCTGCCATTATATGAGCACTACTATGTCGATATGTTTCTAAACCTTCAGGACTATCTAGTGTGAAAATTTCAACTATGTCATTTTCATTTAATTTTGTACTTAAATCAACAAGTTTGCCATTAACCTTACCTACAATGGCTTCCTTTTTTAATCTATTGCTAATTTTACCAGCTACATTAAATAAATTACTATCTGCTTCAATTTCTAATATTTTTCCGTCTTTTAACTTAATTTTCATTACTTCCTCCTTAAATAAAAAGGTACTATCATCATAAGAGACGATAGTACCGTGGTTCCACTCTATTTTTAAAAACTATTGTTTTTACTTTTACCTATTAACGCCAGGCTATACGTGTTCCCTACTAAATTCAGGTCCCTCTCCTAGGTGGTTTTCTCTTGATTATTTTAGGAATTTCCAGCTACATCCCCTCTCTATAAAAACAAATTCAAGATACTCATCCTAGTCATTGATTTAATCATTACTTATATACATTATCTAAAAATATCCTCTGTTTGTCAATCATTATTTTAATGTTTCAATAAACTTATAGACCTCATCAACATGACCTTCTACTTTTACATTTCTCCACTCTTTAAGTATATCCCCTGTTTCATCAAGTATAAAGGTGCTTCTTTCTAGGTCATTATACACTTTCCCCATTTTATTTTTAGGCTTAATAACTTCAAAACAATAACTTAGTTTACTTTCTTGATCACTTAATAACAAAATATTTAGTTCTTGTTCTTCAATAAACTTCAAATGGGACTTGATACTATCCCTACTTACTCCTACTAATATAGTATTTAATTTTTCATAAGCCAACCTGGCTTTTGTAAACTCCTTAGCCTCAGTTGTTCAACCAGGTGTATTATCCTTTGGATAAAAAAACAAAACTACTTTTTTACCTGAAAAATCTTTTAAGCTATATTCTTTACTATCACTTGCAGGTAACATAATATCTAAACAATTCATCTTTCTTACTCCCTTCTACACCATATCAAATAAATATCTATATACATTTTACCATATCCTATTGTAAACTAATAGTAATGAAAGAAAGACAAGAGGAACTTGAAATGAATATAGATACTCTAGTGGAAGAAGATATATTTAAATATTTTATAAAACTATCCCAAATACCAAGATGCTCACATAAAGAAAAAAAAGTAGCAGATTATTTAGAAGACTTTGCAGTCAAACACAGACTTAAACATATAAGAGATCAATTTAATAATGTAATTATCAAAAGACCTACTAAAAGCACACAAACAGTTGCCTTACAAGCACATATAGATATGGTTTGTATTAAAACAACCAATTCAAAACATAATTTTAATATAGATCCATTAACAGTAAATCTTGATAACAACCTACTCTCTGCCAAAGAGACTACACTAGGCGCAGATAACGGAATAGGTCTATCCTACATGCTAGCACTTCTAAATGATCCAAACTATATCGGACCTAATCTAGAATGCATATTTACTACCAACGAAGAAGAAGGAATGACAGGCGCAGAAGGTTTTGACATAACTAATTTAAAAGCTGACAAACTCATAAATCTTGATAGTGAAGAAGAAGGCCTACTATACGTATCAAGTGCAGGGGGTATTATCAGTAATCTCTCCATACCTATAAGCCATAAAACTAAAGAAGGTAACACATATACTATAAATATAAACGGATTAAAGGGTGGACATTCAGGGTTAGAAATAAACAAAAATAGAGGTAACGCTATTAAATTTGCAGCAAGAATTCTAAACTATCTCCAAGAAGAATCCATCCAATTTAGACTAATTGATATAAGCGGTGGTAAAAAACATAATGCCATACCAACAGAGGCAAAAATAGATATAATGCTAAAAGAAGAAGAGCAATATGATTCACTATCAGCAATAATAAATAATAGTGAAAACATATTTAGAAAAGAATATAATCAACGAGAACCTAATACTAAAGTTATTTTGCAAAAAGGCTTTTATGAAAAAGTTAAAGTTTTTAGTAAGAGCACTGACAATGCCATAATTGGTGTTTTAAATTTACTACCTAATGGAGTAATGAAAATGAGTGAAGATATACCTGATTTAGTTGAAACCTCTGTAAACATAGGAAAACTATGGACAGATCTAAATTACATCAACATTATAGCATCTATACGAAGTTCTAATGAAGAAAGCATTATCTCTATGGTTGATACCTTTAACCGGTTGAAAATAGCTTTTAATTTATTATTCAAAACCGAATATCCATATCCAGCCTGGAGTTATAATAAAAATTCAAAATTAAAAGAAACTGCCAAAGCAATTTATAAAAATATATTCCAAAAAGAATTTAATGAAATAGCAATGCATGCAGGTTTAGAATGTAGTTTTTTTATAAATAAAAAAGCTGATTTAGATATAATCAGCTTTGGTCCTACTATTAAAAACATCCATACAACTGAAGAATCAGTTGATATAGATTCTGTTAGACGCGTCTATGAATTACTTAAAGAAATACTAATAAAATTAAAATGAATTATCTTCGTTTAAATATTGTGCAATCTTCTTACGACTTCTATCTAGAGCATTATAAACAGATTTAATTGGCATTTTCAGATCTTGGCTTATTTCTTCAAAACTTGTACCACTTAAATATTCAAAAAATACTGACCACTCTAAATAACTTAGTTTATTTTTAATTTCTTTTTCTATCTGATTAACTCGTTCTTTGCCTAAAACTATATCCTCTGGACTAAATGCAATTTTAGTACCAATAATATCATCCATAAATCTAGACTCTTCATCTTTTGGTGAATCATTTAAGGAAATAGAATTATTTAAAGGTTGATTTTTAAAACGATTGGCCGTTCTAATAGCACTTATTACCTGTCTTTTAATACAAATATCGGCAAAGCCTCTAAAAGTTGTTCTTTCATTTTTATTATAACTATGAATACCTTTATACAAACCAATCATACCTTCTTGTATTAAGTCATCCAAATCCCCACCTTGTAGAAAAAATCCATTAACTTTAGAGATGACAAATCTATGATATTTCATCAAAATAAATTGTTCAGCATCTTTATCTTGGTTTTGTGCTAAATCAACTAAAGTATCATCATCTAATTTTAAATATCTTTCATCAAGAAAATTAAATACCATCAATGCCCCTTTGTTTAAATATTTCATAAATAATTATTCCAGTAGCAACACTTACATTTAAAGAACCAAGAGGTCCAACTTGAGGTATCATAACCATACCATCACAATTTTTCTTTACTAATTGGCTAATACCACTACCTTCATTACCAACAATTATACAAATGTTTCCATCCAGTTTAGTTTTAAATACATTGCTTCCACCTTCCATGTCAGCACCATATACCCAGTACCCACTTTTCTTCAAAGTCTCAATAGTACTGTTAATATTTTTCACCTTAATAATTGGCATATAAAATAATGCGCCTGCAGAAACTTTAAACACTGTATTAGTTACTCTAACACTCCTATCATCTGGTATTATAATTGCATTTACTCCAGCACATACTGCTGTTCTAATTATAGCCCCTAAATTATGAGTATCTTCTAAATGATCTAAAATTAAAATTAAACCATCACCTTTAATTTTACTAATAACTTCATCTAAATTGCTATAATTGAAATCTTCAACACTAGCTAAATATCCTTGACTAATCTCTCTTGTATCTCTTAGTTCCTCGGGTATTTCTGAAATGCTGACATAACTTGCACTAGCAAGTTCTCTCATTTCTTTATCAACATTATTAATATTTTCTGTAAAAATATTATAAATCTTGTATTTACTTTTTAAAGCTTCGATTATTGTTTGTTTTCCACCTATAAATTCCATTATATCTCCTCAAAGAAATCATTTGTTTCTTTTATTAACCCATACTTTGTTTCAGGGAAATCCATATCATATCCAATATCAGCAAAAAGAGGTGTAAGCTTATCCTTTAAGTATAATAGTAAAGGGATAGCCACTTCTTTTATTTGAGGATGAGCTGACTTACTACATCTCAAACTAAGGAAATTCCTTAATGCTCTAATATTCATCGTAACTGCAATTTCAGTTTTTAAACTATTCGGTAATATACTTCTAGCCTCTTGTGGAGTTGCCCCAAGTTCTAATAAATGAAAATAATTCTTTTCTATCATCTCGATAGTATATTCCCATATTTTTCTTTTTGCCTCATCAAAAAATATTGGTTCAATCACAGTAATTTCATTACCAAATTTTTCCTTACTATAATTACAATATCTAGTTGATTCTTGACTATAGCTAGCAATTCTATGTCTAACTAATTCATGACTAACTCCTCTATCAATTACAAAGAGCATTGTTAATTTTTCATGCTCTAGTACAGATTCATGGTTTTTCTCAATAATTGTTTTTAACATGCCACTAGCATTGGTCTTATTAAATATATCTTCAGATTTGTAGCAAACTCTTCCATATCTTTCCAACTTCTTTAACACTAAGTCACTATCAAATTTGGGGATTAGGATTTTAGCCTTCTCTATTTTCATTCGACTCTCTCCCTTCAATGGTTTCAATCATATATTCAACTAATATCTGTATTCTTGCATCATCCCGTTTTAAAAAAAGATGTCCAAGCAATGCTTCCACTCCAGTACTTTTTCTATAATCTACCATATCCACATTCTTAGGAATATTTTTCTTAGCATTACGACCCTTTTTAATAATTATTTTTTCTTCATCATTTAATATAGATTGAATACTATCATATATTTTACTTTGTGCTTTAGCACTTACAAATTTAATTGCATATTTATGTAGTTGATCAATTTTGGTTTTGCCTATGCTAATCACATAATCTCTAATATATATTTCTAAAACAGCATCACCTAAATAGGCTAATGCTAAGGTGCTTACTTCCTTTTCCATGTACTACCTTCTTTTGTATCAATAATATCAATATCAAGTTTTGCTAACTCATTTCTTATTAAATCTCCATAAGCAAAATTCTTATCTTTTCTTGCCGTATTTCTAACATTTACTAATATATCCATAACTTTTTTAAACACTTCAGAATCGGAAGAATCATCTTCTTTAGACTCAATCTTTTCAAATGGTAAAACTGCTAATATATCAACTAAATATTTATTAAATATATTATAAGCCCTTTCCACGCCCTCTTTAGAATACTTATTTTCATTTATCGCCCTTGTTATTATTTTACTACCATCAAAGAAATAACTAAATGCTAAAGCAGTATTAAAATCATCTTGTAAAGCTTTTTCTATCTTTTCTTCTATTTGTTTGAATTCTTCAAGAAGTATATCTTCTTGATTTTCAGTGCTATCATTTAACAACTTTTCTAAGTTTGAATATCCAGTCATGAGTTTTGTCAGAGATTTTTCACTCTCTAGTAAAGCTCCATCATTAAAATCAATTGGATTTCTGTAATGAGTTGATAAAAGAAAATATCTAATAACTTCTCCACTAAACTTTTCTAGTATTTCTCTTACTAAAAAGAAATTACCCAAAGACTTGCTCATTTTCTCCTTATTTACGGTAATAAAACCATTGTGCATCCAATACTTTACGAATGGCGCCCCTGTATAGGCTTCAGATTGTGCCACTTCATTTTCATGATGAGGAAATATTAAATCTTGTCCACCACCATGTATATCTAAAGTTGGACTATTTGTATATTTCATACTCATAGTAGAACACTCAATATGCCAACCTGGTCGTCCCTTACCCCAAGGGCTAATCCAGTTAATTTCACCTTCTTTAACATTTTTCCATAAAGCAAAATCTAATGGACTTGTTTTTTTATCATCAACGTTAACTCTTGCACCAGCTTTTAAATCATCTGTGTTTTTACCAGAAAGTTTACCATATGGTTTATAGTTTTTAACATCGAAATAAACATCACCATCAATTTCATAAGCAAAACCTTTACTGATTAAATTAGCAATAAACTCAATTATTTCATCTATATTTTCACTTACTTTAGGATGAAATGTAGCTTTCTTTACTCTTAAACTTTCTGCATCTTTAGTATATTCTGCAATATACTTTGCTGCTAATTCAAGGGGTCCTATACCTTCATCTTTAGCTTTGTTTATTATTTTATCATCAACATCTGTAAAATTTTGTATGTAATTAACTTGATAACCTAGAGAAGTAAGATAATTTCTGAAAGCATCAAAAACTACCAAAGGTCTAGCATTCCCAATATGTATCAAGTTATATGTTGTTGGACCGCAAACATACATATTAACAATACCCTTGTTTATTGAATTAAACTCTTCTTTTTTTCTATTTGCTGTGTTATATACTTTCATTACATTTTCCTTTCTTCAAGTAAGACTACAACTTGACTTTTTATACCTTCTAGTTTGCCTGTAAAGCCAAGGTATTCTTCAGTTGTAGCTTTTATACTAACTTGATCTGTATTTATGTCTAATTGTTTACTTATATTTATAATCATTTGGGGAATATATATATTAAGCTTAGGTTTTTGTGCAATGATTATAGAATCAATATTAACTATTTTAAAATTTCTATCCTTAATAATACGACCTATTTCACTTAATAAATTCATACTATCTGCATCTTTGTATTTCAAATCATCATCAGGAAAATACTGTCCAATATCCCCAAGCGCCAATGCCCCTAACATTGCATCCATTAGAGCATGAACTAAAACATCAGCATCAGAATGACCAAGAAGACCTAACTCAAATGGAATATGAACTCCACCTAAAATTAAAGGTCTCTCACTTACTAATTTATGCACATCATATCCAATCCCTATTCGCATCTTTTCTCTCCTAATAATAATTTGAAAATTTTTAAATCATAGGTATCTGTAATTTTAAATCCTGCTTCTTCACCTTCAACAACACTTACATTATATCCTTGCATTTCTAATATACTAGCATCATCTGTTAAAAGACTAAACTTACCTTCTAGCTTATTAATAGCTTTTAAATAATTTTCAACTTTAACAACCTGAGGTGTCCCAATACGTCTTAAGTTTGATCTTACTAATGTTTCACCCACATTGTTGTCTGTTATAATTTTAATTGTATCTTTTAACTTTAATACAGGTATAACTGCATCAACTTTATCATCGGTTATTTTTGAATGTAATCTATTAATCAACTGCATGCTTATAAAGGGTCTTACGCTATCATGTATTCCTACGATTTTATCTTTTTTGTCTAAAGAGTCTAAACCATTAATTACAGAATCAATCCTCTCTTTACCACCAGCAACATATTTAATGTCAGCATCTATTTGATCTAAAGAGTTCTTAAGATACTTAAGATATTTAAAGTCCATAACAATAATAAACCTTTTAATTCCAGCTTTTACTAAATTAGATACAGTATAGAAAATAATCGGATTATCATTTACTTCGATATACTGCTTAGGAAGATTAGTCTCCATTCGCAAACCTTTACCCCCAGCAACTATAATATATGGTATATCCATTAATTATCTCCCTTTATTTTAGCAAAAATTAATCTTCCAGCAGAGGTTTGCATAACACTTGTAACCATTAACATTACGTCATGACCGACTTTATCCTCTCCGTTTTCAATAATAACCATGGTCCCATCATCAAGATAGCCTACACCCTGTTTGTTTTCCTTACCCTTTTTAAGTATATTTAGAAAGAATTCTTCACCAGGAATAAGAATAGGTTTCAAAGAATTAGCTAGCTCATTAATATTAAGAACTTTTACACCTTGAACTCCAGCTACTTTATTCAAGTTAAAGTCATTCGTCAATAGTTTACCACCTTTAAGATTAACTAATCTTACCAGCTTCCCATCAACCTCGGCTATTTCATTTATTGATGCCTCTTCAGTTTTCGGTATTGAAATTTTAACGAAACCTTCACTTTGCATTTTTTTAATAGTATCTAAGCCTTGTCTGCCCTTTACTCTCTTAAGATCATCTGCTGAATCTGATAATCTTTGTAGTTCATCAATAACAAAATCTGGTATTATCAAGGTGCCATCTATAAAACCAGTTTTTACTAAATCTGCAATTCTGCCATCTATAATTACACTAGTATCCACAAACTTGCTATTTGTATATTCATCTTTTTTTCCTTTTCCTATAAAAACTAAAATTTCATCTTTTCTTTTTATTGATTCAACCCAGCCAACAACCCCTAATATAATGCTTATAAGCACTAAAAGATAATTCCCTACTATTGGTATCTTTATGAAGATAAATTCCATTACCCAGGCAATTCTAAGTCCTATAATTACCCCAATAATCCCAATTATACCTTCGGCTAATGTATAGCTAGACATGAATTTAATTAAGCCTTTTATTAATCTAATTATTAAATATATAAGTATAATGGCAGTAATAATATTTACAATAATAATTATTATGATATTAAATATAGAAAATTGCATTGTAAAAATATTGCTTAAATATTCATTGTAAATGTATACTGTCAAGAGCCATAATGATACTGCAAGTATCATAGTAGCCATTGCTACCATCGCCTTTAGTATTAAGCTATTGTTTTTCATTATTAACTCCTTTATTTTTATTTAAAAAGATATTAACGGCTTCCATAATATTATTCACTTCTATAACTTCTATATCTTTATTTAACTTTTTTAGGCCTTTTGTTTTTGGAACAATTATCTTTTCAAAACCAAGTTTTTCACTTTCCTTGATTCTTTGCTCTAATCCTGAGACTGTTCTTATTTCACCAGTTAAACCAATCTCTCCAACAACTAGTACATTCTTGTTAATCGGTATATTATAAAGGCTTGATATTAAAGCTATTACAACACCTAAGTCTAATCCCCTATCTTCAATCTTTAATCCTCCAACAATATTAAAATAGATATCCTTCTTACCCATTGAAAGCTTCATCTTCTTTTCTAAAACAGCAATAAGTAGTAGAATTCTATTTAAATCAATACCTGTAGATAATCTTCTAGGTACAGGAAAGCTACTTTCAACAGTCAGTGATTGAATTTCAAGTAACAAAGTTCTAGTACCTTCTATGACTGGAACTATTATAGAACCTGGTACTACTTCTGACATATGAGTTAAGAAATATTTACTAGGATTTATAACTTCAACTAATCCTTCATTACCCATCTCAAATACTCCAATTTCTTGAGTGCTACCAAATCTATTTTTGGCACTTCTAAGTATTCTATAACAATGGTCCTTTTCTCCTTCTAAATATAATACTGTATCAACCATATGTTCAAGCACTTTTGGGCCAGCAATATTTCCAGATTTAGTTACATGACCGACTATTAAAACAGAACGACTCTGTCCTTTAGCAATTTTCATTAGAGAAAGTGTTGCCTCTCTTACTTGACCTACACTTCCTGGAGCTCCTGTCATATTATTTTGAAAAACTGTTTGTATTGAATCTATTATTATATATAAGGGGTCAATTTCATCTATAGCATTACAAATATCTTCCATATTATTTTCTGCTAATATATAAATATTTTCCTTTTGTAGTCCTAGTCTTTCAACTCTCATCTTTATCTGTCTAGCTGATTCTTCACCGGACACGTATAATACTCTATTTGTAGAACCTAAAGATGATGCTAGTTGCATTAAAAGAGTAGATTTACCAATACCGGGATCTCCGGCAATTAATGTAAGTGAGCCAATTACTAATCCCCCACCTAATACTCTATCAACCTCTTTATTTTTTGTATTAACTCTTTTAAATTCTTCAATTAATACATCTTTTAATAAAGTTGCTTTTGGGTATTCAGTTGTCTTTATACTATGTTTTTTCTTTTCAATACTTTCATCATAGATAATCTCTTCTATGTAAGTGTTCCAAGCAAAACATACTGGACATTTACCTAACCATTTTTGTGACTGATTGCCACATTCATTACAAACAAAATGTGTCTTTGTTTTCATTGTTACCTCATCAATATATCATTAAATAAGTTTTTCAAGACTTTTACATCAGTAGTTGTATTTATTATATTTCTATAATAAGCTCCGTTTTGAATTCCTTTTAAATACCAGCCTAAATGTTTTCGCATTTCTTTTATGGCTAACTTTTCCTCTTTATCTTCTAAAGCATAATCTAACTGTCTAATTGCTTGTTTAAATCGTTCTTCATTACTAGTAATTTCTATTTTACCATTATTAAAATATTCAATAATTTCCTTAAATAAAAATGGGTTGCCTAAAAATCCTCTGCCAATAAGTATGCCATCACAGCCCGTTTTCCTTAGAATTTTTTCAGCACTATATGGATCAGAAACATCTCCATTACCAATAACAGGTATCCTGACACTTTCTTTAACCATTTTTATATATTCCCAATCTGCTTTCCCACTATAGTATTGTTCTCTATATCTACCATGAATAAATATGGCTTTTACACCAATATTTTCTAGCTCTTTTATTATTGGCATGGCATCATAATTTCCTTCATTAAAACCTTTTCTAATTTTCAAAGTTACAGGAACAGAAACACTCTTAACTAAATTTTCTAATATTTTCAAAGCTAAAACTGGATTTTTCAACAAGGCAGATCCTTCATTATTTTTAACTATCTTAGGCGCTGGACAGCCAATGTTGAAATCTATAATATCTGCTCCAATACTTTCTAAATATCTTGCACTTTGGTTTATTTCATTTATATTACTTCCAAAAAGCTGCATACCAATAGGATTAACTTCACCACTTATATCAACAATTTTCCTGCTTTTTTGATTTTGATATATGAGTGCTTTAGCACTTACCATTTCAGTAAAAACTAAAGGTACTCCATTATCTTTTAAGACTTTTCTATAAGCTTTATCGCTAACACCAGCTAAAGGTGCAGCGATTATCGGATTTTTTATTATTAATTTACCAATTTTAAGTGGTTTCATTTCTATTTTTGTCATATATTATCTTAAGTCCTTCTAATGTTAAATTTATATCTGCATAATGAATTTCCTTTTTTAGGTATTCATTAAAGTATCTGGAAATTCCTCCAGTTAAAATGACAATCAAATCATTCCCATATGTTTCTTTAATTAAAGCTATATAACTTATAATAGAGCAAGCATATGAATAAAAAAGACCACTTGCTAGAGCATCTACTGAATTTTTACCTATAGGATCTTTAGGCATATTTAAGCCTATGTCAGGAAGTTGTGCTGTTTTTTTGAATAGACCTTCACTTCCTATTTGAAAACCTGGTGCTATTGCAACTCCAATAAATTCTCCTTTTTCAGATATTATTGAATATTTAGTAGCTGTCCCACAATTAATTATTAAAAGATTCTTCTTGTATTTTATATGCCCTGCTAATGCATCAGCTATTAAATCTGCCCCAACTTCTTTTGGATTATCAACTTTTAGTTTTATTCCCATTTTAATACCAGGCTCTACAACTATCGGCTTAATTCCAAAATATGTTTCCATGCTTTCTTTTAATATATTATTTATACTCGGAACTACTGAGGCAATAGCTGCCCCAGTAATTGTGTTTTTATCTACATTATTAAGATTTAGGATGCCCACTAGAAATAATGTAAATTCATCCATTGTTTTAATTTTTTTTGTTTCTAATGTAAAAGTTTTTTCTATAGAGTCACCATTATGTAATCCCATAGTTATTATGCTGTTGCCAACATCAATTAATAGTATCATTTTTACGCCTCTTTTTTTATCACTCTAAAAATAACCGGTATTATAGTAGCAGATATTATTGTTCCTACCACTAATTCTATAGGGAAATTAACAGCAAGTATTGGTAATAAAGCACTTAGAGGATAAAGATTGAATGCTAAGATCAAACCTATAACCCCAATTGTATTCATTAATGTACCTACAAATCCTGCCATTCCAGCAGCTAAGTATATGTTCTTTTTTACTAATAATTTAAATGTTAAAGCACTAATTATTCCTACAAATATCCTTGGTATAAATATTATTATAATATTATAGCCAACTGTTGCTCCAAAGTAATAGAAGCTTGAAGCTCCAAATATCAACCCTGTAAACCCTCCAACAATTGGACCACCTAATGCACCTGCAATTATTGTAGGTATATGCATTATGGTCATTGCTCCAGATATGTTAGGAACTGAAAAAAAGCCTAAGCCTGTAGCAGCCATGACTCCTGTTATAGCAGACAATATGCCTACTAAGGTAATTTGTTTGGTAGAAATCTTCATGATTTTCTCCTTTTCTAATATTTTTTAATAGTACAAGTTCAAAGAATCTTGTCCACTAATAATTATACCCTATAATTGCCTATATTTCCAATTTTTTACATTCATAAAACAAAAAGAACTGCTTCAGCAGTTCTTTTGAATTTCTATCCTTTTACTGATAGCTTATATTTACCATTCCATATAATTTCACCATAATTAACTGGGTCAGTATCACCTTCAGTATTAAAAAATAATACAACAGAATTTTCATCAAGACCTAATACTTCTCTAACTTCTTCTAAATCTTCAAGTCCCATAATTACAGAGAAAGCGCCTATACCAGCAGCCCCTGACTCACCTGAAACGATTTTAGGATCTCTTTTTAATGGATTGGCAAAAATCCTTACACCTCTAGCTGCAACTGCATCATCACAAGTTAGATACATTTCAGCAAAATCTCTAATAATTGGCCAAGCCAAAGGACTAGGAACACCACAAGCTAACCCTACCATTATAGTTTTTAAATCACCTTCAACATTATGTGCTTTACCATCATTTACTTCTGCAGATTTAAAAATACAATTAGCAGCATTAGGTTCTACAATTATTGCCTTTGGTAATTTTTCTTTATAAACATTTGCAAATAGACCTAATATTGCAGCTGCCATGCCTCCAACACCTGCTTGCAGGAATACATGTGTAGGGCGCTCATATCCTTGTAGTGTTATCTGATCTATAACTTCCAGGCCCATAGTAGTATACCCTTGCATAATCCAAGTAGGTACATCAGTATAACCTTCCCATGAAGTATCTTGAACCATATATCCACCATTTTCTTTGGCCCTTTTTATTGCTATTTGAACAGTTTCATCATAATTAACATCTGTAACAATTGCTTCTGCTCCAGTTTCCCTTATTACTTCAACTCTTCTTTTTGCAGAATCCTTTGGTAAGTAAACAATTGCCTTTTGTCCAAGTTGTTTAGCTGCCCAAGAAATTCCTCTTCCATGATTACCATCAGTAGCAGTTACAAAAGGTATATTCCCTATTTCTTCAGCAGCATGTTTTCTAATATAATTAAAATCAACTTCTTCAATACCTTTACCCATTTTTTTACATATTAATCTTGTTATTGCATAAGTTCCTCCAAGAACTTTGAATGCATTAAGATCAAATCTATTTGATTCATCTTTAACGAATATTTTTTTAACACCTAATGCTTTAGCTAGGTTATCTAAACTATATAAAGGCGTCGCTTGATAATTATCAAAAGTCATATGAAAATGACGTGCTTTCTTTGCTTCCTTTTTAGAAAACATTTTTGGTAAAACTTCTTTTTTAAAATTTTTTATTTTTCTTTCATTCAATAAAAGCTTAATCATATCTGTCTGTGAACTTTGTTTCATGCTGTACCCCCTTTTAAAATAAAACTATTTTAATTATATCAAAAAAAAAAGCAAAATACACTTATAAAAGTAATATCTGCTTACTAGTTATGATCTCTATAAAATAAAAAAGCTGGCAACGTCCTACTCTCCCAGGACCTACATCCAAGTACCATCGGCGCTGAAGAGCTTAACTTCTGTGTTCGGTATGGGAACAGGTGTAGCCTCTTCGCTATCGTCACCAGCTAAATTGTCTAATTTAACTTAAAATATTTAATTTCTAATTTCTTTGAAAAATCTTTTTAAAATAATAGAACATTTAAATTCCAATATTCCACCAACAGTTTTCACTTTATTACTTAATGGAAATTCGGTTATCTTCATACAACTTTCAACTGCTCCCATGGTCTTATCATAAGCACCAAAATAAATATTTTTTATATTAGATTGGAGTATTGCAGATAAGCACATTGAACATGGTTCTAAGGTAATATAGATAATACAATCATTTAAATTAGTTCTGCCTAATTTTTTAGCTGCTAATTTAAGTACTTGTATTTCTGCATGACCTGTAATATCTAATTCTTTAATTTTAGTATTATGTCCACGAGCGATAATTATATCATTTTGTACTATAACAGCTCCGACAGGAACTTCTTGAATACGATAAGCTTTTATAGCTTCTTGATATGCTTCTTGCATATATTTAATCATCATATCACCTGAAAATTAAAATATAAAAAGCTGGCAACGTCCTACTCTCCCAGGACCTACATCCAAGTACCATCGGCGCTGAAGAGCTTAACTTCTGTGTTCGGTATGGGAACAGGTGTAGCCTCTTCGCTATCGTCACCAGCTATTTTAACTTATTTAT
>JAGXHY010000011.1 GCA_024635925.1 Bacillota bacterium | reverse complement strand
TGGATCACCAAGATTGCCCCTGTAGCTCAGTCGGTAGAGCAGAGGACTGAAAATCCTCGTGTCGGTGGTTCGATTCCGCCCGGGGGCACCAAGTTAGCCTTTAACTTAAGTTAAAGGCTTTTTTTGTGAAAAGGTAAAATTAAGGAGATAAAATGAAAAAAATAATCAATATTGCTATTGTGGCTCACGTTGACCACGGCAAGACTACTTTGGTAGACGAACTATTAAAACAATCCGGTACTTTTACAGAAAGACAAGTAGTTGATGAAAGAGTTATGGATTCAAATGAATTAGAAAAAGAAAGAGGTATAACAATACTTTCGAAAAATACCTCTATTAACTATGGAGATATAAAAATCAATATTGTTGACACACCTGGTCACGCTGACTTTGGTGGAGAGGTTGAAAGAGTATTGTCTATGGTAGATGGCATACTTTTATTAGTAGATGCCTTTGAAGGACCTATGCCACAAACTAGATTTGTTCTTTCTAAAGCTTTACAGGCCAACCTTAAACCAATTGTAGTGATTAATAAAATCGATAGACCTGGTTCTTCACCACTAGAAAGTATTGACAAGGTTATTGATTTATTTATCGAACTTGAAGCAAACGATAATCAACTAGAATTTCCTGTTGTTTTTACCTCAGCCAAAAAAGGTATTGCAACAATGGATTTAGAAAAAACTGGTACTGATATGAAGCCTTTATTTGAAACAATAATTAATACTATTGAACCAGCTTCTTCTCATGAAGATGAACCATTGCAAATACTTATTTCTAATATTGAAGGTAATGAATACTTAGGCCGTTTGGCATTAGGTAGAGTCAGCCAGGGCAGGCCAAAAAAAGGTATGTCCATAACTGTAGGTACAGCCGATGATAATAGAATTTCAAAAATAGGTAAAATATTTACCTTTAATGGATTGGATAAAGCCGAAGTAGATAGTGGGGATCCTGGTGATATTATTGCTATTTCAGGACTTGGTGATATAAATATTGGTGAAACTATTGGTGAAACTAATAACTTTATGCCTGTTGATTTTACAGATATTGATGCTCCTACAGTTTCAATGACTTTCTTAGTTAACAATGGTCCATTTGCTGGACTAGAAGGTAATTTTGTTACTTCAAGACACTTAAAAGACCGACTAGATAAAGAAGTACAAACTAACTTAAGTTTAAGAGTTGAAGAAACTGACTCAAAAGAGAGCTTTAAAGTTTCAGGACGTGGTGAATTACATCTTTCCATTCTTATTGAGACAATGAGGCGTGAAGGTTTTGAATTTATGGTTTCTAAGCCTGCAATCATCTTTAAAGATATTAATGGAGTTAAACACGAGCCTATGGAAGAATTAATTGTTGATATTCCTGAAGAATTCATGGGTGTTGTTATGGAAAAATTAGGTCTTAGAAAAGCTGAGCTTAAAAATATGAGTATAGGTAATAAAGGTTATACTAGATTAGAATTCATTATACCTTCAAGAAGCTTAATTGGTTATGGTGGTGAGTTTTTAACTGATACTAAAGGTAATGGTATTTTAAATCATATCTTTGTTGGTTATGAACCTGCTAAAGGTGAAATTCAAACTAGGAAAAAAGGTGTGCTGGTTGCTTTTGAATCAGGTACCTCTACTGACTATGGCTTATTTAATGCGCAAGACAGAGGAACCCTATTTATAGGCTCTGGTGTTAAGATTTACCAAGGAATGGTCGTTGGAGAAAATTCTCGAGGTGAAGATATTGCTATTAATATTTGCAAACAAAAACATTTATCTAATATGCGTTCTTCAGGTGCTGATGAGGCTTTAAAATTAAGTCCACCAAGATCTCTTTCACTGGAACAATCAATTGAAATGATTGAAGACGATGAATTAGTAGAAATAACTCCTAAAAGTATTAGAATAAGAAAGAAAATTCTTGATAATAACTTAAGAGCTAAAAGTGTTAATAAAAAGAATAAATCATAAAAATTTAATAATTGAAATTTAATATTATTTATAAAAAGAACAGAAATTGCATTTTGTACTGCAATTTCTGTTCTTTTTTTTATTAACTTATATAGCTGTAATCCATATTAACAACTAAATTATATCTTAAGTCTACTTTCTTAATTTCTTCAATTAACTTCTCTTCTATTGTAGTTTTAATTTCTTCATCAAAATTAATTGGGAGTTCAAGGTCAAAAATAAAATTTATTTGATCTTGACCGTCAACCAATCTAAAATCATGGGATGAAATCTCTCTATCAAAATTAGTCAAAACCTCGTTTACAACCTCTTTTAATTTGTCTAAGCGTTCGTCACTCATTATCACAGGATCCATATGAATAACTAGAAATAATCCTAGCTCTTCCCCTACCTCACGTTCAATCTTATCAATTAATTCATGAGAAATTTCAATTGAAACATACTCAGCAACTTCCGCATGAATAGAAACCATACTATAGGTAGGTCCATACGTATGACTGATTAAATCATGAACTCCTAAAATACCATCATACTTTAAAACAGCAGCTTTTATTCTATCCGCATCTTCTTTTTTAATAGGTTTACCTAATAAAGTGGATATTACATCCTTGCCAATAGTAAAACCACTGTAGAGTATAAAAAGACCAATTATTAAACTTATATAACCATCAATATTTATTTTGAAGAAAAATGAAATAATAATAGCTATAATCATACCACTAGTTATTAACGCATCATTTCTACTATCTATTCCCGTTGCAATTAAAGTCTCTGAATTAATCTGTTTCCCAATACGCTTATTTACAAGCATCTGCCAAATCTTGATAAAAACAGATAATACTAAAAAACCTATCAACAAGGGATTAAATTCTAATGTTTCAGGATTTAATATATTTCCAATAGATTGTTTTAAAATCTCATAACTAACTAATAATATTAGAAAGGAAACAACTAATGCAGAAATATGTTCTATTCTTCCATGCCCAAAAGGATGGTCTTTATCAGGTGGTTTATTAGAAATCTTAAAACTAACTAATGAAACAACTGAAGAAATCGTATCTGAAAGATTATTAAATCCATCTGCAATAACAGCTAGGCTATTAATCAAAATTCCTATTGTTACCTTTAAACCAACTAGGAATAAATTACTAACTATACCAATTATAGCTGTTAATAGTCCATAACTTTCTCTAACCTTATTATTCTGCACATTATCCTTATCTTTAATAAAGATTTTAATTAGGAATTTTAACATTTAGTGCCTTTCTATAAAGAAAGCTTTTTAAATCTTTCCATAGCCTCAATTGTATTATCTCTGCTACCAAAAGCAGTTAATCTAAAGTATCCTTCACCATTTTGTCCAAAACCAACACCAGGAGTACCAACAATGTTCAACTGATTTAGTAGAATATCAAAAAAGTCCCATGATGGTATAGCATTTGGAGTTTTTAACCAGATGTATGGTGCATTAACACCACCAAATGTTTCTATACCAACTTCTCCTAATCCAGCTTTGATTATTTTGGCATTTTCCATATAGTAATTTATTGTATCTGCAATTTCTTTCTTGCCACTTTCAGAGTAAACACTTGCTGCGGCCTTTTGAATAATATAAGAAACTCCATTAAATTTTGTTGAATGTCTTCTATTCCATAATTTATTTATTGAAACTTCTTCACCTTTTGTTGTAAAACCCTTTAGCTCTTTTGGTATTACTGTATAGGCACATCTTGTTCCAGTGAAACCTGCTTTTTTAGAAAAGCTTCTAAATTCTATGGCTACTTCTTTAGCACCTGGTATTTCATAAATGCTATGAGGAATATTTTCTTCTGTAATAAATGCTTCATAAGCAGCATCAAAAAGTATTATTGATTTATTTTCTTTAGCATAATCTACCCAGACCTTTAACTGTTCTTTATTTAAAACTGTACCTGTAGGATTATTTGGAAGACAAAGATAAATTATATCAACCTTGTTCTCTGGTAATGCTGGTACAAAATTATTTTCTTTATTACAAGGTAAGTAAGTTATGTTTTCTCTACCAGCCATTATATTAGTATCTAAGTATACAGGATACACAGGATCGGTGATTGCCACCTTATTATCAACGGCTAGAATATCACCAATATTACCAGTATCTGATTTAGAACCATCACTAACAAAGATTTCATCTTTATCTAGCTCAACGCCCCTTGGGTTAAACTCATTTTCAATTATTGAACTTATTAGAAAATCATAACCAAGTTCTGGTCCGTAACCTTTAAATGTCTCAATATTGCCCATTTCATCAACAGCACTATGTAAAGATGTAATAATAGTTGGGCTTAAAGGTCTAGTAACATCACCAATTCCCAGTTTAATAATCTTTTTATCTTGATTATCACTTGTAAAGGTATTAACCCTTTTAGCAATATCTGAAAATAAATAGTTGTTTTTAATTTTTAAAAAATTCTCATTAACTTTAATCATTTCTTCACTCCTTAAATTTCTATTTCTCCTTGAAAAACTGTTGTTGCAGGTCCTGTCATATAAACATTATTGTTTTTTTCATTCCATTCTATATCTAAATCTCCGCCTAATAGTATTAGTTTGGCTTTTCTATCTGTAAGCTTATTTAGTACTGCTGCAACTAAGGTTGCACTAGCACCTGTTCCACAAGCTAAAGTCTCACCTGAACCTCTTTCCCAAACTCTCATTTTTATTGTTTTCCTATCAATAATCTGAGCAAATTCTGCGTTAATTCTTTTTGGAAACATTTTATGGTTTTCTATTTTAACACCAACACCATGAACATCAAATACCTCTAAATCTTCTACAAATGTTATTGCATGAGGATTACCCATTGATACACAAGTAACTTTATATACATCTCCATCAACATCAATAGGCTCACCTACAACCCTATCCTTTGGAAATATAGCAGGTATCTCCTTTGTGCTTAGAATTGGTGGTCCCATATTTACTGTAACTCTTTCAACTTTTCCAGCAATAACTTCCATCTTAAGTACTTTAACTCCTGCTAAGGTTTCAAGTGTTATTTCTTCCTTATCTGTCAAGCCAAAGTCATATACGTATTTTGCCACACATCTACTGGCATTACCGCACATTTCTGCTTCTGTTCCATCATTATTAAACATTCTCATTCTAAAATCACAAGTTTGTGATGGTAAAATCAATACTATACCATCTGAACCTATGCCAAAATGTCTGTCGCTTATCTTTATTGATAAATCACCTGGATCTTTTATTTGTTCTTTAAATCCATTAATGTAGATATAATCATTTCCAAGACCATGCATTTTAGTAAATTTTAACATATTCTCTTTTATCCTTCTTTCTTAATGTATATACTATAAAATTATAACAAAATTCGACTTTTTAGTAAAGAATCACTAGTCTTTACTCGCTGAATTGATATAATTAAATCAATTAAAATAAGGAGCTATCATAATGAAAGAAAAATCACTTAAACTCCAAACAAAAGATAATAAAAAATTAAATTTAAATATTTATACTCCCGATATTTTGAAAGCTAAAGTTATTATTTTAGGTGTACATGGATTTGGAGAATTTGGGGAACGTTATAAAAAAGTAGCTGAGTATTTTACTCAGCAAGGTGGAGCTTTTTATATTCATGATCAAAGAGGTCATGGTCTAACACCAGGACAAAGAGGTGTGATAAATTCTTATGATTCTTTTTTAGATGATATTGACCTAATTTTAGAGACTATAAAATTAGATTATCCTAGTGAACCAATTGTAATATATGGGCACAGTATGGGGGGGAATATAGCTTTAAAATATTTAATGACTAGAGATGCACATAAAATTACATCAAGTATCATTTCAAGCCCTTGGTTAAAGTTATATAAGGAAACACCAATCTACCTTGTCAAATTATTACAAAAAATATTTGGACCAAACTTTAGAGTCAAAGCTAAAATAGGTACTCTTTCTCATGATAGAGATCATTTAAAAGATGTAAATGTATCTGGTCTTTATCATAACTATATATCTACTACAATGGCGAGGGGTGTTATGGAATCAGGTTTATATATTTTAAATAACCCCTTTCTACTCAAAACCCCAACTTTATTAATGTCAGCTGCATTAGATAATGTGATAGACCTTAAATCAATAGAATTATTTTCAGATAATAATAAAGATATTGTTGAATATATTAAATGGCCTAATATGTACCATGAGCTTCATAATGAACTTGAAAGACATAAAATACTTTCTACAGCTTGGGATTTTATTTTAAGTACTGCCTTTTTAGACAAAGAAAAATAACCACTTATGGCCGAGTGGTTATTTTTCTTTGCAATTTGGACTGTGACATACCTTTAAAATATTTCAAAAAGAAATATCCTGCTACAAAAACTACTCAAAATTTAAAGAGTAATTCTTGTAGTAGGATATTTACGGATCCTGTAGAAACGCCGAACCATATCTTCGACATATACAAAAAGTATGATTTAATTGTGTTATTTGTATAATACAACATATTTTCAACTAAGTCAACAAGTTTTATAAATTATTTTAAAATCTAAATATCATTATTATTAGAAATGTAATAATAGTTATAGCCATACTTCCTAATACATCGCTTGGATAATGGTATCCAAGGTATATTCTTGAAAAACCTACTAAAATTGCTGCTGGAAAAAGTATAAAGGCAAACCCTGGAAAAATTGAGTTGAAGGTTAATGCTGCCATTAATGATGAAGCCGTATGGGCTGATGGAAAGGAATTAATATCTTTAGATTCCTTTCTTATAATAACCTCTTCATAAGTAACATATGGACGAGGTCTATTAATAATAAACTTAATACTATGAACTATAAATTGTGATATAAAAATATTGACTAATAATTCCACACCAAGTGGCTTATACACAATTAATAAATAAAAGATTAACATAGAATAAAATGCTATTCCACCAAATTCTGTATAAGCAACGAAAAACTTTTGTAAATATTTATTATAAAGTCTTTTATTAAAAAATATTAAGAATTTTACATCTTGATTTCTGAAAAAACCCATAATAACTCCTTTGTATTTTATTGAGTATACTAATTTTATACTATTTCAAATGATTTATCATTAGATTAGTTGAAATTATATTGACTTAATTCCTTAATTTAAATATAATAGTTAAGTAACTTAACTATTAAGTTACTTAATGAAATGAGGTATTTTAAATGTTAGAAGAAAAAAATGAGTTAGCTATAAAATTAATGGACACTCTTAGGAAATTTAAAAAAAGTAATTTTCATAATAGTCAAAAAAGTGAACTAACGCAAGGTCAAATTGGTATGTTGCATTTAATATATCATCAAGGAAATAATGAGGCTATGGGAATTACTGTAAGTCATATTAGTGAACTTATCAAACATACAGCTTCTGGTGTTACCCAATCTATCAATTTTTTAGAAGATAAAAATTTAGTATCTAGAACTGTTGATAAAAAAGATAGAAGAATAATTAGAGTTAAGATAACTCCTACTGGTCTAAAATTGGTTGAAGAACATCATCAATCTTTAATTAATCTAAGTTGTAAATTTATAGAAAATGTTGGGCAAGAGAAAATATCTATTTTTATTGATGTATTAGAAGATATAATTGACCTTGGAGAAAGGATGAATAAAACCAATGATTAAATTATTAGGGTTTATAAAAAAGCATACTTTTCCCTTGATTCTTGCTGTAGTCTTAATATTTGTGCAAGTTATGTCCAACCTTACATTACCCAGATTAATGTCTGATATTATCAATAACGGAGTAATGGTTAACAATATCAGTTACATTTGGAGAACTGGTTTCTATATGTTGATTATGACTTTTATTAGTGGTATCTCTGTTGTTGCAGCAAGTTTTTTACTGGCTAGAGTATCAGCTGGTTTTGGTGTTGATTTAAGAAAAGCAATTTTCACTAAATTATCCTACGCTTCAATAGAACAAATGGGTAGTTTCGGAACTTCAACTTTAGTTACTAGATCTACAAATGATATTACTCAATTACAACAATTTGTTGTAATATCTAGAATGTTGGTTATGGCACCCTTAATGGGAATAGGTGGCATAATTATGGCTGTCTATGAAGCTCCTACACTATCATATATTATCTTTTTAGTTTTAGCTTTATTGGTAATTATTATCGGTTCAGCTTTATTTTTAGTAGTTCCAAAATTTAAGGTCTTACAAAAGAAACTAGATACATTAACATTAGTACTAAGAGAATATTTAACTGGTTTAAGAGTAATCAAAGCCTTTAATAAAAGTAAAATTGAATTAGATAGATTTGAAGTTGCAAATAAAGATTTGGCTAAAACAACATTACAAATAGCTCGAATTATGGTTTTTCTAATTCCTAGTATGATGTTTATAATGAATGCTAGTGCCATTTTAATATTATGGGTTGGAAGTCATCAAATCCAGTCCTCAGGAGTAGAAATAGGTTCTATTATGGCTTTCATGCAATATGTTATGCAAATATTATTCGGCTTTTTAATGATGGCTATGGTCTTCACTTTTGTCCCTAGAGCTCAAGTTTCTGCAAACAGAATTGCTGAAGTACTTGCTAGCAAAAATACTGTTACTAATCCTATGGATATGAAACCAACACCAAAAGTTAAAGAGGCTACATTAGAATTTAATAATGTAACTTTCAGATACGCCGGTGCACAAGAACCAGTCTTGAGAGACATTAGTTTTAAAGGAAGAAGTGGTGATGTTATTGCTATAATAGGAGGAACAGGTTCTGGTAAGTCAACATTAATTGACCTTATTCCTAGATTTTATGATATAGAAAGCGGGTATATTCTTGTTGATGGACTTGATGTAAGATCATATAATCTCAAAGAATTAAGAGAAAAAATTGCGCTAGTTCCACAAAAACCAGTTATATTTAGCGGAACAGTATATGAAAATATTCGCTACGGAAAAGATACTGCAACTGATGAAGAAGTGAAAAAAGCTGCAAAGATTGCCCAAGCTGAAGAGTTTATTAATAAACTTGTTGATGGATATGACACTCAAATTGCCCAAGGTGGTTCAGATATATCTGGTGGCCAAAAACAAAGACTTTCTATTGCCCGTGCAATTGCAAGAGACCCAGAAATATTTATTTTTGATGATAGTTTTTCAGCGTTGGATTATAAAACTGATGCAATGTTGAGAAAAGCTTTAAGAAATGGGTTAACTAATAAATTAATTATTATTGTCGCTCAAAGAGTTAGTACTATTGTAGATGCTGATCAGATTATTGTTTTAGATAATGGAGAAATTGTTGGTTTAGGTAAACATAAAGATCTTTATATCAACAACCCTACTTATAGAGAGATTGTTCTATCACAAATGGAAGAAGGTGAGGTTGCATGAGTAATAATAAAGAAAAAGCTCAAGGACCAGGACCTAGAGGTGGACATGCCTTTGCTAAAGTAGTTGAAAAACCACAGGACTTTAAAGGAACAATTATCAGACTTGGAAATTATTTAAAAGTTTTTAAAATAGCTCTTATCTTAGTTGTTATGTTAGCAATAGGTAGCACTGTATTTTCAATTGTTGGTCCAAAAATACTTGGACAGGCTACCGATAAACTTGCTCAGGGTATACTTGGACTACAAGTATATGAAGAAGTTCAAAATAATTTACCTCCAGGTGTAACTTTGCCAGATGGTACAACTGGTAAATCATTATTAGATAAGATGGATCCAAATATTAAATCAAAAATTCCAAAAACATATATTAGCTTTATTGAAAAAATGGATGTTTCTAAAAAGCCTTCAATAGATTTCGGTAGTATTTCAAAAATATTATTATTTGCTCTAGGTTTATATATCCTAAGTGGGTTATTCTACTATATTCAAGGTTTTATAATGGCAGGTGTAACTCAGAAAACCATCTTTAACTTGCGTAGGGATGTTAGTACAAAATTAGATCGTATGCAGATGAAGTATTTTGATCAAAATACACATGGAGAAATATTAAGTAAAGTAACAAATGATATTGATACTATTAGTAATACATTGCAACAGAGTCTTGCACAAATTCTAATGAGCATAGTTACTGTAATTGGTATTGTTATTATGATGTTGACTATCAGTTTCTGGTTGTCTCTAATTACTTTCCTTACTTTACCTTTGTCTGCCTTAATAACAGCTCTAATTGTCAAGTTTTCACAAAAAGAATTCAAAATCAATCAGGAACAATTAGGTTATTTAAACAGTCATGTTGAAGAAATGTACAGTGGTCATAAAGTGATTAAGGCATTAAATCAAGAAGAATCTTCAATTTCTAAATTCGAGGTTATAAATGAAAAGCTTTATAGTGCGAGTTGGAGATCTCAGTTTATTTCTGGTATTATTATGCCCCTATTATATTTTGTTAGTAATTTAGGTTACGTGGCTGTCGCTGTTGTAGGTGGAGTATTAACTAGTAATGGCATTATCTCTATTGGTAATATTCAAGCTTTTATGCAATACTCAAGACAATTCAATCAACCAATAAATGATATTGCGGGTATATTTAATACTCTTCAATCAACTGCTGCTGCAGCTGAGCGAGTATTCAAACTTTTAGATGAAAAGGAAGAGATTAAAGAAATTGAGGAAGCAAAAGAATTGAATAATGTTAAGGGTGCTGTAAAATTCGATAATGTAACCTTTAGTTACAGAGCTGATAAGCCTCTAATAGAAAATTTAAATATAGATATTTATGCTGGTCAGACTGTTGCAATTGTAGGACCAACTGGTGCAGGTAAAACAACTCTTGTAAATTTACTTATGAGATTTTATGAGCTTGATGGAGGATCTATTTTAGTTGATGGAATAAATATAACTGATTTAAAAAGGAGTGAATTAAGGAAGCAATTTGGTATGGTTCTTCAAGATACTTGGTTATTTAATGGAACCATTAAAGAAAATATTGCTTATGGTAGAAAAGGTTCTGATTTTAATGATGTACTAGCTGCTAGTAATGTAGCAAATGTAGATCATTTTGTAAGAACTTTACCTCTTGGTTATGATACTATAATTAATGAAGAAGGAAATAATATTTCAGCTGGACAAAAACAATTATTAACTATAGCACGTGCAGTTCTTGCAGATCCACCAATTCTAATATTGGATGAAGCTACAAGTAGTGTAGATACAAGAACTGAAATTCTTATACAAAAAGCCATGCTAAATATAATGAAAGGTCGAACAAGTTTTGTTATTGCACATAGGCTTTCTACTATTAAGAATGCAGGTTTAATATTGGTTATGAATGATGGTTCAATAATTGAAAAAGGAAATCATAAAGACTTACTAGCACAAAAAGGATTTTATTATAATCTATACAATAGCCAATTTGATAACAAAGATTTAGCAACCCAATAGACACAAAGTAAAATTAATAAAGGTCATTAGTTAAAAGAAGTATGTGGACTTGTCCATGTACTTCTTTTATAGTATATCAATACATTGAGTAGTTACTATTCTTATTTTATCTTAATCACCTTTTATGCTTCTAGATCTTCCTTTATATTATTTATTATTATGCATATAAAAAGCACATGGATTAAATCCATGTGCTTCTTTTATTAGTATAGAATTAGAAATTATCTAACTTAATTATCGTATAAAGCTTGAACGTCTATTTTTCCACTTTCGATATCAGCTACGATAGCTTCTACTTTATCTTTAACACTTAAACCTAAAGGCTCAGTTGTGCTGAAAGTTATATCAACAACACCTTCTGCAATTCCATAGATATAGTTAATAGCTTCAAATCTATCATTAACAATTTCACCAGCTACAACTAATAGAGCTTTAGACATATCTACGTTTGCTGAAGCTGCAAGGTTTGCTGGATAAGTTTCAAACTGTGATGTTGAGTTTGAACCAATAGAAATTCCACCATTATCTTTAGTAGCTTCATAGCCACCTTTTGTAGCAGCATTAGCAGTTGACATTACAACAGTTGCACCTTGTTGAATAAATGTAATAGCTTGTTCTTTTAATTTATTAACATCATCAAAACTTCCAGTATATGCTTCTAACACTTGGATTGATGGGTTAACATATTTAACACCTAAACTAAAACCATCTACTGTTGTTTTAATTGCTGGAATTTGAGTTCCACCAATTGCTCCAACTTTTGTACTATTTTGTTCTTGTGCGATGTAAGCAGCTGTAACTCCTTGTAAGAAACCTTGTTGTACACCATCTGCAAGAACACCGGCAACATTTTCACCATTACCAATTTGTGCAGTTCTGTCTGAACTTGTTATCAAAAATTTAGTATCAGGATATTCAGAAGCAACCTCATTAACAGCATCAGCAAATTGTGTGCCGTGTGCAATTATCACTTCATAGCCATCTTTAGCATATGTTCTGATAATTTGATTAAATTGTCCAGGTTGAGTGTTTTCATTGTAAGCTGTTGCTGCTTTGTATTCTGCAGCTATAGCAACTAAGCCCTCATAACCTTTTTGGTTCCAACCTTTGTCGTTAATTGCTCCTGTTAAAACTAGAGCAACTTTTAAACCATCTGATTCTGTGCCTTCATCTGTAGATCCACAGCCAACTACTGCTAAACCTAAGAAAAACACCATTACGATTAAAAATATTTTTTTCATCCTTTGTCCTCCTTCATTTAATTAATGACTAATTTGTTTCAAAAAATATAACTTCCTTCTATATATATGTGTTATTTTTTTTGAGTGAAAAGTCATTTATCTTATGTGCAAATATTAACAAATAAAACATATTTTGTCAATAAAGTTCATATTAATTCCACAAACAACAATTTTATCTACAGATATGATACAGATAAATATATAAATTTTATTTATTTAACATATAGTAAAATGGTTTTATTTCTGTTATAATGTTTTTACTTGTAAGTAATTATACTCTATTTTAATACTTATAATTAATATGTTTTCTTTTGAAATAATATAAAGAGGTGATGTAGGTTGAAGAAAAAACTTTCGACAGGAGATGTTCTGATCAAGGTATTAACACCTATCGTCGCAGTGGGCGTGGCATTAATATTAGGTATGATCTTAATAGCTTTGCTAGGTAAAGACGTTGGAGTTGCAATGGGGGACTTTTTTCAAGGTGCTCTCGGTAGTCCAATAAGAATTGGTGACACATTATCAAAAGTTGCACCATTGACCTTTACCGCATTAGCATTTGCTATCGCTTTACGTTGTGGCTTGGTTAATATTGGAGCGGAAGGACAATTTTATTTAGGTGGTATTGCTGCTGGTTTAGTAGCGATATATGCACCAGGACTTGGTATTCCAGTTATAGGAGGCGCAGTAGTTCTATTGTTAGCTATAATTGCTGGATTTATTTCCGGAGGATTATGGGGCTTAATTGCAGGTTGGCTAAAAGTTTCCTTTGGTGCGAATGTAGTTATTACAACAGTAATGCTGAATTATATAGCTTCATTCTTAAACAAGTATCTCATAGGATACAATGGGCCATTTTATGATGGTTCAGGAAACCCTCAAAGTGAAGCTTTTAAAGTTAGTTTTGAAAGAGGTTTCTTAATTAATGGTTCTGATATGACTATTACTATAGTATTAGGCATATTAGCATTAGTTTTCTACTATGTTTTCTTCTTTAAAATGAAGAAAGGTTATGAAATGAGAGTTGTTGGTTTTAATTCTACTGCTGCTGAGTATGCTGGTATTAAAGTTAAAAGCAATGCTTTATTAGCAATGTTCATGGCTGGTGGTTTTGGTGGTCTTGCAGGAGTAAGTGAATTACTAAGTGCTCAATCAAGAATACTACCTGATTTTTCTTCCAACTATGGTTTTGATGGAATAGCGGTAGCTTTGTTAGGTCAGCTTCATCCTTTAGGAATAGGCTTATCTGCAGTATTATTTGCTGTTCTTAAGAGTGGTGGTTTAGCTATGGGTAATAAAGGAACTATTTCTCCTTACATAGTAAGTGCTATTCAAGCTTTTGTAATTATATTAGTAGTAGCTAGCGTATTCGTACAAGATGAATACACTAGAAGAAAACTAATTAGACAAGCAAAAACAGCGAAGGGGGAATAGAATTATGAAACAGAAAAAAGGATTAATAATAGGTCTAATCGTAGTTTTAGTTCTCTTAGGTATCGGACTTTTTGCTCCTGACAACTTGAAAAATACTATAGCTAGTTTTATAGCTCAAGATTTACGTATTGCTTTACCACTTGCACTTGCTGCAGCCGGTTTGGTATATTGCGAACGATCTGGTATTTTAAATCTAGGTGCTGAAGGTATGATGTTAACTGGTGCTTTATTTACTTGGATTGGTACAGCTTTGTTTAATGGGAATCCATGGTTGGGTATATTGGTAGGAATGTTTTCCTCATTATTAATTGCCCTATTATTTGCATTCTTAGTTATTACCTTAAGATCTAACCAAACCGTAATTGGTGTAGCTATCAATATTTTGGCTTTAGGTTTAACTTCTACTATATATAGAGTAGTTCAAAGTATGGATATGACAATTCTAGGCTTTCCAAATATTTCAGATATATTGGCTAAAATACCTGGATTAGGTAATATTTTAACAAACATGTCAGATATTGGTCCAGAACTTGCTTTAGTAAATATCCCTAGAATTGGTTCTTATCTTAATATCATATTTGCTCAAAACATTATGGTATATATAGGTATTATAATCATTATATTCTTGAATTTCGTTTTATTTAGAACAGATTTAGGTTTAAAAGTTAGAGCAGTTGGGGAATATCCAAAAGCTTGTGATACTATGGGTATTAACGTTTATAAAATTCGTTATGGCTCAGTGTTATTTAGTGGTCTATTAACTGGACTTGCTGGTGGACTATTAGTATTAGACATTAAAACTTTCGTAGAGAATGTTACTGCTGGTAAAGGTTTTATCGCTGTAGCAGCTGTAATATTTGGTAAATATACCCCTATTGGAGCATTAGGAGCTTCATTAGTATTTGGTGGAGCACAAGCTGTTCAATATTTAATTCAAGCTATCGGCTTGAAAGCGCCAAGTGATTTAATGAATATGATTCCTTATGTTATTACAATAATTGCACTAGCTGGTTTCATTGGTAAGACACATGTACCTGCAGCTAGCACAAAACCATATGTTAAAGAATAATTGGGAGGAGGAATAATAATGGTACCAATTTTAGAAATGAAGAACATTGTTAAACAATTCCCTGGGGTTCTTGCAAACGACAATGTTAACTTAACAGTAGAAAAAGGTTCTATTCACGCATTAATGGGTGAAAATGGAGCTGGTAAATCCACATTGATGAATATCCTTTATGGTCTTTATTCACCATCAAGTGGAGAAATACTTTTTAATGGTAAAGAAATAAAGATAACTTCTCCAAGAAATGCTATTGAGCAAGGTATTGGAATGGTGCATCAACACTTTATGTTGATTCCAGCATTATCAGTTATTGAAAATGTAGTTCTAGGAAAACCAGGAAATAAAACTGTCTTAGAACTGAAAAATGATGCTGAGGCTTTTGTTGCATTAGGAGCGCGTTACAATATGAAAATTGATCCATACGCTTTAGTTTCTGATTTGTCAGTTGGACAACAACAAAGAGTTGAAATACTTAAAGCTATTTATAGAGGTGCAGAACTTCTAGTTCTTGATGAGCCTACAGCTGTTTTGACTCCTCAAGAAGTTACTGAGTTATTTAAAATCATGAATCAACTTAAAGAAGAAGGTAAAACTATTATCTTCATCAGTCATAAACTTAATGAAGTATTTGCAATTTGTGATACTATTACAGTTTTAAGACTTGGGAGATCTCAACCTTCAGTTACTGCTGCTAGTACAAACAGTGAAGAACTAGCTGAAATGATGGTTGGAAGAAAATGTTTCTTAGATGTTGACAAAGGAGAATATAATCCTGGTGAAACTGTTCTTAAAATGGAACATGTATTTACTAAAGGGACACATGAAGCCTTAAATGATATTAATCTTGAAATTAAAAAAGGTGAAATCCTTGGTTTAGCCGGTGTTGATGGTAATGGTCAAGATGCCTTGATTGATGCTATAAGTGGTTTGACTAAAGTTTCAAGTGGAAAAATTTTTATTAAAGGTAATGATATGACAGGTTCTTCTCCAAGAGATATACTTGAGCAGAAAGTATCGCATATCCCTGCAGATAGACATAAAAGAGGCATGGTTTCTACAATGAGTGTTAAAGAGAATATGATACTTATTAGTTATTATAAGAAGCCTTTCTCAAAAGGTTTATTTTTAAACGGGAAATTTATCGAAGAAAATGCTACAGAAATTGTAGAAAAATTTAAAGTAAAAACTCCAAGCATTGAAGAAATGGCTGGTAAATTATCTGGTGGTAACCAGCAAAAATTGGTTCTAGGAAGAGAATTATCTAGAGAACCCGATTTTATTATCGCTGCTCATCCAGTTCGTGGATTAGATATAGGTGCTACTGAATATGTTCATGAGTGCTTAGTGGCTGAAAGAGACAGAGGAGGAGCAGTCCTACTAGTTTCTACAGAGTTAGATGAGGTATTAACACTAGCTGATCGTATAGCTGTAATGTACGAAGGTAAAATTATGGGTATTCTTGATAAAGAAGATTATGATATTACTAGAATCGGCATGATGATGGCAGGTCAAAATCAATAATTTATAATTTTAAAATAGGAGGTAGCAATATCTCCTATTTTTTATTTGGAGGTATAAATATGGAAAAAGATGTTGCAAGTTTAATTTTAGGTATCGTAGCTATATTCTTTATTTTATTATTTGGCCAAACTGCAGTTTTAAGTGTAGCTTGTGCTGTAATCAGTATTACCTTTGGAATACTAAGCTTTAAAGCCGGTGGCAGAAAAAAATATTATCTTTCTGGAATTGGAACAAGCATAGTTGCTATATTCCTCTATGCCTTTCCAAAATTTTTTTAGATTTAGTTACTCAATAAAAAAAGTGCAGTTAAAACTGCACTTTTTTTCTATTATAGTAATTACATAGTTACTTAGACTTTCATCTACTCAATCTCTCCTACAATAATATCTTTTCTAAGTTTACCATCCATTTCCCATTGTTTAATTTTTAATTGTCTGCAAGCTAGTGGAGTAATATCTAATAAGCTTCCACCTTTTAGTTTTTTATCTACTCTTATACCCTCTCCTCTTATGAAATAGAACACTTTATAGTCTTCGTTTTGATTAGAGTATCCATGATTAGCCATAAACTTTGCTCCATTATTATGGTATTCTATACCAACAGGTGCCTCTATACCAAATGCTGCTTTTTCCAGAAAGCCACTTTCTTTCATTTCTTCTTTATTTAAATATCGTCTGAATAGTTCTGGATGATCTATCAATATCTGCTTAAATTTTCCCATTATTAATTCTTTTAGAGCCCAATTTTTTTTATCTTTAAGATATAGGAAAGCTGTTCCTCCACATGTTTTAAACCAGGCTTCCCAGTTTTTATCATCTTTTTGTTTAGGTACTTTAATATTAATTTCTTTTAAATAGTCATTAGGGTCAATAGTTTTTTTTACCGTAAGTGAACTATGATCACTAAATATTATTATATTATAGTTTCTATCTATACTATTTAGTGTGTTGATAATTGTTCCAATATGTTTGTCCATTCTTTTTAATGATTCTTTGGTTCTTTTTGCTTTTAGTCCATGCTTGTGTTTTGATGAATCTGTTTCTATTAAATGTATTAATGCTAAGCTTGGTTTCTTTTTTTCAAGTGTGGTAGTTAGCATTTTTACAGAAAAGTTATCTAAAGCTGGTTGTTTTTTACCTGTAAGTTTACTTCCATATTTTAAGTAGCCTCTTAGTTGCATTACAAAGCTACCGTTCATAAGAGATAAAAACTTTTGACTTTGATATGATTTTGTTGGAAATATTTCTGGCATATTGTAGCTTATATTGGCTTTTGCTGTTACTGGCCAGAGTATTGATACAGTTTTTTGACCTTGTTTTTTTGCTTGATCATAGAGTGTTGTTGTCTTTATATATTTCCTGTACCAATGCCAATCTGGTTTTTTATTCCCTGGATCATAGACTAAGTTGTCTATAACCCCATGTTTTTCTGGATAACAACCTGTAATTACAGATGTGTGTATCGGGTATGTATTGGTTACAAATGGTGGAGTTACAGATGTCACAAGTGTACCTTGTGGTAGTAGTTCCTTAAAGTTCTCCATTAACATTAGTTTTTCTAGGTCATCTTCTGATAATGAATCTAATGATATTATAATTAATTTTTTTTTGTTCATGATGCTCCTCTTTTAATTAATTAGTCAAAACAATTAGCAATCTATGTTTTTATTGTTTTAATTATACCTAAATTACTTTAATTATTCTATTTATACCGTAGATAAAATCCAAATTTACTTAAATGAGAACTCCAAGCGCATTAATTCCTTGTTATATACCAAATAACCATCAAACTTCTTATTCTCATGGTTAATAAAACCTCTAATAAAACCAGTTTTCCCTTTAGTAATCAAAGTCTTAAGTTGGTTAGCAGTTAAATTCTTTTTGCCCACCTTCTTTAAAATAGCATACTTACAACCATCCTTATAACCAGAACAATAATATTTCATCTCTCCTATCAAGACAGGCTTACTACAAACAGGGCAAATATATTCAGACCTATTCTTTTCAATACCAGTAAATCTAACTTCATTTCTATTGCCTTTTAGTACATTTAACATCTCAACACACATACTATTAATATCTTCAAGAAAACTATTAAAAATAGCCTTGTCCTTAATAATTGCATCAAGCCTATACTCTAAATCAGCAGTATAACCCACATCAAGAAGCTTAGAACTCTCAGACTGTAATATTTCTATTATCTGCTTACCTTTATCAGTAATAACAATAGCCTTCTTTTGATCCTTTATATATTCTCTCTTGTACAAGGTTCCAATTATAGCACCTCTAGTAGCACCTGTTCCAATCCCTTTAATTTCTTTAAGTTTTTCTTTTATTTCCCCTTCTTCTTCATTATGAATGTTCTTCATCTTTTCCAAAAGGGTAGCTTGGGTAAATAGAGGTTTAGGTTTACTCTCAATTTCCTTTATTTCGTATTCAATATTATATTCTCCATCAGGAATAATTTCTTTATAGGTATGATTTGTATCCTTATATGCTTTAAGATAACCTAAGTCAATAAGTTCTTTTTCATTCCCTTTTAAGATATTTTTTTTATCAATGATTCCTTCATATTTAATACTACGATATTTGTAATCATCACAATAATTAGCTAAAAAGATAGCCACCACAAGAGTATATATATTACTTTCTTGTTCTGATAGACCCTGAGGTATAATTCCTGTAGGTGTTATCCCCTCGTGGGCTTCAACTTCTCCCATTACTTGCTCATTTATCTTCTTACTTGTAATGTGTTTATAACCTTTAAACTTACTAAAATTATCTATTCTAGAGTTTAATTTATCAGCAGTGTTTTGAGTTATATAATTACAATCTGTCCTTGGATAAGAAACTGCCTTATGTTTTTCATATAAACTTTGAACAATACTTAAAGTACTATCAGCCTTATAGCTCCAAAAATTATTGGCTAGTTTTTGTACATCTAAGATGGTTGGCAACTTTGGTGGGGATTTCTTTTTATCTTCTTTTGTAGAAATAATATTTACCTTCTTGGGGAGACTTAATATTTTCTTCTCAGCTTCGTCTTTTTTTCCTACCCTATATTTATCAAGTTCTAATTCTATGTCTGTTCCAATAATTTTACCTTTTATTCCATACTCAATCTTCTTTTTATGACCTGCATTTTCCTTGCAACGATCATAAATTAGTTTTAATGTAGGTGTTTGTACCCTACCCACTGATAAAACTCCACCACCCCTATATTTACATGAGTAAGCTCTTGTCATATTCAAACCTATAATATAGTCTGATAAAGCCCTACCATATGCTGACATCTTCAAACCTTCATACTTCTCTCCTAATTCAAGGCTAGCAAATTGTTCTTTAATTCCATCAGGTGTTAAATCCTTAATTATTAATCTTTTTACAGGTTTATTAACTTTAAAATATGAGTAAATATTTTGAAATATTAACTCCCCTTCTCTATCTGGGTCAGTTGCATTAATTAACGTATCAATATCATCTCTTTTAAGTATTTGTTCTATAGCCTTTAATTGGCTTGTTGTGTTTGCATTAGGTTTGTAGTTGCCAATAATATTTTTTTCATCTATTTTAATTGGTAAATTAGCCAAGTTCCATTTCTGATATTTCTGATCTATTTCACCAGGTTCTTTTAATTGAAGTAGATGTCCTACAGCCCAGGTAATTATATATTTATCTCCTTCAAGGTAACCATCTTTTCTCATAGTTCTATTTTCTATAGCTCCGGCTATATCTCTACCTTGACTCGGTTTTTCTGCAATTATTACTGTTTTCATTAATTATATTACTCCCTTTATTTAAAGCTTTATTCTTTATAAAATTACTTACTTACAAGTTTACCAAATTTTTCGCTTTTTTTCATATATTATTTAATTTTTATCTATTTATTAATAATTGATATTTATTGTAAATTTAGGTATAATTTAAAATAGCGTAAAATCAAATATACCAAATATAATTAATGTTAAGCAGATGGAGGCAAACTTTGGGAAAAAGAACAACTAAATATAATAAAAATAAAAAAATTTCAAATGATATCATAAATGAAAAAATGTCCTTTAAAAAGCGTTTCAAGAAAATTTTTAATAAAAAATGGAAGGTAGCTATACTCATAATAGTAAGCTTATTAGCACTTGTTGGTGTTGGTGCTTATGCTTATACACAAGTTTTACTTAATTCTATGCCTAAAGTAAACATTTCTACAAATAATGAAGACCTAGGAATTGATGAGAATGAAAATTCTTATTATAATCAAGTTGGTGGAATAACTAATATTGTATTTTATGGTATTGACTCTTTTGAAGGAAAATCTGGCAGAAGTGATGCGATTATGATTCTTACGATTGACGAAAATACTAAAAAAATTAAATTAACTTCTATTCCAAGAGACTCTTATGTCAACATTCCAGGTAGAGGAATGGATAAAATTAACCATGCATATGCATTTGGAGGACCCCAACTAGCGCTCAAAACTTTAAACAGCAACTTTGGTCTAGATGTTAAATATTTTGCTACTGTGAATTTCTCATCACTTCCAAAAATTATTGATTCTATTGGAGGTATAACTTTAAATGTAACAAATGCTGAAGCTGGAACCGGTAATATTTCAGGTATAAATACTGCAGGAACATATAATTTGAACGGTAAGCAGGCTCTTAGCTTTTCTAGAATACGTAAAATTGACAGTGATTTTGAACGTAGCCGAAGGCAAAGAGATGTTATTGAAGCAATAATAAATAATATGTTCACTAAAAACTTAACCTCATATCCAGGAACACTAAGTACTTTATTACCTCTAATTTCTACTAATATGTCTTCAACAGAAATTATAGCTATGGCCACGGATGTAATAACCAAGGATATCAAAACCTTCGAACAAGCTCGCTATCCTTTGGAAAGTATGGGCAAAGGTCAACTTATTAATGGAATTTACTATTATGTTTTTGATATTGAAGCTACCAAAGATTTAATTGGGAAATATATATATCTAGATCAAAAATAAAATTGTAACTAAAATAGAAATCATATCATAAAAAGCTAAGGGATTACTAATTGTTGAAAAACTGTCAGTAATCCTTTTGCTTTTTAATTCCCTTTTCCTTAGATATTTCTATGCTAGATAAATATTAATCAATAAACATATTGTTTGCACAAGGACACTTTTCAATCCCTTCGACTTTTTCATAGCGATAATATTTCTTCAACTTTATATCTTTTAAAACATCTTTAACTATCATACTATCATCTTTTATATATACCTGTTCTAATAGACAGTTTTCTTTAAAGAATTTCTCTATTCTACCCATAAAGATTTTATCCAAAACCTTTTGTGGTTTTTGTGCAAGTGCAGAATCATTTTTAATAGATTCAAGAATTTCCATATTTAAGTTATATAATATCTCTTTTGGTATATCATTACGAGAAATATATAAAGGGTTTAAAGCTATTACTTGTATGGCTAATTCTTTACTTAAAGCTTCATTCTCTTTATCAGTATCTAAATTTAATATAACTGCATATTTACCATTTCCATGTACATAAGCATAGGGGAAATCCCCTTCAATAATATTATATTTTTTTAGTTGAATATTTTCACGAAATTTCATAACCATAGATTTCAACATCTCATCTAATTGACTTGTTTTACCCTCAGCTATAACATTCGCTATCTCTCTAACTCCTTGAAAGAATTCAGGGCTTCTTGCTACAAAATCTGTTTCTGTACTTACTTCAAGAATGACTCCTACATTATTAAATACTTCTGCATAAACAATTCCTTCTTCAGAATTTCTTTCATGCTTCTTTTCTTGAAGCATTAAGCCCTTTTCTTCTAGTAGTTGATAGGCTTTATCTACATCTCCATTGGCTCTCTCAAGCTCTTTTTTACAATCCATAATGCCAAAACCTGTTTTTTCTCTTAGATATTGTATTTCTTTTATTTGCATTTTCATTAAAACCTCTTTCTTTAATATACTTTAATATTAACATAAGTTATCTATTCTATCTTGCATAAATAAATCAAATCTAGTAATTATCATATAATCTTGATAAGTGATGGAAGTAAACTTTCAAACACTATATAATAAATAATGAGGTAACAAATATGAAAAGAAAAATTTTACTTAGATATATAATCTTTTTAACCGGTATATTCTTGATGGGATTAGGTATTAGCATGACTGCAAAAATTAGTGTAGGTACTACACCGATTTCTAGTGTACCTCTTTTATTATCAGAAATCTTTCCTTTAAGTTTCGGTACAATGGCTTTTTTATTAAGTATTTTCTTTATTATGATAGAATGGCTTATTCTTAGAAAAGATTTTACTAAGATGCATCTTTCACAAGTGTTTGTAATGCCATTCTTTGGTTATTTTATAGATTTAGGGATGCTTATCTTTAAGAACTTAAAACCGGAAACCTATTTGCAAAATATCTTTATTTTAATTATAGCTTGTCTAATAATTGCTTTAGGTATTTCATTGCAAGTTATAGCTAAAGTTCTTATTAATTCTGCTGAAGGTTTAGTTAAAGTTATTGCTGATAAGACCAGTTGTAAGTTTGGTAGCATTAAAATTCTTTTTGATGTAAGTTTGATTTTAATAGCTTTAGTTATTTCTTTAACAGCTTTTGGAAAAATATTATATATACGAGAAGGTACCTTTATTGTTGCTATAGCACTTGGATCACTTTCAAAAGTTTATTTAAGATTTTTTGAATGGATAGGAATAAATAGGCTTTATAGATAATACAATATGTTTTATAAAAAAAGTAGCATCAAAAAAGATGCTACTTTTTTTATATTTAATTACCAATTTAATTTATCTTTTTTTAATAGTAGTATTCTATATAGGGATTCGTCAATTCTCTCCTGACTTATTTCTCCCTTAATTACAGCATTTAGCAAACCATTATATGCTTCAATAAAGTTTTCCGGCATCAATAATAAATCAACACCTGCCTTAATTGCTGTTATAGAAGCTTGCTCTGAATTATATTTATTAGTAATAGCTCCCATATTGAGAGCGTCAGTTATGATGACGCCCTCAAAATCTAATTCATTTCTTAAAATGTCTTTCACCATAATTTCAGATAATGAACTGGGAATATCACCTTTAATAATATTAGGCACTGATATATGAGCTAACATAACTATTTGAGCCCCAGCCGATATTCCTTTTTCAAAAGGTATAAACTCAACAGCTTTTAACTGTTCAAGTGTCTTATAAGTAACTGCATATCCATTGTGACTATCCTTTGTTGTATTTCCATGACCTGGAAAATGCTTTAAACTAGCAATTATTTTATTATTGTTCAAACCTTTAATTTCTTCAACAACATAATCAGCAACAATTAATGGTTCTGATGAAAATGCTCTATACTTTATCACTATATTTTTAGGATTTGTGTATATGTCAGCAACAGGAGCATAATTGAGATTAAATCCATAATCATTAAGATATTTACCTATGGTATCTCCTAACATATAGGCTTCTTGAGAAGATTTCGTTCCACTAAGATTTCCGAAAGTTTCAACATTAAATGCTGAATTATTGGCTATTCTAGCTACTTGACCCCCTTCTTCATCAACACTCATAAACATAGGTATTTGAATTCTTTCCCTTGAATAATCTTGGGTATTAGAAATCATTATTTTAATTTGTTCTGGTGAATTAATATTTTTAGAAAAAAATATCAATCCTCCTACTGGATATTTACTTATGGCTTCTTTTGTAAATTTATTAGCTGTTGTAATTTCTTTACCACTGTTTAAAGCTTCTGGAGTAATTATAAATAATTGAGCTATTTTCTCTTCCAAGGTCATCTTGTTTACTATAGAATGAATTTCTGCTTCTAATCTCTTCTTTTTAAAGTCAGCTAATACAGACTTATTATCTATTGAATCATTAATAACAAAATTTTTCCATATTGCACTAGCTAAAGCTATTACAAATAAAACTATAATAACTCCAACTAAGCTTAAAATTATTTTCTTAACAGATAGCTTTTTTTTCTGATTATTATCCCCTCTTTTTCTCAATTCTATCTCCATTACAACTTAATTATTTCCTTACCTATTATTCTAATTATACTATATTAGAATAATATATATCAATAATTAGTCATATTTTAAGCCCCGATTAATATCGCCATATCTTCATCAACATTTGTTATTCCAGCAATACCAAAATTATCAACTAATATATTAATTACATTTGGTGATAAAAATGCTGGTAAAGTAGGTCCTACATGAATATTTTTTATCCCAAGATATAGTAAGGATAATAAAACAATAATAGCCTTTTGTTCGTACCAGGCTATATTATAGGCTATAGGTAATTCATTAATATCATTTAGTTCAAAAACTTCTTTTAATTTTAAAGCTATAATAGCTAATGAATAGGAATCATTACATTGTCCTGCATCAAGTACACGAGGGATCCCTCCAATATCTCCTAGATCAAGCTTATTATATCTGTATTTAGCACAGCCAGCTGTAAGAATAATTGCATCCTTTGGTAAGTTTTGGGCAAAGTCTGTGAAATATTGTCTAGATTTATGTCTTCCATCACAGCCTCCCATAACAACAAATTTCCTTATAGCACCTGATTTTACTCCCTCCACTATTTTATCTGCAAGGGAAATTACTTGATTGTGAGCAAATCCTCCAATAATTGATCCTTTTTCGATTTCGATTGGTGGTTCACATCTTTTAGCATGTTCTATAATTTCTGAAAAATCTTTTACTCCATTTTCATCTATTGGTATATGTTTACAACCAGGGTAACCTGAAGTTCCTGTTGTATATATTCTTTTTCTAACCTTTTCACTCTTTGGTGGAACTATACAGTTAGTTGTAAATAGTATTGGTCCATTAAATGTTGGGAATTCAATATTTTGTTTCCACCAAGCATTTCCATAATTACCTACAAAATGATCATATTTCTTAAAGGCTGGGTAATAGTTAGCAGGTAACATTTCTGAATGTGTATATACATCTACTCCTGTTCCTTCTGTTTGTTTAAGTAATCTTTCCATATCTTTTAAATCATGACCTGATATTAAAATCCCTGGATTATTTCTTACTCCTATATTTACTTCAGTTATTTCCGGATTACCATATTCTGTTGTGTTAGCTTCATCTAGTAAAGCCATTGCATCAACTCCATATTTTCCTGTTTCTAATGTTAGTTTAACTAAATCATCAACTGTTAAAGTATCATCTAACGTTGAAACTAATGCCTTTTCAATGAAAGCAAATATTTCTTCTTTCCTATAACCTAGATTAGAGGCATGTTCTAAATAAGCAGCAAGGCCTTTAACTCCATAGATGATTAGTTCTCGAAGTGAGCGAATGTCTTCATCTTTAGTTGTTAAAACTCCTACTGTTTTACCTTTTTCATCATATTGATCATTATTAGTAAACCAAAGTGCAGCATCGTGATTAATGTTCCTTGTTTCTATTCCTTTTCCAACTAATGTCTCTTTAACCTTATCTCTAAGTTGAAGAGCCTCACTAATTTTATTAATAAAAAAATCATAATCAAAGTTGGCATTAGTGATTGTTGTAAAAAGTCCCTCCATTATGAATTCGTCTGCTTCTTTTGTTTCTAGTTTATTTAATCTTGCTTCTTTATTAAAAAGAGCTATCCCCTTTAATGTGTATAATAATAGGTCTTGAATATTAGCTAAAGCCGATGTTTTACCACAGACTCCCATAGAAGTACAGCCTGTTCCTGCTGCTGCTTCTTGACATTGATAACAAAACATACTCATTAAAATTTCCTCCTTGGTATTTTTAGGTTCATTATTTTCACAAACCTAAATTATTATAACAAATGAAGAGGTTAAAGTAAGTATCTAGAGATACATATACCTTTATTGACTCTTCAATATACAAATAGTGCTATAATATAATATGGAACTTATAAAATAATTATGAGGAGTTTATAATTCATGCCAAATATAACAATTTTTTTATCTTATGTTTTCCTGACAACCTTTACTCCTGGTCCAAACAATATAATGTCTATGTCTAATGCTAGTCGTTATGGGTTTAAAAAAACTCTTAATTTTAATTTAGGCGTTTTTACAGGTTTTTTTACTATTCTTGCTCTTAGTAGTATTTTTAGTGTTACTCTATTTAATTTAATACCTTCAATTAAGCCTTTTATGACTTGGGTAGGTGTTGCCTATATTTTGTGGTTGGCTTGGAAGACTTTTAATAGTAAACCTCAACTTAATGGTTCTAGTAAAAAGGATACTAACACTTTTTTGATTGGTTTTCTTTTACAGTTTGTTAATCCAAAGGCTATTTTATTTGGAATCACTACCTTTTCTACTTTTATTGTACCTTATTACAAATCTGGTTATATATTGAGTCTTTTTACCTTATTTCTTGCTCTTGTTGCTTTTTCTTCTACTTGTTCTTGGTCTCTTTTTGGTTCCTTATTCCAAAAGTTATTAATAAAGTATAGTAGAATAATCAATACAGTTATGGCTCTGCTACTTATTTATTGTGCTATTTCCTTATTTCTTTAATTATATATGATATTATGTGGGTTCTTTGTGAAGTCTCTGAAAGTTGAATGAACTTCTTGAAAAGTTCATATCTTTTAGCTTTTGAATGAACTATTCTTAAAACAGATAAAGCATAACTTGCATTATCAAAATAATGTTTGTAAAGGAGTGTAAATCATGATTATGAAAAGAATAATATTAGGAGCAGTAATAACAGCAGGCTTGCTAATTCCAACTGGAGCTCTAATGGCTAATGAAAAAAATGTACCCCAAAATAATAGACCTCAACAAACTTGTACAGAATTACAAAACAGAGTAGGAACAGAAAATGCTACTCAGAACAGACGAGGATACAATAATAATAAAATAAATCCTACAAACCGTGATAATTCTAGTACTAAAGATCAAAGTAGAACCAGACAAATGCTACAAGATGGATCTGGTGAAAACTGTGATGGAACTTGTAGAAATTAATATAGTCTAAGTTCTATTAAATAAAACCCAAAAGTTATATTCAATATAACTTTTGGGTTTTATATTATTTTATTTAGTTTTTTCAGTGTAACAAAAAAACCCTTCAAGCCAAATGACTCTAGGGTTTAAGTGGTGTGCCTTGAGGGATTCGAACCCCCGACCTCTTGATTCGTAGTCAAGCGCTCTATCCAGCTGAGCTAAAAGCACAAATTATGGCGGAGAAAGAGGGATTCGAACCCTCGATACAACTTAACATCGTATACTTGCTTAGCAGGCAAGCGCCTTCAGCCACTCGGCCATTTCTCCAGCAATGTTGGCGGAGAGGGTGGGATTCGAACCCACGGCCCCTTTCGAAGTCACTGGTTTTCAAGACCAGCTCCTTAAACCGCTCGGACACCTCTCCAATAATACCAAGCAAGGTACAGTTTACCATATTCAATAAAAAATGTCAATCAATAATACACCCTACTTGTCCTTTCCAAAAAGCTTAAAAATCTCAACAAATAGTAACATACAAAAGGACAATATACCAACAATTAACCACTGATAAGCACCTAATTGAGTTAATCCAAAAAGCTTATTTAAAGAAGGTACTAACACTACTAATAACTGCAATATCATAGACCCACCAAAACATAACCATAAGAAGGGATGCTTTCTAACCTTAATCTTAAAAATACTATCATATCTACTCTGAAAACCTAAAGCTGCAAACAACTGAGCCGCCGCCAAAGTAACAAAAGCCATAGTAGTAGCTACAATACTATTATTAAAATAAAAATAACCAATAGCATAAGCACTGAGAGCCAAAATTCCTTCCATAGCACCCATGAAACCAATTACCACTAAATTCTTACCACTAAATATAGAACCTCTACTGTCACGAGGAGGCCTAGACATGATATTACCCTCAGCAGGTTCTACTCCCAAAGCCAAAGCAGGAAAAGAATCAGTTACTAAATTAATCCATAAAATTTGTACAGGAGATAAAAAACTCCAACCAACAATAGTAGCCACCAAAACAGCCATAACCTCACCTGCATTACTAGACAACAAAAAACTAATAGTCTTTTGAATATTATCAAAAATCCGACGTCCCTCTTTTACAGCAACAACAATAGTAGCAAAATTATCATCAGTCAAAACCATATCAGAAGCCCCCTTAGAGACCTCCGTACCAGTAATACCCATACCAACACCAATATCAGCAATCTTAAGTGCAGGAGCATCATTTACACCGTCACCTGTCATTGCAACAACCTTACCCTTACTCTGCCACATTCTAACAATCCTAGATTTATCCTCAGGAGTAACTCTAGCATAAACACCAATATTTTCTATATCAGATCTAAACTCATCATCAGACATCTTAAGCAAATCTGCTCCAGTTATTGCGCGACGACTATCCTCTAACAATCCAATATCCTTAGCAATAGCCATAGCTGTAATCTTATGATCCCCTGTAATCATAACCGGAACAATCTCAGCATTCTTACAAACCTTAATAGCCTCTTTTACCTCTGGTCTAGGAGGATCAATCATACCTACAAGACCAAGAAAAACTAAATCATTTTCCAAAGATAAATCAAGATCACTATCACTATTATAGTTTTCAAGATCTCTATAACCAAAAGCCAAAACTCTTAAAGCCCTATTAGCCATATCCACATTTACAGCCTCAATCTCAGACCTTTTATCATCAGGCAAAGAGAAAGAATCCAACATATTATCAACAGCACCCTTAACAAATATCCTATGCTTGTTTTCATTAACTTCAATAATAACACTAGACTTTTTCCTCACAGAATCAAAAGGAATCTCTCCAGCCCTTATTCTATTAACTATCTGATCTTTATCAATATATTCCTTAGATAATAAATAAGCTAGCAAAGCACTTTCAGTTGGATCTCCCATCAAATTACCCTGCTCATCAACTATAGAATCATTACAATGCAACATAGCACTAAATAATAACTTTTCTTCCTTACTAAAAATCTCTTTAACAGTCATCTTATTTTGAGTCAAAGTACCAGTCTTATCAGAACAAATAATTTGCGTACTACCCAAAGTCTCAACAGCAGGTAATTTCCGAATAATCGCACCTTGATCAGCCAACTTAGACATTCCAATAGCCAATACAATAGTAATAACAGCAACCATACCCTCAGGAATAGCAGCAACCGCTAAAGAAACAGAAGTTAGAAAAGAATCAAGTAATTCCTTACCAGAGAAAAAACCTATTGCAAAAATAATGATTGCAACAATAATAACCCCTAAAGAAATATAGTTAGATAACTGATTTAATCTCTTCTGCAAAGGAGTCTTTTCCTTCACATCATCATTTAAAGCCAAAGCAATAGAACCCATTTCTGTATTTAAACCTGTAGCCACAACTAAACCAGTACCTCTACCATAAGTAATAGAAGTACCCATATAAAGCATATTATCCCTATCTGCTAAAACAGTAGATTCTGATAATACATTAATACTTTTTCCCTCAGATACAGATTCACCAGTTAAAGAAGCTTCATTAACCTTCATTGAAAAAGACTCAAATAATCTAATATCAGCAGGTACAGAATCCCCTGCATTTAATAATACAACATCTCCTAATACTAAATCATGACTAAAAACCTTTTTAGGAGAACCATTTCTTAAAACCATCGCATAAGGAGCTGCCATCTTCTTTAAAGCATCTAAAGCCTCTCCAGCCTTAAATTCTTGAATAGTACCAAGGACTGCATTAAGAAATACAACAAATAAAATAATACTAGCATCAACCCATTCACCAAGAAAACCAGAAATTCCTCCAGCTATAATCAAAATCCAAATCATAAAATCAGAAAACTGACTCAGGAATATACCAAATATTCCCTTCTTTTTTCCCTTAGGTAATTGATTTAAACCAAATTTTTCCAGTCTCTTTGCTGCTTCATCATCACTAAGACCATCTTTACTACTTTCAACAAGTCTAAAGCATTCTTTAACACCACAACTATAATATTTATGTCTATCCATAATTTATCTCCCTTAAGATTAATTTAACAATCTTTATGAATCTTACTACCTTAATTATACACAAAAAAATACTCCCTTAAAGGGAGTATTCTATAATTATTTTGTTAAAGCTTCTAAAACTTTTTGAGGAGTTAAGGGAATAGATTTCATTTCTATTCCTATTGCATTTGCTACTGCGTTAGAAATAGCAGGAGCAGGAGTACAAAGAGGTGGTTCTCCTAAAGACTTATTCCCAAAAGGTCCAGTAGGATCATTTGGTTCTACAAAACCAACCTGCAAATCTGGAACATCCATACATGTAGGTATCTTGTAGTCTAACAAATTATTATTTAATGGCTTTCCAGTTTTCTGATCATATAGCATTTCCTCACCTAAACCGTAAGCAATACCCATAGCCATTCCACCCTCAACCTGACCAGAAGCAAGTATAGGATTAATAATCTTTCCAGAATCGTGAACATTCAAAATATCAAGAATTTCAATCTTTCCAGTTTTTGTATCAACTTCAACATTAACTAATGTTGCTGTTCCAGAATATGCAGTTGTATTACAAACTATAGATACATCTGAAGTTAAACAATTTCCTTTATGCATATCATAGTAAGTTCTTAAAGAAAAATCTGCTAATGACTCTATAAACTCACCAGATTTTTTTAAAACTATATTATTATCAATTATATCTAAATCAATTTCTTTATAAATTGGATAAAATAATTTATAAGAAACCAAAATCTTTTCCTTAAGTTCTTCACTAGCCTTTTTTACAGCCATTCCAGAAACATATGTTTGTCTAGAAGCAAAGGAACCAGGATCAAAGGGTGCAACATCAGTATCCGTTATTTTATCAGCATAAACTTTGTCATAATCTATTCCAAGAATTTCAGCTACCATTTGAGCTAAAACCGTATCAGAACCCTGACCAATTTCTGTAGCACCTATCATCATCTTTACACTACCATCTTGATTTAAAACCAACCTACATCCTGAGTTTTCAATGGTAGGAGAATGTGGTTTTGTATTAGATGCATAAATTAAAGTCCCAACACCTAAACCTCTTTTTCTATCTATATTTTCTTTGTTAAATTTATTGTTATACTCAATCTTTTTATTCCATTCAAACTTATCTTTACCAACTATTAAACATTCAGCCAATTCATTAGTAAAAAACTTAACATTAGTACCATAAGATGTTTCACCTGATCTTGGAACATTCTTAATTTGAAATTCTAATTGATCAATTCCAAGCTCTCTTGCAGCTTTTCCCACTAATGAATTTAGTGCAAATGCAGCTTGAGGTGTTCCATATCCTCTCATAGCACCAGCAGCGGCTGTATTTGTATAAACTGTTTTTGAGTGGCCTCTAAAATTGGGAACATTATATAGTAAATGAGCACACTCCTCACCTACTAAAGCTACAGCATGACCATGGGATGTATAACCACCATTTTGAGAGATAGCTTCCATATCTATACCTGTAATAATATAGTTCTCATCAATAGCTATCTTCATTTTATAATCAATAGCATGCCTTACTCTACTTGTTGCAAATAACTCTTCCCTTGTTAATTCTAATACAACAGGCTTTCCTCCAACTGCCATGGACATAGCCATAACCATTGGCTCAATAACGATATCCTGTTTATTACCAAAACCACCGCCAATAAAAGGCTTTATCACCCTAAACTTGCCAAAAGGCATATTAAAAGCATCACCTAGAATATGTCGACAAATATGAGGTATCTGTGTAGAAGAAATACATACCCACCTTTTATCAACATCCTGATATCCATATGCTACCATAGTTTCCATGTGACAATGTTGAACTGTCTGTGTATGGTATTCATCCTCAAAAATATATTTTGCATCCTTAAAAGCTTTGTCCACATTACCAGTTTCATTTTTGGTGTCACCAAGTAAATTTCCTGTACCATCATGAATTTCTTTAGCACCATCCATTAAAGCTTCTTTAGGAGTTAAATAAAATGGCCATTCTTCATATTCCACAATAACTTTATTAATAGCTTCCTCAGCTGCTAGTTCAGTTTCAGCTATAACTGCTCCTATTGCATCTCCATAATATCTTACTCTTCTTGTAAATATATTTGTGTCTTTTTTATCCTGAACAGTTACATCAAGCCTATGTGGATGACCAGCTGTAGAATATGGATAATCTGGCACATCATCAGCAGTCAATATCTTTATAACTCCAGGAACTTTTAAGGCTTCTTCTAAATTATAGTTAATAACTCGGCCATGAGCGATTTTACTTCTAACTACTTTACCATGAAGAAGATTATGCATAGGTATGTCTCTTGTATATTCAGCCTTTCCAGTTACTTTAGCTTCCGCATCCCATCTAGTTTGGCTGGTTCCTATTACCTTAAAGTCCATTTGACACCTCCTTATTTATTACATTTAAGAATACCACTAAAACTATGGCTTTTCAAGAAAATTTTGTAATTTAGTATGATTTAATCTTATCTGAAAAATAAAAGAACCAAGATAATTCTTGGTTCTAAAATAACAAATATAATTATGTCTATATTTTAACCTATAGCGAATGTCATATCTACTTTGACTGCTAACTGGTCACCAACAAAAGCCTTGCCTACACCATAACCAACTGGACCTTTAATTTTCACCAATTCAACTTCCAATCTTAAAACATCTCCTGGAACAACTTGACGTCTAAAACGACAATCTTTAATCCCAGCAAAAAGAGCATATTTTCCTTTAAACTCTTCTTTAGAAAGTAAAGCTATTGCTCCTGCTTGAGCCAAAGATTCTACAATTAAAACACCTGGCATAATTGGTCTGCCTGGAAAATGTCCTTTAAAATAGTATTCTTCCTCACGAACATATTTATTTGCTACAATCTTATTTTCAACAACATCAAGCCCTAAAACCTCATCTACAAGTAAAAATGGATCTCTATGAGGTATAATCTTCTTAATATCTTCTTTATTCATAAACATAGTCTATTCCTCCCACTTTTTAAATAAAACAGAAGCATTGTGACCACCAAATCCTAAAGAATTAGAAATTGCATATTTTAAATCTTGATTTGCTCTTCCAACATTAGGAACAATGTCTAAATCACAATCTGGATCTGCTTCCTTATAGTTAATTGTAGCTGGTACAAAACCTTCAATTAAAGATTTAATACAAACTATACCTTCAACAGCACCTGCAGCACCTAATAAATGACCAAACATCGATTTACTTGAACTCATTGGAATTTTAGAGGCATAATCCCCAAAAACTCTCTTAACTGCTAAAGTTTCAGTTTTATCATTTAAAGGAGTACTAGTTCCATGAGCATTAATATAACTAATATCCTTAGGTTCAATACCTGCAACCTCTATTGCAAGGCTCATCGCTCTAGCTCCTTGAGCTCCATCTGCACAAGGTGCAGTTATATGGAATGCATCACAGGTTGTGCCATAGCCTACTATTTCACCATAAATTTTAGCTCCTCTTTTTAAAGCATGCTCTAACTCTTCAAAGATTAAAATACCTGCTCCTTCTCCCATAACAAAGCCAGTTCTTTCCTTATCAAAAGGAATAGATCCTCTTTTTGCATCAGGACTATTGCTTAAAGCTCTTAAATTCATAAAACCAGCAATACTTAATTTTCCAATTGATGATTCAGTACCACCAGCAATCATTACATCAGCTCTGTCACCTTTAATAGCATAAAAAGCTTCTCCCATTGCATTATTACTTGAAGCACATGCGGATACAATATCCAAACATGGTCCATTGGCATTTAGTGCAATAGCAACATTACCACTAGCCATATTCCCTATCATCATTGGTATGAATAAAGAATTAACTCTTCTAGGTCCTTTATTCAATAAATTTTCAATCTCTACTTCAGTATCGGATATTCCACCAACACCAGTTGAGACATAAACTCCCATACGTTCATGGTTAACATTACTATCTGCTAAACCTGATTGTGCGTAAGCTTCTTTGGCAGCAGCCACAGCAAATTGACTAAACCTAGACATCCTTTTTGCTTCTTTTGCATCAATATAGTCACCAGGAATAAAGTTTTTTACTTCTGCTGCTAATTTAGTCTTATATTCAGTTGTATCAAAATTAGTAATTTCGCTTATTCCACATTTACCTATCTTAATATTATCCCAAAATTCCTTTACTCCAAGACCTAGAGGATTAATCGTCCCCATTCCTGTTACTACAACTCTTCTCATATCTTCCTCCATTAAATTACCATACCACCGTCAATAGTTAAAACCTGACCAGTAATATATGTATTATCATCACTCCCTAAGAAGTATACTGCTCCAGCAATCTCTTCAGGCAAACCAAATCTACCTAATGGAATTTTACTATTAGCAGCTTCTTTAACTTCATCACTTAATTTAGCCGTCATAAGAGTTTGTATAAATCCTGGAGCTACTGCATTGACTAAAATATTTCTTGAAGCCAATTCCTTAGCAGCAGTTTTTGTTACTCCAATTAAACCAGCTTTTGCAGCTGCATAATTTGCTTGACCAATATTTCCTACAAGACCAACAACTGAAGCAATATTAACAATTCTTCCACTTCTTTGTTTTGCCATATGTTTTGCTGCAAATTTTTGTGTGTAAAAGGAACCTTTTAAGTTTGTATCTATAACTGCATCAAAATCTTCATCTTTCATTCTTAGCATTAGGCCATCTCTAGTTATACCAGCATTATTTACTAACACATCTATTGAAGAAAATTCTTTAACAGTTTTGTCAATCATTTCAGCAACAACTTTACTATCCCTAATATCACCATAAAGGAGTAGAACTTTTACACCATTTGCTTCAAGTTCTTTTTTTACAGATTCTGCTTCCTCCTCGTTAAAAAGATAGTTTAAAGCTAAATCATAGCCATTCTTACTAAATTTCTCAGCTATAGCTTTACCTATTCCTGTGGTCCCACCTGTGATAAATACTACTTTTCCCATCTTAACCTCCTAAACTAGTTAAAGTTTTTTCTAAAGTTGTTAAATTATTTACATTATAAACCTTATATTCATAAGGCATCCTTTTTAAGAATCCAGCTAATGTTTTACCTGGTCCTATTTCTATAAATGTGTCTACACCAGATTCAAGCATTTTAACCATGGTATCTACCCAAAGGACTGGTTTGCTCACTTGTTTTGTCAATAGTTCTTTTATTAATAGAGGATCTTCCTCTGTGTCTGCTATAGCATTAAAATATACTGGTATCTGTGGTTTTACTATTTCTACATCCTTCAATAATTCACCAAGACCAATACTTGCTGATTTAAGTAGCTTTGTATGAAATGGAGAAGAAAGATTTAAGGGTACTACTCTAGCACCAATTTCCTCTAATTTAGGTGTAGCCTTCTCTATTCCCTTTGCATCTCCTGATATAACTATTTGTTGCATAGAATTATAGTTAGCTGGAACTACAAAATCTCCAGTAATTGAAACTATTCTACAAATATCTATAACTTTTTGTCTGTCAGCACCGATTACAGCGGCCATTTTACCTTTTTGACCCTGTAACATTAATTCTCCTCTTCTTTCTACAAGAGGGAGTGCATCTTCTAATTTTAAAGCACCACTAAATATTAAACTTGAATATTCTCCAAGACTTAATCCAGCAGTAACATCTCCTATAACTTTGTGTTTTAAAAAGACATTTAGCATGGCTATTTCAGCTGAAATAATTGCGGGTTGGGTATTTCTTGTTATATTTAAATCATCTATTGTACCTTCCATAACCATCTTATATATATCTCTTTTTAATACTTCATTGGCTAAAGTGAAAACATCTTTGGCTTCCTGAAAATTATCTACAAAATCCTTGGCCATACCAACAGCTTGTACACCTTGACCAGGAAATATTATTGCAGTTTTCATATGTTCCTCCTAATGAAAATTAGCAGTATGTTTTTAATACTTCTAATCCTTGATTATATATTTCTTCAATAATTTCTTTTGCTGATTGCTTTTTACGAACCATTCCTGCAATTTGACCTGCCATTAAAGCTCCATTAGCCACATCACCATCTTTGGCTGCTTTTTGCAATGCACCTAAACCAAGTGCTTCAATTTCTTCAACTGTTCCACCATTTTTTTCTAGTTTTATAAATTCTCTTGCTAACTTATTTTTTAAAGCTCTGACTGGATGTCCTGTAATTCTTCCAGTTACAATAGTATCAGTATCTCTAGCTTTAATAATTTGATTTTTATAATTTTCATGAACTGTACATTCATCAGCTACTAAAAATCTTGTTCCTATTTGGGCTCCATTAGCACCAAGCATAGCGACTGCAGCAAATCCTCTACCATCAGCAATACCACCTGCTGCTATAACGGGAATCTTAACAGCATCAACTACCTGAGGTACTAAAGTCATAGTAGTTAGTTCTCCAATATGACCACCAGCTTCCATACCCTCAACTATAATTGCATCAACACCGAGTTTTTCCATGCGAGTAGCAAGTAATACACTAGGAACTACAGGAATCACTTTAATATTATTTTGGTGCCAGGCTTCTAAATATTTTTCAGGACTTCCTGCACCTGTAATAACAATTGGTACTTTTTCCTCTATAACAACTTTCGCTATTTCATCAGCATATTCACTTAGTAACATAACATTAACAGCAAAAGGTTTATCCGTAAGTTCCTTTGTTTTAATAATTTCCTGACGAATAACTTCTCCAGGTGCCCCACCTGCAGCAATAACACCTAGTCCACCTGCTTCAGATACGGCAGAGGCTAGAGATGACTCTGAAATCCAAGCCATCCCACCTTGGATGATTGGAAATTTTATATTTAGTAGATTTTCTATAGTTTTATCGAACATTATGTTAATTCCTCCAGTTAATAGGAAAACGACCTAAAAGGTCGCTCTCTTTATTTATGGCTTTCAATGTAGTTAACTATATCAGCTACAGTTAAAATTTTTGCTAGTTCACTAGTATCTACTTCTACGCCAAATTCTTGTTCTAATACATCTACTACTTGCATCATGTCAATTGAATCTGCATTTAAATCATCTTTAAGACTACTCTCCAATTTGATTTCATTAATGTCAACACTTAATTCTTCTGCTAAAATTTCTTTAATTTTTTGTTCCATTTTTCTTTCTCCTTTAATTTATATTTTTATTAACAAAGATCCCCATGTGAAACCTCCACCAAAACCTACTAATATTATTAGGTCTCCAGCTTCCACAAGTTTCTTTTGTCTTACTTCACTAAGGGCAATAGCAATGCTACCAGCAGAGGTATTACCAAATTTATCTACATTTATATAGAATTTGTTCTTTAATTTATCATTTTTATTAATAGCATAATCTATTAGTCTAGTATTGGCTTGATGAGGAATAATCATTTTTATATCATCATATGAATAACCAGTACCTTCAAGTACTTTATCTATTGTATCAACAATGACTTGCTTGGAGAATTTAAACACTTCTCTACCATCCATAGTCATTTTATTTGTATCATTTTCTTGTTGTATAAAAGGATTATTTACAGGTAAGGCTTTTAAAACTAAGCTTCCCTTTACATCATCTCTTGATCCAAGATATGAATTTATAATCCCTGGTTCATCTGAAGCTTGCAAAATAACTGCACCAGCACCATCACCAAATAAAACAGCTGTTCCACGATCAGAGAAGTCCAAAGATTTTGACATTACTTCCCCACCAATAACTAAAACGTTTTTAACTTTACCGTTTTCTAAAAATTCTTTAGCAACGCTTAAAGCATACATAAAACCAGAACATGCAGCACTTATATCAAAGGCGAAGGCATTTATAGCACCTATTTTTTTTTGAACTAAACAAGCAGTTGAAGGCATAAACATATCTGGAGTCATAGTTGCAAAAACAATCATATCTAAATCCTCTGCTTTTATTCCACTATCTTCAAGAGCCATTATAGCTGCGTTTGTTCCTAAGTCGGAGGTGTTTTCACCTTTAGAAAAATATCTAGTTTTTATTCCTGTTCTAGAGCTAATCCATTCATCATTAGTTTCTAATATATTTTCAAAAAACTCGTTTGGCACCTCATTATCAGGGACATAAAAACCTGATCCTATAATTTTTCCGTACATATTTCCTACTTCCTCAATTATTCAAATTCACCAAAAGCTCTAAACCTAGCATATCTATGGTCCAGTAATTCTTCTTGACTTTGTAATTGTAATTCTTTAAGTTCTCTCAAAATAACTTCTTTAATTCTACCTGCTACTTTTATAAAGTCCTTATGAGCTCCTCCAACAGGTTCTTCAATTATACCATCAATTACCTTAAGTGATAACAAATCATTAGCAGTAATTTTCATAACATCAGCTGCTTCTTGTGCCTTTGTACCATCTTTCCAAAGTATACTAGCAAAGCCCTCTGGTGATAATACACCATAAATACTATTTTCTAGCATATATATCTTGTTAGATACTGCCAAAGCCAAAGCTCCTCCACTACCACCTTCACCTGTTATGAAAGTAAGCACCGGTACTTTTAAACCAGCCATTTCCATAAGGTTTTTAGCAATTGCTTCACCTTGACCTCTTTCTTCTGCTGCAACACCACAAAATGCACCAGGTGTATCAACAAAAGTTACTATAGGCCTATTAAACTTTTCAGCTTGTTGCATTAATCTTAAAGCTTTACGATAGCCTTCTGGTGTAGGCATGCCAAAGTTTCTATAAATATTGTCTTTAGTATCAGTTCCTTTTTGTTCTCCAACTACTGTTACGTTCATACCATTAATGCTAGCAAGTCCACCTACAATAGCTTTATCATCACCAAAATATCTATCACCATGAAACTCGATGAAATCATCAAATATTTCATTAATATATTCTAATGAAGATGGTCTTTTTTGTTCTCTTGATACCAAGACTCTATCCCATGGTGTCATTTCATTAACAATTCTTTTTTCCATATCTTTAATTTTAGTATCAAGTTCTTTAATTTGATCTGTAAAATCAATTTTTTCATTACTTTCCATTAACTTTAATTCATTAATCTTTAATTTAAGTTCTTCAATTTTTCTTTCTTTTTCTTTAATTGTCATCTTCCACCTCCTGGTGAAGAATTAGTATTCTAGAAAGAAGTTTTTTCATATCTTTTCTAGCAACTATAGTATCTATAAATCCGTGTTCTTGTAAGAACTCTACTGTCTGAAATCCCTCTGGTAATTTTTGTTTTATAGTTTGTTCGATAACTCTTTTACCAGCAAAACCAATCAAAGCTCCTTTTTCACCAACTATTATATCACCAAGCATTGCAAAACTTGCAGTTACACCACCAGTAGTAGGATCAGTTATTACTGATATATATAGTCCTCCTGCATCAGAAAATCTTTTAATAGCACTACTAGTCTTTGCCATTTGCATAAGAGATATTATTCCCTCTTGCATTCTAGCTCCCCCTGAAGCAGTAAAGATTATCAATGGTAATTTTTCTTGAGTTGCTTTTTCTATGGCTCTAGTAACTTTTTCTCCTACAACACTACCCATGCTACCCATCATAAAATTACTATCCATAACTCCAATAACAACTTTAACTCCATCAATTGTACAAGTTCCAGTCACAATAGCTTCAGTAATTCCACTTGATTTTTGATATCCTTGAATCTTTTCTAGATACCCAGGATAATCTAGAGTGTTAACAGAAGTCATATTTTTATCCATTTCCTCAAAGGAATCTTCATCTGCGATTATCATAAGTCTGTTGACATTTCCTATTCTAAAATTGTGATCACAATAATTACAGGAGTTAAGATTTTCTATAACTTCTTCAGTATATAGTTTTTCGCCACATGATGGACATTTAATGAAAAGATTATCTGGAATAGAAGGAAGTTCTGAATCTACTCTTTCCTCTCTATCCTCTCCTGCCTTTGCACTCAATTCAATATACTTTAAATTCTTTTTAAATAGTTCACCAATTTGCATATTATTCCTCCATTACAGTACTGATGAAGCTAGTTGTAAACTTACCATTTTGATATTCAGGAGTACCTAGTATTTTAAATTGATAGGCAATATTAGTATCAATGCCCTCAATTATAAATTCTCCTAAAGCTCTCTGCATTTTATGTATCGCTTCATCTCTGTCTTTTCCATGGACAATCAATTTGCAGATCATAGAATCATAATATGGTGGCACAAAATAACCTGTATAAACACAACTATCTATACGTACACCATTTCCTCCAGGAAAAAATAATCTTGTAATCAAGCCTGGGCTTGAACGAAAACCTTCTTCTGGTTTTTCAGCATTGATTCTGCATTCAATAGCATGTCCGGTTAGTCTGATGTCATCTTGTTTTATTTCTAATCTTTCACCGGCTGCAATCTTGATTTGTTCTTTTATCAAATCTACCCCTGATACCATTTCGGTTACAGGATGTTCAACTTGAATCCTAGTATTCATTTCAATAAAGTAGTGTTTTCCATATTTATCTACTAAAAACTCTACAGTTCCAGCACTAAAATAATTTACAGCCTTGGCTGCAATTACAGCATCTTTATATATAGCAGCTTTTACATCTACATCTAATAAAGCTGGAGATTCCTCAATCATTTTTTGATGTTTTCTTTGAATCGAACAGTCTCTTTCACCTAGATGAATAGCATTCCCAAACTTATCTGCTAAAATTTGAACCTCAATATGTCTAGGTTCTTCAATAAATTTCTCTAAATATATTCTATCATCTTTAAAGGCCATTTCTGCTTCTGATTTAGCCTGGTTATATGCATGATCTAACTCTATTTCGTTATAAGCAATACGCATACCTCGACCACCACCGCCACCTGAGGCTTTAATCATAACTGGATAGCCAACTTCTTGGCCTAATATTTTAGCTTCTTCTATATTATTAAGTATACCTTCTGATCCAGGAGAAATAGAAACTCCTGCTGCCATCATAATTTCTTTAGCCTTAGCTTTGTTCCCCATATTTTCTATCATCTCAGAAGTTGGACCAATAAAATTAATATTGCACTGTTCACACATTTTTGCAAACCCTGCATTTTCTGATAAAAATCCATAACCAGGATGAATTGCTTCTGCGCCAGAGAGTATTGTGGCATTAAGTATATTAGAAATATTTAAATAGCTATCTTTAGATGATGCTTTACCAATACAAATAGCTTCATCCGCTAATTCTTTATGCAGGGCATCTTTATCCCCTGTAGAATAAACAGCGACTGTTTTAATTCCCATTTCTCTGCAAGCTCTAATAACTCTGACTGCAATCTCGCCTCTGTTAGCAATCAATATTTTTTTAAACATTATTTTATTCTCACTTTAAATATTTTTTGACCAAATTCAACCATGTCTTCATTCTTAACTAGAATATCGACTATTTCACCATTTAGTTCTGATTCAATTTCGTTCATTAGTTTCATTGCTTCTAAAATACAAACAACCTGTCCTTCTTCAACGAAAGAACCTACTTTAACAAATGGTTCTGAAGCTGGATTTGAGGAACTATAAAATGTTCCTACTATTGGTGAAGTTATATATGCAATTCCAGCTTCTTCTGCTGGAGCTAAGGCAACACCACTATGAACTGGTGTTGGTGCTGATGTTGTTGCTGGTGCTAATTGTGTATTAGGTTGATTAGTAACTGGAGCATTTTGCATAACAACATTTGTTTCTTTAGAAATTTCTACTAAACCATCTTCTGACTCTACTACTAATTTGTTAATTGAAGATTCTTCAAGTCTATCAATTAGTGTTAAAATATCCTCTAATTTCATTTTATTCTCCTTTTTTTATAAATTATTATCGAGAAACTTTCTTATAATGAAGTATTCTTTAATCATCCCATACAAAAACTCCTAGAAAAAATCCTAGGATAAAACTAAAATAGGGCTTACTAACGCATAAAAACTAACCTTGCCTTGAGCAACGAAAGTTATTGTTTGTAGTGTGTCAAAGATTGTTGTTACAACAATTATTTTCCTTGAAAAAAACGTTGCTTTAATCAAATCTTTTAATTTCATGGGAATTCCTCCTTAAAGAAGAATCTGTCTTATTCTCATACTTGGAATAAATAATAAATAATAGCAATAAATGTTTTAAGTATTGAGAAAAAATTTATATTTCTTCTTTATCTAATATCAGTATATTTAGTTTTATATTTTTAAATCAAATGTACTTTAAAAGGCTAAAACACTCCTCTCTTTATTAAAATAAACCTATACCAACAATACACCTATTGTTGGTATAAATCATAAATTACTCTATTATATAAATTTGTTAATTACTAAATAATCTATTTGCTACATCATTATAGCATATTTTTTATTTTTGTTCATCAAGTAGTATTTTTGTTTGTTCTGCATTATAGGAACTTCTGACAAAAGGACCTGAAGAAACGTGCTTAAAGCCCATCTCATAAGCAACTTTTTCATAATCTTTAAAAATTTCTGGATGTACATATTCTACAACAGGAATATGTTTTTTCGAAGGTTGCAGATATTGACCAACAGTTAGAAAATCACAACCAACTTCTCTTAGATCAGCAAATAATCTTATAACTTCTTCTTCAGTTTCACCTAAGCCAACCATTATACCTGATTTAGTAAAAATCTTAGGATTCATTTTTTTTACATTTACTAATACATCTAAAGATTGTTTGTAATTAGCCATAGGCATAACTGTCTTATATAGATTTGGAACAGTCTCAACATTATGATTAATAATTTCAGGTGCAGCAGCTACTATTTTGGCCAAATCATCAACATTTCCTTGCAAATCTGGTATTAAAACTTCTATACTAGTACCCTTATTAATTTCTCTAACTTTTTTAATACAAGAAACAAACTGATCAGCACCACCATCTGCTAAATCATCTCTTGTCACTGATGTTATAACAACATGTCTAAGTTTCAATTCTTTAGTCGCTTTAGCTAGATTTTCAGGTTCTTTTAAGTCTACAGGTGTTGGTTTTCCTGTTTCAACATCACAGAAACGACAGTTCCTCGTACATTTACTACCTAATATCATAAAAGTTGCAGTACCTTTATTAAAACATTCCATTCTATTAGGACAAGTTGCTTCTTCACATACTGTATGTAAGGATAGACCTTTTAACAGTCTCTCTACTTTATTAATATGTTGTGGGTCTTGAAATTTTATTTTTAACCATTCTGGTTTTCTTTGTACCATTTTTCTACTTCTCCTAACAATTTTTCTTTTCTTTCTATTTTAAAAGTTATCTTAAACACTTCTTCTATCGACTTAATTAAATTCTTTTTAGCTTCATCCATATTCTGATTTTCATTTTTTAATTTACTAAGGGAGGTTACACCCTTACCTATAATACCACATGGGGTTATAACATTGAAGTCCTCAAGGTTTGTGTTCACATTATAACCAAAGCCATGCATACTTATGCCTCTTTTAATGGCACAACCAAGTGCAGTTATTTTTTCTTCACCAACCCATACTCCTGGATATTCTTTATCTCTATGAGCTTCTATACTATATGACTCTTTTAGTAAGTGTACAAAAATCTCTTCTAATAGGAAGAAAAAATCCTTTACTCCTTTACCATAGTTATGAATATTAAAAATAAAATAACCAACTAATTGTCCTGGTCCATGATATGTAACATCACCACCACGATTAATATGTTCTACCTGAAAGCCTTTTTCTTCAAGATATTTTGTAGGTACTAGTATATTACTAGTATTACCTGAATTTCCTATAGTTATAACTTTTTTATGCTCTAACAACAATAATGTATCTTCTATTTTATCTGCACTTCTCATCTTCAAAAGTTTTTTTTGCAACTCAAAAGCCTGTATATAAGGAATTTCCTTACCTAAGTCAATTATTCTTGCCATAATATATCACCATCCTAATCCAATTTATTATAGCAAAATGAAAGAATAAATAAAAGTTTAAAATAATAAACTTTTAGTTGACTAAATAAACTTTTAAATGGTAAAATTAAGGAAAGTTATGTGAAGGTAGGCTATATTATGGAGAAATTAAATATCATCAATCAGGATATTTTAGAAACAATATATGAATTAGAAAAAAATAAAGGAAAGGCAAGATTAACTGACATTGCCTTAAAGCTCGGTTTTTCAAAATCTAGAACAAATCAAGAAATAAAAAAATTAATCTCCCTTGGTTTAGTTAACGAGGATAAATATGGACCTATTGTACTTTCTAAACTAGGTATTTTCGAAGCAGAAAGAGTAATGTTTACTCATCTTCTAGTGAAGACCTTCCTAAAAAACCATCTACTACTAGATGAAGAAACATCTGAAAAAGATGCATGTGCAATTGAACATATAATAAGTGAAGAAACTATTAAGGCTCTCGTTAGACACTTAGAAAAGGATTTAAGTAATATCGGTGACTTTAACTTAAAAGAAGCAGAAGAATATCTTGTTAAGAAAAAAAGATTAAGTGAATTAAAAATTGGACAAAAAGCAAAAATTTTAAAGATTGAAGGCCAAAGAACTATAAAGAAACGTATAATGGAATTCGGACTTATAAAAGGTGAGATTATAGAACTTATTGGGATTGCACCCTTTGGAGATCCTCTTAGTTTTAATCTAAATGATTTTAATCTTTCTCTTCGTATCAAAGAAGCTGATAATGTTATTGTTAAATTAGTTGATTGAGAGGATATTGTATGAAAAAAAAAGAAATTGCTCTAATCGGTAATCCCAATAGTGGAAAGACAACGATATTTAATATTTTAACAGGCTCAAATGCTAAAGTAGGTAATTGGCCTGGTGTTACAGTAGAAAAAAAAGAAGGTGCGTTAATTAGGCATTCTGATTTTCAGATAGTTGACCTACCAGGTATATATAGTTTAAGTGCATATTCAGATGATGAAAAAGTAGCTAGAAATAGTCTATTAAAGAAACCTTCAATGGTGATTGATATTCTTGATAGCTCGAACCTAAAGCGAAATCTTTATCTTACCATCCAATTATTAGAAATGAATCAAAATATTATTTTAGGTTTAAATATAATGGATGTGGCCAAAAAAAAATATAAAGAAGTAAAACTAGATGTTTTATCTGAATTATTAAATGTTCCTGTTGTCCCACTTGTGGGTCAAAAAGGTGAAGGTATCAATAATCTAATTGATACCATTATTAATCACAACGTAGATGAAGCTGTTGAGTTTAAATTACCATATGGGGGTGAACTTGAAGAACACTTAGATAAACTAGAATATTTATTTTCTCAAAAAAAGGTGCATATTCCTGGTTATACTTATAGAATGTTAGCTATTCAGGTTCTAGAAGGTGATGAAAATATTCGTGCATTATTGAAGCCTTATGATATAGATGATTTTATTCAAAAAGAAATTGATCACTTATATAGTATTTTCAAAGATGACTTAGAAATGGTTTTCATAGAAAAAAGATATGGTTTTATAGAAGGTTTGTTGAAAAAAGTCATAGTTAGAAAGAAAACAATAGAAAATTCTATTAGTATTTCAGATAAAGTAGACAAAGTTGTTTTAAATCCTATTCTTGGTTTGTTTATTTTTTTTGGGGTTATGTTTGCTTTATTCCAAATAACTTTCTTTTTTGGTGATTATATTAAAAGTTTTCTTGAGATAATTATTTCTTGGATTGGCACTTTTATTGGCGCCTCGTTAGATAATAACATATTAGTATCATTTTTAAATGATGGAGTTTTAAGTGGTGTTGGAACAATAATTACTTTTTTACCAAATTTGATTTTATTATTTTTACTTCTTACTTTTTTAGAAGATATTGGCTATATGGCTAGAGCAGCTTATTTGTTGGATAGGTTTATGAGGTTTTTTGGATTGCAAGGAAAAGCCTTTATTCCATTGATTACTGGATTTGGCTGTTCTGTACCTGCTGTTATGTCTACTCGTACATTAGAGAGTAAAGCAGATAGATTTACTACTATAATGATTGCACCTTTAATATCTTGTAGTGCAAGGCTTCCAGTTTATATTTTATTTATAACAGCATTCTTCCCTAATAATAAAGGGTCTATGTTGTTCATAGTATATTTGCTAGGTATTATTTTAGCGGTTAGTATGGCTAAGTTATTTAGAAGCACTTTCTTTAAGTCTGAAGTTACACCTTTTGTCTTAGAGTTACCCCCATACCGGTTACCAACAGCTAAAGCCACTTTTCTCCATACTTGGGAACGTGTTAAACATTTTTTATCTAGAGCAGGTACAATTATACTAGCAATGGTTATTATTATTTGGGCCCTTTCTATATTACCTCTTGGAGTTGTTTATGGCTCTAAAGATAGTATTATTGGAATTATTGGTTCAGGTATTGCTCCAATTCTTAAACCTATTGGTTTTGGCACTTATGAAGCTGCTGCCGCTTTAATCTCTGGTATTGTAGCTAAAGAAGTAGTAGTTTCTACTCTTAGCACCATTTATGGAGCTCAAGGTGGTGGCTTGATCAATGTCTTATCTACCCAGTGGACTCAGTTACAGGGTTTTTCCTTTATGATAATGAGTGCAATTTATATTCCTTGTTTTGCTACTCTTGCTACTATAAAACAAGAAACTAAAAGTTGGAAATGGATGTTTTTTGTTATAGCATATACATCAATACTTGGTTATTTAGTTTCCCTTGTTATATATCAAGGGGGATTATTACTAGGATTTTAAACACCTTATTAAATAGAAAAAAGGATAGAATCTATTGGTATTCTATCCTTTTTTCTATTTAATTTTAATTAACTATATATACTTCTATTGTTCTTCTTCCATATTGAATAGCTTCATCATAAGTATCCATATATATATCTAGTTGACTGCTATGTCCTATTCTGTCTTTAACTACATAATAGCCATAACCTTTTATATAAATCTTTGTTCCAAGCGGAACCAAGTTACTGGCAACAGCTCCTTCGTAAGGTGCCTCCCCATTTGCCATATTATTTCCTGTGGCAGTATATGCCGTACTACTTAATGCACCAAGATACTTCATATTACTAGTAACTGGTTTTACAGTAGTAGCTGGTTTTACAGTTTTAGGCTTTTCGGGTGTTGTAACTTTCTCTTTAATTGGCGTATTTGTCGGAGTATTTGTCGTGCTTTTAACATTGGAAACTTGCTTTGCCAAAATATTTTTTTGTGCATTTTCTATTTCCATTTTTGCAGCTAATTCAGCCGCTCTTTGTTTAGCAATCTTTTCTTGCTCAACAGCTTTTTCTGCTATTTCTTTGGCATTTAAATCTTCGATTTTAACTTTTTCTTCTATGTTTTTTGCTATCTTGAACTGTTCTTCTAATAACATCATCTTATTAGTTTCAGCTTCAAGATACTTATGATTTGCTTCAGATGCACTACTATATGATAAGGCACCTACAAGCGACAATGCTCCAACCAAAACAGTTAGCAATATTAACTTTCTATGCTTTCCGTTCTTACTCGCCAAACGATAGGTTCGTTTGCGTAACATATTGGTAAAGTCCTCCATTTTCTTAATAATTTTTATGAACTATTAAATTATATCACTATTAAAATAATTTTGCAAAATTCTGTTCAAATAGCAAATTAACCTTGACATAAATGGCATAGTTTTTATATAATTGATGAGAGTATGCACACATATGTAATTATATGGACTGACAAGTCAGTTCATTTATTATTCAAACAGCTTAAGGAGGCTAAAACAAATGAAAAGAACATTTCAACCAAACAGAAGCAAACAAAGAAAAACAAGCGGATTTCTAATAAGAATGAGCTCAACAGCAGGCAAGAACGTAATCAAAAGAAGAAGAGCTAAAGGTAGAAAAACATTAACTGTCTCTTAATATGCTTAAAAAAGAATTACGTTTAACAAAGAACAAAGAGTTTACCTATATTTATAGAAGGGGTTCTAAAATTAAAGGTCGCTATTTTACAATTCATACCATAAAGGGTACCAAAGAATTGAAAATCGGCTTTTCTCTTTCTAAAAAAGTAGGCAATGCTGTAATTAGAAATCTCTATAAGAGAAGGTTAAGTGAAATATTTAAAGAATTTCTTCCCGTAATGAAACCAAACAAATACGTTATAGTAGCTAGCCCATGTATTAATGAAGCAAGCTACCAAGAACTTCGGGAAGACATTATTACAACATTAGAAAAAAGTGATTTTATTGTTCTGAAGGAGGTTAACGGTGAATATAACCGACACGCTTATTAAACTACTCGAGTTTTTTCATGATTTCTTTGGCAGTTATGGGGTAGCTATATTTATGGTTATACTAACTATTAAATTAGTTTTATTTCCATTAACACTTTATAGCCAAAAATCAATACTAAGAACTCAAAAGATTCAACCACTATTAAATGAAATACGTGAAAAATATAAACATGATATGGATAAACAGTCAAAGAAGATTACAGAACTATATGCAGAACACAATCTGTCTATGTTCTCACCTTTGATGAGTCTAGTGCCAATATTATTGACTTGGCCTGTAATCATAGCTATCTTTAATTTACTACAAAATTACTTTAAGGATCTTGGAGCTAGTTTTCTTTGGATAGCTGATATATCAGAAAAGGGTCATCTCGAAGTTGCTATACTAGTAGCCTTAATCCAAATATTTTCAATGTATATTAACTCAAAAACTATGAATACAAACCAACCTAAATCAATGCTTTATGTAACTATGGGATTATCCGTATTTATAGGTTATCTTGCCTATACATATCCAGTTGCTTTAGGTATATATTGGTTTTCGTTCAGCTTAATTGGTATTGTAGAACAACTACTAATCAAAAAAGTATTTTTAAGAAAATATGTCGAGGAATTAAACTTAAACAAAAAATAAATAGAATCAAGGTGAATTAAATGAACTTTAAAGGTAAAACTGTTGAACAAGCAATAGAAAACGCCTTAAATTCCCTCGGTGTAAGTAAGGATGAATTAGAAATAGTAATTATCCAGAAACCTAGCAAGGGAATACTAGGGATTGGACAAAAAGAAGCAAGAATACTAGTTTCACTAAAGGAATCACCACTAGAAGCCTTAATCGAAGATGTGGTAAATCTTACAAATGAAGCAGAAGAAATATCGTTAGACATTAATCAAGACCCTGAGAAAATGAAAAAAATTGAGAAGGCCCTAACCTTTTTAAGGGCAATGATTGAAACTCTAGGCTATGAGGTTGAATATTTTATAAGAGAAGAACAAAACTTTATAGTCATAAATCTTAAAGGGAAGAATACTGGCAAACTGATTGGTAAAAGAGGAGAGACACTTTATGCAATCCAATACATTGTTAATATTGTAGCTAATAGAAATGACGATACAAACCTAAAAATACTAGTTGATATTGAAGACTTCAGAATACAAAGAGAAAAAACACTAATAAATCTAGCTAACAAGCTTGCAAGACAAGTAAAAGCTGAAGAAAAATCTATCAGTCTTGAACCTATGAATCCTTTAGAAAGAAAAATTATTCATATGGCTTTACAAGATGATGACAGTATCCTTACTACTAGCGAAGGTGAAGAAAACTACAGACATATTGTAATATCATTAAAAGCTCAGGATTAACTGAGCTTTTTTAAATGGAGATAAAAGTAATGTTAAAAGAATATACTATAGCTAATATTATTACGCCACTAATTGAATGTGGTATTGGTATAATTAGAATCAGTGGAATTCAATCATTTGAAATAATTGATAAACTATTTCAAGCTTATAATTCTGCCTTTAAACAAAAAGAAAGCCATAAAGCATATTTAGGAGTACTTCATAATAGTAATGGAGATAAACTAGATGAAGCCTTAGTTTTACTAATGAAAGGCCCACACTCCTTTACAGGAGAAGATACAGTTGAAATACATTGTCATGGCAATCCTTTTATACTTAAAGAAACATTAAAAGAAATTATAAAACTAGGAGCTAAAAAAAGTGAAGCTGGTGAATTTACTAGAAGAGCTTTCTTAAATGGGAAACTTGACCTTACTCAAAGTGAAGCTATTCTAGATACTATCAAGGCAAATAACCAAAAAGCACTTAGTTTATCTTTAAATCAGCTAGAGGGTAGCCTTAAAAATAAAATAGGACTTCTAAAAGAGGATCTAATTAACATAATCGCTTATTTAGAAGCTTCCATAGACTTTCCAGATGATGAAATCGAAGAAAGCTATACAAACGATGTAATTAATTCTAGAATTGATAAATTACTAGATGAAATAAATAAACTCTTGAATTCCTATAGCCAAGGCAAAATAATAAAAGATGGTGTAATGACTGTTCTAATAGGTAGACCAAATGTAGGTAAGTCTTCACTACTTAATAGTTTGTTAAATGAAGAGAGAGCCATTATTACACATTTACCAGGTACAACTAGAGATGCTATAGAGGAACAAATCAACATAGGTGATCTTATTTTAAATATTGTTGATACTGCAGGTTTTAGAGAAACTGAAGATTTAATTGAAAAGATTGGTATTAAAAAAACATATAATTACATTGATAAAGCCCAATTAATTCTATTTTTAGTAGATGCTAGACAAGGATTAACTTCTGATGATTACATAATGATAGAACATCTTAAAAAAATTGATAAAAAATTCTTAATTGTAATAAATAAAGTAGATTTAATCAAAAAAACTAAACTAGAAGACATAAATAATTCAATTTATATTTCAGCTAAAGATGGGACTGGTTTAGAAGAATTGAAAAGTACTATTAAAGATTTATTTATAAAAGATGAAATAGAAGAGTATTATATAAGTAATTTAAGATACTATGAAAGCCTAGTAAAGTCTAAAGATTCTTTAGATATCTTTAAAGAAAGCCTAGAAACTGGAATAGTACCAACAGATCTTTTGTCAATAGACTTAAAAGATGCTTATATTGCCCTAGCCACAATTACTGGGGATGATTTTACAGAAGATTTATTAGATAATATATTCAGTAAATTTTGTATTGGTAAATAGGAGGAAAAGTGAGTTTCATAGATAATTATGAAATAATTGTTATAGGTGGAGGACATAGTGGTACTGAAGCAGCATATGCTAGTGCCAAATTAGGTATGTCTACTTTACTATTAACAATTAGCCTTGACTCAATTGGTCTTATGCCATGCAATCCCTCTATTGGTGGTCCTGCAAAGAGTCATTTGGTATTTGAAATAGATGCATTAGGTGGCTTAATGGGTAAAATTGCTGATAGAACCTCCATCCAAAAAAGAATACTAAATAAAAGTAAGGGACCTGCTGTTTATGCTTTAAGAGCACAGATTAACAGATTCCTCTATTCACGAGAAATAATAAAAGAATTAGAAAATTTAGATAATCTTGATATAGTACAAGGTGAAGCTAAAAACATACTTATAGATGATAAGGGCGAAATTACTGGTGTTCATTTAACTAATGATTTAAATTATGGCGGAAAAAGTATCATACTAGCCACAGGAACATATCTTTCATCAAAGGTCATAATTGGTGATATGGTCAAGGAATCTGGACCAAATGAGTTAAGCAATAGTAAATACTTAGCAAATTCTTTACATAAGCTTGGTATTATGACTCATTCCTTCAAAACTGGTACACCACCTAGAATACATAAAGGAAGTTTAAATTTAAAAGAATTGGAAGTTCAGCATGGTGATTCAAAGGACTATACCTTTAATTTCGAAGAAATATTAGGCAATCTACCACAGGTAGATTGTTATTTAACTCATACAACAGAAAAAACAAAAGAAATTATAAATAATAATATTGAAAAATCCCCTTTATATTCAGGTATTATAACTGGAGTAGGGCCAAGATACTGTCCTTCAATAGAAGATAAGGTTGTTCGTTTTCCTGAAAAGCTAAGTCATCACTTATTTATCGAACCTGAAGGTCATGATGTAGAAGAAATTTACCTACAAGGATTTTCAACAAGTCTACCAGGTGAAGTTCAAATTAAAATGGTTAAGTCAATAAAAGGACTTGAAGCTGCTAAGGTAATGAAACTTGGTTATGCTATTGAATATGAAGTTATTAACGCAACTGAACTTAAACTCACACTAGAGTCTAAAAAAGTCCCAAATCTTTACTTCGCTGGACAAATTAATGGTACTTCAGGTTATGAGGAAGCTGCTGCACAAGGTTTAATTGCTGGAATAAATGCAGTCTTAAAGCTAAAAAAACAAAAACCTTTAATTTTGGCTAGATCTAATAGTTATATTGGAGTTTTAATTGATGATTTAGTAACTAAGGGTACTGAAGAACCCTATAGGATGTTTACTTCTAGAGCAGAATACAGATTGTTACTTAGACAATCAAATGCTGATAGACGATTAACTAAAATAGGTTATGATATTGGTTTAATTAGCCAAGAACGTTTTGAACATTTCCAAAATAAGATAGGAATAATAGATAAAGAAGTTTCTAGAATGAAAGATTTAACTATCGATTCCTCTGATGAAGCTGTAAGCCAACTAATTAGTAAGAGTAAGAGTTCACCCTTAGACCAAAATATTAAGGCAGCAGCTTTAATAAAAAGACCAGAGATTAGTTATCAAGATATAATCAGCATATATCCACCAGAAGAAACAATTAGTTCAAGACAAAGTGAAGAGGTGGAACTTTTAATCAAGTATGAAGGTTATATTAAAAAACAAATTAATCAAGTTGAGAATTTTTCAAAAGGTGAAAAGAAGTTGATACCTAAATGGCTTTCTGACTATAAGTTAATAAAAAGTTTAACTGGTGAAGCAATAGAAAAATTAAATAAAGTAAAACCTATGTCTATTGGTCAGGCAAGTAGAATTTCGGGGATTACACCTGCCGATATACAAGTACTACTAATATACTTAGAGCAAGTAAAAAGACAGGAGAAAAAAGATGTTTAAAGATAAGCTTATAAATTACTATAAAAACATTACTCCTGAACAACTAAATAAATTTGAAGACTATTATATATTACTTTCAGAGCATTCTAAACTATATAACCTTACAGCAATAGTAGAGGAAGATGAAGTAGTTATTAAGCACTTTTATGATTCATTAATGTTCTACAAAGCCTTAGCTATTGATGATTTAGAAAAACTGCAAATATTAGATATGGGAAGTGGTGCAGGCTTTCCTGGATTAGTAGCAGCAATAATGAATGAAAAATGTCATTTCACCTTAGTAGATTCAGTTGGCAAGAAAATTAAATTCATCCAACTTGTAGCAAAACAATTAGAGTTAAAAAACCTTACAGCAATCCACATTAGAAGTGAGGCCCTTGGCCAAGATTCTAAATATAGAGAACAATTTGATATCGGTGTAGCTAGAAGTCTTGCATATCTACCAGTTTTAAGTGAATATTTATTACCTTTCATTAAAGTTGATGGTAAAATGGTAGTTACAAAAGAAGTTCCATTTGAAGAAGAATTAGCTGCAAGCAAAAAGGCCTTGAAAATACTTGGTGGTAAGTTTTTAAAAGAAGAACTCTATGAACTACCTATTTATGGTAATAAAAGAGCTTTTCTCACATTCTTAAAAACGAAAAAAACCCCAGCTGAGTACCCAAGACGAGAAGGAACTCCTTCAAAAAAACCTATTTAGAATGTTTCACGTGAAACATTCTTTTTTTTTATAATTATGTTATAATCTAAGTTGTACAAATAAATTTTAGAGGTAAATATGAAAACAATAGCAATTATTAATCAAAAGGGTGGTGTAGCAAAGACCACAAGCACTATAAATTTAGCTGCTTATCTAGCAATAGAGGGTAAAAAAACTTTAATAATCGATTTAGACCCTCAAGGCAACACTACAAGTGGCCTAGGAGTAAATAGATTTGACCTCTCAAGATGTATTTATGAAGCCTTAACTGAAGGCTTATCCTTTAAAGATATCCTTCTTAATACGAAAGTTAAAAATTTAGATCTATTGCCTGCGACAATATCTTTAGCGGGAGCAGAAATTGAAATGGTAAACATGGATAAGAGAGAATACCTATTAAAGAACTTAGTTGATGAGATTACAGGCTATGACTATATTTTAATTGATTGTCCTCCGTCTCTTGGACTGCTTACAATTAATGCGTTAACGGCCTCGGATCAGTTTATAGTACCAATTCAGTGTGAATATTATGCACTAGAAGGCCTTGGCCAGCTACTTAAAACAATTGAACTTATCAAAAAGAGTTTAAATCCAGAACTAGAGCTTAATGGGGCACTAATGACTATGTTTAACAGCACACAAAATCTATCTTCTCAAGTAGTTGCTGAAGTAAGAGCTTTTTTTAAAGAAAAGGTTTTTGACACAGTAATACCAAGAAGTGTAAGACTATCAGAAGCTCCAAGTTATGGTGAAACAATATCTACATATGCGCCAACATCTAAAGGAGCTATCGCTTATGAAGCATTAGCTAAGGAGGTAATCAAACGTGGTTAAAAAAGGTTTAGGTAAAGGCTTATCTGCACTAATACCAGAAAATGAGTCAACAATAAAAACTGACGGCAAAATTATATTATTACCCATTGATATGATAAAAGCCAATCCTGATCAACCAAGAAAAAGATTTTCTGCTGATTCTCTAAATGAATTGGCCGAATCTATAAAAGAAAACGGTATAATACAACCCTTAATAGTAACAAAAAAAGAGGGTGGATACTATTTGATAGCAGGTGAGCGAAGACTCAGAGCCTCTGCTATAGCAGGTTTAACAGAAGTTCCTGGAATAATAAGAAATATTGACGAAGTTAATTCTGCCGCTGTAGCAATAATAGAAAATATTCAAAGAGAAAATCTTTCACCTATAGAGGAAAGCTTAGCATATCAAAAACTTATTGATGCTTACCTCCTGACTCAAGAAATGTTAGCTGTAAAATTAGGAAAAAGCAGAACATATATAACTAATACTTTAAGATTGCTACACCTTCCAGGTGAAGTGAAGACTTTTATTGAAGATAATTTGATTTCATCAAGTCATGGTAGAAACATACTATCTGTACCAAGTGAACACCAATTAGAATTAGCACTCTATATAATAAAACATAAATTAAATGTTAGAGAGACAGAGCTATTAGTAAAAGATTTTACTATCGATAAGATACGACCACAAAAAAATAAAACTTTAGTTGAAAAAGATGTGCACATTAAAGACGTAGAAACAAAATTAGAAGGAACTTTTGGTACTAAAGTATCTATTAAAGGTAAAAATAAAGGTTCTATAACTTTAGATTACTATACAAAAGAAGATCTTATGAGAATAACTGATATTCTTTTATCAAAATAATGTTTCACGTGAAACAATTGAGGAAAACATGCAAACACCATATATTTTTTTAAACTATCAAAAATTAATAAAAAACATTAAAGATATGGCTAATCTGGCTAAAGAGGTGAATATCGATATGAGACCTCACTGCAAAAGTCATAAGACAGTGGAAATTGCCAAATTACAAATTAAATTTGGTGCTTCAGGAATCACAACTTCAACACTTAAAGAAGTTGAGATGTTAATTGAAGGAGGAATTGATTCAATAACCCTAGCCTATCCGTTAATAGGTAAAGCTAAGATTGATAGGTACCTTAATTTTAAAAAGGATTTGGATTTAAGGACTATAGTGCTTGATTATGAGCATGCAAAATATTTAAATAAATATTTTAGCAAAGATAATCCATTAATTGCTTACTTAAAAGTAGATTGTGGCTTTAAAAGACTTGGTGTTAAACCTGAAGAAGTTGCCGAAGTAGTTAAAGCTATAAATAATTTAGAGAATATAGTACTTATAGGTCTTTTAACACATGGTGGTCAAAGTTATAGTGGTAAGTCAACCTTATCTAATATAGCAAACCTAGAAGCAGCAGCAGTTACAAGTCACAACCTTAAGTCACTTATAGTGTCATGCGGGTCAACTCCGACGGCAAAAGAACTTCTAAAGATTAAAGGGGTAGATGAAATAAGGCCTGGTAATTATGTATTTTATGATAATACTATGATTAAGCTTGGAGTTTGTAATGTAGATGATTGTGCCTTATACATAAAATCTACAATTATAGCAATATATTCAGATTATATGGTTATTGATGCAGGTAGTAAGAGCCTTTCAAGTGATAAAGGGGTACATGGCAACAGTACAATTGAAGGTTTTGGCCTTATTCTAGAGGATTCAAATTTAATTATAGATAGATTATCTGAAGAACATGGGATAATTATTGGACACAAACACTCTGACTTTAAAGTAGGAGATGTACTAACAATAATTCCAAATCATGCTTGTACTGCAATTAACCTTTTCGATGAAATAAATGTATTTAATGATGACAATCTCATTGATATCTATAAAGTCAAAGGTAGGGGGCATTAATGAAAGAATTATTAAGAAAAATTAAAAAAATTGATAAATTATTACTATCTCCTGAATTAGAAGGATTAAGGGATGTTTATAGTGATTTATATTTAATGGATTCTATCAAAATAGCTGTTAAGGTAATTAGAAAAAAAATAATTGAAGGTATAATTACAAATGAAAATAACATAGACTTAGCCATAATTTCTGAAACATTAAAGCATATAGCACTAGAGCAAAAACCTAATTTAAAAAAAGTTTTAAACTGTACTGGTACAGTTCTACACACAAACTTAGGTAGAGCAATCCTATCAAATAAAGGAAAAGAAGCTTTATACTCACTTGCAGACCAATATACTAATCTAGAGTTAAATTTAAACACTGGTAAACGAGGTTCAAGGTATGATCATATAACAGATATTCTTAAAACCCTAACTGGCTGTGAAGATGCATTAGTAGTAAATAATAATGCAGCAGCAGTACTTCTCATCTTAACAGCACTAAGTAAAGATAAAGAAGCAATTGTCTCAAGAGGAGAGCTAGTAGAAATTGGTGGTTCTTTTAGAATACCTAGTGTTATGGACTTCGGAGGTGCAATTTTAAAAGAAGTTGGTACAACAAACAAGACTCATCTTTTTGACTATGAGAATGCTATAAACAAGGAAACTGGTCTATTGGTTAAAGTTCATAATAGTAATTACACTATTAAAGGGTTTACTAAAACTATTCCTGCAGAAGAACTTGTTCAATTAAGTAAAAAGAAAAAAGTGCCTATATATTATGATCTTGGTAGTGGAGCTCTCTTTGATTTTAGTCCTTATGGAATTCAAGAACCAACTGTAAAGTCACTAATTACAAGCGGTGTGGATTTATTGTCCTTTAGTGGTGATAAGCTTTTAGGTGGACCACAAGGGGGAATAATTGTTGGCAAGAAAAAACTTATTGAGAAAATTAAAAAGAATCAATTTCTTAGGGCAGTAAGAGTTGATAAATTAACATTATCTGCATTAGAAGGGACTTTGTTAGAGTATTTAGATATGGAAAAAGTTAAAACTAATAACCCTACTATTAACATGTTAACAGTAAGCTTAGAAACTTTAGAAAAAAAAGCTTTAATACTACTAGAAATGTTTAAAAAGGTGAATATTTCTTTTTCTATAAAGAAATTGAACTCTTTGTCAGGAGGCGGTTCTTTACCTGATAAAGAATTTCCATCATTTTGTCTTTTATTGGAAGCTGGCGAAAAAGTAAGTATACCTAAATTAATAGATAATTTAAGATTTAATAACATACCAATACTTGTAAGAGTAAAAGATAATAAATTAATCATGGATTTAAGAACTATAAAAGAAGAGGATTTTGTAATGCTAGTAGAAGAATTTACTAAGGCTTACGAAGGTACCATATAATGGACTTTTATATTGTCGGAACAGCAGGTCATATCGACCATGGAAAAACCGAACTGTCAAAAGCCCTAACGGGAGTACAAACTGATAGATTAAAAGAAGAACAACAAAGAGGAATGTCAATTAAACTTGGCTTTGCTCCTCTTAAAATTAATGATAATATAACTCTAGGACTAGTAGATGTACCAGGACATGAAAAATTTATCCAACAAATGCTATCAGGAGCTTCAGGTATGGATATAGTCCTGCTTGTAATTGCAGCTACTGAAGGTATTATGCCTCAGACAAAAGAACATATTGATATTATTTCACTTTTAGGTATAAAAAATATTATTGTTGCTATAACAAAAAAAAGTCTTGTTGATGAAGAATTTTTAGAATTAGTCACAGAGGATATTAAGGATTATCTAAAAGAAAGAGATTATCTAGATATTCCAATTATACCAGTAGATAGCATTACCTTAGATGGAATTGATCAACTAAAACTAAAACTTCAAGAAATGATAGAAAACTTACCAACAAAAGAATTAGGAAAATTCCCAAGATTGCCAATTGATAGAGTATTTACCTTGCAAGGTCATGGAACTATTGTCACTGGTACACTTTGGAGTGGTGAAATTTCAAAAGGAGATACTCTTAAAGTATTTCCTATTGACTACAAGGTAAAAGTTAGAAATATACAGGTACATAATAAAGATGTGGATACAGCTTTTGCAGGTCAAAGAGTAGCATTAAATATACCTGACTTAGCAATTAATGATATTCCTTCAGGTTCTATCCTCTTAAAAGAAAATATAATACAGCCAACATTCAAGGTTTCTGGCAGCTTCAAATTGCTAAAAGATAAACAATTAGTACATAATTTGGAAAAGATAAGAATTCATTTAGGCACTGGAGAAACTACTGGAAAACTAATATTACTAGAAGCTGATGAAATATATCCAGGTGAAGAAAAACTTGCAGGTCTTTATCTAGATAAAGCTTTAGGAACAATTGTTGGAGATATTTTGATAATTAGAAAAGAAAATGGAAGTGATACCTTAGGTGCCTTCAAAATAATTGAAGTTTTCCCTAGTAAATTTAAAAGATTAGAAAAAAATTTTATAAATGATTTAAGGAAAAAAGCAGAAGGAACCTTAGATGATAAATTATTATCACTAATTAATCAATTTCCTTTTATAAATAAAGATGAGTTATCAGTAAAAATGGCTCTTTCTAAGGAAGAAATCAATGAAATAGTAAGTAACAATATTGAAAAAATAATAGAATTTGATAATCAATATCTTTTAGTGGAAAAAAAAGTTAGTTTGGTAAAAGAAATTACAGACTATATTAGAACTAAATTAGCTAGAACACCTCTTGTTATTGGTGTTAGCAAAGAAGAAATCAGATCAAAATTCTTTAAAGACTACAGTCAAAAAACTTTTAATGGTATAATCAAATTATTAATAGATGATGAACTTGAAGCATCTGGTGAATTAATCAAAGAGAAAGGTTATAACATTAAACTAACCGAAAATGATTCTAAGATTATTGAAAGAATTTTAGCAGTTTACAATAAGGATGGTTTAAGCAATAAAAATTCCAAAGAAATATCACAATTGTTAAATTTATCAACTGATATATATTTAAAATATCACAATTTTCTTTTAGATATAGGTAAATTAGTGAAAATTGATGAAAATATATATCTTTCATATTTAGTCTATGAAGATGCTATTAATAAAATTGTAGATTATTGTTTAGTCAATGAATCTATTGAGATAAGTACTGCAAAGGAAATACTTAAGACATCAAGGAAATATATAGTTCCTTTTTTAGAACACCTAGACTATAAAAAAATTACAAAAAGATTAGAAAATAAAAGAGTATTAACAAGGAGGTAAACATGGCTAAAGATGCATCATTCGACATTGTTTCAGAATTTGATATGCAGGAAATGGACAATGCAGTCAATCAAACTAAAAAGGAGATATTAACGAGGTATGATTTTAAAGGTTCTAAAGCGGAAGTTAACCTAACAACAGACTCGATAACAATTTCTGCTGAAAATGATAGTAAGGTAAAGGCTATAGTTGATATACTTCAATCTAAAGCTATTAAAAGAGGCTTGTCCTTAAAAGTCTTTGATTATAGTAAGATTGAAACAACAGCTGGTTCGATGGTTAAGCAAGTTATTACTTTAAAACAAGGAATTGATCATGAAATGGCTAAAAAAATAGTTAAAGATATTAAAGAAAGTAAATTAAAGGTTCAAAGTCAAATACAAGGTGAGGTTGTTAGAGTAACAGCTAAAAATATTGATGATTTACAAACTGTAATTACAACTTTAAAAGAAAAAGATTTAGATATTCCAATACAATTTATAAATTATAGGTCTTAAGGAGAACATAATGGCTTTAATTATTGATTTAATATTAATGATTATTTATATAATAACCGTTTTAATTTGCTATAAAAAAGGCTTCTTTAGAGGTCTTATAGGTATTGGAAAGATTGTTTTAACTATTATTGGGACCTATTATTTGCAAATATTATTAAGCCCAATATTAGATAAGTATCTACCAAAAGATATAAAACTCCCTGATTCTATTAGCAATAATTTTATAGACCAGATTTTCCAGACTTTATTTAGTAGAGTTGCAACTTCAATCATTATATTTATTTTTGTATTTTTAATAATGACCTTGATTAGTAATTTCTTGCTGAGTATTCTAGAAGGTTTTATTTTAACTAAATTTATTAATAGAATTGGTGGTCTGGTTGTAGGCTTAGTTCTAGGTTTTATTATAGTTATTATTGCTAGTTATCTAATTGCAATAATATTAGTATATAATAATTCCACAACAGGAATAGTTATTATTAATGAATCATATATATTGAAAATTTTTGTTGAAAATAACATTCAACTTTTAATACAAATGATTAATAAGTAGGTGAATCATGAAAAAAATTGGTATATTAACTTCTGGTGGAGATGCACCTGGTTTAAATGCTGCAATTAGAGGTGTTATAAAATCAGCAAAAGAACTTTATGATATGGAAACAATTGGCTTCTACTTTGGCTTCGGAGGTTTGATAGATAACAATTATACTACAATAAATGATACTTCCGGATTTTTAACCAAAGGTGGGACTATCCTAAAAACTTCTCGGATAAAACCATTTAAGGGAGAAGATAAGGAAGAAAAGATAAATTCTATCCTACATAATTACAGAAGTCATAATTTAAGTTCTTTAGTAATAATTGGTGGAAATGGCACACAAAAAACTGCATACAACTTATACAAAGAATTAGGTCTAAATATTATAACATTACCTAAGACAATTGATAATGATATTGCTGGTACAGATATATCTTTTGGTTTTTCATCTGCTGTAGATATTGCTACAGAAGCAATTGATAGAGTACATTCCACTGCATCATCACATAATAGGGTAATGATAGTAGAAGTAATGGGGCATAAGGCTGGTTGGATTGGCTTACATGCCGGTTTATCAAGTGGTAGTGACATAATACTTATCCCTGAAATTCCTTTCTCCTTTAAGAATATTTATGAAGCTATTAATAGAAGAGTTGAAAAAAAGAAAAATTCTACAATAATTTGTGTTGCTGAAGGTGCTATTAGTCTTGATGAAATAGGACTTTCTTCAGCTGAACTTACAAGTAAAAGAAAATTTAGAAGTATTGGGCAAAGACTTGCTAGAAAAATTGAAAAACATACTCCCTATGAAAGTAGGTTAACAGTATTGGGATATGTTCAAAGAGGAGGCTCACCTAATGCTTTTGATAGAAATTTAGCTACAATTTTAGGTGCTAACGTAGCAAATCTAATTGATGCCAAAAACTTTGGTAATATGGTTGGTTATGTTGATAATGAAGCAAAAATAGTACCATTAGTTAATGTTGCTGGATATCTTAATATCGTTAAAAATGAGAATCAAATATTAAAAGCTGCAAGATCAATTGGTATATCTTTTGGAGATTAATATATATTTTTATTAAAAAAGACTGTAAAAACTATTAAATCATTGTATAATGTATGTATGTGTTTTAAATTCTATTAAATGGAGGAATAAAATGGAAAACTTGAAATTTACTAAAAATCACGAATGGGTTCGTGTAGAAGGCAACAAAGGAACTATTGGAATTAGCGATTATGCTCAACATGCAATGGGAGATGTGGTTTTTGTTGAACTGCCAGAAGTAGATGCAGTCTTCAAAAAAGATGATAACATTGCAACAATTGAATCTGTTAAAGCTGTTTCTGACGTTTATTCACCAGTATCAGGAAAAGTTATTGAAGTTAATGCTGACCTAGAAGATGAGCCAGCAGCTATCAATGAAGATCCTTTTAATAAAGGTTGGATATATGTTTTAGAAATAGAAGATGCTTCACAACTTGATTCATTGATGTCAAATACTGAGTATGAAGAATTTATTAAAAAATAAGGTTAAATTTTTGATAAATAATAGTATTTACATGAACTAGTCAAGAAAAAGCAGATAATTAAAGAACACTAGTTAAAGCCCCATCAACATAATGTTGGATGGGGCTTTTGTATTTAGTAGAGTAAGAATACTCTCATAAATTATAAATTAAGTGTTATTCATTTTTATTATGTGTTTTAAGAGTTATTTCTTTTTCTGAAAATATCAATCATTGTAATTGTTGCAAGTATAATAGCTCCGAGTCCTGTTAATAAATAAGCAGCAGTGAAAGCCTGGCCCGTGGAAGGCAATTCAGCTACTTCTATAGTTACATCATAGGAGACGGTAACACCATCAAACGTATAGGTAATCGTTGAATTTCCAGCCTTTAAGGCCGTAAAAGTCGCTGGGCTGTTGAATGTTGCATTGAAAAAATCATTGTCCCACTTCCATGTGCCACCATCGATGTTAGGTGTCAATGTAAAGCGACTTCCAACAAAGATGGTTCCATTTGTTATCGACGAAGATAACTCTAGTTGAGCTGTCCACTGAGCATATAATGTTAAATTTCCTGTTACTTTTGTGGTCTCATCAAATGTTACTCCAGTTCCGTCTTCTTCAGTGTTCCAACCTGCAAATATATACTCTGCCTTTGTTGGAGCTACTGGTAAGTTCACTGTTGCATCTTTAGCCACATCAACTATTGGAGCTACTGTACTTCCACCTCTACTATTAAATGTTA
>JAGXHY010000010.1 GCA_024635925.1 Bacillota bacterium | reverse complement strand
ATAAATAAGTTAAAATAGCTGGTGACGATAGCGAAGAGGCTACACCTGTTCCCATACCGAACACAGAAGTTAAGCTCTTCAGCGCCGATGGTACTTGGATGTAGGTCCTGGGAGAGTAGGACGTTGCCAGCTTTTTATATTAAAAAAATAACCTTTTATGAGGTTTTTTTGCATATATTTAAGGAGTGCAATGATAAATATTGATTTAATCGAAAAAAAAATTATAAAATTTATAAAAAAATATATAAGTGATTCAGGTTCTAAAGGTGCAGTAATTGGTATATCTGGAGGAGTTGATTCTGCAGTAGTTGCAAGTCTTACAGTAAAAGCTATTGGAAAAGAAAATGTGCTAGGATTAATTATGCCTTGTGAAAGTAGCCTAACTGAAATTGATGATGCAATTAGATTCTCAGAACAATTAGGTATTAATTATAAGGTTATTGACTTAACAAAAACTTATTTAGAATTTTTAAAGGATAATGAAATGTCAAACACATGTAATTTATCCTTTTGTAATATAAAGCCTAGACTTAGAATGACAACCCTATATTTTCACGGAAGTTTAAATGAATACCTAGTAATAGGTACAAGTAATAAAAGCGAATTAACAACTGGTTATTTAACAAAATATGGTGATGGTGGTGTTGATATAGAACCAATTGCTGATATACTTAAAAGTGAGGTATATGAGCTAGCTAAGAGATTAGATATACAAAAAAACATAATAAATAAAGCACCTACAGCTGATTTAATGCCAAATCAGACGGATGAAGATGAAATGGGATTTACTTATAAAGAACTTGATGCTTTTATTAAATCAGGTATAGGTGAAGAACAAACAAAGTCAAAGATTATGAAGTTATATAATCAAAGTAGACACAAAATAACTGGTCCTGCTATGCTTAAATTTGACAGGAAAAATTATTTAGAATAAATTTGAGGTGAAGGTATGTCTGGACATTCCAAATGGTCAACGATAAAACATAAAAAAGCTAAAATAGATAATAAAAGAGCTAAAGTCTTTACCAAAATTGGTAAAGAAATAATGGTTGCTGTTAAATTAGCAGGCTCTGATCCAGATAATAATTCTAGATTAAAGTTATCTCTACAAAAAGCTCGGATTTCAAATATGCCAAATGATAATGTAAAGAAATTGATACAAAAAGCAGCTGGTGACAGTAATAGTACCAATTATGAAGAATTAGTATATGAAGGTTATGGCGTTGGTGGTGCAGCTGTCATCGTAGATGTAATGACTGATAATAGAAACCGAACTGCTGGAGAAATTAGACATATTTTTGATAAATATGGTGGAAATATGGGGGAAACAGGTTGTGTTTCTTGGATGTTTGATAATAGGGGGCTTATATCTTTTAATCTAGATAAAGTTGATGCAGATACGCTTACTATGGTAGCAATTGAAAATAATGCAGTTGATGTAGAAGCTGAAGATGGTAATTTAAATATATATACAGAGATAAAAGATTTTGATAATATAAAGAATGCACTTGAAAAAAAATTCGATGAAGCTGATGTTGCTGAATTAACTAAAATACCAAAAGATAATATTGAAATATTAGATCTTGACCAAGCTAAGTTATTGATCAAGATGATGGAATTACTAGAAGATAACGATGATGTACAAGATACTTATAGTAATTTTGACTTCTCTGATGAAATTGCTGGCTTGCTATAATGAGGATTTTAGGTATAGATCCAGGTACGGCAATATGTGGCTTTTCTATATTGGACTATAAAGGGAATAAATTTTCATTGATTTCTTATGGTGTTGTAAGAACACCAGCTCATAAAGAATTAAAAGATAGACTTTTTATTATTTATGAAGAATTACAAACTTTAATAGATAAATATAGTCCTGATGCAATGGCAGTAGAGGACTTATTTTTTAATACAAATGCCAAGACAGCGTTATCTGTTGGACATGCCAGAGGAGTTATACTTTTATTAGGAGCTATAAAGGAAATGACTGTATCTTCTTATACGCCATTACAAGTAAAACAAAGTGTGGTAGGTTATGGACGTGCAGAAAAGAAGCAAGTTCAAGAAATGGTAAAAATCATTTTAAAATTAAATGAAATACCTACACCTGATGATGCGGCTGATGCTATTGCAGTAGCAATATGTCATGGACACTCATATAAACTTAATGATAGTTTAAAAGAAAAGAGGTAGTTACTTGATTGGATTTTTAAGAGGCAAAATTTTTAAAATAGGAGAACAAAATTTACTTTTAGATGTAGGTGGAGTGGGGTATGATGTTTTTATGACAAGCCTTGAATTATCGAGTTTAAAAGAAAATCAAGACTTATTCATCTATACTTATCATCATCAAAAAGAAGATATGGTAGCACTTTTCGGCTTTAAAATGGAAAGCACCAAAGGACTATTTGAATTATTAACAAGTGTTAGTGGTTTAGGACCTAAAACAACTATGGGTATATTGTCACATATTGATGAAAATACTTTGATAGCTGCAATTGTTTCTGGAGATACTTCTTCTTTAGTAAAGTTACCAGGAATTGGTACTAAAACTGCTGGAAGAGTAGTTTTAGAATTACAAGATAAACTTCAAAACATATATGGAAATGTAGGCATTGGTGATTACAAGTCTAACGAAATAGGTGATATTAGTATTATTGGAGATGCTGAATCTGCTTTAATCTTTTTAGGTTATAATAAAAAAGAAATTAGTGAGGCTATTAGAAAAATTCTGAAAAAGAATATAGAGTATACCTTGGATAGTTTAATAAGAGATGCATTAAAGGAATTAGGTAAACAATGATGGAAGAACGTATAATTGATATTGAATTAATAAATGAAGATATAGAAATTGAAGTTAGCTTAAGACCTAAGACTTTATCAGCCTATATAGGACAAGATAAAGTAAAAGAAAATCTTAATGTTTTCATAAAAGCGGCTAAAGGTAGAAAAGAAAGTTTAGATCATATCTTGCTTTATGGACCTCCAGGCTTGGGAAAGACAACTTTAGCTAATATTGTTGCTGAAGAATTAGGGGTTCAAATAAAGGTGACTTCAGGTCCAGCAATTGAAAAAGCAGGAGACTTAGCTGCTATACTAACTAATTTATCAGATGGTGATGTTCTTTTTATTGATGAAATTCATAGAATGAATAGAAGTGTTGAAGAAGTTCTCTATCCAGCTTTAGAAGATTTTGCTTTAGATATTATTATCGGTAAAGGTCCTAGTGCAAGATCACTAAGAATTGATTTACCTAAATTTACATTAATAGGGGCTACAACTAGAATTAGTCTTTTAAGCAATCCTTTAAGGGATAGATTTGGTGTAATTAGTAGATTAGATTACTATAGTCCAGATGAATTATCAACAATCGTTAAAATAAATAGCAGTAAATTAGGGGTCATAGTAAATGAAGAAGGTGCTTTGGAAATAGCAAAACGCTCTAGAGGTACACCGAGAATTGCAAATAGACTTTTAAAAAGAGTTAGAGATATAGCTCAGGTAAAAGGGTCTGGTAATATTGATACCGAAGTATCTAAGATGGCTTTAAATATGTTAGAAGTCGATGAATTTGGTTTAGATGATATTGATAGAAAAATTTTAGATCATTTAATATCTAAGTTTTCAGGAGGTCCAGTGGGGCTTGATACTATAGCAGCTATGGTAGGTGAGGAATCAGCTACTGTTGTTGATGTTTACGAACCCTTTTTATTACAATTAGGATTTATAAACAGAACTCCAAGAGGTAGAGTCGCTACTAGTTTAGCTTATAAACATCTAGGCTACCCATATATTGAGTAGGTATAAAAATGAATTCTAATATCACAGGAATTATACTAGCTGGTGGAAAAAGTAGCCGTATGGGTAGAGATAAAAGTCTAATTAAACTAGGTGAAAAAACTTTAATTGAACATGTTGTCAAAGCTTTAATGCCAAAGGTTAAAGAGATAATTATTGTAACCAATGAAAAAGAAAAATATGCTTTTTTAGAGAAGGTAAGTTTTGTAACTGATATAGAAAGAAATCAAGGACCTTTAATGGGTTTGATTTCTGGTATAAGTTCTATAGATACACAATGGTGTTTTGTTACTTCATGTGATATGCCCTTGATTGATGGGGGTATTATTGATTTTCTATGGCAACATAGATACGGGTATATTATCACCCCTTCATCCAAAGATGGTTTTGAACCAATGGTGAGTATATACTCTAAGAATATATTACCCTATGCTTTTGATTTTATTACAGAAAATAAGAAAAGTGTTAATGGTTTTATAGCTTATATGAGTAGTTTAAATTTAGTTAAAATAGTTGATAAAGATCTTCTTGAATCAAAATTTGGGAATGAAGTATTCTTTAATATTAATGAGGAAAATGATTATAAAAAATTATTAGAGGTGTTTAATGGTAGATAAAAAGGTTTTTGCTGGCCTTGGAATTATATTTGTTTTACTTTTGTTATTGGCAATTATATTGGTTTTTGGAAAAACAGGTGAGAAAAAGACAGATTTAGATATATATTATATAAATCCTACAGATTTTTTACTAGAGAAAAGAATAATAACCATTGAAGGAGAAGGCGATTTAAAGTTAGCATTAACAACTTTATTTAACGGACCTAATGATAAAAACTTAGAAAACTTATTTCCGAAAGATATTAAATATATATCAAGTAAGGTTGATAATGAAAACGAAACTTTGGTAATAGATTTATCTTCAAATACGCTTTCCATTAATTACGGTTTAGAAGTGAATTATTTATACATAATGTCAATAGTTCACACAGCTGGGGCTATAAGTGGTTATGAAAATATTAAACTTACCTTTGATGGAAAAGAAGTTGAATTTTTTAATAATGGTATGTACCTTGGGGATGCTTTAAAAAGAGACTATAGTGTGGTAAAATAAAGGTCGATTGGAATTACAAGATAATCGCAGGGATTAACAGTCCTTGAGGAAAGTCCTGGCTAGCACAAGCTGTGATGTGATTTACACAAGGCGTGGAGCCTGCTTGTAGAGAAGGTGCGAAGGGCAACCTTTGGTAGGGTAACCTAACGGCTACTAAAAGCTTCCTATATGGAGTGAGTAAGTTATAAAAGTGCTATAGTGACGATACCTTTTAGAAATAAGAGGAGTGAGACGACGTAAACCCCATCTTGCTAGAAACTCTCTGAGAGGGGAACCTGCTTTAGGGAACTAAGAACTGATAGCAGGAATCCAGTAATGGATTAGATAGATGATTATCCTAAGACAGAATCAGGCTTAATGTAATTCCAATCGAAATTAAAGGTCGTTATTACTATAAAATTTCGGATATGTATGACTTAAAATAGGATAATTCTTAAATTGAATCCTTTTTGTATAGTAGAAAGGATTTCTAAGACTTTGATAGTTTTTCTATTGACAATATTTATTTAGTTTTATATAATAATTAAGCGTGATATTAAAGCAAGGGCGTTTAGCTCAGCTGGGAGAGCGCTTGCCTTACAAGCAAGATGTCGGCGGTTCGATCCCGTCAACGCCCACCAATTTTTATTGGGTCATTTTTGCGGAAGTGGCTCAGTGGTAGAGTATCTCCTTCCCAAGGAGAGGGTCGCGGGTTCGAATCCCGTCTTCCGCTCCATTATAAGGCGACGTGGCCAAGTGGCTAAGGCAGAGGTCTGCAAAACCTCCATCCCCGGTTCAAATCCGGGCGTCGCCTCCATAAAAAACTAAATAATTTTGGTGTTAATTGCCTGAGTGGTGGAAGTGGCAGACACACAGGACTTAAAATCCTGCGGATGTTAAAGTCCGTGCCGGTTCAAGTCCGGCCTCAGGCACCAATAAACCTTCAGTAAATAGCTGAAGGTTTTTTTATACATAATTCAGAAAATAATGTATAATGAGAGTATAAACTTAAAGGAGTGATTATATGTTTAACCTAGAGATACCTGGTTATGGAAAATTGGAAATTAAAAATCTTATACTAGACTATAATGGTACTATTGCTAAAGATGGAAAGTTACTAGATGGACTTAAGGAGATGATAATTGAATTAGACTCACTAGTAGATATTTATGTTTTAACAGCTGATACATATGGTTCTGTAGAAAAAGAAATGGCAGGTCTACCCGTTAATATTCAGATAATTAAAGGTGAGAATGAATTGGTTGAGAAAAGAGATTTCGTTAGAGAATTAGGTTCTCAGGAAACAATGGGCATTGGAAATGGTTATAATGATCAATTGATGTTTAAAGAAGTGAAAATAAGTATAGCTGTACTCGGAAATGAAGCTTGTGCTACAATACTATTTAATATTGCTAATTTAATAGTTAAAGACATATTTGATGCTTTGGAGTTGATATTAAATCCTACTAGACTAAGAGCTTCTTTAAGAGGATAAAAATGTATTTAATATAATTAATTATATTAAATACTGTTATTAATTAAAGACAATTAGGGATGATTTTGATATAATCAACATCATAGAATATTATTATGAAGAAAAAGAGGTAATATAATGAAAAAATATACTTGTAAAAGTTGCTGGTATACTTATGATCCAGCTGTAGGTGATCCTAAAACAGGTATAGAACCTGGAACAGCATTTGAAGATTTGCCAGAAGATTGGTTATGTCCGATTTGTATGAGAGCTAAAGATGGATTTAAAGCTGAGGAAGAGGTTAAAGTACAAGGTTTTAATCCTGAAAATGATGACTTAGATAGATATAAATGTAAGGCATGTTGGTATATTTATGATCCGAGAATTGGTGATCCTATAGCAGGAGTTGCTCCAGGAACGTCTTTTAAAGATTTACCAGAAGATTGGTTTTGTCCAATTTGTATGTTAGCCAAGGATTCTTTTATTAAAGTTTCTTTAAATGAACAAATTGCTAAAAGTATTAAAGAAAACAAACCCTTAAATAAAAATACTGAGTTAGCTAGATACAAATGTAAAGCTTGTTTCTATACATATGATCCAAGAGTAGGTGATCCTAAAACAGGTATAGAACCTGGAACAGCTTTTGAAGATTTACCAGAAGATTGGTTATGTCCGATTTGTATGATGATGAAGAATTATTTTGTCAAAGAAGAAAATTAAGAAAATAAAAAAGAGCTTAAATAAATTTATTTAAGCTCTTTTTTTATTTGATAAAAAACTACTCTTCTATAATTTCAATTTCAACAAATTCAACATCTTTATCAATTGATTCTTTATGAAACAAATTGTAGACTACTCCTGCTAATAATCCACCAATAACAGGAAATACTAAGAATACCCAAAGTTGAGACCAGGCTGTTTTGTCAACAAATCCTACTAGGAAAGCAGGTCCAAAACTACGAGCTGGATTTAAAGAAGCTCCACTAATTGGAAGACCCACTAAATAAAAAGCTGTAAAGAAGGCTCCTATACCAATACCTGCATTATGATTTGTTTTTTTATTATTTGAACAATAGAGCGAACTGCTTGTAGCAGATAGAAAAATGTATACAAATAAGAATGTTGCTATAAGTTCAAAAATAATTACAGATAGTATAGGATAATTCGCTAGTGAACTAGCACCAAATCCATTTTGTCCTAATCCATTGATTAGTTGATAATCTATATTACCCATAGCTATAATCCAAACTGATATAGCTCCTAATATTGCACCAGCTAACTGTGACAATATGTAGAATACGCTATCAATAGGAGTTATTCGTTTACTAACCAAAGCTCCAAGTGTAACAGCTGGATTAATATGAGCTCCAGATATTCTACCAATAGCACTGTAAATACCTATTATTGCTAGTCCATAAGCGATTGCAACACCAAGTATACCAATTCCTCCTCCCCCTATAATGAAGGCACCTAAACCGATAAATACAAGTGCAAATGTTCCGATTAATTCAGAAAAATACTTTTTCATTTTCTCAACACCTTTCTTATGTTTATACAAATAATTATAACATATTTGATTTATAAAAATCATAAATAGATAAAAAAACTGTACTTATTATGGTAGAATGAAATAGCAAACAAAAATATTCGGAGGTTTCATATGGATCTTAATTTTAAATCTAATAGTAAGTATTTAGCGGAGGTAGCTGTTATTGCTTCGATTTATGTAGTTTTTACAGTTGGATTATCATGGTTAAGTTATGGTCAAATACAGTTTAGAGTTGCTGAAGCTCTTTTAGTTCTAGTTTTATACAGAAAAAGTGGTATTGCTGGTTTAATATTAGGATGTTTTATCGCTAATATTTTTAGCCCTATTGGATGGCCAGATATTTTGTTTGGAACTTTAGGTAGTGCTTTTGCAGTTTATGGTATTTATCGATTAAGAAAAAAAAATATATTTATAGCACTTATTCCTGGAGTTATATTTAATGCATTATTAGTTGCTCTAGAATTAAAACTATTTTTCAATTTACCTTATTTCTTAAGTGCGGCTTATGTTGGACTAGGTCAAACTTTAGTTATTTATGCGTTAGGAATACCTTTATACTATGCTTTACAGAAAATAAAATTTAAAAACGATTATGAAAACGTTTAGATAAATTAAATCATTGCATTTTATTTTAGTTTGGTATATTCTTTAAATTGGATTGTTTATGTTTGTAGGAGGACTAAACATTCATGTAAAATTTGCAATTTTATTTAATTATGGAGGTGTCATATGTCTGAAAATTTAAAAAAAACTCCTCTAAATCAAGATCACTATGATTTAGGCGCTACTATGGTGGATTTCGGTGGCTGGGATATGCCAGTACAATACACAGGAATCCTTGAAGAGCATAAAGCTGTAAGGGAAAAGTGTGGATTATTTGATGTAAGCCACATGGGTGAAATTTGGATTACTGGAAAGGATTCTACT
>JAGXHY010000009.1 GCA_024635925.1 Bacillota bacterium | reverse complement strand
GACGAGCCTGTTTCTGCATTAGATGTGTCTGTTACGGCACAGATATTAAACTTGCTAAAAGAAATTCAAAAGAAAAATGGGATGTCTATGCTCTTTATTTCACATGATTTAAAGGTTATTGCTCATATGGCAGATCGTATATTAGTAATGTATGCAGGTCATATAGTCGAAGAAGCAACCACTCAAAACCTACTTACTACTCCAATGCATCCCTATACCAAGCTCTTAATTGCTTCAATGCCTAGCTATGAAAATAGAAACTCGATACGAACAAATAATCATCAGAAAACCTCTGACCCACAACCTAGTGCAGAAAAAGGGTGTCCTTTTGTAACGCGTTGCATTGAGGCGCAATCTGTTTGTAAACAAAATAATCCGCCTTTAAAAGAAAGTAAAAAAAATAGATTTGTGGCGTGTCATTTTAATTAATATAATCTTTTAAAGTTTAAGTAAAACTCTGAAAGAATATAAGTTTGTTTTAAAAATAAGAATTAAAAACCAAGCTGTTTTAACAATAAAAGTCCAACATTTCTGCTGGACCTTTCCCTTTTTGCTCCCCTCTTTAGCTTGAACTAGGTTCCCTTCAACCTCTCCATCTCTAAACTAATCTTCTTTTCTACAACCTTACCATAACTATCTTGTGTAATCTTCATACTATTATGCCCTAAAAGCTTACTCACAATTTCCATTGGAACATCATTATACAACAACACCGTACTAGCAAATGTTTTCCTTGCAATATGATGCGTTAGGTTAAAATCTATACCAACTACATCAGCTATCTCTTTTAGATAAGCATTAAACTTTGCGTTACTAACTCCTTCAAACACCATTTCACCTTCATTCTCATACTTCTCCATGATTGTTTTTTATTTGGTATATTTAATAAAAATATAACACTTATGATTTAACCATCTGGTAGGCAATCTTAAAGAATAATGATTCAACAAATAAAGAAACTAATTACTATATCAAGTGTCATACTATTTTGTTTACAAATTAACGCCCAAGATGGGAAATACGTTGCAACAAATGGAGTTAAAATCTATTACGAAACGTATGGTGTTGGAGAACCATTATTGTTACTTCATGGTTTTATGAATAGCCATAAACAATGGGAGCCATATATTGAATCTTTTTCTAAGAGATACCTACTGATTATTCCTGATTTAAGAGGTCATGGCAACTCCTCAAATCCTTCTAATAAATATACTCATAAATTAGCAGCAAAAGATATGTATGGCTTAATGGATGACTTAAATATTGAAAAATTCAAAGCCATAGGTGCCAGCTCTGGAGGAATGATATTAACCCATATGGCGACTATGAATACTTCACGAATAACTTCTATGGTATTAATCGCATCTACATCTTTCTTCCCTGAAGAAACTAGAGCAATTCAAAGACAAGTTTTATATGAAAAACAACATAAAGATAGATTGGCGTTTTTAGAAACACTTCATCCTAGAGGGGAAAAACAAATAAGGCAATTAATTATTCAATTTAATAGCATGGCAGAAGATTATGATGACATGAATTTTACTGTTCCTTATCTTTCAACTATTAAATCTAAGACATTAATAATACATGGAGATCGGGATGTGTTTTTTCCAGTAGATATTCCTATAATTTCTTATAAGGCGATTCCAGATTCATACTTGTGGATTGTGCCTAATGCAGGACATATGCCCTTTGGATTTTATGAAAGGGAATCCATTTGGTTTGATGTGTTTTTAAAAGTTATAGATGGTTTTTTTGCTGAAAAATGGTAATAGAAAACAAATTGAGAATATTCAACTATGCTTCTATTTTAATTTCAACCTACTTATCTCCATACTAATCTTCTTCTCAACAATTTTACCATAATTATCCTGTGTTATTTTCATATTTGAATGTCCTAATAACTTACTCACAATCTCCATAGGAACATCATTATACATTGGTTAACATGTTAGTGTTAGTATTATTTATTATCTTTAATGATTATCCATAATTTATTTATTATCTTTAATGATTATCCATAATAGTGTTTAAATACATAGGTGAGAAACATTTAGACTCACAAATAAAAATGAAATTTATAACACTACTTACCATACCAGCAATTCTATTTGCTGGTTGTGACAATCCGAAGAAGCAAAAAAATATTTTAACACTAACAATTAAATCTTAAAAAAATGTCACAATCAGGAAAAATTCAACTCGTCATTCTTATTACAGCAACACCTGAACAAGCAGAGGAAGGTTATCGTATATTCCAGTCCCATGTTGGATGGATGGGGAGAACCCATCATCGAGATGGAGAAAAATCACTGCTTAACTACAATGTATCTATGGCACCAGAACTTTCAAATCCAATGGATTCAAATTCACCACCTACAGGCAATACTAATTTTATACTTACCGAAGTTTATGAATCAATGGCTGGTGTTGAAGATCACTTTAAGCAAGCTCAAGAATCTTGGGAGATTTTTCCAGCCTTTGTGAATTGGTTAGGAGAGTGTAAATCTTCCGTAGTTCCTGCTGCCGTTATAGAACATTCATTATGGTAATGTTTACTTGTGATGGAATACTTATTGCTATTTAACACCCCTAAATTAGCCTAATTGTAGTTTGGAGGAAAAAGAGTCAGTTATTTGTTGTTTTATGTAATATTAAAAACAAATAATACTGCATACTACAAGTTGTAACAAATTCAGCTACACGCACTAATATTATGTTCTACCACTCTTCAACCTCTCCATCTCCAAACTAATCTTCCTTTCTACTATTTTACCATAACTATCTTGTGTAATTTTCATACTGCTATGCCCTAAAAGTTTACTGATAATTTCTACTGGAATATTAATTTAAATAAATAAAAAAGGTGAGCTAGATGCTCACCTTTTTTTGCCCCAAATCTACCATAAACTTAACCTACTTACGTTACGGTAGGTGAAATATAAATATCTTGGTGAATTTGAAATAAATTTATCTACTAACAACTCAAATAATTGTTGAATGGTAACTTATTGGTACTAGCCAAGAGATTTTTAAACAAAAGAGCCACAAATAAATGTAGCTCTTATAACATAAAATAAGTATAATTGGGGTATTTAGTTCATGGCTTTTAAGTTTATCTGCATTGTTTGGTCTTTAGATATATAACAATCAATAGACATAAAACACTACCCTAAATAGTAACTATTAGACCATCCGTTAAATATTTCAGTTGACCTGCTAATAATTATATTATATCACCATAGTTTACCCATCTCCAAGCTAATCTTTTTCTGTACAACCTTACCATAACTATCTTGAGTAGTCTTAATGCTAGAATAACCATATTGTTTATATTTGACTTATTATTAATTAAAATAAATTTATGATTTTAGGAGTTTCAGAATGGCTAAGCGGTAAATTAGGGTGGAAAACATCACATATCCGTATTGCTTTTGTTGTATCAGTATTATTCTTTGGAGTTGGTATTGGACTTTATTTAATTCTTTGGATAGTTAAAATGTTTTCAAAATAATAATAAAGGGAAGCTAATCACTTCCCTTCAACCTCTCCATCTCTAAACTAATCTTCCTCTGCACAATCTTTCCATAACTATCTTGTGTAATTTTCATACTAGAATGCCCTAATAAGAAGCTTACAATTTCTTTTAGACAAAAAAAAGACTGCCTTTTTTGACAGTCTCTTTTAAAATTATCTTACAATAATTAATCACTTATCAATGAGTTATAATATCATCCGCATCAGCATCAGGGTCACCAATCACGTCTTTAAGTTTTTTACCAGTACCTAAAAGCAACACTCCTGCAACGTGTGGGGTTGCCATAGAAGTACCCGAAATAGTATTATATCCTCCATTTTTCCATGATGATTTGATACTCACCCCTGGAGCACACCAATCAATTGGAGGATTTCCATAGTTAGAAAAATAAGCAAAAACATCATTGATATCAGAAGCTGAAACAGTAACTATATTTGCACCATTTGCTCTAGCTGGTGAATGATTATTTGCATCATCACTAGAATTTCCAGCTGCAAGACAAAATATAATTCCTCCATTAGAGGCAGCTATAACTGCATCATCCATAGCTTGTGATGCTCCTCCACCAAGACTCATATTTGCTACATCACCAGCAGATCCATTAGCGGCTACATAATCTACTCCTGCAATTACTCCTGAATAAGTTCCACTGCCTCTTCTGTCCAAAACTCGCACAGAAATAACAGTAGCTCCAGCTGCTACACCAATAACTCCTTCAGAATTATCAATAGCAGCAATGGTTCCCGCAACATGAGTGCCATGACCATTAGCATCATTTGGATCATTAGCATCTTTTCCTCCTAAAAATGAAGCACTTCTTCCCAAATCAACATTTAAATCAGGATGTGTTAAATCAACTCCTGTGTCAATTATCCATGCAACTCCTAAACCAGAATAAGTTGTTCCTCCATTAACTCGAGTAATTCCCCAAGGGACTTCTTGAGGTGGGGCAACTTCTCCTCCTCCTCCAGCCCATGAAGGCTTTGCAAGAGTCATCAATTGATCTTGTTCTATGAGTTTAATCCTACTGTCTTTTTTCAATGTTTTAAGTTGGTCATCATTAAGTTTAGCGGCAAAACCATTAAGAGCATACCCATAAGTATGAACAATACTTTCTTTAGATAACTCAATACTAGAAAATTTAGATAGGATTTCGTTTTTTAAAGCTTCTTGTGATTGACTGTATTTTAAATTAGCCTGCCTAGCAGAAGACTGACCGTTTAAAGTAATAATATATTGACCTTCAATAGGTGTTGATTCAAAATTAACTAGCGCATTATTTTCTTGATTTTCTATAATAGGTTCATCGCCCTGACATCCAATTAAAAATAATGAGATTGCAATCAATAATAAGACACTTCTTTTTAATAAATTTATTTTTTTCATACCACTTTGAATTAAATTATTATTGTCTATGGTTTATAAAAATAATAATAATATATCATAACTCCTTAAAATTTAGATAATCTACCATTATATTAGGTGAAGAAAAAGCTCAATTTAAATTTTCTTATAATTTTTTATTTAATCTTTTAACCTCCAAACGAACACTCTTCTGAATTATCTTTACATAATGTTCCTGTATAGTTTGTGGCTTTACTTCTAAACAATTTACAATTTGCATTGTATAGAATTAGTTATTTTAATATCAATTAAG
>JAGXHY010000008.1 GCA_024635925.1 Bacillota bacterium | reverse complement strand
TTAAATATTGGAGGTGTTTTATGTTTATTATTACTGATAGATGCGTTTCATGTGGTGTTTGTGCAGACGAATGCCCAGTTGAATGTATTAGTGAAGGAAATTCTAAATATGTTATTAATCAAGATGACTGTGTAGAATGTGGAACCTGTCAAAGTATATGTCCTAATGATGCAATTGACCTACATTTAAATTAATAAAAAAAGAACTGGTTATTCTAAATAACCAGTTCTTTTTTTATCTTAATTTCTTATAACATATTCTTCTTACGCATATAATACCAAACTGATGCTGATATCATAATACTCACTAAAAAAATTATTGCTGTAACAATAGGTTGTGTTTCAAATGGCATAGGAACATTCATTCCAAAAAATGAAAATACCATCGTTGGAATAGATAAGATAATAGTTACTCCTGCTAAAATTTTCATTACGTTATTCAAATTATTTGATATAATCGATGCAAAAGCATCCATTAGTCCTGTTAAAATATTACTATTAATCTCAGACATTTCAATAGCTTGTCTAGTTTCTGTTAAAACATCTTCAAGTAAGTCTTCATCTTCTTCATACATAGGTAAAACATTAGTTCTAAATATTTTTTTCATAACAATTTCATTAGCTTTCAAAGACGTAGTGAAATATAATAAGCTCTTCTCTAGTCCTAACAGTTTTATTAATTGTTCATTTTGCATAGAACCATGAAGTGATCGTTCTAATTCTCCAGTTTTACGATCAATAAATTTTAAAAATTTTAAATAATAAATTGAAGTTCTATAAAATATCTGTAAAGCCAGTCTTGTCTTTTTTAGTGTTGAAAATGATTTTACATTTCTTACAATAAAATCTTGTAAGCAGTTTGTTTCTTCTAAACAAATTGTAATAAAATGATCACCAACAATTATCAATCCTAGAGGTATAGTGTTATAAATGATTCCTGTTTTTCCTTCTTCTTCTTCAAAGGGAATATTTATTATTAATAAAACTTGATTATCTTCAATATCTATTCTTGGTCTTTCTTCCGAATCTAATGGTGCTTCTAAAAATTCCAACAAGGCACCAGTATCTTCGCTAATTTTTACTAATTGTTCTTTACTTGGATTAATAATATTAATCCAATTATGACTATCTTTATTATCTACAATGGTCAGTTTATTTTCTAAGGTTTTGTAAGCTGTTACCATATAGGCTCTCCTTTCTGGATTGCCTAGGAATAAATAGACAACCCTGCTATTCTTTTAAATACTAATCTCGATGTATCTGGGTCATCCATTTTGTCACCTCCACTAAAGTTCAGTTTACACTTTTTTTTTACTTAATGCAAATAAAATCATCTCTTTACTTTGCTCTTTACTAGAGATAAAATTATTTTTTCCACCAAGCATTCTGCTCAATTCGTTAATTTTATCTTCTTCATTTTCTAGATATGTCGCTTCTATTATAGTTCTTCCAGAAAATTCTTCTTTCTTTATTGCAATAATTCTATCTGCAAAAGCTGCCATTATTGCTGAATGACTAACACAAATTACCTGTCGTTTTCTTCCAATCTTCTCTAGTGCTTCAGCAACTTTTAATAAAGCTTCTCCACCTACACCAGAGTCAATTTCATCAAAAATCAAGCTGGGTATAATATCATATTTTGATAACACTCCTTTTAAAGCCAACATCACTCTAGATACTTCACCACCTGAAGCAATTTTTTTCAAGGGTTGACTCCCTTCTCCAACGTTAGGAGAGAAATAAAACTCTACTATATCCATCCCTTTATCACTAGGTTCTTCTCTAGTGGTAAATTTAATATCAAATCCATTTTCATATATATTTAAATCTCTTAATTTTTCTTTTATATCTTTAACAAGTAGTTTTGATGCTTCTTTTCTATTGTTACTTAATACCTTAGCTCTCTTATTATAAATATTTAAATTATCGTTAATTTTATTATCCAAATCAGCCTTTATTTGATTAAGATTTGAATAAATATCAATTTTATTAATCATATCATTACGTTTAATAATAATTTCTTCTATAGATTTTCCGTATTTTCTTTTTAATTTATTTATCTCTTCTATTCTCATTTCAATACTGTCTATTCTGGTTTCATCATAATCAAGATTATTATAATATAATTTAAATTCATCGTTTAAACTATCAACTTCAAAATATAAATCATTAAATTTAATAGATAAATCATTTAAAGACGGATCAATGGTTGATAAATCTTTTAGTAAAAATACAATATTATTAAATTTATCTATCACACCATTTTCATTTAACAAATTATTAACAACACTAGACTTCTTCACTAGTTTTTCACTATTTATAATTCTTCTTCTATCATCTTTTAATTGCAAATCTTCTTCAATACTTAAATTGGCTTCTTCAATATCTTTAATCGCATATTCGTAATAAGATATCATATCTTCTTTTTCATCGAATAAAAGTCTTTTTTTTTCATCTCGTAAAGTCTTAATTTTTTTAAAAATCTCATCTATTTCTTTTATATTATATTTGTCTTTATCAATATATTTAAGAAATTTATCAACTAATTCTAATTGTTTGTCCTTATCTAAAATACTTTGTTCCTGATTTTGACCATGTATATCAAACAAGTAAGCTCCAATTTTTTGATATACATTTAATGGCACTGTTCTATAATTTATCTTACATTTATTAGATCCAGAAGTAGTAATTTCTCTAGACATATATATTTCTTCATTTTCAATATATATCAAGTCTAAATCATTTATGACTGTAGATAAATCTGAATTCATAGTAAAGTATCCTTCAATATGTGCTTTTTCTTCTCCTCTTCTAATAAACTCACTATTAGCTCTTTTACCACATAAAATGCCAATACTATCAAGCAGTATAGATTTTCCAGCACCAGTTTCACCTGTTAGCACATTAAGCCCACTTGAAAAGTCAATTATTAAATTATCAATTAATGCAAAGTTTTTAATTCTAAGTTCCTTTAACATTTATGCTAACCATTCCCTCCAATTTATTAGTAAATTATCTGAAATAATTTTATTTTTCATTATTATTAGTATTGTGTCATCTCCAGCAATCGTTCCAATTATATTATCGATTTTTTCTTGATCAATGTAAAAAGCTAAATTAGGTGCCCCACCTGGCCTAGTATGTAAAACAATTAAATTATCAACATCATCAATACTTATTACTGTATTAATAAATATATCCTTCAACAATTGATAACTTTTATTTTTCTCATTATTAATAATATTTGGAATCCTATAAACTGCACCTTTTTCACTTGTTTCTTTAACTAATTTTAATTTTTTTATATCTCTTGATACAGTTGCTTGAGTTGCATCAAGGCCTCTTCTTTTTAATTCATTAACAAGTTTAAATTGGGTGTTTATATCCATTGTTTTAATAATTTGCAAAATAAGTTTTTGTCTTTCATTCTTATTCATTTCTGCTCCTTAATCTTTCAATTAAAATAGGATAGGGACTATTGTTTATTCTATTAATAAAATTGAATATGATAACATTAAAATCTTTTTGCTCTAATTTCTTCAAGTGATGCAATATATACCCTTCTTCTTCCTTGCCATTTGCATGACCTGGATAAACTATAATACCTAATAAGCCATCAACTTTCAATAATTTTAAAATACAATCTATTGCTTCAATTGTAGTTTCTTTTTTTGTAGTAATATTTTTGTCACCTCCAGGTAAATAACCTAGATTCAAGACGGCTCCATCAATTTTTTCATTAATATAATTATTTATTTTACTATGACAATCATTTATATAACAAACATTAGTTAATTTTAATTCTTTTGCAATTTTAATTGCTGATATTTGAATATCAAATGAAAAAACATAACCAAACTTTGCTAAAAACTTAGTATCCTGTCCATTACCACAAGTTCCATCAACAAGTATTTGATTTTTAGATTTAGAAATTTTTTGTTTGAATATTGAATGTACTAAGGTTATTGCATTAGTAAAATCAATATTATTTTCTTTTTCCAATTTTATCTCCAAGAATATTAAAAAATACTCTATCTTTAAATCTAATCGTTTTAGTGATAACTTTAGATCTATTAACTTTTACAGAACTTTTATCATTTAATTTATAATGTCTTTGTCCATCAACAGATATAATGCTTTTTCTACCCACACTTGTTAGTACAACATCAATTTCTTCTGATGCTTGAACTACTATTGGTCTTGCATATAAGGTATGAGGACATATTGGAGTCAATAAAATAACATCCATTTCCGGGGTAAGAATTGGTCCTCCTGCTGATAAGGAATATGCGGTTGACCCTGTAGGAGTTGATATAATAAAACCATCAGCAAAAAATTCATCTACATCTACATTTGAAACTTTAACTAAAAATCCTAACATTCCTTCTAGATAATTTCTAGAAAAAACAACATCATTTAAGGCTATATCTTTATAAACAACAATACCTTCATTAAGTATTTCTACATCTAGCATTATTCTTTCTTCAATAATAAAATTTATTTTATCCAATGACTTTTCTAAATATAAATCTATACTTTCTTTTTCGATCGATGTTAAAAATCCCAGTCTACCTAAATTAACACCTAAAATTGGTATTGTTTTGGGTTGTATTAAATTAGCTGTTCTTAAAATTGTACCATCACCACCAAGTACTACCAAAAATTCACATTCTTCTGTTAGATCTTCGATTTTAGTAATAACCTGTTTGCCTTTGTTCAAATACCATTTTAAAATATAATCAAATAATTCCTTAGAACCTTTTTTATTATGATTGTATAATATTCCTATCAACTTATTTCTCCTTTAAATTACTATTTCTATTTTATAGGTTATTGTATAATTATGCAATATTACTTGTTATATTAAAAAAGAGCTGATTATAATCAGCTCTTTAATATTTATTGTTATTAGTTGATTGTAATCGCTTCAACAGGGCAACTATCCATTGCTCTAGTAGCACAATCTAGTAAATCACTATCGCCAGACAATTCAATATCTTTTGCAACAGCTAATCCATCATCTTCCATTTCAAACACTTCAGCACACTCATTTACGCAGTTTTCACAGCCAATGCATGTTTCTTTATCTACTAAACCTTTCATAATTCAACCTCCTTATCCAACTTATTTCATTTTAATTTTACCTTAGTTAAACTAACTTTTCAACAGATTATTACTAATTAAATAATTTATGAAGGCTATTCCTTCTTCAATACTACTTCCTGAGTATATATGTGCATGAATTCCTTGTAAAAACTTGCTAGCATCGTATTCATTTATATTCAATTTATTTATAAAAGACTGAGAAATGGCAACAATAGGTTTATTTGTTTGGCTATATCTTTTGATTCTTTTTCTAAAACATTTATTATCATTTATCGTTCCTTGACCATATGTTAAGATTATTAACCCATCTGCTAAGTTTACTTCATCAGAAATATATATAAAAGGATTTAAATACATAATTTCAATCCTTATATCTTTTAAATAAATGAATTTTATTTCTTCTTTATCATTTAGATTCATATATCTATATTTCTCTAATGAGGAATCGTTAACTTCTTTAAAAGGTGATTTAGATAAACTATTAGTTTTTGTCGTTGGTTTAGTCATTAGATTGTTGTTCATACAAATCCCAACTATTCCTTGATTTTTAAAAGCATTTATTTGAGATAATGCATATTTTATATTGTTGACACCTTCTAATGGATCATCATCATATGATTTAATTGCACCTGTTAATATAATTGGTTTTTTAAGGTTGTAAATTTGCCATTTAAGAAGACTTTGTATGTAGGCCATAGTATCTGTTCCACTTATTATTAAGAAACCGTTATAATTCAAATATTCAACTTTAATAGTATTTATTATTTCATTAATCATTAAGAAATCTATTTGGCTAGAATCTATTATTTTACTGGTAAAGAAAACTTTATCATTACCTTTTAAATCCAGATGATCGAGTATTTCGCTTATTACTTCTTCCCTGTTTTTTAAAAATCCATCATCAGAATCAACTCGTGTCATTCCAATGGTTCCTCCAGTAAATATTATTAATTTATCATTTCCCTTCATAATTAAAAACTCCTATTGACTAATTCTTTGAAAATAGCTATAATTTTTGATGTGGAACATTTAGGGGAGTAGCTCAACTGGTAGAGTAGTGGTCTCCAAAACCATTGGTTGCGGGTTCGATTCCTGTCTCCCCTGCCAAAAACAGCTGTAAAAGGCTGTTTTTTTATATTAACTTTCTATTAACTCTATAATGTATTTATCAGTTAGCTTTTCTAATATTTTAGGTTTTTCATCTTTTATTAAATATATTAAAAACTCAATATTGCCTTTAGGCCCTTTTATGGGTGATTTAGCTAAATCTATTACACTAAATCCTAAATTAAAAGAAAATAAAATTATTTTTTTAATTACTTTTAAATGAATATTCTTTTTGGTAACAACACCTTTTTTACTTACTTCTTCGTGTCCAGCTTCAAATTGTGGTTTGATTAATGCAACCATTTCTCCATTGTTATTTAAACAAAAAAAGGCTACTGGTAATATTTTTTCTAATGATATAAATGAAACGTCTGTTACTATAATATCCATTAAAGTATTGTCAAAGTCTTGTGTAGTTAAATATCTTCCATTAGTCTTTTCCATAGAAACTACTCTATCATCATTTCTTATTTTCCAATCTAATTGATTATGCCCAACATCTACAGCAAATACTTTTCGAGCTCCTTTTATAAGAAGAATCTCAGTAAATCCTCCTGTAGAGGCACCAATGTCTAGACAAATCTTATCTTTAACATCTAATAAAAATATATCAACTGCTTTTAATAACTTTAAGGCTCCCCTACTTACATAAGGAAAATCTTTTTTTAAAATTGTAATTTGACTAGTAACATCTATTGCAGTACCAGGTTTATTTATTTTTTGTTTATTAACTAATACATTTCCAGCCATTATTTCTGCTTGAGCTTTTTGTCTTGAGTCAAAAAATCCTCTATTTGCTAAAAAAATATCTATTCGTACTTTATTCACTAATAATCCTCTCTATTTGACCTAAAACATTTTCTTGTGTAAAACCAACTTCAGTCCTTAATTCATTTATAGAACCATGTTCTATAAATTTATTTGGTAACCCAAATATGTGTGTTTCTGGTTTTATTAGTCTAGCTTTTAATAAACTGCCAAATCCACCAAGAACAACGTGATTTTCTAAAGTAAAAATCTTATCGTACTTTTCCAATCTAATTAATGTAGACTGTGATATCGGTGATATAAATCTTGGATTATATAAATCTAAATCATAACCTTTACCTTCTAATTCAGAAGCAATATTTCTTGCCATATTAAATTCAGAACCAAGCCCAATAATTGCATATTTATTTTCACTAATTTCATTATTTAGATTTTGCAATTGAAAATCACCAATACTATTGTCATTTATCTCATCAAATTCTTCTGTTTCAATAGTAGCATTCTTAGGAAATCTTATCATTGTAGGTCCTTGGTGATTTGCAGCATACTTCATCATTTGCTTTAATTCTGTACCATTTTGAGGTTCCATAAAAATTAAATTAGGAATTGCTCCAAAAAGTTTTATATCAAAAACTCCATGATGAGTTTCTCCATCTTCACCTACCAAACCGGCTCTATCAAGAATCATGGTTACTGGTAATTTTTGCATACATATATCGTGAATAACTTGATCTACACCTCTTTGCATAAAAGTTGCATAAATAGATATGAATGGATGAAAACCAGAAATAGCTTGTCCAGCTGCAAAAGCTAATCCGTGTTGTTCAGCAATGCTTACATCAAAAAATCTTTCACAAATTTTTTCTCTAAATAATTCTAAACCTGTTCCAGTACACATTGCGGCTGTAATAGCAGTTATTTTTTGATTCTCATTTGCTAGTTCCACTAAATATTCTCCAAAAATATTTGTGAAACTTTTCACTTTATTATTACCAATTGGAGATACCCCATGATATTTTTCAGGATTTTCTTCAGCAAAATAATTACCTTTACCTTTGGTAGTAATAACATGGACTAAAGAAGGTCCATCTATATTTTTTGCAATTTTAAAGCCTTCTTCCAAACCTATAATATCATGGCCATCATATGGTCCAAGATAGGTTAACCCAAAATGTTCAAAGAAAATACCTTTCGATGAAAACATATATTTTATTAAGCCTTTTATTCTGCTAAGGATTCTTCTAATTAATCTGCCAAAAGAGCTAATGATTAATTTCTGAGTCAATTTATATTTAAAATTTCTATATAAACTACCAGAGCTTATTTTAGTTAATTGCTTAGCTATAGCACCAATTGGTCCTGAAATAGACATTTCATTATCATTTAAAACTATAATAATTCTTTTGTTTATATCTCCTAAATGATTTAAAGCTTCCAAAGCCATTCCACCACTTAGTGCCCCATCGCCTATGTTGGCAATTATATGATATTTTTCATTATTCAAATCTCTTGCTGTTGCCATACCTAAGGCTGCAGATATTGAAGTACTACTATGACCTGTATTAAAAGCATCATGTTCACTTTCTGTAAACTTTGGGAAACCACTTAAACCTTTAAATTGTCTGATAGTGGTAAAAGATTCATATCTTCCCGTTAGTATTTTATGTGTATAGCTTTGATGACCTACATCAAATATAATTTTATCAGTTGGTGAATCAAATATTTTATGTTCAGCTACAATTAATTCTACTGCACCTAAATTTGAAGCAAGATGTCCTCCATTTTGCTTTACTACTTTCTCTATGTAATCTCTTATTTCTTGACATAATATTAAAAGATCTTTTTCCTCAATTTTTTTCAACTCTGCTGGAGATTTAATTTTTTCTAACATTTTTTCCCTACCTAATATTTTTAAAATTAATATATATATACTTTTCCTTATTAATATTATACTCTTTGATTGTTTAATTTCATAGGATTAATAAAAAGCTTTCCAAAACAGTTATAGTAAATTATTATAGATATTACAATTAATGTTTATCTATTGCCTTTAAGATAAGTTAACCACTATAAAAATAAAAGAGCTGGTATTACCAGCTCTTAGTTATTTATTTTCCTTGATAGCGATTGCTGCTTTTCCTTTGTAATAGCCACAAGTTGGACAAGCTCTATGGGGCTGTTTTAATTCATGACACTGAGGACATTCCGTTATTGCTGGTGCTTCCATTTTCAACCAAGCAGATCTTCTCATATTAGTTCTTGAATTACCTTGTCTTCTTTTAGGTACTCCCATTTTCTTTCCTCCTCTCTGACTATTTATCTTCTGATATATAATTATTCGAAAATAAATTTAATCTGGTTAATTCATAGATATCTTATTTACCCACTATAACATTATATCTTATTTTAGTATTTTTTCAAGATATTTTTAGGAACTAATTATTCTTTTAACATCTCTTGCTATCATAAGTTCTTCATTAGTAGGAATAACTACAACTTTAACTTTATTATTTAGAGGTGAAATAATTCTTTCTTTTCCTTTAAAATCATTTTTTTCAAGATCTACAATTATACCTAAATCTTCTAAATCTTTACAAATAGCTTGCCTCATTCTTGTTGAATTTTCACCAATACCACCAGTAAATATAAGTACATCTATTCCATTTAAAACAGCATTATAAGCACCTATATAAAATTTAACTCTATAGATAAACATTTCAAGAGCAAGTCTTGATCTTTCATCTCCATTAGCAGCAGCTTCTTCTAAATCTCTAAAATCACTAGATATTCCTGAAACTCCTAGAACTCCACTTTTTTTATTTAGCACATCAGTAATTTCATCTACAGTATAGCCTTCTCTTTTCATTATGTAAGGAACAATAGCTGGATCAATATCTCCACATCTTGTGCCCATAATTAATCCTTGTAGAGGGGTGAAACCCATAGTTGTATCAACAGTTTGACCTTTCTTAACTGCCGCAACACTTGCACCATTTCCTAGATGACAAGCTATAATTTTTAATTTTTTCCAATCAATATTAAACATTTCTCCAACTCGACTAGTTACATATTTATACGATAATCCATGAAAGCCATACTTTCTGATATCATATTTTTCGACCCACTCATATGGTAACCCATAAGTTGAAATATAATCAGGTATCCCTGTATGGAATTCAGTATCAAAACAAACGACGTTTGGCACACCTGGCATAACTTTCTCAATAGCTTGAATCCCTTTATATTGTGGTGGATTATGTAAAGGTGCAATCTCACAAGATTTTACAATTTCTTCTTTTACGTCTTCTGTTACTAGCACTGAATCAGTAAAGTACCTAGCACCATGGGCCATTCTATGTCCAACTCCAGCAATATCCTCAATTGAGTTAATTACTCCATTTTCGTTATCCATAAGTATATCTAAAATTACTTTTATTCCTGAAAGATGGTCTTTAACTTCAGCTTTATACTTATTTTTATATCCAGCTTTATTTTCATAACTCACATTACTTTCAGCGAACCCGATTTTATCAACTAATCCCTTTGCAATACAATTCTCATTCTCCATACCCAATAGTTGATATTTTATAGAAGAACTTCCTGAGTTGAGGACTAATACTTTCATATGACACTCCTTTTAAGCTATAAATTTTTTTTTGATTTTACTGCAGTTAATTGTCTTTTTGCTTCTTTTATATTAACTAAACATTTATTAATATAATTATCTAAGGTATTAAGTATTTCTTCAGAATAATTTTCACTTTGAACTGCAAGTTGACCTGCTTTTTTATGAGCTTCTTCTTCAACTTCAGCTGATCTTTGTTCAGCTTTTCTTTTTACTGCAGTATCACTAATCATATTCTCTATATTTGCCTCTACACCTTTTATGATCATATCAGCTTCTCTTTTTGCACTTTCGATCATTTGTTCTCTTTCTCTAACTATTTGTCGTGCTTTTTTCACTTCTTCTTGAAATGAATCTCTGATTTCATTGATTAAATCCAACAATTCATCACCTTTAACCATAATATTGCTGGTTAATGGGATTTTATGAGATGATTCTAGCATCTCTTCCAATGCATCAATGAGCTTTAAAGTATTCATAATTAATCCTCCTGTTTTTTATTGTAGAATTTAATAATTGTATTTCCATATATCACATCTCTGTAACATTTAAAATCATTGGTTTCTTTTGGTAATTTAGCATCTTTTTTTGCTTCAATTATTATAACTCCATTGTCTATTAATAATTGATTTTTCCCTATTAATTCTAATGCTTCCTCGTAGGCTTTCAGATGATATGGAGGGTCAATATATATTATATCAAAAGATTCCATACAATTTCTCAAAAATCCTCTGAAATCTTTATTTATTATTGAACTTTTTTTAAAATTATCAGTTTTTATTAAATTTTCTTTTAAAATTTTAAAAGCAATCTTATCTAACTCTATAAAAGTTGCACTTTTTGCATTTCTTGATAAAGCTTCAATTCCTATTGCACCACTACCAGCAAATAAATCTAATATATTGGCATTTGGCACAATATCTTTTATTATATTAAAAAGGTTTTCTCTAATTCTATTCAAAGTCGGTCTTGTTGTAATTCCTTCTTTTGTTTTTATTATATAACCTCTATTTTTTCCGGCAATAATTTTAATTATTTTAAACACTCCTATTTTAACATAATACTATTTATTTAACAAGTGAGAAGTATTATTTAAAGTTTTTAAATGAAAAATCCCATTATAGTATTCTAATATACTAATCGAAGTATTGTCTAGAACAAATCTCCAATAATATGATAGTGGTAAATCTAAAGCAGCAAGTAAACTAAGTCTTATTATTCCAGCATGACTTACAATTGCAGTATTATGACCTTCAGCATTAGTTGCTATCTCAATTAAGCGTTTTTTTAATCTATTTTTTTCTGCTTCTAAATCATCACTATTTGGTATTTTATACAGACTTGGATCTGAAAACCATTTATCCATCAAAGGATATTTTTCTTTAATTTCAGTAGTTGTTAGTCCTTCCCAATCACCAAAACTTATTTCTTTAAAATCTAAGTCTTCTATAACTTCACATTTAGTTTTATCCCCTAAAAAGCCAGCTGTAATTTTAGCTCTATTTAATGGACTAGTATATATATTTTTAAAATCAGTTTTTTCAAGATTATTGGCTAAAAGTTTACCTTGTTTTAAACCCTCATATGTTAGTTCAGTATTTGTCGTTCCTTGAAATCTTTTTTCAAGGTTCCAATTTGTCTCGCCATGTCTAATTAAATATATAAAACTCATCTATACTCCTTAAATCATACTACCTTAATATTATACAATAAATATTAAAATAAGAAAACCACCATTTATGGTGGTTTTCTAATTAATCTACTTATTTAAGAAAGTTTCTACTCTTTTTTTAAGGATTTTATATAAGACTACCGATAAAATACCGGACAATATGCCTTTTAGTAAATTAAATATCGTTAATCCGGATATTAGAAAAGCATTTGCTTCAATACCATAGAGCGGTAAAAATATAAGATAATTAAACAACACCATCAATATAGTTAATAAAATCGATCCAACAACTACACCTAGAATTAAATTTAAATTAGATTTTTTTATTCTATATAGTAATGTTGTTCCAAAAACAAGTGATACGCCAGCGGTAAGGCTTGCAGCTAGTCCAACCCATCCAGTTGTATTCTTCCCTGAGAAAAAAAACAAAATAGATTTTAGTCCAATTACTATCATACCTGCTACTGGTCCAAATATGAAACCTGCAACTATTGCAATAACTTCACTTAAGTCGTATTTTAAAAATTCAAATCCTGGCATTCCGATTAAAGATAATATTGGTACTTCCATAATATACATTAACAAAAAGCTAATTACTGATAAAATTGTTAAATATAACATTACTCTAAGTTTTTTATTTCCCATTTATTTTCCTCCTAAAAAAAATACCTCAAGAAAATTTCTTGAGGTTAAAATTGCATATAAGCATCTTCTTTCATCCAGACTTTACTGTCGGCTCTAGAATTTAACTAGATCAGCTTTCGCTCGCGGGCTTTACCGCCGGTATGGAATTTCACCCATCCCCGAAGAAATATTTAATTATGATTTGATTTTATCACAATAATGTTCTAGATGCAATTATTTTATTTCTGATTCTAAATCTATAAATGCTTTTCTTATATCTTTTTGACCAAATACAGATGATCCAGCTACTAGTATATCAGCACCTGCATTTTTAATCATTTTTGCATTCTTTTTTGTAACTCCACCATCAACTTCAATAAGAACATCAACGTTATAATTAATTATCATCTTTTTAAGTTCCATAACTTTACGTACCATGGAATGAATAAAAGATTGTCCTCCAAATCCAGGATTAACAGACATTACTAAAACTAAATTCACTTTATCTAAAATCCACTCTATTGAACTAAGAGATGTACTAGGGTTAATTACAACTCCAGCCATCATACCAAGTTCTTTAATTCTTGAAACTACTCTGTCTAAATGTGGGCAGGTTTCAACATGAACACTTACTAAATCAACACCAGCATTTTTAAAATCTTCAAGATAAAGCTCTGGACTTTCAATCATTAAATGGCAGTCAAAAAATAATTTAGTAATAGGTCTTATTTTAGAAATTAAAACAGGTCCATAAGAAATATTAGGTACAAAATGACCGTCCATTATATCTAAATGTAACCACTTAGCTCCTGCTTTTTCTATTATATTTATATCTTTTTCTAAATTAGCAAAATTTGCTGATAATAGTGATGGTGCAATCATTACTTATACCTTCTTTCTTTATTTTCTTTGATTTCTTCCAACATATATAAATATCTATCATATCTATCTTGATTGATTTTCCCTTCTAATAGTGCTTTTTTAACTCCACATTTCTTTTCTCTATAATGAAGACAGCCATTAAAAAAACAATCATGAGTATATTTATTAAATTCCGGATAGTACTCAGTTAAATTTTCCATTTCCATATCTATTGGTAAGTCTAACCTACTAAATCCTGGAGTATCAGCAATCAAGCCACCTTCAACTTCATAAAACTCACTTGTTCTAGTAGTGTGTTTCCCTCTTTTTAGTTTATCACCTAAAATACCTGTAGGTCTGATTAATTTTCCATCTAATGAATTAAGTATGCTTGATTTACCAACACCTGAAGGACCAGCTAATACACTTAACTTACCCTTAAGTTGATTCTTCAATACATCTATTCCATATCCAGTAGTTGCAGAAACTTCTATAACTAAAAAGGGGTAATTTTTCTTTATCTTTTTACCTAATTCTACCAGGTCTTCATCTTTTTTATTTAAAATTATAATAGGTTCAATTTTATGCCATTGTGATAATACTAATAATCTGTCTAAAACATTATAATCAATTACTGGAAATGATAAACTCATCACTATTAACAACTGATCACTATTTGCAATAGCTGGTCTTGGCAGCAAATTTTTTCTTTCTTTAATTGATTCAATGCTTCCTTTAAAATTATCGTCAACCTCTACTTCTACTATATCACCAGGATACGCTTTTTTATGTATAAGCTTTAATTTTCCTCTTAATTTACATTCATATAATATGCCCTTTAAATAAACATAATAGAAACCACTATCACCTTTGATTATTCTACCTAACACTATACTTACTCCAATTCTATTGTATCAACAATTTTCCCATTTTGGTCTTTAATTGTTGCTGTTCCAATACCATAGTAAGTAATGGATTTTTTTGTTTTTAATACATCAGCAGCAAAAGTCACTGTCTCTATACGACTACCTTTACTGTCAGAAATTAATATACTATAAGTTGCCGCTTCTTTTCCATCATCTCTAGTTACATCAATGGTCTTTACTTTAGAAGTTGGTTCTTTAGCTACAATTAAATCAACTGAACTACCTTGCTTAATATTATTTCCAGCATTAATAGATTGCTTAATTACTTGTCCAGGTAAAAAATCGCTACTTTCTTGGTTAGTTACTGACCCTAATATTAATTTAGCGCTATTTAAAGTTGATTCTGCTGAAGAAAGGGTTTTGCCGATTAAATTAGGCATTTTAATTTGTATTAATTCTTCACCATTACTAACTGTTAAAAATACTATTTCTCCACCAGGTATTACTTTTTCACCTGCCCCTGGATCCTGTCTAATAACGTCTCCTACTGGCACATCAGAATTATACTCTTTACTTACCTCTACTTCAAACCCTTCACTCTGCAATATACTAATAGCTTCTTTTTCACTTGATCCAACTACATTAGGCATAGTAATTTCATCTTGTCCTTTACTAACCTTAAGTTCAACAACTTCAGATACTGATGATAAGGTGTTTCCTTCAGGTGTTTGTTCTACAACTTCTCCTTGATCAACCTCTTCAGAATAAATACCTTCTATAGAATATTGAAAACCACTTTCTTTTAATCTAATTATAGCCGCCTCTTCAGTCAAGCCAACCACATCAGGCACAACTTTTTTTGCACCACTTGTAAAAATAGACACTAACCCTAGTATAACGGCCAAAATAATAAAAACTATACCAGCAATCAAAGCAAATTTTTTAAGATCTTTCTTTTTATGCTCTTTCTGATATGATCCAAGACTGTTTTTATCTAAATCATTATTAACTTCTTCAAGAGTAATTCTTTTAACTTGATTAATCTTTCCTTCTTCAATTAAAAGTCTTACTTTTTCTATATATATATTCATGTCTAAAGCTGATTTAAATCTTTTTTTTGGATCACGCATCGTAGCTTTTAAAACAATATTTTCTACTTCTTGTGGCAAATCCTCAATAATATCTTTAGGTGGAATAAGTCCACCTTGAATATGATTAACTGCAACAGAAACTGGATTTTGACCCTCATAAGGCAATCTACCTGTCAACATTTCATAAAACACTATTCCACTAGAATAGACGTCTGAAAGTTCTGTTATTTCAGCCCCGGATGCTTGTTCAGGTGAAAGATAATGAACAGACCCTACTATATCATTAGTAATTGTCATAGTATTCCCTTGATCTGTAATCCTGGCTATTCCAAAATCCATGACCTTAATTTCCCCATTTTTATTAATCATAATATTATGAGGCTTTATATCTCTATGAATAACTCCTTTTTTATGAGAGTGTATTAATGCAGATAAGACCCCTTCCATTACATAAATTGAAAATCCAGGTGATAAAGGAGCTTTTTCTCTAATAATATCCTTTAGTGTTTTGCCTTCAACATATTCCATAACAATATAGGGATGACCATCTGACATGCCTACATCATATACTTCTACAATATTAGGATGAGAAAGATGAGATATTACTTCTGCTTCATTTTTAAAGTATCTTACACTTTCTCTATTATTTATAAGTTCTTTTTTTAATATTTTAAGGGCAATTAATTTATCTAGCATTATATCTTCACCTAAATAAACATCTGCCATACCACCAGTACCAAGTATTCTAATAAGTTTATATCTATCTGCAAAAATTTTTCCAGTCATACTCATTCCATATCCCCCTAAAATTTATCTATTACTATAAAGGAATAATTATCATTTGATCCTCTATCTTCAATAGTATCTGATAGTTCTTTTATAAGTTTTTTACCAGATTTTTTTAGTAATAAATAAATTAGTTCTTCATTGTTAATGTAATAATATACACCATCTGTACATAAAAATATTATATCATTAGGCAGAATTTGAAATTCTAAAACTTGTGGTTCTGTCGGTTTATCGCTACCTAAAGCTTTTAACAAAATATTTTTTTTTGGATGATTCAAATATTCTTCATAGGTAATTATACCATCTTGATATAATCGCTCAACATAAGTATGATCTTCAGTTAATTTAATTATTTCTTGATTCCTTATCAAATAAATACGACTATCACCAATATGGCCAATATAGCCTCTATCTTTAACTATTTTTAAAATTGAAAGAGTTGTACCCATATTGGTACTTTGCTTTTTATAACTGCTTTTATCATATATCATTTTATTTGTAGCTTTAAAGGCAGATTTCAAGGTGGAGACTTGGATATTCTCCAAATCCTCCAATTCAATTCTAATCTTCTCAATTGCCATATTACTGGCTATTTCTCCTGCTTCATGACCACCCATACCATCGGCAACTGCAAAAAATCCTGAGCTTTCATTTATATAAATCGCATCTTCGTTATTTGCTCTAACTTTACCTTTTTCGCTAACAGATATTGCTCGCATATTACTTCCTTTCTTTATTCTTAAGTTGTCCACATGCACCTTCAATGTCTGTACCTTTTTCTTCTCTTATAGAAAAAGATAATCCATATTTTTCACACATTTTTTTAAATGAATAAATATCCTTTTTTTTAGGTCTTTCAAATTCACTATCCGAAACACTATTTACTGGTATGCCATTTATATGACAATCTATTCCTTTAAGAAGATTTGCTAATTGTCTTGCATCATCAGGCCAAATATTCATCCCATTAATCATAATATATTCGAATGTAATTCTTTTTTTTGTTTTTGTTTGATAATACCTACAAGCTTTAATAAGTTCATTCAATGGATATTTTTTATTTATTGGGACTAAAAAATCCCTGATTCTATCAGTTGGAGCATGTAAGGATACAGCCAAAACATACTTCAATTCTTTATCAGCTAATTCCTTTATCCCTTCAATCACACCACTTGTAGAAATAGTTATTTTCCTGCTACTTATTTCATAATTTTCTTTTATTAATGATGCTGCTTTCAAAACTTCATCTTTATTAAAGAAAGGTTCTCCCATTCCCATAAATACAACATTGTTTATTTTAGTGTCATATTTTTTTAAAAATGAATTTGCAATCGTTACTTGTTGTACAATTTCTTCGGCCTTAAGATTTCTTACTAATCCATCTGTTCCAGTAGCACAAAAAGGACATTTAACTTTACAGCCTACTTGACTAGAAAGACATAAGGTATTTCTATTTTTACTACTGTCTTTATCTTTATAACGCATTATAACCATTTCTATAGTGTTTCTATCACCTAATAATAATAAGAATTTTATAGTTTCACTTTTATCATCTTCGATAATTTTTAATGTTTCTAAAGTTACAAATTTAATATTATTAATAAGATATTCCTTAAATTCTTTATCCAAATTTGTCATAGACTCTACATCAAAAACACTTTTGTTATATATCCAATCTATTAATTGTTTTCCTCTATAGGCTGGAAATCCAGCGTTTTCAACTTTTTTCATTATGCTATCTTTTGATAACTTAAATATATTAATCACTTCTAGACCTCAAAAAAATCAATCTTAGCAATGTAGCAATTGAAGATGCAAGTGCAGCTATATAAGTCAATGCAGCTGCAGATAAAACTGCTCTAGCTCCTTTTAACTCACCTTCATTCAAATATTGACCTTCTTTCAACATATATAATCCTCTTTTAGAAGCATTTAATTCAATAGGCAAAGTTAATATATAAAACAAACTTACTAAAGCAAATAAAACAATTCCTATATTCATCAAGTTAATAGAATTAAATATTAAGCCAAAAATAAAAATAGGTATAGCCATATTTGAAGCAATATTCGTAAATGGAAATATTTTGTTCCTTATCTTTAAAAAAAACATATTATCTGCATCTTGTTTAGCATGTCCCATTTCATGAGCAACAATAGCTAATGATGCTATAGTGCTCTTGTTTGCAACTTCATCACTTAAACCTAATGATTTACTTTTGGGATTATAGTGATCATTAAGATAACCACTAACTTTTTCTATTCCTAAATATGACATTTGAAATTTTGATTTTAAATCTATCGCTAACATTTCACCAGTTAGTTTATTTGAATTAGGTATACTTTTATAAGTATTAAATGTCTTTTTAACTTTGTACTGCGCATATAATGAAAACAATAAAGTTATAACCATAATTATTGTTATATATACATTTCCACCTGAAAATAAATATAATAAATCCATTTATTTCTCCTCTTTATTTTTTAACAAATCACCAATTGTAATCTTATTACCATTCAGAAAATCTTTAAAACTCATTGTCTTCTTTCCTTCTGGCTTCAATTTTGTAAGCCACATAGTTCCTGTTCCACATTTTACTAATATGCCTTCTTTTTTATCTATTTTTAGAACTTCTCCAACTTTAGCTGTTCTAAATAAATCCTTACCTTCTTTAGCCTCAATTATTCCTAATAAATGAATATTAAAAACTAATATTGGTGTGGTTTTAGGTGTTAGACCTCTTATAATATTAACTAAATCCTTTGCATCAACATTTAAATCTAAATATTTCTCTTCTTTCTTTATTTTTTTAGCATAAGAATGTAATCTATCATTTTGAGGAATTTTCGCATCATCACCTTTTTCAATTAAATCAATAGCTTTTAATAATAATTTTGCTCCTTCATTAGATAAAACCTTGCTCAAGTCACCATAATTCCAATAGTTTAAAATATCAATTTTTTTTTGTAAGATAATATCTCCTGCATCTAGCTTTTCGGTCATTTCCATTATAGTTACACCTGAAATGACTTCACCATTCATTATTGTTCTTTGTATTGGTGCAGCACCTCTATAATAAGGCAATATTGATGGATGTACATTAATAGCTTTATATTTACTTATAGATAAAATATTTTTCTTTAATAATGATCCAAATGAAATAACTACAAAGATATCAGCATTTAAACTTTTTAGAAACAACTCTGATTTTTCATCATTAATATTTTCAGTTTGAAAAATATTAAGTCCTAACTCGAGAGCTTTTACTTTTACTGGAGTAAAATGTAATTTATGTCCTCTATCCCTTCTTGAATCAGGTTGTGTTATAACACAAATTATTTTATGTTTACTAGCATTCAAGAAAACCAAACTATCAACTGCAAATTCACTTGTTCCAAAAAAGATGATATTCATTAAATTTTATCTTCCTTTTCTATTTTGTCAATAAATAGTATTCCATTTAAATGATCTATTTCGTGTTGAAGAATTCTAGCAAACATACCAGTAGCTTCATATTGAATTAACTCACCTTTAGCATTTTGACCAGTTACTACTATGTTTTTAGCTCTTTTAACAAGTCCAATTTTACCTGGTACGCTTAAACAGCCTTCTTCACCGCATTCTTCCCCATTGATACTTATAATTTCTGGGTTAATTAATTCTATAAACTTATCTTCATCTTCTTTAAAGGCTAAAATTACTTTTTTTGATATTCCAATTTGTGGAGCAGCTAAACCAACTCCATCTTCCTTCTCCAAAGTTTCCATCATACTATTTAATAGTTTACTAATTCTATCATCAAATTTAGTTACTATTTTTGCTTTTCCTCTTAAAATTTCATCACCAACTGTTATTACTTGATATACTGCCATATTCCCTCCTACATTAGCCCATAAGGATTTCTTTCTATATAGACCATTTCTTTTTTATTATTTTTATAAAAATACTCCATAAATTCTTGAAGATACATTTCATTTTTTTTCAAATTTTTATTATTAGATTTAATTATTATCTGCCATCTCCAATTTTCGTTAATTTTTTCAATCCTGTTAGGTTTAGGTTGAAAGATTTCTCCAACTTGGAATTTTTCAATAAGACTATTATAACTATTCCAAACTAATTCAATCAAACTATCTCTATTAGTGCCTTGAAACTGTATTTTTATTATTTCTCCAAAAGGTGGATAATAATGTCTTTTTCTAAATTTCAACTCGTGTTTATAAAAATTTTGATAATCAAAGTTTTTAATGTCACTATATATTATATCAGAGGGATGATAAGTTTGTAATATAACTTCTCCTTTTTTATCTCTTCTACTAGTTCTTCCAATAACTTGCATTAATATTTGAAAAGTCCATTCTCTAGCTCTATAGTCAGGTAAATTTAGTGACATGTCTCCTAATAATATACCAACTAGTCCAACATTAGGAAAGTCTATCCCTTTTGCTATAATTTGAGTTCCTACTAATATATCTATTTTATTATCTTTATAATTTTGAATTATACTTTTCTTCTTAGTATTCCCTCCTTTAATATCACTATCTAAGCGTGCTACATTTAAATTAGGATATTTTTTTTTAAGTATATCAACTGCTTTTTCTGTACCTAAGCCAATACCTCTTATCCTCTTGCTACCACAATCTGGACAATATTCTTGTTTATTAATTTTATTATCACAATAGTGACATATAAGTTTATTGTTTTTTTCATGATATGTAAGAGGAATATTACAATTTTTACATTTTATAACATTACCACAATCACGACACATTAAAAAATTATAATAACCTCTCCTATTTATAAATATTAGAATTTGTTCACCTTGATTAATTTTCTTTTTAATACCTTTATCAAGCTCATCACTAATTATCGTTGAATTTCCCTTATGTAATTCTTCTCTCATATCAACAATACTTACAATTGGATTATCTTGTCCAAAATATTTTTCTTCTAACCTTAATAATTCATATTGACCTTGATTAACCATTTCCATACTTTCTACTGATGGTGTTGCAGATCCTAAAATCAATGTTGCATTTTCAGTTTCACATCTCATTATAGCTACATCCCTGCCGTTATAATTAGGAAAGTTCTGTTGATAATAACTACTGTCATGTTCTTCATCTACTATTATTAACCCTATATTATTCATTTTAGTAAATATTGCTGATCTGGGGCCAATCAATATGTTTTTTTCTTTATTTATTAGTTCTTCTCTAGTTTTCTTCTTCTGCATTGCTGTAATTTGGCTATGCCACTTTACAACATTATTTGGGAATATAGTTTCAAATCTACTAATCATTTGTTCAGTTAGATTTATTTCAGGTAAAAGAACAATTACCTGTTTGTTTCTTTTTAAAGTTTCTTGAATTGCTTTAAAATAAATTTCTGTTTTCCCACTTCCAGTTGCTCCAAAAAGTAGAAAAACAGATGTACTATTCTTTTGAATAGACTTCTTTATTTCATTAAAAACTTCTTCTTGTTTTAAACTTAAATTTATATTATTAAAAATAATTAATTTATTTTCTGATCCTAATATACCAGAATTCAACATTTCAACAATTACAGGTTTTTTATAATTATTTTCTATAAGTTCTGTAAATGAGATACTAACTTTTTCCTTTAAAAATTCTAGCAGTTCCTTTTTCTTTGATTGTCTAAGACTTTTTATATATTCTTTTCCTTTATTAGTAATAAATATATTTTTATTACTAAGATTATTTTTAACTTCAATATTTTTTATGGTCATAAGGTTTAACACGGACGAAAGTGGCAAAAAATATTTTTTTTGTACTAAACTAGCTAAATTCAACAAATTTATGTCTACATTGGTTTTATTAGGATTAATATTAACAACCTTTTTTATTTTAATTGTTGGTTTATATTCATTTGGTAAAATATTAATAATAATTGCAGATATCTCTTTATTACCTTTTCCGAATGGAACTGTTACATTTTGTCCTATGAATATGTTTTTTTTCATTTCTTCTGGCACTTCATAGGTAAAAAGTTTATCCAATTTTCTAGTTTCGATTGAGGTTATAACTTCAATAAACATTAAATAATTCCTTTTATAAATTCTATAGCACTTTTAATTGGTTCATATAATATAGGTATAAATACCGCTGGTAAAAGATTAACTACATTAATCTTTTTAGATGAAATTTTCAACATGTTAAAACCTATGCCTGCAACTAATAAACTTCCGATAACTGAAAAATTGTTTATAGTTTCAGTCGAAAGAAAATCTTTTAAAAAAAAGGCTAGTAGAGAAATAAGACCTTGATAAATTAAAACACTTCCAGCTGAAAATAAAACTGAAAAACCATAAGCTGATGCAAAAATAAATGCTGTTACACCATCTAAGGTTGATTTTATCATCAATATCTCATAATCTCCTTTTAATACGCCATTCATAGGTCCGATAATTGCCATTGCTCCAACACAAAATAAAATAGTAGTGCTTATAAATCCTTCCTTAAAACCATCATTTTTATTTTTAACTAATTTCATTTCTAATAGTCCAGTAAAACTGTTTAGTTTCTTTTCTAATTTTAAAGATTCTCCAATTAAAGCACCTAATATAATTGAGACTATTAGCAAGAGACTATTATTACCTTCGATAGCACCTTTAATCCCTATTACGATAACAAAGAGTCCAAAGCCTTCCATGATTCTTTCACCAAGCACTCTAGGACTCTTTTTATGAAATAATAGACCAATAAGGGCTCCAATTATAATACTTGCAACATTGATTAATGTACCTAACATTTACACTCCTATTCTGTCTCCTATGATATAATATAAAAATAGTTAGGAGAAAATTATGAAATTAAATGAATTAGCAAAATACTTTGACCATACTTTACTAAAACAAAATATGACTGAAAAAGATCTTGAGATTTTAATAAAAGATTATCAAGAATATGAATTTCATACTATTTGTATACCACCTGTATATATCAAAAAGGCAAAAACTATCGACAAAAATGTAATCATAGCGACCGTAATTGATTTTCCACTAGGTTATTCTGGCTTAACAAGTAAACTTTGTCAAACTGATTTGGCCTTAGAAAATGGTGTAAATGAGATAGATCTAGTTGGTACCATTCCTTATATAAAAAATGGTGAACTACAATTATATGCTAATGAAATTAAGGCTGTTAAGAAACTAATGCCTAATAATATTCTAAAAATTATTATAGAAACAAGTCTATTAACACCAACAGAGATTATAACTGTAAGTAAAATTTGTGAAACTAGCGGAGCTGACTTTGTTAAAACATCTACTGGTTTCGGTTCAAGAGGCGCTTCAATAGAGGACATCAAGCTAATTCAACAAGGAGCTCCTAACACCAAAATCAAGGCTTCAGGAGGCATAAGAACCCTAGAACAAGCTAGTGCATTTATTGAAAATGGAGTTAGCCGTATAGGTTCAAGCAACTCTAAAAGCATCTTGGACTTATTTATAATTTCCTAATTTGTTTAATACTTCTATAACATATTCAATTTCTTCATTTGTTGTATAATGACCAATAGAAATTCTAATACTTCCATTCAGACTATTAAATGTTTCGTGTGCAAGAGGTGAACAATGAAGACCACTTCTAGTCATAATACCATATTGATAATCTAGAATGCCTGCTAACTCACCACTGTCTAATCCTTTTATATTAAAAGATAAAACAGGAAGTTTGAACACTAACATATCACCATAAAAGTTTATTCCAGGAATATCTTTTATTCCTTCATAAAGTTTATCATGTAGTTCTTTTTCTTTTAAAATTATATCAATTGTATCTTTACTTAATAAATATGATAAAGCTCCATTTAATCCTGCAATTCCTATAGTATTTAAAGTACCAGCTTCAAATCTATCTGGTAATAAAGTAGGCATTGTGCTCTCTTCTGAAAAACTACCTGTACCTCCATCAATTAAAGTTTCTATTTTTTTTGATATCTCATCTTTAACAATAAAACCTCCAATACCAGTAGGTCCCATCAAATATTTGTGACCAGTAAAACAAAATACATCGCAATTCAATTCTTTAAAATCAATTGTTAGTAGACCTGCACTTTGTGCTCCATCAACAATAACTTTAACATTATATCTATGACAAATTCTACCTATTTCTTCAACTGGCATAATATGACCTGATACATTTGAGGCATGATTTATAATGCAAAGATTAGTATTTACTTTAAATAATTTATTAAAGTCATCTAGAGGTAAGGTACCATCTTTATTAACCTGTATAATATCATATTCAATAATCCCTTGCTCTTTTAAATGTTCAACTACACGATAAACACTATTATGTTCAATAGAAGTAATAAGAACGTGATCCCCTTTTTTAACTAGTCCTTTAATTGCAATATTAAGAGACTCAGTTACATTTTTAGTGAAAATAACGTGGTCTTTAAGACCAACATTAAATAAGGATTTGATTTGATTTCTCGTGCTTAACACCATTTTGCCAGCTTCAATTGCTAATTGATATCCACCTCTTCCAGGACTGGTATTGTTAGATTTATAAAACTCTTCGATTTTTTTAAAAACTTCGTTAGGTTTTTTAAAACTTGTTGCACTGTAATCTAAATAAACTTTCATTTTTATCATCTCCTATGTATAATTATGTTGAGGGGGGGCTGAATTTGACTTATATATATGTAACATTTAAAACAACTAACGATGCACTAAACTATGAAGAAATATTAAAAAACACTTTACCTTTTTGGTTGGTACCTGTACCTAGAGAACTAACACATAATTGTGGAATCGCTGCTAGATATAAGGATATCGACCAGACTGAAGTAGAAAACTTGATTAAACAATATGATGTAAATTATGATATGATTCATAAAATTACAAAATAGCTACCAAGAACCACCACCGCCTCCGCCAAAGCCACCACCAGAAAATCCTCCGCCACCAGAGAAACCACCACTACCACCGAAGTTGCTGCTATTTACTTGTTGATTATGCATATAACTTGCTTGGGCCATATTATTCATAATATAAAGATTACTGTATAAGAGCCCATAACTTATTAAGGTATTACTACTTTGATAATATTGTGGTGCAGTCATATTAATTCCATCAAATTTATTAGCAAATACTTTAGAAACACCAAGAACATGCGCATATGGTAATACATCATAGAAATAATATGGATTTCCTTCAATGAGCTTTTCAAGCTCATTTTTTCTTGCCACTTCTATAAATTCTCTAAATCCTTTTATTCTTCCTAATAAATTTATAGCATTATCATTTCTTTTCTTGATGAACATAGCCACTACTAAACTTAACTGTACCAATATAAAAATCAGTGCAAATGAAATTAGATTTGTTATGATATAAATAATAAAAGTAAATATAGTTATAATAACAAATAAAGATATTCCAAAGAAGCTCTTACCTTTTTTAATACCTGAAACTGATTTTTCCAATTTGTAAGTTAAGACTAAATTTAAGATTGAACCAATAATTACTAAAAATCCAATAAATAATACTCTTAAAGAACTAAAATGATCAAAAAAGGTAATTATTGAAAATATAATTGGTAATAAACTTGCTCCTATAATCAAAAACCTCATGACAAGTGATTTAGAATCAACTAGATTTCGATCTTTCACAGCTACAATTGCTGTACTAGCTGCACTATAAAAGGTTTCTTCTAAATCAGTTTTAGTTACAATATCTTTATCTTTAAAGACTTGATCATAAAACAGTTTTATGTGACTTTCTTCATTTTCTAAAATTTTGCTAGTTTTTTCAAAGTTAAAATCTTTTTCACTAATAAAATTTATATTTATATATCCTTTATTAGCCAAATAATAAAATAATGATGTACATTCTTTTATTTGACTTAAAGATACTAATTGAGAATTCGCTTCTTTATATATCTGAGAAACTTCCAAGGGAGATAGATTTTCAGGTGGATAAAACTCAATTACTCCTATTATTTTTTTATCTCTACCAAAGCGATACCACAAAAATAGACTTAATGATAAAACCACGGTAGCTATAGCTATAATACCTATATAATTTTGTTGATACCATGATTTTAAAACTGGAGCACCAGCAAAATAAGCTTTGTCAACAGGTATATAAACTGTTAAGTATTCTGTATCGCCAATAGGCTCAGATGTTTCACCTTCAATGTAAAAGCCTGATGCAGTCTCTAAATACTGATAATCAACTTTAGATTCATTATTTGAACCCAATTCTCCTTGGTAAAATTTAATTTTATTCTCATCAATTTTATAAGGTAATTTGATATTAAATGTACCTTGGGTAATTTGTGTTGTCATATTACCCATTAAATTAAAGCCGATAAACTGTTCTCCATTATATTTTCCTACTAAATAATCATATTGAATAATATATTTTTGCTTTCCCATCAAAGTTTTATTTGCATCACCAATTTTTAAATTTAAAATTTTATAACCATTTTGTTCAGTTATACTTTTTTCATAATTATAATTCGGTACTTTTACATTTTCTATCTTAGAATACAAATCTTGTCTATTAGGAAACCTAAATGGTATATACCTAAATATTCCATGTTTTGGATATAAAAAATCTACATTAATCTCTTCAGTAACTAAATAATTGTTTTCCTTTGTGACTTCAAGGTCGATATTATATTTATCAATAACAAAGTCACTTGCCTTAACATTATTAGTAAAGCCAAGGAAAATGATAAAACTAAATAGTAATAGAATAAATAATTTAGGTTTTTTAAACATTAAAATTTCACCTCAGGTGCAGTTCTAGTCACTTCTTCAGTTTCAAAGAATGGCTCTTCTTTAAATCCGGTAAGCATAGCTACAATATTTGAAGGTACTTGTTGAATCAAAGTATTAAATTCTCTAACAGTACCATTATAGTACTTGCGACTAAATGCTAATTCTTCTTCTAATCTAGATAAATTATTTTGTAAATCTAAAAAATTCACATTGGCTTTTAATTCAGGATAATTTTCTGCAACTGCAAATAAATTCATCAAAGATTGTGATAATTGTTTATTAGCTTGAATCTTTTCATCCGCATCTGAAGCTGCCATTGCAACATTTCTAGCTTTTGTTACATTTTCAAATGTTTCCTTTTCATGACTAGCATATCCTTTTACAGTTTCTACTAAATTTGGAATTAAATCATATCTTTTTTTTAAATAAACATCAATAGTAGAAAATGATTCCCTAACTCTAAATCTATTTTTCACTAAACTATTATAAATACCTAAACCAGCAAATATTATAATTGCCACAATTATTAATAAAATCCATACCCACATTATAAATACCACCTTTCAATTCTTTTTATAAATAAATTATATCACATAATAAATAAAAGAGGATAACATCCTCTTTTATGAATACTTCTTATTTAGTCTAAGAAGTCTTTAAGTTTTTTACTTCGACTAGGATGCTTTAATTTTCTTAGTGCTTTAGCTTCTATTTGTCTAATTCTTTCTCTTGTGACTCCAAACTCTTTTCCGACTTCCTCAAGAGTTCTGCTTCTTCCATCATCCAATCCAAAACGTAAAGATAAAACTTTTTTTTCTCTTTCAGTTAAAGTATCAAGGACTTCTTCTAATTGTTTTTTTAATAACATAAATGCCGCACTATCTGGAGGAGAAAGTGCCCCTTCATCTTCAACAAAATCACCTAAATGACTGTCTTCCTCTTCTCCAATTGGTGTTTCTAAGGAAACTGGATCTAAAGAAATCTTCTGAATTTCTCTGATTTTCTCTAAAGGAATCCCCATTCTTTCTGCAATTTCTTCAGGCTTAGGATCTCTTCCTAATTCTTGAAGTAATTGTCTTGATATTCTAACATACTTATTAATAGTTTCAACCATATGCACAGGTATTCTAATTGTTCTAGCTTGATCAGCTATAGCTCTAGTAATTGCTTGCCTTATCCACCAAGTAGCATATGTGCTGAATTTAAAACCCTTTTCATAATCAAATTTATCTATAGCCTTTATAAGCCCCAAATTCCCTTCTTGAATTAAGTCAAGGAATAACATGCCACGACCAACATATCTTTTTGCAATACTAACCACAAGTCTTAAATTAGCTTCTGCTAATTTCTTTTTTGCTTCTTCATCGCCAAGGGCCATTCTTTTAGCTAATTCAACTTCTTCACTAGATGTTAGTAAATTAACTCTACCTATTTCTTTAAGATACATTCTTACAGGATCATCTATGGCAACCCCATCGGCCACAGTCAAATCTAAGGCTTTTACAAGTGTTGCCTCTTCTACTTCATCTTCAAGAAGATCAACAAGTTCAACTCCTTGTTTTTCTAATTCCTCGTAAATGAAAGAAAAATCTTCTAATGTAAATTCTAAATCTTGGTATGTATCTTTAATTTCTTCCTTTGTAGTTAAATTTATATCATTTTTTTCGTCAACAATATCGGAAACTATTCCTCTTAATGCTTCCTTTTTGACTTTAGTTACTTGCTTGTTTTCTAATTCTGACGATACTGCATTTTTTTTCTTAGCTTTCATCTTTTACCCCTCTCTAAACGCTTTCTAATTTACGTCTTAAACAATTCCACTCATTTTGTAATTCTACACTAGACTCCCTATTTCCTTCTTTTTCAGCTGTTTTTATTGATTTAATCACTATATCAATTTCCTTTTTATAAAAAATTCTTTTTACATTATTTAAGTAACTGATAAAATCAGAGTAATCTACATTAGGAAAGCCTTCTTTCATTGCTAAATAAATGATTAGATTCTTAACTTTTTCTTCATTAATCTTATCAACCATATATTTCACTGTTCTAAATTCAATTGGTATCTCTAACATTTTTAATATTGCTTTTTTTATTAAACTATTAGTAAAATACTCATCAAAATTTTCTTCTTTCAAAAACTCCAAAAACTCTAGTTGGTTAACTACTATTTTTAGTAAATTCAATTGTGCTTTATCATTAGGATCACTTATATTTATTTCTTTGTCTTTTTTATTTTCAACCTTTTTATCTTCAACAACAATATTATTATTCCCTTTGAAGATAATTTCTTCTATAGCCTCTTTGCTAATATCTAACTCTTCACAAAGAATTTTTATATATTCATTTCTTAATAATGGATCTTGCTGACTCATAATTTCTGGAAGTACATTTCTTGCACATTTAACCTTATCTTCTGGTGCTTTATAGTTAAATGTTCCTTTATTCAAATCTAAAAGATATCTAAAAGAGCTTTTTGCTTTTCTTATTTTTTCGAGAAATGAATTCAACCCATATTTATTAATAAATTCGTCTGGATCTTTTGCTCCCTCCAAATCAGCAATTTTTACGGTTACATTTAATGGCCTCAACAAACTTGCTGCTCTTACTGCAGCCTTTTTACCTGCATTATCATTATCATAAACCATAACTATTTCATTTGTAAATCTTAATAATAGCCTGCCTTGTTCTTCTGTAAAGGAAGTTCCGAGTGAAGCAACTGCATTAAATACACCCTTTTGCCAAACTGAAACAACATCCATATACCCTTCCATCACTAGTACTTGATTATTTTTCTTTATTTCATCTTTAGCAATATTTAATCCATAAAGATTATATTTTTTTTTGAATATTTCTGTTTCGGGGCTGTTAAGATATTTAGGTTCACTATTAGTTATGACTCTTCCCCCAAAACCTATAATCTTACTTTGTATATTTTCTATTGGAAATATCAATCTATTAAAAAATTTGCTATAAAGTCTACCTTCTATACTTTTTGAAAATATACCACTTTCTAATAACTCGTCTGAAGTATATCCGAGTTTAGCTAATTGAGAAATTAAATCATCACTTTTATATGGAGCATATCCTATTTTAAATTTAATTAATGTTTCTTTAGATAACCCTCTATTTTTAGCATAAGCATGAGCTTCTTTTCCGTATTCATCGTATAATTTTTTATAAAAATATCTAGCTACAAATTGATGTATGTTGATTTGTCTTTCTTTTTTGTAATTTTCTTTAGTATTTTTTTGTTTTCCATAATTACTATAGTTATCATCATTAATAATAACACCAAGCTTATCCCCTAAATATTTTAATGCTTCTCCAAAGGTCATATGTTCATGTTCAATTAAAAAAGTGAATACATTCCCTGATGCATTACAACCAAAACAATGATATATTTGTTTTTCTGGACTAACTGTAAATGAAGGTGACTTTTCATTATGAAATGGACAGTTAGCAATAAAGTTTCTACCCCTTTTTTTTAGGGGTAGAAACTCACTAATAACTGAAATAATATCTGATTTCAATTTAATTTCTTCAATGATATTATCATTGTAAAAACCCATTCTAAATTCCTCTATTCCTCTTCTAAATATTCTTCATGAACATCTTCTTTAGGAGGTTTAAGCCCCTCAATATTCATATTGTTTTTCTCAGCATAATCCCATAAAGCTGCGTTAATTGCTTCTTCCGCCAATAAAGAACAATGCACTTTATTAGCTGGTAGTCCATCCAATGCTTCTGCAACGGCTTTATTAGTTACTTTGAGCGCTTCTTGAACTGTCTTGCCTACAACCAACTCAGTAGCCATACTACTTGTAGCAATTGCTGCCCCACAACCAAAGGTTTTAAACTTAACATCTTCTATTATACCTTTTTCACTTACATTTAGATACATACGCATGATATCTCCACATTTTGCATTACCAACTGTTCCAACACCTGATGCATCTTCAATTTCGCCCATATTTCTTGGATTCATAAAATAATCCATAACTTTTTTAGAATACATATTAATTCACTCCTTTATTCTTTATAAAGTCTTCATATAATGGAGACATCTTTCTCAATTTATCAATAATTCCTGGTAGTACCTCTAATAAATAGTCTATTTCATCTTTAGTATTATACTCACTTATAGATACTCTTAAAGAACCATGAGCAATTGCATGTGGTAGTCCAATTCCAAGTAATACATGTGATGGATCTAGAGATCCTGAGGTACATGCAGACCCGCTAGAAGCACAGATACCATACATATCTAATGCCAAGAGCATGGATTCTCCTTCAATAAAACTAAAACTAAAATTTGCATTTCCAGGTATTCGTTTCTGTTTAGAACCATTTAATCTTACAAAAGGTATTTTATCAATAACTTTTTCTATATAATAATCTCTTAGTTCTAATATTTTATTTTCTTTTTCTTCTATATTCTCTAAGGTTAATTCTAAAGCCTTGGACAAAGCTACTATTCCAGCTACATTTTCAGTTCCTGGCCTTTTCTTTTTTTCTTGTCCACCACCAAAAAATAAGTTTTGTATAATAACTCCTTTTTTAATATATAAGGCACCTATACCTTTAGGCCCATGTATTTTATGTCCAGAAAGGGATAACATATCAACACCTAAGTCTTTTATTATATTCACATTCTTTTTCCCTATAAGTTGTACAGCATCAGTATGCACAAGAATATCCTTATCTTTTACATACTCAACTATTTTCTTTATTGGCTGAATTGTTCCTATTTCATTATTTACTGCCATAATACTTATAAGTATCGTGTCATCTCTTATCGCTTTTTTAAATTCTTCGAAATCAAGTATTCCATCTTCAGTAACGGGTACGTAAGTAACATCAAATCCTTCCTTCTCTAATTGTTTTGCCGAATGAAGGACTGCATGGTGTTCTATAGTTGATGTAATAATATGTTTCCCTTTATTCTTATATTTTCTAGCAGTTCCTAAAATAGCCCAATTATTTGCTTCTGTAGCTCCACTTGTGAAAAAAATTTCTTTAGGATCTACACCCAAATTAGTAGCTAAACTTTTTCTAGATTCTTCGATTATAGTTTTCACTCTATTCCCAAAATCATAAACACTTGAAGGATTACCATATTCATTTTTATAAATATCTATCATTTCTTCAATAACTGCATCATGTATTTTAGTTGTTGCTGCATTATCAAAATATATAATTTTTTCTTCCATTTATTATTACTCCTTTGACTTCTTTAAATAAGATTTGAGTACATCCTCGATAGTCATATTTTCAATAGACTCTCTTATTTTTATATTTATTTCTTCACAGACAATCTGTGAAAAGCAATTTGATTTTATTAAACAAGACTTATCATTTGAATCACCACATCCACCTACATCAAGCTTTCCTTCTAGTTCGTATAAAACTTCAGACACCTTAATCTCTTTAGGATGTTTAGCTAAACTATAACCACCTAATGATCCTCTTTGAGTAATTATTAAGTTTGCTTTTTTTAACTTTGAAATAATTCTTTCAAGATAAGCCTCAGAAATATCTCTCTTAATTGCAATAGTTTTTAATACTAAATAACTATTATTAGGGTTCTTTATATAGGCTATCGCAAGATCGGCCATTGCTATCAAACCATATTTACCTTTTGTAGAAAGCTTCATGACAACTCCTTTCCAACTAAACTAGTTGGTATTCCAAAATAATATTATCATTTTGATATATTAAAGTCAATAAGTTTGAATTTTATTTGATAATACTAATTGTTGGATAATCATATAAACCCCAAACGTTTTCATAATCAACTTTATATTTTGTTGTCTTTACTTTTAATTCAGAAATATCATGACCTGAAAATTTTATTTCTATTGGCAAACTTATATATTCTTTATGTCCTTTTTTAAATCTCAAAAAATATGGCAATCTTTTATTTCTATTAGTTAGCAACCAATCTAATTGTAATAATGCTCTAACTATACTTTCCTCAATCTTAGGATCATAACTTAATATGTAATTATATAAAAATTCAAATTTATCATTTAATGACATTAAATTTTCCATATTAAAAAGTAGCTCCCCCAAATTACGATAAAATTTAAAATTATCATTAATAATATTTATTAAATACATGAATGTTTGTCGAAAATGCTTTTTATTATAAAACTTATCAATTCCTTCTTCAACATATTTAATTTCAAGTAAATCTTTGCATTTTAACCATTCATTTTCTAAAATTTCATAAGGTGGATAATTTCTAAATTTTATACCATATTTTTCTGCATCATCTAACATTTTAGTATTTGGTATAACTTTTAAAAACCCAACTTGTAACATTTGAGCTTTAAGTAAATATATATCATTAAAAGATTTTTTAAAAGATTTTAAATTTTCATAAGGAAGACCTGCAATTAAATCAGTATGAATATGTAAATTGCCTTTTGATAGTAAATAGTTTACACGTTCTTTAATCTTAGTAAAATCATTATTTCTATTAATAGCTTTTAAGGTTTCACTATTTGTTGTTTGAATACCAATTTCTAATTGAAATAAATTATTGGGGCTATTATGAATGATTTCAACTAAGCTATCATTCATTTTATCTATACTGACTTCAAAATGAAAATTGCAACCCTGTTTCCCGTACTTTAATAATCCTGTTACAATTGACTTTGACCATTCTACACTGGAATTAAATGTTCTATCAACAAATTTTATTTGCTTTACTCCGGCAGCAACTAAAATCGATATTTCATCTAATATTTTTTTTACTGACTTTAATCTTAAATTATTATCTGATCCTGATAGACAATAAGAACAATGAAATGGACAACCTCTACTCCCTTCATAATATATAATTTTATTTTTTAACTCATCTAATATTTCTTCATAAACAAATGTTTGTTCATCAAGATTAAAGTACTCTTTTCCACGAGGTATTAATTTTTTACATAAAAAATTCATTTCTAAAAGTTTTTTAAATGCTATTTCACCTTCTCCAATAATCAAATGATCAATGAAATCATAATCTAGGTATTTTGAATTAATTTCAGGGCCACCAAGTACTATTTTTATTTTTTCTGTAACAGTTTTTAAGTTTTCTGATAATCTAAGAATAATTTCTTTATTCCAGACATAAGTAGCAAAACAAACTGCATCATAATTTCCACGATGCAGTTTATGAAAAATTATATCTATAGATTCATTAATTGAAAATTCTAATAGGTCAAAATCATAATCTAAGTTTTTTACATAACTATATAATGAATATATTGCTAAGTTTTTATGAATATATTTTGAATTTATCCCTACAATTGCTATTTTCATTCTACTTTATCCTTATACCCTTTTGGTAAAAAAAACTCTTTAAATATTTTTACTGCATAACTATCTGTCATTCCTGAAATATAATCAACTACATTTACTATTTGTTCAGTACCATTATCATGATATTCAGCGGGCAAGTCATTTTTATGTTCTAAATAATAGTCAAAAAGTTCTGTTAATAATCTTTCAACTTTACTTTCTTCTACTTTCGCTTTTGAATTTATATATACATGATCAAACATATAGTTACGCAAACTATCCATAGCCTCTGCGATATCTTTACTCATCAATATTTTATTTTGTCCTTCGCTAGCATAGATAATTGATTCTACCATTTTATTTATTCTTTCACTATGTGAGTCCCCTAAAATATATAATTCATCTTTTGGTAAATCTTTTTCTTGAATTATACCACCTCTGACTGCATCATCGATATCATGATTTAAATATGCTACTCTATCACTTATTCTAACAATCTGTCCTTCTAAAGTTAAAGGCATTCGAGTTTTACCACTGTGATTTAATATTCCATCTTTTACTTCGAAAGTTAAATTTAATCCTTTGCCATTTCGTTCTAATGTTTCTACAACTCTCAAACTTTGTTCATTGTGAGAAAAATGTCTTTTTTGTTTATTTAAAATATTATCTATTACTTTCTCCCCACTATGTCCAAATGGTGTATGGCCTAAATCATGCCCTAATGCTATTGCTTCAGTCAAATCTTCATTTAATTTTAAACCTCTTGCTATAGTTCTAGCTATAGCTGAAACTTCTAAAGTATGAGTTAACCTAGTTCTATAATGGTCTCCAGGTGAAATGAAAACTTGTGTTTTATGCATAAGTCTCCTAAATGATTTACTATGTATTATTCGGTCTCTATCTCTTTGGTATTCTGTTCGTACGCTGCATAAAGGTTCATTAATTTTTCTGCCTTTACTATTTTTGCTTAAGGATGCTCCTTTAGCTAAATATTCTTCTTCAAAATCTTCCCATTTATTCCTAATGTCCATTTTTTCTCCTTATTTTAAATAAACTACTGTAGCTCCAATGCTGCCTTCACTGGCATCACCATAACGAAAACTTTTAATAAATCTTAAGTTTTGTAAATATTCCCAGATAGCTTTTTTAAGAGCGCCTGTTCCCATACCATGAATAATTCTAATATACGGATATTTGCTTAAAACCGCTTGATCTAGATATTTATCTAATTTATAAAGACATTCATCAACTGTTAGCCCTCTCAAATCTATTTCCATTGGGACATTTGCCTTGCTAACGTCTTTCATAATTGTATATGTTTCTTCATTTGTATTCGTTTCTGTAACTATTAAGTCACTATATGGTAAGCTTATTTTCATTATACCAATTTTTATTAATGCAAGGCCTTTAGAGTCGTTTGCCTCAAAGACTTCTCCAGCCTTATCTAGAGAAATTACCTTGACTGATTGACCTATCTGTAATGACTTTGTACCGCTTTTTTTATTATCAACTTTTATTTCGGTAAGACCTTCTTCTAAGACTTTAATATTCTTTCTAGCTTTATTAGCTATTTCTGGATTATTTAACTTTAATTTTTTAAGTTCTTTGATTATAGCTTCACTTTCTCTTTTTAGATTTGTTAATACATCACGAGATCTTTCTAAATCTTTATTTATAGATTTTCGGTTTTTATCCTTTAATTCTTTTTCTTCCATTTCTAGTTCTAACCTTAATTTTATTAAATCATTTTTTTCCTTTTCTAAACTTATAATTTTTTCATTCATTAAACTTCTTTCTTCTTCTAATGATTGAATTAATTGACTAGTTTCTAATTCACTACTATCAATTAAAGATTTTGATTTAATAATTATTTCCTCTTTAAGTCCACATCTTTTTGCAACTTCTAACCCTAAACTTGAACCAGGAGTTCCTATAATGAGTTTATAGGTTGGTTCTAGAGTTCTAACATCAAAAGCCATTGATGCATTAGAAAATCCAGGTGTATTATAAGCAAAAACCTTTAATTCTCCATAATGAGTAGTGGTAATACTATGACAACCTTTTCTATTTAAATCAGTTAAAATTGCCATAGCTAAACTACTACCTTCTTTAGGATCTGTGCCATTACCTAATTCATCAAATAACAGCAATGTTTTAGCATCTGCTAAATCTAACATTTCTTTAATATTATATAAGTGTCCAGAAAATGTTGATAGTGAGTTTTCAATACTTTGCTCATCACCTATATCTGCTAATACTTTGTTAAAATATGACATTTTTGAACCTTCATTAGCAGGTATACCATAACCTAATGAAATCATTAGAGCAAAAAGACCTACCATCTTTAATATTACAGTTTTTCCACCTGTATTAGGACCACTTATTATTAAATTATTATAACCCTCTCCTAAAAATAAATCGTTAGCAATAACCTCCCCGAATAATAAAGGATGTCTAGCACTACGTAATTTAATAATTCCTCCTTCATTAATTTCAGGTACAAAACCCTTAATGCTTTTTGTAAATAATGCTTTTGCAATATAAAAGTTATAATAGCCTAATGTTTCATATATTAGTAAAATATTAATCTTTTCTACATGTAAAGTTGCTGATATATTCCTCATTATTTTATCTAATTCTTCATATTCCGTTTTTTTTAAGATATTTAATTCACCTCTTATATTACCAATTTCTAAAGGTTCAATAAATACTGTACTACCACTTGCAGAAGTATCTTCAATAACTCCAGGTATTTTATATGCAAATTCTTTTTTTACACTTAAACAATACCTATCACCTCTTTTAACTACAACTTTTTCTTGTAAATATTTTTCTGAAGAAACACGTTTTAGTATATGATCAAGTTGTTTTTTTATTTCTTTCATTTTACTTTTAATTTTTCTTCTAATACTAAATAAATCTTCACTAGCATCATCTTTAATAACACCATTCTCATCAATAATGGTATTTATATATTCTCTTAAATATTTTAAATCACTTAAATTATTTAACAATCTATTAAATAAAGGATTTTCTATAGCCCCTTTGAAATAATTTAAAATATCTCTTGAAGTATTTAACATAAATAATATATCTACTAAGTCTTTAGGATTAAGTTGAATTTCATTCACTATTTTTTCAATTGAACCTTCCATATCAGGTAGTGTTCCACTAGGAATATCTGGTTTTGTCCTAAGTAATTGTAAGGCAGAATTCGTTTCATATAAACGATCTTCAGCTTTGTTAAAACTTTCAGCTAACTCTTGTTTCATTACCATTTTTTTACTTAATGGATGAGTAGCAAATTTTAAACAAAGTTCCCTTATCCCATTTAATTCTAACTTCTTAATTGTTTTCTCTTTAACCATTAAATTATACCCCTATTATAATGACCTTTAGTGAAATTCGATACTAGACTAAAAATTTCATTTTTAACATTTGCAATATTTTCATTATATTTTATAACAGAAATATAGATATCAATAATATCCTTCATAATATCTTCATCTGTCATAATAGCGTTTAATAAAAAGTTATTATATCCCATCTCTTTTATTATCCTTAATTCATCTATTATCAATAGAATTCTACTGTTAATTATATGGTTTTTACCCAGTGAATCTACTAGTATTGGAAATTCGATATTTATTCGATCCTTTAAAGCATAAATTGCGTCATTACATTTTTTAGGCTCAATGTTTGAACCAATTATGCAATGCTCCATCACCATTAATTCAGTAATACCATAGATTGTTAATTGAGCTTCTTTATTTAAATCATATAATTGTGATATATTTAATTCCTTTGATAATTCTAATTCACATAATCCTATGTTATTTTTATAATAATCAAAAGCAACACTATTGACAACATTTAATCCTGAAGTTCCATGAACACTTATTATACCAAGTCTTTTTAACATGATAATCTGGTCAGCTGTATTTGCTCTAAACTTTTTTATATATGGTTTCATCATTTCAATTTGGCTTAGTATAAATGGTAAGTCATCTTCTCTGATAAAGCGCGGTAAATCTAATACTAATTTGTTCAATTGCTCTTCATTTAATGTTTTAATAAAGTTTAGAAAATCTATTGCTTCACTACCAATATGTTTGAAATTTATTAAAGGATAGTATATATAATTTATATCTTTAATTAAAAGAGCCTTGATTTTATCAATGTTTTCTACAATTACTCCAATTTTATTTTCATTATTATTATTTAATTTATTATCATCATTAATATTAATTTTTATATAATCTAATTTATTATTTTTAACTCTTTGTTCTATTAAGCTTTCTATTCCTTCTCTTCTCATATTATTCAAGATGCTTTTGGGAACCATAATATTACCCACATTCATATCAATTTTCTCCAAACGATACTGTGTATCACCTAAACGAATTTGTGAACGTAAAGTATTCTCATTCAAGGAATGTTTCAAAGCTTTCTCCAAAATAATATCAGAAACAACTGTACTTTTATATCCATCCTCATCAATAAATTCTATGGTAAGATGATCTCCAACTTGTCCTTCTATTTTAATTTTTAACATAATTTTTTCATCCTGATTTAAGCTATTAAGTTGATTTTTAATGATACTTTTATTTAAAGCTGATTCTGTTTTAAAAACACGGTCATCTTTATTTACTCTTTTAGGAATATCTAAAATAACAATATCCTTAGCTTCTGCTGATTCAACATGAAAACCATCTTTGTTTATTCTGTCAATACTAATATTCACTCTTCCTTCAACAGTAGTCCAAAATGAAACTTTATCACCAATTTGCAGTGTATTTTTTAATAGGACAGATACTTTTCCATCCTTAAAATTTTGTACTCTACCAACTAAAACTCCTCTATTGTTAGGTTTATTAACATTCATCATTTCTTTACCACTTTTACCATATAAATATAAATCTGTAAAATCTCTGCTAAAAACCTGGGCAATTTCATTATTTTCTTCTTGAGATAAATTATATGATTCATTAGCAAGGGCTTTATCAATTGCTTTTCTATAATATTTTACAATAGTAGCAACATATTCTGGGGTCTTCATTCTTCCTTCAATTTTAAAAGATTTTACTCCAGCTTCTATTAGTTTATCAATTGAATTTATAAGCATCATGTCTTTGGGACTTAAATAAGAAGCATTTTCGCAAATAATTTTTTTAGACTTATAGTCTATTAGGCTATATTTTAATCTACATGGTTGAGCACAAGCACCTCTATTACCACTTCTTCCACCTATCATACTACTCATTAGACATTGCCCTGAAAAGCAGATGCAAATAGCGCCATGAACAAAGGCTTCAAGTTCAATTCCAGAATTTTTAAGTTTTAAAATATCTTTTAATGATGACTCTCTTGGAATTACAGCTCTTTTCACATTGAGATTCTTTAAGAATTCTAAACCGAAACTATTTTGAATTGATAATTGTGTACTACTATGAATTTCCATCTCTGGAAAATGTTCTTTTGTTAACTTTATTAAACCTACATCTTGTATAATTAGAGCATCAATTCCAACTTTATGTAAAAATGCTATATAGTTAATAACTTCTTCTAACTCATTATTAAAAATAACAGTATTTATAGCACAATATAGTTTGACATTATGCTTTTTTGTTAGTCTTCTTGCAATGATTATTTCATCTTTATTAAAATTTGTAGCATTTGCCCTAGCAGAAAATTTTTCTCCTCCAAAATATACAGCATCTGCACCATTATATATAGCTACTTTTAGTTGTTCTAATCCACCGGCTGGTGCTAACAACTCAACTTTTTTTTTCAAAACTTTACCTCCATTTAATAAAGCGCTTTTCAAAAGAAAAGCGCTTTTAACTAGATTAATTTTACTAATTCAATTAACTCATCATTTTTAAAAATATATTTTTTATTACAGAATTGACAAACTACTTCAATTTCTTCATCATGGGCTAACATTTCTAATTCACTCTTACCTAAAGTAATGAGAGCTTTTTCAAAATTAGACTTGCTACATTGACATTTGAATTTTATAACTTTTTTTTCTAATAATTTAAAATCATCTTCAAAGAAATATTCCAATAAATCTTCTGGTTTATTATCAATTAGATATGTGCTTAAAGGTGGTAATTTTTGAACTTTATCATCAAGTTCAAAACCAATTTCTGACTCAGCTCCTGGCATTATTTGTAATATAAAACCACCAGATGATTTAACCGTATAATCTATATCTATTAATACTCCAAGACCTACAGCTGATAAAGTTTGTTCTGAACTGTAATAATATTCCGTAATGTCTTCACCAATTTCACCACTAACTATCGGAACACTTCCAACATATGGTTGTTTTAGTCCCATATCTTTTGTTATATATAAAGTCCCAAAACCTATTCCCGAACTCACATCAATTTTTCCGTTATTTTTTAATGGAAGATCGACCTCAGGATTATCAACATACCCTTTAACCTCACCACTGCTATTACTTTTAGCAATAACACTTCCAAGAACCCCATCACCTTTAAATGCGATTGATATGGTGTCTTTTCCTTTTAAATCAATTCCCATCATGGCTGTTGCTGTAAGTGTTCTACCAAGTGCTGCTGTAGCTAATGTAGACAAATTATGGTTTAATCTTGCTTCTTCTACTAAATTTTTAGTTGAAGAGATGAAAAACCTTACTTTATTGCCTTTGGCGGTACCTCTTAAACAGTAATCAATATTCATATCTAACCTCTTAGTTCCTTTATTGCTTCTATAAAATATATAGGTAAATCAGATTGGAACTCCATATATTCACCAGTGCTAGGATGTTTAAATCCTAAAACACCAGCATGTAAATATTGACCATCTAGAGGAAACCTCTTACTTTTGGCACCATATAAAGGATCTCCTACTAAATGATGTTTAATATACTGCATATGAACCCTTATCTGATGAGTTCTACCTGTTTCTAATTTACATTCAACTAAAGTGTATCCTTCAAAGTGTTCTAAAACTTTATAATACGTTTTTGCTTGTTTTCCATTTTTAACTACAGCCATTTTAGTCCGGCTTTTAGGATCTCTACCAATTGGCAAATCAATTTCCCCAGTTGATTCTGAAATATTACCTGTTACTAAAGCAATGTACTTTCTAGTTATAGAATGATCCTTGAATTGCTTAGCTAAACAATTATGCGAAATATCATTTTTAGCTATAACTATTACACCAGTTGTATCTTTATCAATTCTATGTACAATTCCTGGTCTCATCTCACCATTTATAGTTGATAATTTTTTGTTATAGAACATCAACCCATTTACTAAAGTGTTTTCATAATTGCCAGGTGCTGGATGAACTACCAAGCCTCTTTGTTTATTTACAATTAAAATGTCATTATCTTCGAATATAATATCAAGCTCAATCGAGGTCCCTTTAATATTAACTTCTACAGGTTCAAAAGAATCAATTGAAATCTTATCTCCAATATTCAACTTGTGATTTTTTTTAACCATCTGATTATTGACCGTTATTTTCTCATCTGAAAAAAGTTGTTCCGTAAAAGTTCTCGAATAACCTAAATTATTACTTATATATTTATCTACTCTCTCACGAGCTTCGGCTCGAATAGTTTGTTTATCCATCTTTACTAACACTCTTCTCAGTTTTATTATAATAATAGATATACTTAATTAACAAAAGTATTATGCCAATACTGACAAACCAATCTGCAAAATTCATTACTGCAAAGAAAGGAACTTCTAAAAAGTCTCTAACAGCTCCAGCTAAGAATACTCTATCAATAAGGTTACCAATTGCACCTCCAATAATAAGCATTTCTGGTACAACTGTATGATTACTTTTAAAGTCATTAAATGCTAAAAAATATAAAAAGCAAATCATTAAAAAGGATACAACAACTAAAAAATATGTCATATTTTCAAATATTCCTAATGCAGCACCTTTATTAATCACATAATTAATATTAAATACTCCTGGAATAACTTGAATTTCGTTACCTATAATCATATGTTTATCAACTAATATTTTTGTAATTTGATCGATTAGAACTAGTAAAAAAGGTAAAAGAATAAATAAAAAAGTAAATTTGACTTTCTTTTTATCTAATGGTTTATCTAACATATCTTTAATGTTTTTATCCTTTTTTAATTTATATTTTATTTTTGGCATCTATAAACTTCAACCTTTTGATTATTTTTCACAAAGGAAGCATTAGCTTCATCAGTATCCAAATGTAATTCATCAACGAATGTTTCATCAACTCTTGCTAATACTTTACCAAAAATAACCTCTCTCTCTCCAGTAATTTTTGCACATAACATATCACCGTTATTAATGCCCTCTTTTATCGAAGTTTCAGTACTTACATGAATATGCCTAGAGGCAACTATAACGCCGCCTTCTAGTTCAATTGAGCCCACAGGCCCTATTAATTTAACACTTGGTGTATCTTTATGGTCTCCAGAATCTCTTAAAACAACTGGAATGCCTATTTTTATACAATCAGTTGCTGATAATTCTACCTGGGTTTTTTTTCTTTCAGGACCAAGTATTCTAACTGAGTTTAATCCGCATTTTGGTCCTATAAGTTCAACTTTTTCATTCGCTGCATATTGTCCTAATTGTTTTAAATCTTTAAATACTGACAATTGATAATTAGGTCCAAATAAAATATCGATATCTTTTCTAGATAAATGAACGTGTCTTGCTGAAATCCCTACTTCTATTAACATTTTTACTTTTACTCCATTTCTTTAATTACTTCTGCGCATCTTGGACATAATGTTGGGTGTTTTATTTCATTACCAATTCCCTCTACATGCATCCAACAGCGTTCACATTTGTCATCTGTAATATTTTCGGCTTTAATATAAAGCTCATCAAATATTTCATATCCTTCAATACTATTATTAAAACTTATTTCTAATCTAGATACTATTGATATATCTAATATATCTTTTTCATTATCTTTTAAGAATTTATATAAATCATCATTATTAGTATTGATAAATAATTTTGCTCCTAAAGAATTACCAAATAAGTCTTCTTGACGACCTTTTTCAAGAACTTTTAAAATATGTTCTCTTATTACAAGTAATTTTCCCCATTTGTTTGCTAATGCTTCATCATTATAAAGTTCATTTACGATAGGAAAATCTAATAATTGAATACTTTCTTCTTTATTTTCATCATCCAGATAACCATATATTTCCTCCATAGTAAAGGATAATATTGGAGTAAGCATAATCATCAGACTTTTTAAAATTTCAAATATTACTGTTTGAGCAGATTTTCTTTCAATACTATTTGGTACTGATCCATATAATCTATCTTTTATAACATCTAGATAAAGAGCACTTAAATCTAATATACAAAATTGATGTATAGAATTGAATGCCATATAAAACTCATAGTTATCAAAAGCTGTTTTAGCTTTATTGATAGTTTTATTCAATCTATAAAGTATATATTTATCTATTTCAAATAAATCTTCATATTTAACTTTATTAGTTGAAACACTATAATCATAAAGATTACCATGTAGAAATCTTAAAGTATTTCTTATTTTTCTATAGGATTCTGTAACTTGTTTAAATATTTCATCAGATACAGAGATATCTTTTTTGTAATCAGCTGAAGCTGCCCATAAACGCAGAATATCAGCTCCTAGTTGTTTAACTACATTTTTAGGGTCTATACCATTACCTATAGACTTACTCATTTTTCTACCTTTACCATCAACGACATAACCATGAGTCAAAACAGCTTTATAAGGTGCTTTATCAGTAATTGCAACAGCAATCGATAAAGAGGAATTAAACCAGCCCCTATATTGATCACTACCTTCTAAATAAAGATCCGCAGGATAAGCTAATTCTTCTCTTTGTTTTAAAACTGCAATATTACTTACTCCAGAATCAAACCAAACATCCATAATATCTGTTTCTTTTCTGAAATGTGTTCCTCCACATTTTGAACAAGCATAACCTTTTGGCAATAGTTCTTTTGCGTCTTTACTGAACCAAATATTCGACCCAAATTCAGCGACCAAATCACCTATGTGGTAAATTAGTTTTTTATCTAATACAGCTTCTTCGCAATCACCACAGTAAAATATCGGAATAGGAACACCCCATTCCCTTTGTCTTGAAATACACCAATCACTTCTTTCTGCTATCATATTGTAAATACGTTCACGACCCCAAGTAGGAATCCATTGAACATCATTCATAACAGCAGACAAAGCATTTTTTCTAAATCCTTTTATACTAGCAAACCATTGTTCAGTTGCTCTAAACATTAAAGGATCTTTACATCTCCAACAATGAGGATATTGATGTTTTATAAAAACTAAACTCAATAAAGAATTGCTTTCTTCTAAATCTATTGTAATATCTTTATTAGTATCAACAGCTTTCTTACCTGCATATTTACCAACCTCATTAGTAAAAATTCCTTGATGGTCAACTGGTGAAATGACCTCAAGATTATATTTTTGACCAACCTCGAAGTCTTCAAGTCCATGTCCAGGAGCTGTGTGCACACAACCTGTCCCTGTTTCTAAAGTAACATGGTCGCCAAGAATAACAACAGATTTTCGGTCAATTAAAGGATTTTTACAAATCACATATTCTAGTTCCTCACCTTTAAATCTTTTTAGGATTTGGCCTTTTTCAATACCCCAATTATTAAAACATTCTTCTACAAGTTCTTCAGCTATAATATATTTTTCTTTATTATTTTTATGTTCTGCTTCGATTAATACATAATCAAAAGCTGGATTTACCGATATAGCTACATTAGCTGGTAATGTCCAAGGTGTTGTTGTCCAAATAATTACATATGCATCATCTTCAGCTAGTAATCCTTTTCCATCTTCAATTTTAAATTTAACATAGATAGATGGGGATTTTTTTTCATGATATTCAACTTCTGCTTCAGCTAATGCAGTTTCACAACTAGCACACCAATATACGGGTTTATGACCTTTATAGATATAGCCTTTTTCTACCATATCCCCAAAAACTTTGATTTGCGTTCCTTCATATTTTGAATCTAACGTTAAATAAGGATGATCAAAATCACCACGAACACCCAATCTTTTGAAAGATTCTCGTTGAATATCCACATATTTCAATGCATATTCTTTACATTTTTCTCTAAATGCTGGTATTCCTACTTCATGTCTATTGATTTTCCATTCACTAGAAACTTTTTGAGCAATTGGTAAACCATGTGTATCCCAACCTGGTATATATGGGGCATCAAAACCACTCATTGATCTATACTTAACTACTATATCTTTTAATATCTTATTTAATGATGTTCCTAAGTGAATATCTCCATTAGCATATGGAGGTCCATCATGAAGAATATACTTAACTTTACCTTTATTTTTATCTTGAACTTTTTTATATATATCCATTTCTTGCCATCTAGCTAAAATCTCTGGTTCTTTTTTAGGTAGACCTCCACGCATTGGAAAATCTGTTTTTGGGAGATTAAGGGTCTTATCGTACTCCATTTTTGCCTCCTATATTAATTTTATTCGACACTGTCTTTATCTAATAGTTCTAATTGTTTTCTTAAATCATTTTTAATAGAATTTCTATATTTTAAATATTTCATTTTTAAAGTATTATACTTTTCTTCTAATTTTTTACCTTGTTCATATTTATCAACATTAGCATTCTGCAACATGCTATTAGCTTTTTCCATTTTAGCTTCATAATCTATTTTTGCTCTTGCAATAAGTTTATCAGCAGATTCTTGTGCTTTTAACAATGTTTCATTTAATTCATTTTCTTTTTTCTTATAATGTGCCAATTGATTTAAAAGAATATCCTTTTCTTCCTTTAGTTTTTGATTTTTATTCAAAATATCTTCAAGTTCTTCAATTATTTCATCAAGAAAAACATCAACATCTTTCTTATCATAACCTCTTAAACCTGTTTTAAATTCTTTATTTTCAATTACTTCTGGTGTTATTTGCATGACAATCCTCCTAACAATTATTTACTTTCCAAACCTAATTCTACTGCTCTCAAATAAGCTGCTTTTATGCCTTCTCTAATCGAACTAGAAAAATTATTTTTTTCCATAGATACTAAACCATGAATAGTTGTTCCACCTGGTGATGTTACTTGGTTTTCTAGTTCCTTAGGACTTTTCCCAGTTTCTTTCAACATCAATGTACTTCCTAAAACTGTTTCTACCACTAATTTTCTAGACAAGTCTCTTGATAAACCAACTAAAACAGCACTATCAATCATGGCTTCAATAAATCTAAAAACATATGCAGGTCCACTACCACTCAAAGCAGTTACTGCATCCATTTGACTTTCCTCTATCCAAACAAATTCTCCAATTGATTCAATAATTTTTTCAACAAGTTTTTTGTCTTTATCGGTAACTTCTTGACTTTTATATGTTATAGCAGAAATGCTTTTAGAAATTAAAGCTGGTGTATTTGGCATAACTCTTATTATTTTTTCTAAGTTAGTTAATTTTGAAATTTTTTCTATTGAAACGCCTGCTGCAATAGATATTAATAAATGCTCTTTTTTAATATAATTCTTATAATCTGATAAAACCTTTGGAATAATCTGAGGTTTGACAGCTATAATCAAAACATCTGAATTTTCAAAAAAATCTTTTACATTTGGAGAACCCACTTTGTAATGGTTAATCATAAATTCAATTCTTTCTTTACTAACATCCAAAATACTAATATTTTCAGGTGAAAATTCATTGACAATCATACCTGAAATTATAGCTTCTGACATATTACCAGAACCAATAAAACCAATTTTCAAGACTTCACCTCACTATATTTTTCTAAAATTTGGTATATCCATACCTTTATCTTTTCTTCTAACTGTAATAGTATTTTGCACCTCAACAAATATTGGTGAAAATGCTACAATTTTACTGCTTATTTTATTAATTGATCCACCTAAGGCATAAACTGTACCACTTACAAAATCAACAATTTTTCTAGCTTCTTCAAAATCAATATCTTCTAGATTAACAATAACCATTTTATTCTTTTTTAATTCATCTGATATTCTTATAGAGTCATTAAAAGTATCCGGGCTCATCAAAACCACTGATAGTTTCTTCTTATTATCTTTCGCAAAAAGATCATCGCCAAAACCACCTAAATCAGTGTCTTTATCTTTTTTATCATCGAAGTCATAATCATCCTCATCATTATATTCATCTTCTTCATACTCATCATACTCTTCGTCATACTCTTCGTCTTTTGAAAAATATCCTTTAATTCTTTCAATCATAATAATACCTCCTATTATCTTTTTCCATATATTAAAGAACCTACTCTAATAATATTAGCTCCTTCTAAGATAGCTAATTTAAAATCTTGACTCATACCCATTGATAGATAATCCATGTTTATATTATTGATATGCAAATCAATAATATTTTCTTTTAATAGTCTTAGTTCTTTAAAAACACTTCTCACTAGCAAATCATCATCAACATTTGGAGCCATTGTCATCAAACCCTTAACTTTAATACCTTTTAACTGGGAAATACTAGTTAATAAATCTTCAATATTATTTGACCTAACTCCAAATTTACTTTCTTCACCAGAAACATTTACCTCTATCAAAACATCTTGAATAATATTTGCCTTTTCAGCTCTTTTTGAAATTTCTTCGGCTAAACCTAAACTATCAACCGAATGAATTAATTTAACTTTCCCTACAATATATTTAACTTTATTTTTTTGTAGGTGTCCAATGAAGTGCCAATTTACTCTATCTTTTATTATAGCATATTTCTCAGTAAATTCTTGTGCTTTATTTTCTCCTACATCAAATATTCCAAGTTCCATTCCATCATAAATCTTATCAACCGGGAAGGTTTTTGTTACTCCAACTAACAAGACATCGTCACTCCTACCTGATAGAATCATTGCTTCCTTTATATCTTTCTTTATAATCTGTAAATTTCTCTTTAAATCTTCCATTTATTCTCCTTTTAACATTATAATTCCGGCCATTCTTCCCGAATGTCCATGTTCTTTTCGATGTGAAAAAAACAAATCCAAATTACAACTTGTACAATAATCATCAATTTCTATTTTATATATACCCTTATTGTATAATTGATGTTGTATTATTAATCCTAAATCAATATTATTACCAATAATCTGATTTTCTTTATTATAGCCTAATTTAGTAAACTGCTCAATAATTTCATTACTAACTTCATAGCATGAACCTTTTATATATGGGCCTATTATAGCAATTATATCAGCTGGAGAAGAATCAAATTTTAGAATAATATTATCTATAGTATTACCAATTATGTTATTTAAGGTTCCTTTCCATCCGGAATGAACAATTCCTATGCATTTTTTAATTGGATCAACTAAAAATATAGGTACACAGTCGGCATAAAAAGCAAAAAGAGGTAAATTAGGTATATTTGTTATTAGTGCATCACAGTTATCCAAACTTTCATTATAATAAAGAGCACCTTTACCAATATCATCAATATATACACATCTACTATTACTACCATGTACTTGCTTTGCAGCAATTACATTATGATAATCAACTTTAATAGTTTTTGCCAGATTTTTTCTATTATTTAAAACATGATTTCTATCATCATTTATATGAAGACCTTGATTTCCAAAATCTCTAGTTGAAAAAACATGATCTATAAAATCAAACTCATTAAGTTTGCTACTTTTAAGTATTCTTTTATCTTCAAATAAATAAAGTTTCATGATTTCTCCATAAAATAGCCGCTCTAAGAGCGGCTATTCTTCTTGTTGTTTGTATTTAACAAACTTTCTATTTCTTCTCTAAAAGTTTCAACATCTTTGAATTCTCTATAAACTGATGCAAATCTAACGTAAGCAACAGGATCAAGATTTTGAAGATGATTCATAACCATTTGCCCAATTAATTCACTTTTTATTTCTTTTTCTCCAACAGCATGTAAATCTCTTTCAATTTCATCAACCATTTTTTCTATTGATTCAAATTCAACGTTAGTTTTTTGACAAGACTTCAGTATACCTCTTAACAGCTTGTCTTTATCAAACAAGTCCCTTTTTCCATCTTTTTTCATAACTATTATAGGTGCTTGTTCGGCTTTTTCATAAGTAGTGAATCTTTTTTTGCATACTATACATTCTCTTCGTCTTCTAATTCCATTTCCATCTTCAACTGGTCTAGAGTCGAGAACTTTTGAATCTGGACTGTTACAATATATACAACGCATAATTTTTACTCTTATTCAAGAAACTTAGGAATAGTAAAAACTATATCCAAGTTTTCTTTTTCATCTTCTTTGCTTGATTCTTGTGCATTCTTTGTATCTTCTGCTTCTTTTTTAGTTTTTTTCTGTCTGCTTCTAATACTTGAAAATTCACCTTCAAAACCAGTTGCAATTACTGTTACAGAGACTTCATCTTCTATTGATGGATCAATTGATGCTCCAAATATAACATTTACTTCAGCATCACAGGCCTCAGTAACTATAGTAGCAATTTCATTTACTTCATATAGTGTTAAATCATTACCACCTGTAATGTTTAACAGTACACCTTTAGCTCCATCAATGCTAGTATCTAGTAATGCGCTTGAAATGGATGCTATTGCCGCTTCTTGAGCTCTGTTTTCACCAGTTGATCTACCAATTCCCATTAGAGCTGCTCCATTTTCCGACATTATAGCTCTAACATCAGCAAAGTCTAAATTTATAAGAGCTGGCATAACAATTAAGTCAGATATGCTTTGTACACCTTGTCTTAAAATATCATCAGCCATCTTAAAAGCTTGTAACATTGGTGTTCTTTTATCAGCCAATTCCAATAATTTATCATTTTGAACAATAATCAAACTGTCAACATATTGGGATAATTTTTCTATACCATCTCTTGCAGATGCTTCTCTTTTTTTACCTTCAAAAGAAAATGGTTTAGTAACGACTCCTATAGTTAATGCTCCAACTTCTCTAGCTATTTGTGCAATAACTGGAGCTGCGCCTGTACCTGTGCCACCACCCATACCAGCAGTAATAAAAATCATATCTGTACCTTGTAATAATTTATATAATTCCTCTTTACTTTCATCGGCAGCTGCTTTCCCTATTTCTGGATTAGCGCCTGCGCCAAGACCTTTAGTCAGTTTACTACCAATTTGTATTTTTTTGTTTGCCAATGAGCTTTGTAATGATTGAGCATCTGTATTGATAGATATGAAGTCTACACCTTGCAGACCAGCTTCAATCATTCTATTGACTGCATTGTTTCCACCTCCACCAATGCCTATTACCTTAATACTTGCTGATTTGTTAAAATTTGCATCTTCAAATTCAATCACGAGACAACCTCCTTGGTTTTTAAAATAATTTTATCAGGATTTGAAATGTCTATATAGTTTATTGTATTTCCTAAGAGTCCACTGTCTCTCAACAATGTCTCTAAAGTTCGTATTTTTTTGAGAACTTTAATATTATCTCCCATCATAACTTTATAACTGCCAGTTGGATAAATCGATATACCATAGTCATCTATTGTTATTTCATTGATAAGATATTTTTTGTCCTCTGGTATTTGATTAACAAAATCTAAAGCTAATCGTATATCCTTTTTTACTAAAACTTGTCCAAGTACAAGATTGTCTTGCAAGTCAAGTTCAGTAAGAATAGGAGCAGTACTTTGATTAAGTTTATTATTAATATTTAAAATTTCTCCTTTGTAGTCGATATATACATACTTTTGTTGATATAAAAGAACTAGTTCAGGTTTTTTTTCAGTTATTTGAATAATTAACTTATTAGGTAGATCTTGTTTAATTTTAACATTATTAATAATTGAAAATTTAGCTTTCATCTTTTTTTCTTTAGCTAAGTTATTTTGCAGAAATATATTTGAACCTAATTTAATATTTGCAATTTCTTCAATTTCATTTGGTTCTAAAGAGTAAACACCTTTTATTTCTACAATTTGAATGTTAAAAAAACTTGAAAAAAAAGCTAAATAAAATGTAACACCTAAAGTTGATATTAATATCAACATAAGAAATATTTTTTTGAATTTAACTTTTATTTTGGATTTTTTTTCTATATTTTCTTCATTTTGTCTATTTCTTTTAATTACTATCCCCCCATATTACTATATATAGTGTAATTATAGCAATTATAAATTAAATAAGCAAACCTATATATTAAACATTTTAATTTCTAAATCAAGAGAAATTTTGTATTTTTCTTCTACTTTATCTCTAATTATCTTAATTAAATATAAGACATCTTCGCTTTTAGCATTATCTTCATTAATAATAAAGTTTCCATGTATATTAGAAATTTTAGCATCACCTTTATATACCCCTTTTAAACCTAAGTCATCAATAAGTTTTCCAGCTGGAGCTAGATTAGGATTTTTGAAAACACTACCAGCACTAGGTTTTTTTGGTTGCTTTTTAATTCTATAATCCTTTGCTATCAACATTTTATTTATTATTTCTTCCTTATTCCCATTTTCAAGTGCTAATATTGCAGATAGAACAACTAAATCCTTATTGCCTTCAAAAATGGAAGTTCTATATTTAAACATGCACATTTCATTTGTATAATCTTTTATCATGCCATTTTCGAGTACCTTAACACTAATAATTAAGTCACTGATAGCTTTTTTATGTGCTTCGGCGTTAGTTATAATAGCGCCACCTAAAGAACCTGGGATAAGACTCAAATACTCAAATCCTGTTAAAGATTTTTCTTTAGCAATTTTTCCAATTTTCATTAGTGACATACCACTTAAACAATTAATAATGCTACCATCTATATCTTTTGTTATTTCATAGGTATCAAATTTTTTCCCTAAATATATTATAAGACCATTGTAATCATTGTTCCCAAATAAAATATTAGAACCTTTACCAATAATATAATATGGAATGTTCATTCTTTTTAAATAATCTATAAGTACAACTATTTGACTTTCATATTGTGGAAAAACAATACATTTAACTTTTCCTCCAATTTTCCAAGTAGTCAGTTCACTTATGTCATAATCATATTCAATTAATCCATTATAAATTTTTTCTATATTTAAGAAATTAGTAGCCAATTGACTTTACTCCTATAATGATTTTAATATCATTTCTCCTACTTCACAAATATCTCCTGCTCCAATTGTCAATATCAAATCTTCTTCATTACTATTTTCTAAAATATAATCAACAATATCATTGAAACTTTCGATAAAAACTCCACCAATATCTTTTGCGAGATTTTGACTATTTATACCAGGAATTGCTTTTTCTCCGGCACTATAGATATTATTAACAATACAAATATCAGATTTTTTAAGGACTCTAACAAAATCATCATACAGTTGTTTAGTTCTCGAATACCTATGAGGTTGAAAAATGCTTATTACTCTTTTATACCCAAATGACTTTGCACCATTTAATAAAGCTTCTATTTCTTTAGGATGGTGTGCATAATCATCTACTATAGTTCTACCTTGTTTCTGACCTATAATTTCAAATCTTCTGCCTACACCCTGGAAAGTTGATAATGCTTTGAAAATCACATCATCTGGTATTTTTTTCTCTCGAGCTAAGGCTACAGCTCCAAGAGCGTTTTCCAAGTTGTGTCTGCCTGGTAATGAGATATTTATTGTGCCAATATATTGGCCTTGATAATAAGCTTTTGCTGTATTTCTATAATTTTGTACCAAAATATCATCCATTGTATAGTCACAATCATTAAATCCAAATGTTATAAAATTAGTTTTCCCAGTTAATAATTTCATTATCATTTTATCATGACCATTCACAATCAGTTTGCCTTCAACATTCTCTAAAAATTCTGCAAAAGCATTATCGATATTTTCTTTTGTTGTATAATAATCAAGATGATCATCATCAATATTTGTAATTATTGCTGTATCTACTTTAATTTTCAAAAATGATCCATCACTTTCATCAAGTTCTGCAATAAAAACATCACCTTTTAAATCAAATTTACCATTTGCTCCTTCAAAAACAAGCTTGCCACCAGAAGCAAAACTAGGATTTCTTTCCCCTCTGACAAAAATTTCTGCTAAAAAAGTTGTTGTAGTTGTTTTACCATGTGCTCCAGCAACTCCATAAACAATTTTATCTTCAGAAACATATCTTAGAATATCACTTCTATGCCATAAAGGAATATTTTTATTTTTAGCATCAACAACTTCTGAATTATTTTGAGATACAGCTGTTGAATATACAACTAAAGTAGTATCTTTTGGTAATTTACCATGTCCAATTTTAATAGTGGCTCCGATATTTTTTAATTTTTGTATAGTTTCAGAATTTTTTAAATCTGATCCTGTTACATTAATACCTTTTTCAACACAAATTTTTGCAAGCCCACTCATACCAGTTCCACCAATACCTATAAAATGTATATTATTCATTCAAATATTTACCTGCTTCCTTTCTAATAATCTCTTTTGTATTTTCACCATATAGTATTCCTGCATTATTACTAATAATATTTTCAAATCCATAAGGCTTTAAGGACTCTAAAGTAGAAAATAAAATTTTTGAAGTTAAATTATCTTCTTCAATTATTTTTCCCATTCCAGATTTTTCGATAGCTTTTGCATTCATTAATTGATGATTACTTGCTGATTTTTTTATAGGAATTAAAATACTATAACTCTTTGTTACGATTAATTCACATATAAAACTAGCTCCAGCTCTTGAAATGGTAATCTCTGCAGCATTTAATGCTTGTTCCATCTCACTTATATAATCTTTAATTATTAATTTACCATCCTTCACTAATTCTTGTTCTTCTTTATTTAAACTACTAATAATTTCGTTATAAAATTTAGTACCAGTAATATGAATAATATCCAAATTTAATTCTTTAATAATTTTAACATATAACTCTCTAACAGAGGTGTTTATTAATTTAGAACCTTGACTTCCACCAGTAATTAATAAGACTTTCTGTCCTTCTTCTATACCGAAATATTTTTTAGCATCTTTTTTTATTAATTTTTGAAAACTCTTTCTTAAAGGCATACCTGTTAATACTTTTCTTTTATTATTTGGAAAATATTTAGAACTTTCATTAAAAGTTACCCAAATTTCTTTGCTAATTTTTGCTAATAATTTGTTAGTAAAACCTGGTGCAACATTTTGTTCGTGAATAATTATAGGTACTCTTAATACAAATGCCGCCATTAATACTGGACCAGAAACAAAACCACCTGTACCTATTATTAATTTAGGTTTTATTTTAAAAAGTAAAATTAAACTTAAAAAAAATCCAGCTATATTAATAAAAACAGATTTAACCTTTCTTTCATATGATATTCCTACAAAAGGAGCAAAGTTTAATCCATAAAAGGGTATTTTTTCATTCATCAAAATTTTAGATTCCATACCGTTCTTCGATCCTATATAATATGGATTAATGTTATATTCATTTTCTAAAATTTCAGATATTGCTAAAGCAGGATAAATATGTCCACCAGTTTTACCTCCCGTTACAACAATATTAGTTTTTTTTGAATTCATTAATTTTCCTCTTTCTAGGCCTTGAAGCCCCAAGAATGAAGCCGATAATTAGTAAAAAGGAAACTAGAGATGAGCCACCATAACTTATAAATGGTAATGTCACTCCTGTAACTGGTACCATTGCTACTACCACAGCTAGATTCAATAAGGTTTGAAATATAAATAAAGAACCAAAACCAAGAATAGCTAGTTTGTTAAATTTGTTTTCTGTTTCTAATGCTATCTGTATTATTATAAAACTTAATACAAATAATAACAATATTAAAGCAACAGCACCTAAAAATCCTAGTTCTTCACCAACTATTGCAAATATAAAATCTGTATGATGCTCAGGTAAATGGAAAAATTTTTGTTTACTGTTTGTAATTCCTACTCCAAATATGCTTCCATCAGCTAATGCATATAGACTTTGTTTAGCTTGATAATCAGCTGATAGAGGATTTAGTAATACTGGAATAAAATCCAACATTCTTAAAAAACGATAAGTTTTAGTTATAATAAAATATGGTAAACCAATAATAGCCATACTCAAAATTGCTAAGTAATGCTTCTTTTTCATGCCTTTTACTATTAACATAACCAATACCGGTAAAATTATAATTAAAGCTGAACTGAAATTTTCTATAGCAACTGCTCCAAATACAATTCCTGTTATAAGTAATGAAACCCAAATATGAGGTTTCTTACTTCTATTTAATAAATATGCAATTAATAATATCAAAGCAGGCTTTAGTAATTCTGAGGGTTGTATATTTATAAATCCTAAGCTTATCCATCTTCTAGAACCTCCACCAGTGTTCCCGAATAAATATGCTATGAAAAGTGTTACAAATGATAATAGAAAGAATAAATAAATTAATAATCCTTTATTCTTTAATCTAGCAAAATTATAAAAAAATATGCCAGTTAATATACCTGCTAACATAAAAGATATATGTCTAACTAAATAATACCAAGGTGGACTATTATCTACTCCAACATAGGATGCACTAAACACCATATATGAACCAATTACTAATAATATACCAACTACAATTAATAATAGTATATTATTGGGCATTGTAACCCCAATTTTATTTTTCACATTCTCTTTACCACTGTTATTTTTTTCTTTTTTCTTTTTAAATTTGATTAACATATTTTTTAAAAGCTTCTCCTCTTTTTTCAAAATTTAAAAATTGATCAAAACTAGCACAAGCTGGAGATAATAAAACTATATCACCCTTTTTTGCTAATGTAATTGCATAATCAAGAGCTTCTTTTAAACTTGATAATTTAATAAATCTTGTATATTTAAATTCTTCTAATACATTTCCAATTTCATCTTTAGTGTCCCCTTGTAAAATGGCAAAAACATTATTATCAACTATGGTTTTCCCTAATTCATAATAACTTACTTCTTTTTTGCTGCCACCTAGTATTGCAAATAGATTCTTTCCTATAAATGATTTAATTCCAATTATAGCTGCTTCAGGATTAGTTGCTTTAGAGTCATTATAGTATTTAACTCCATCAACTTCTCTAATAAATTCGAGTCTATGCTCCACACCGGTAAAATCTTTAACACCAAGTAAAACACATTCTAAGTTACAATCAAATAAAACTGTTGCTAAAATTCCTGCCATAGTATTTTCGATATTATGTTTGCCTATTACTTTCAATTCATCTATTGATAATAATTCTTGTTCTTTATCTATATTTAATATCAATTTATTATTTTTCAAATAAATTCCTCTAACTTTATTTTGTAAACTATAAAAAAAAGTTGGAATATCCTTACTAACTAGCTTTCTTACTTTTTCATCATCATAATTTAATATTAAATAATCATTCTTATTCATATTTTTAAAAATATTAGATTTTATCTTCAAGTAATTTTCCATTGTCTTATGTCTTTCAAGATGATCTGGACTAATATTAGAAATAATAGCAATTTTAGGTTTAAATTTATTTATATTTTCTAATTGATAGCTAGATAATTCAACAACAAATACATCTTGCTTAGCTAATACTGATTCAATAAATGGATTACCTACGTTACCTACTAACGAGCTTATAACCCCACATTTTAATAATATATAGTCAATAAGATTTACTATAGTTGTTTTTCCGTTTGTTCCTGTAACACCAATAATTGGTTTTTCAACAAATCCAAATGCTATTTCTATTTCATTAGTAACAATAACACCTAATTGATCACATTTCAATAAAAATGGATGCTGTCTAGAAACACCTGGTGATTGAACAATTAAATTATAATCAGTAGGATTAATATTTATGAAAGGTCCATCATCAGCTTCATCAACTAACTCTACCTTTGCGAACTGTTTTACTAAAAAATCGAATATGCTTTTACCTGTTTTTCCTTTACCCAATACTAAAATTCTTTTTCCTCTATAATCCATCATTCACCTACAACAAAGCATATAATACAAATGCAAAACTTGATGTTATTAAAGCTATTATTGTAAATATAAGCACAACTTTTCTCTCACTCCAGCCAGACAACTCAAAGTGATGATGAATAGGTGCCATCTTAAAAAGCCTTTTACCACCTGTATTTTTAAAATATGCAATTTGTAATAAAACTGATATACTTTCAATCAAATAAATAAATCCAAAAATTAATAATAGCAATTCTATGTTTAATAAAATAGACATGCTAGCTACAAGAGCTCCTAATGCTAGTGATCCTGTATCACCCATAAAAATTCTAGCTGGATATTTATTAAAAATTAAAAAACCTAATAAAGAAATAATAATTAGTGCGTTAAATTGTGCTAATAGAATATTATTTTGTAGCAGACTAATTCCAATAAATATAATAAATATTGGAATTGTAGTCAGTGTTGCCAAACCATCTAAACCATCAGTAAGATTTGTTCCATTAGTAACTGCTATTATAAAAAATGTTGTAAATAAAATATAAAAAAACCAAGGTACCTTAAAGAATATATGTGCAGTAAAACCAATATTACTGTCTTTAAGAAATACAATAGCTATTATTCCAACAAATAAACCTATAAGTATTTCTAAAACCAACTTTTTCTTGATTGATATACCCCCACTTTTTTTAATTACTCTTTTATCTAAATCATCATAAAATCCAATAGCTCCATAACCTAAAATTGCAACTAATGGTATAAATGAAGCAGGAAGATAATAAATACTTGCAATTACAATTGGAATTAAAAATATAAGCCCACCCATACTAGGTGTACCTTGTTTTTTAAGATGAGTTTTTGGACCATCATCTCTAATTGTTTGTTCAAGTTTTAATTTTTTTAATTTTTCAGTAATATATTGGCCGGTAAATATAGTCAATATAAAAACTATAATTAATTGAAAAAAAATCATCTTATCACATCTTCTTCCTCTAAAACTTTAATAATTGTTTCCATGCTCATAGCACGAGAACCTTTTACTAGAATAACATCATTTTTACTTAATATTTCTTTTAATTTTATTCCTGCATTAAGATTATCATTAAAAGTAAATATATTGTTATTTTCACTTTCTTTTTCCTTTAATTCCAAACCAATATGTTTCCCTAATTCACCAACTGTTATCAATGTCTTTAGGTCTTTCCCTACTAAATATCTACCAATTTCTTTATGATATTCTATTTCATTTTTGCCTAATTCTTTCATATCACCTAAAACTGCAATCCTATTGCCTTCATATGATAAAAGTACATCAATTGACTTTTTCATTGAATCAGGATTGGCATTATAGGTGTCATTAATAACTAAATAATTAGATTTTTTTATTAACTCTAATCTTCCTGGAGATACTGATAACCTATTTAGTTCTTTTACCGAATCTGTAATGTCTATGTTAAATAAACAGCCAACCTCTAAAGCTATCAAAGCATCTAATAATAAATGTTTTCCTTTAAATTTTAAATCAATATTATAAACAAATCCATCTCTTAGTATATCTAATTTTGTTTTATATTTCTCTTCATTTATGTTAATCGCTTTAATAGTAGAATTATTGTTAAAACCAAACACTTTAATTTCACCAGAAAATTTATTTTTCAAAGTATTTGTAAATCCATCTTCGCCATTAACTATTGCAATAGAGTCTTTTGGTAAATTTTCTAATAATTCACCTTTTGCTCTCAAGATATTCTCCTGAGAACCTAATTCTCCAATATGTGCTATTCCAATATTAGTAATAATCCCAATATCTGGTAAAGCAATTTTAGTAAGATAAGCAATATCAGTTAATGCTCTCATGCCTAATTCTAAAACTAATATCTCAGAATCACTAGGAGCATTCAATATTGTATAAGGTAAGCCTATTTCATTATTATTATTTTCAAATGTTTTTTCTATTTTATATTTTTTACTTAGTACACTAGCAACCATATCTTTGGTTGTCGTTTTACCACTTGAACCTGTGATAGCGATAACTTTGAAATTATTCTTCATTCTATAAAATCTAGCGATATCACCATAAGCTTTTATTGTGTTATCCACCTTAATAAAATTAGTATATAAATATTTCTTTTCATCAAAATCTTTAGATGTAATTATTGCTATCGCTCCTATTTCAATTGCTCTAGTAATAAAGTCATGTCCATTGAAATTATCTCCCTCAATTGCTAAAAAAACATTTTTGCTTTTTAAAGTTCTAGTATCAGTTGAGATCCCTTCTATATTTACATTTTTATCATTTTCGTTAAATTCAATGTTAAAAAGATTTTTTAACTCATATAAAGTACATATCATACTATGCTTCCTTGTCATCTAATAATTTTTTTGCTATTTTATAATCACTAAAAGGATATTTAGTTTTACCTATTATTTGATAATCTTCATGTCCTTTGCCAGCAATAATAATTATATCATCTTTTTTAGCGATATTAATTGAATATTCTATCGCTTCTTTTCTGTTTGTAATTTTTATGTAACTAGCATTTATTTTTTTAACACCAATTTCTACCATATCAATAATTTTTTCTGGATCTTCCGTTCGAGGATTATCAGATGTAATTATACAATAATCACTTAATTCACCGGCAACTTTACCCATAATTGCTCTTTTTTTATTATCTCTATCGCCACCACAACCAAATACACAAATCACTTTACCTTTAGTTATTTTTTTTGCTGTAGAGATAACATTATACAATCCATCAGGAGTATGTGCATAATCCACTACAACAGCAAAATTCTTTTTACTATCAATTAGTTGGAAACGTCCATTAACACTTACCTTTTTTATACCATCTTTAATATTTTTAAAACTTATATTCAATTCATGTGCTGCTGCAATAGCTGCTAAAGAATTATATATGCTAAATTCACCAATCATCTTCAATTGTATGTTTATATTTAAATTGTCATAAATTAAATTATAATTTGTTCCATGAATATCCATTTTAATATTATTAGCTCTATAATTACTAATATTATTTAATGAATATGTTAAAATTTTGCCTCCTGCAATTTTAGAAATTTCATCTGAAGAAATATCATCCGCATTAAGTATAGTATATCCGTCTGGTTGAATATATGTAAATAATATCTTTTTTGCATTTAAATAGTCTGTTAAATCCTTATGAAAATCTAAATGATCTTGAGTTAGATTTGTAAAGATTGCAGTTTTAAAAGGAACAGAATCTACACGATCAAGATATAGAGCATGACTCGATGTTTCCATTAAGCAATATTCACAACCTTTTTCAACCATATTAAATAATAATTCTTGTATATCTCTTGATTCTGGAGTTGTTACAGAAGATGGATAAACAACATTATCTATTTGGTTTTCAATAGTTCCAATTATACCAACTTTATATCCTGCCTCGTTAAAAATACTTTTTAAGAAATAGGTTATTGATGTTTTTCCGTTAGTACCAGTGATTCCTATAACTTTAATTTTTTTCCCAGGATTTCCAAAGTAGTTCGAACTAATTTTACCGAGAGCTTTTCTAGTGTTTTTCACTTTAATAATAGTAATATTTTCAATTTCTAATATGTCTGATTCATCTGTAACCACTATTGCTACTGCACCTTTTTCTATTGCATCTCTAATGTATAAATGTCCGTCAGTTTCATAGCCTTTAATTGCTACAAAAAGACTTTTTTCTACAATTTTCCGAGAATCATATTCAACGGAAGTAATATCAAGGTTACTGTTACCTTTTAGAATAACATAATCAATATTTTTAAGTAATTTATCTAATTGCATATTAACCTCCTAATTTTATTTCTAAAGTAGATTCCTTTAACACAATAGTTCCTGGATTGATATTTTGTTCTATTATTAAACCATTACCTGAAAACTTTAGTTTTACATTTGCATTTTCTGCTATTTTTAAAGCATCTGACAATCTTAAGCCAGTTAATGCTGGTATAATAGTTTGATCATCATCTAATTTAATATCTTTTGCTGTAATTATTATTTCATCACCTTTATTGATAAGTTTGTTTTTTAATATTGATTGTTTCACTACATACCCATTACCTTCTATTTCAATAATTAATCCCAAATTCTGACTAATTTGCTTAGCTTCATTAATTGATAAACCTGTAAAATCAGGTACAATAATTTTATTATAAGTAGCATTCGTTCCAACACTATCACTAACACTATATAATGCTAATATATCCTCCATTACAGCCTTGTAATAAGGTGCAACAGTAGTACTAGACTGTCCCCCTTTGATTGGTTCATCAATAATGACAAAGACTGAATACTTTGGATTTTCATAAGGTGCTATGCCTACATAAGATAAAACATACTTACTAGTATCATATACACCCTTATCATTTACTTTTTGTGCAGTTCCGGTTTTACCCATCGAAAGAATATTATTATCAAGTTTGAATTTTTTTCCGGTCCCAGAATCAACAACTGCTTTCATCATTCTTTGTACAGCTTCAGCTGAATCTCTTGAGACTACTTGACTTTCTATAGTTGGTACAAAAGATTTTAATGTTTTTCCATTTATATCTCTAATTTCTTTTACAAGAAAGGGTTTCATCTTTTGACCATCATTTGCTACAGCAGAAATAGCAGAAATCATTTGAATCGGAGTGACAGCTATTCCTTGACCAATAGCAGACGTCGCTTGATAGATATCACCATTACCAGCTGGCAGAATACCTTTAGCTTCTCCACTAAAGTCAATTTCAGTTTTACTTCCAAATCCAAATTTCTTTAAATAATCATACCAAAGATCAGGATTTTTCTTTTTCAATAACATTGCAACATCTACTAAAACTGGATTACATGAGTTTGCCAATCCTTCAGTTAATGTTTGTTTCCCATGATAACTTGGATAAAGCCAACATTTAATTGTGTGACCCCCAACTTTTCTTGTTCCTGTATTATCATAGAAAACTGAATTCTCATTTACTATTCCTTCGTTAATGGCAGCCGCCGTTGTAATAACTTTCATGGTAGATCCTGGCTCATAAATATCTTGATATTCTAATGTTCTATAGAGATTTATATCTAAATTTCTATATTCATTAGAATCATAATTATTAGAATTAGCAGAAGCAACAATTGCGCCAGTTTTAGTTTCCATTACTATAATTGAAGTAGAAATTGGATTAAGATCTTTTTTAATTCTTGCGATTTCTCTTTCAGCAATATATTGTGCTTTTTGATCAATAGTTAAAACAATGGTATTACCTGGAATTGAAGCTTTGATAGTTTTAAGTGTATCAGGAATATAATTATTTTGACCATCTTTTTCTCCTTTTATAAGTCCATTTTGTCCTTGTAGAATTTCATTGTAAGTTGCTTCTAGACCAGCAACTCCAACTCCCGTTTTATTAACAAAACCAATTAAGTTTCCACCAACGGCATGATCAGGATAATATCTTGAACCTTCCTCTTGGAAATATAGACCTGTGATTTCTAATTTTTTTATTCTTTCAACCTCTTCAAATGATACTTCTTTTTTTAACCAAACAAATCCACTATTTAATTCAACTTTTCTTAAAACAAAATCTGTTTGTAAATCTATTGCCTTACCTATTAATATTGCTGCTTCTTCTTTTTCTATATTCTTATAAGGTAGGTTTTGACGCAAATAACTAGGATCAATCCAGAGTGAATAAACTGATGCATCAACCGCTAACTCTATGCCATTAGTGTCCAAAACACTTCCACGTTCTGCAGTTATTTCTGATTCATCTCTTCTCATAGAAAAACTTTCTTCTCTAAGAGCATTTCCTAATACTACTTGTATTTGAAATAAACGCAATATTATAATGAAAAAAATTAAACCTGAAATCCCAAGAAAAAATTTAATTCTTCGGTTTTCAGTTTTACCTCTAGGTTTTTTTTTAATTTTATTCCTAATATTTTTATTTTTCAAATTTTTGTTATTCATCGAAAATATTCCTTACATTTACTTGAAGTTTTTCTAACCAGTTTTTTTTAACTTCTATTTGTTTTATCTCATTAACATAATTTAAATCTACTGAGATATAACGAATATCCTTATTAGTGATATCTACCATATTTAATTTAGTTTTTGCATAAACTACTATCTTATCAAGTGAGATCTTATCACTTATTTGATACTTAATCCATTGATTAGTACTTACTAATTCACTTACTTCTTTATTTAGACCTATATTCTTTTGATTTAAATTTGCAGCCAAACCTCTAGTGGTTATTAAAGTTAAAACAGTAACCATTAGTAAAATAAAAACTAAATTTAAATTGTTATTACCTTTATTTTTTGACATGATAACCTCAAATCTTTTCAGCAATTCTTAATTTGCTACTCCTTGATCGTGAATTGACATCTATTTCTTCATCATTAGGTAAAATAGGTTTATTTCCTATGATTTTTAGTAATGGAACTTTGTTACAAATACAAATAGGAAAATCTGCAGGACATTCACAAGGATTTTCATTTTTTTTCATAAATTTCTTTACAATTCTATCTTCAATAGAATGAAAAGTAATTATTACAAGGCGTCCACCTGTATTTAGTTTTTCAACAATAAGAGGCAGTACTTCTTCTAATACTTTTAATTCTTGATTAACTTCAATTCTTAAAGCTTGAAATATTTTTCTAGCTGGATGACCTTGTTTCCTTTTTTCCTTTTCACTTAATGTTAATTTTATTATATCTATAAGTTCTTTATTAGTTTTTATCTCTATATTTTCTCTAGCTTTGACTATAGCCTTAGCAAATTTAAAAGCATTTTTTTCTTCACCATAATCTCCAAAGACTCTAGTTATTTCTTTCAAAGTGTAGTTATTGATTATAAATTTTGCATCAATTCCTGAATCTTGATCCATTCTCATATCAAGAATTGATTCGTCCCAATAACTAAATCCTCGTTCTCTATTATCTAATTGAAAAGATGACACTCCAAGATCTAGCAATATACCATCAATTTTTTTTATTTCTAAATTGTCAAGAATGTTTTTTAAATTAGAAAAATTGTCCTTTATATATATAATATTTTTGTAAGCTTTTAATCTTTCTTTACTTTTTTTTATCGCAAAAGAATCTTGATCAATTGCTATCAGCTTACCACTTTCACCAAGTTCGTCTAATATGCTTTCACTATGTCCGCCTCCACCAAGGGTGCAATCAACATATATGCCATTTTTTTTTATTTTTAATGCCTTTATTGTTTCTTCTAATAAAACAGTTTTATGTTTCATCCATACTTCCTTCTAAAAATAATACTAATTTATTTCTATCTTTATCAAGTTCAGCAATATTATTCTCCCATATATCCTTATCCCATATTTCAATATAAAATCCATTACCAACTATAACGACATCATTAGTAATTAACCCATATTCTTTTAAGTTATTAGGAATTAATATTCTGCCTTGACTATCAAAAGAAATTTCACTCATTGATGAAAAAAAAGCTCTAGAAAATTTTCTTTTTCCTTCATTTGTTAATGAGTCAACTTCAATCTTTTTTTCTATCTTTTGAATTTCATTAGTTGTCAAAATTAATAAACAAGTTTCAAAACCCTTGCACAAATATATTCCTTCTTGAATATTATTCCTAAGTTTAGCAGGAATAATTACTCTCCCTTTATGATCGACAGAATGTTTATACTCACCAACAAACGGTACCAAATTAATCACCACCTAAGTGAATTATAACATAATTTTATGAATTTTTCACCACTTTCCACCATAAATCACCACATATGCTGTAAATGTCTAAAAAAATTAGGAAAATAGCAAAATTTGCTATTTTCCTACATCATTACAGATTATATTGTTTTATTAAACTTTCAACATATTTTTTTTCTTCATCACTATTTGCAGCATCCTTTGCGGCTTGTACTTGTACCCTAGAAGCAGCGTCATCTTTAACTTTATTCTTTAAAAAATCTGCAAATATTATTCTAGAGATAATAGGATCAACATTACTTGCTATTACAGCTTCATATATACCCCGCGCTTCTTCAAGTTTACCAGCTTCTGCTAAGTAACCTGCTCTTAAATAATCTGCTGAGGTTGCCATTTGAGGATTTACTTCCTTTAATAAAGCAGCATATTCTACAGCTTTCATAAAATTACTTATTGCTGCCTCTTCATTCGTGTAGCTTCTTTCATAATAACCTAATTGAGAATAACTTTCTATTAAATTATATATTATTTCAACATCTTCAGGATTTTCTTTTAATTTTAATTCATATTCATTAGCTACCTCTTCGAGTTGTTCTTTAGAATTTATTTCCGAATAATTTGATGGTGTTTGTTTATTATTATTATTAAATACTATTGATGCTAATCCTGTCACAACAATACTTCCTAAAAATATAATAACAAAACTTATAGCAATAATTTTAATTTTCTTATCTTGTGTTAACTTTTTCCTTTTTTTCTTAATTACTTTTTCATTTTTAGAACTAGTATTTTTATTTATTTTTTTTCCCATATTTTACTCCTATACAAAATAACTTTTTTTATCATCTCTAGAATCTACGATATGTCCAAGATCCTGATAAATAGAATGAAGGACATTTTTCAATCTATATTCCGCATTTAAATAATTATTAATAACCTCATATTTCGAAATTTCTTCGTAAATATTTTCAATTTGTTCTGAAGACTTTGTATTTACTAAATCTCCTAGAAATTGTCCTAATTGATTTTCTAATAACAATTTTTTATATTCATCCAGATATTCATATTGTTCAGGAAAATTATTTAAATCTTCTTTAGCCTTTACGAAATCTACATATTCAACTGATTTTTTTATAGCTTGTATTAACTCTTCTTTTTTTTCAATTATAGACACCTTATTCCCCCCTCAATAATTAATTATAGCATAAAACCTTTAGTTTAAACTACTAATTTATGCTTTCAATTTTACTAATCAATTGAATATTACTATTCTTAAATATATAATCATATTCCTTAACTGCTTTAATTTCAACAAAAATTATCATTACTACTGTATCTGAAAATTCTTGATTAAGTACTTTTATTCTTTTATCATTTGAGGTGGCTATTTTATTGGCATAATTATAGTCACAACAAATCTTATAAACTACACCAATATTTCTTTTAACTTTAATAGATTTTCCAATTAACTTCTCTGCTGATAAGCGATAAGCATCAATCAAACCTTTTACACCTAATTTTTTACCTCCAAAATATCGGATAACTACAACAATTATATTATTTAAGTTATTCCTTTTAATTACATTTAAAATTGGTAAACCTGCAGTACCACCGGGTTCACCATCATCATCATTCATAATATTATCACCGATTATATAAGCCCAACAGTGATGAGTGGCATCTGGAAATTTAGCCTTAATCTTCGCTATAAAGTTTATAGCTTGTTGGTGATTATGAACTTCTAGTCCTTCAGTAATAAAAACTGATTTATTAATATTAATTTTATTTTCTCTTATAATACCCAAAGTTATATATGATGTTCTCACTAAATCCTTGAAACTCCAGAATCTATTGCAGCTTGGGATACTTTTTCTGCTACCTTTTTAGCTACATGTTTATTTAATGGACTAGGTATTACATAATCTTCATTTAATTCTTCATTACTTACTAAAGATGCTATAGCTTTTGCAGCAGCAATTTTCATAGCTTCGTTAATATCGCTTGCTTGTACATCTAATGCTCCTCTTAAAATGCCTGGGAATGCTAGCACATTATTAACTTGATTTGGAAAATCAGATCTTCCAGTTGATATTATCCTTGCTCCACTCGCTTTTGCTAGGTCTGGCATTATTTCTGGTATAGGATTAGCCATCGCAAAAATAATACTGTCTGAGTTCATCGTTTTAACCATTTCCTGAGTTAATGCACCAGCTTGGGAAACACCAATAAATACATCAGACGAAACAATTGCATCTTTTAAAAAACCATGCTTTAAACTTATATTTGTTTTTTCAGCTATCTCGTCTTTATATGGATTCATTCCTTCATATCTATCTTTATATATAATACCCGAACGATCACACATTATAATATCTTTAACTTTAAGGTCAATTAATATCTTAGCAATTGCCATACCTGCTGCGCCGGCTCCATTTATAACCACTGTAATATCTTCAATATTTTTATTTACGATTTTCAAACTATTAATTAATGCTGCTAGAGTAACTACTGCTGTACCATGTTGGTCATCATGAAAAATTGGTATATTAGATATTTTTTTTAATTCTTTTTCTATATAAAAGCAATTTGGCGCCTTTATATCTTCAAGATTTATTGCTCCAAACGTTGGTTCCATTGCTTTTATTATCTTAACAATTTCATCCTTATCATTTGTATTCAAACATATTGGGAATGCATCAATATCAGCAAATTCTTTAAATAAAATTGCTTTTCCTTCCATCACGGGTAATGCTGCAGCTGCACCTATATTCCCTAACCCTAATACAGCAGTTCCATCAGTTACTACTGCTATCGAATTTCCTCTATTTGTATAAACCATACTAAGTTTTTCATCTCTTTCAATTTCAAGACATGGTTTGGCCACACCAGGAGTATAGGCAATACTTAAATCATCCTTTGTAGACAAAGGTACTTTTGATCTCATTTCTAACTTACCTCTATACTTTTTATGCAAATCTAAAGATAATTGATCATAATTTTTTTTACTACTCATCTTCATTTTCTCCTGCTCTCTGATAATAGTAAAATAGTAAATTTGCTCTTCTTACAATTCCTATAAATCTATTCTCTCCATCTATAACAGGAATGATGTTTTGCACCTTACTTATTTCAACTAATACATCTGAACTAGTATCAATATTTACTGTTATAACGTTTTTATCATATTGTAAATCTTTAATCTTATGAACATGAGAATTTTCAAAGTTTAAACTTGGTATTTTTTTAAATGATAAAAGAACATCCTTAGAACTTATTATACCTACAAATCTCCCTTCATTATCTAAAACAATTATTTCTAAAAAAGTACCATGATTTTCAAATTTTTCTATAGCTTGACGTATAGTTGAATCCTTATTTAAATAAGCTAACTCGTGTTTTGGTGTTAAGAAAAAAGCCACGTTTCTCAAATTATAACCTCCTTTTAATCAAATAAAGATAGTTGAGCACTTTGTACTAACCCACTTAGTATTCCCAACTTCTTCATTTCTTCCACTAATGTGTTGTTTATTTTACATCTTCTTTGTAAATCTTCTATTGATAAGAAAGCTCCTATTAATCTTTCTCTTATTATATTATCTGCTACCTTTTCTCCTAAACCAGGTATAGAAGAAAAAGGTGGTACAATACCTTCAGAATCAAGTATAAATCTTTTAGCCCTTGATTCATAGAGGTTAATAGGTGTGAATTTTATGTTTCTCAAATACATTTCATAACCAATTTCTAGTATATTTTTTAATTCTTTTTCTCTAGCATTTAATATATTTGTTGTCTTCAGTCTATCTAAATTAATTTTTACAGTTTTTTGGTCTTTAAAAATATTATAGTCAAAGGAATTCCCTCTAACGCTAAAGTAGCTAGCATAAAATGCCTTTTTATAATTGATTTTAAAATAACCAAGTCGAAAAGCCATAATCACATATGCAGTAGCATGAGCTTTAGGAAACATATAAGAAATTGTATTACAAGAATCTATATACCATTGAGGAACCTTATTTTCTCTCATTTGATTCTCATATTCTGGTTTTAGTTTTTTTCCTTTTCTTACATCCTCCATTATTCTAAATGCTATCTTATCTTCTAAACCCATACTTAATAAATATATCATAATATCATCTCTTGTAGAAATAGCTTCTTTTAACTTAACCTTTCCACTCAATATTAAATCTTTTGCATTATTGAGCCAGACATCTGTACCATGGGAAAACCCACTAATTCTAATTAAATCGGAAAAAACTTTCGGTTTTGTATCTACTAACATTTTTCTAACAAAACTTGTTCCAAATTCTGGTAATCCCAAACTACCAGTTTCTACAAAATCTTCATTTAAGTTTAACTTTTTGTTAGATCTAAAAAGAGATATTGTATCTTTATCATCTAGTGGTATCTCTTCTGCTTTAACTCCTGTTAGTTCTTCTAAGTATTTTATCATAGTAGGATCATCATGTCCTAATAAGTCTAACTTAACAAGACAACTATCTATGGAGTGATAATCAAAATGTGTTGTTGTTATTTCAGAATTAACATCATCAGCTGGACGTTGTACTGGTGTAAAATCATGTATATCAACATTCTCAGGCACTATTACAAGACCACCAGGATGTTGACCTGATGTTCTTTTTACTCCTACACATCCTGAAGCTAATGAAATTAATTCAATTTCTCTTGGATTACCTATATTTTCTTCTTCAAAATATTTTCTAACATAACCGACTGCTGTTTTTTCTGCTACTGTACTAATAGTACCAGCTTTAAAAACATTACCTTTTCCAAAAAGTTCTTCTGTATATTTATGTATTTTTCCTTGATATTCACCAGAGAAATTTAAATCAATATCTGGAATTTTATCACCATCTATACCTAAAAATGTTTCAAAAGGTATATTGAATCCATCTTTTCTCATATCAGTTTTACAGATTGGACAGTTTTTTTCGGGTAATTCTATACCACAATCATAATGTTCAAAAATAAATTCGCTATGACAACATGAAGGACAAATATAATGTGGTGTCAAAGGATTAACTTCTGTTATTTCCATTAATGTTGCTACAAATGAGGATCCAACAGAACCCCTTGAACCAACTACATAACCATCTTCATTAGACTTTTTCACCAATTTATGTGCAATTAAATATAATACAGCAAATCCATGATTAATTATTGAATTTAATTCTTTCTTAATTCTTTTCTCTACTATTTCTGGTAGTAGTTTACCATAAATGTTATGTGCGGTTTCATAAGTTATACTTTTTACCTGTTCTTCAGCCCCATCAATTTTAGGTGTAAATAAGCCAACTGGAACCGGTCTTAATTTATCAACTTTATCTGTAATAATTCTTGGATTTACTACTACTATCTCATATGCTTTTTCTTTACTTAAATAACTAAATTCAGACAACATTTCTTCTGTAGTTCTATAATATAATTCTGGTTGAATAACATCAGTAAAACCTTTACTTTTCATAAGGATCGCACGATAAATACTATCCTCTTTATTAAGAAAATGAACATCTCCGGTTGCAATTACTGGTTTGTTGGAAACTTCTCCCCATTTTATTATTTCATTATTAAAAGCAATTAAATCATTTTTTGTTTGGACTATACCATTTCTTATCATATATTCATTATTTGAAATTGGTTGTATTTCTAAATAATCATAAAATGATACTATTTCTTTCATATTATCATAATCAAGTTTATTTACAATTCCTCTAAATACTTCTCCCGCTTCGCATGCACTTCCGATTATTAAGCCTTCTCTGAGTTTTGATAATAAACTTTTGGGTATTCTTGGTTTCCTATAAAAATAATTTAAATGTGATTCACTAATTAATTTATATAAATTTTTGAGCCCTATTTGATTTTCAACTAAAATTATTACGTGATTGGTTTTCCCTTTAAAATCTTTATTTATTTTGTCATCAAATAAATAACCTTCAACACCAAAGATAACTTTAATATCTTTATCTTTTGTTAGTTCATAAGCTTCAGGGAATGTTTGAACTCCACCATGATCAGTTATAGCTACTGCATCATGTCCCATAGCTTCCATACTTTTTATTAAATCCTTTAAATCTATATTAGCATCTAATGAACTCATTTTTGTGTGAAGATGTAATTCAACACGTTTGATATCAGAACAATCTTCAGGCCTTGATATTACATATTTATTTATATCTCGTATTCCTAAAACAAAATCATGTTTATATGAATCATGTTCTAGCTTACCTCTAACTGAAACTATTATTCCATTTTCTAATAAAGGTTGATCGCTATTTTTTTTCATAAATATTTTACATGGTATACCAGATTTTTTCCATATAAGATTAAAAGAAATAAGTAACTTACCTTTATTTATATTTCTAATCTCGAGATTCTTAATTTTCCCATACATCGAAATACTTTTAATAGTTTCCGTTTTTGCTTCTGCAGGTATTATTGTTTCTGTAATCAAAGAACCTAAAATAATGTTGCTGTCTTTTTCTTTGGTTACCCTTTTAACTTTAACTTTAACTTTAACTTTTTCATTACAAACTTTAATTGATTTATTCAAGATATCAATTTTGTTTTTGTCTACAACTTCTTGTGTCCTATTTTTAATATCTTTTAATCTTGTTGAGTAAGAATCATTTATTATAACATTTAATTTAACAAGGTCTTTATTCTGAATCGTTTTTGCAAGCAATATTTTAATAATATTATCAATACCTTTTTTACTATATACTTCTGAATGAAAATCTGAAGGTAATTTAATTTCTATAGCACAACTTTCAAAACAGTATCTTAAAGAGTCTATTGGAAAAAGTGGTAGTTCATTAGTAAGTCTGAAATTTAAATATTTTACTAAACCTGGAAAATCTATATTGCTAAAATTAACATAGCAAGGCAAGAGCCTTACATCATATGGATTAAAAAAAGAACTGATAGCTTTTTCAGCAATTATTATATCTTCTAAATCAATAAATTCTTTTGATTCTAAAAATATATCTAGTTTTTTCTTATCTTGATTGACTAGGGACTCAATATTCTCGCTAGATATTAGTATATTTTTTAATTTTTCTTCAATATTTAATCGATTAATAAAATCGAACCATTTAGCTTTCATTTAACACCTATTGTAATATTCTTTTTGTCATTTCTATTGCTTCTTCCAATGGCACATTAAATTCTTCATTAGTTGATCTTATTTTAAAATCTACAGTTTTAGATTTAAGTGTTTTAGATCCAATTACAATTTTTATTGGATAACCTATTAAATCAGCATTCGCAAACTTAACACCTGCTCTTTCATCAGTATCATCTAAAAGCACTTCAATATTTTCTTTTAAAAGATTTTCATATAAATCTTCAGCGATTTCAATAATTTCTATATTTTTCATATTTACAGGTATGATAATTACATGGTATGGAGCAATAGACTTTGGCCAAATAATACCATTACCATCATGGTTTTGTTCTACACTTGCCGCCATAGTGCGACCTACACCTATTCCATAACAACCCATAGTTACATTTTGGCTTACTCCTTTATCATCAAGGAATTTACAATCTAATTTTTCTGAGTACTTTTTCCCTAACTTAAATACCTGTCCTACTTCAGTACCTCTTTTGAAATACAGTTGTTCACCACATTTATTACATACATCAAATTCATCAACATTATGAAAATCACCAATAATACTATTTTTCGGGAAATCTCTTTCAGCATTTACGCCAATATAATGGTAATCTTTTTTCAGCGCACCTGTAGATCCATTTTTCACATCCATAACTTCTTCATCTACATAAATATCAATATTACTTAAACCTATAGGACCAATAAAACCAATAGGTATATTAGTAGCCTTTATTACTTCTTCATTATCAGCCAAAATTAGGTCAATAGAATTGACAGCATTTTTCAATTTTATTTCATTAACTGCTCTATTACCTCTGACTACAACACAAACTAATTTTTCATTTTCTGGAAAAACAGCTTTATATATTAATGTTTTTAGCATTAAATCAGGATTAATATTCAAGAACTGTGAAACCTCTTCGATAGATTTCTTATCTGGAGTTATTACTTTTTCAAGTTTAGCTTCTATTCCATTTTCATATTTTCTTTTTTTATGCACTGCCATTTCCATATTTGCCGCATAATCACAACTTTTACAAATTGTTAATGCAGCCTCTCCTGTTTCAGCTAAGACCATAAACTCATGACTAGAAGAGCCTCCTATAGCACCTGAATCTGCGTCAACAGTTCTAAAATCCAAGCCACATCTTGTAAATATACGGCTATAGGCATTATACATTTCTTCATATGTTTGATTTAAAGATTCTTCATTTTGATTAAAAGAATAACCATCTTTCATTAAAAATTCTCTACTTCTAATTAAACCAAATCTAGGTCTAACCTCATCTCTATACTTATTTTGAATTTGATATAGGTTGAGTGGCAAATCCTTATATGATTTAATTTCATTTTTAACTAAAGTTGTAATCACTTCTTCATGAGTAGGGCTTAAACAATATTCTTTTCCATGTCTATCTTTTAGTCTAATTAGTTCTTTACCATAAACAAACCATCTACCACTTTGTTCCCATAATTCTTTTGGTTGTATAATTGGCATCATTAGTTCTTGACAGCTTGATCTATTCATTTCTTCTCTAATAATATTGCTTATTTTATTTAAAACTTTCCAACCTAATGGCAAATACGAAAAAACTCCTGGAGCTAACTTTCTTATCATACCACTTCTTATTAAAAGAGAATGACTAATAATTTCAGCTTCTGCTGGATCTTCTTTAAGTGTTTTATTAAAAAGTTGTGATACTCTCATTGTTTTCCTCCTTATATTCTTGAACTGTATTTTCTAATTCTTTAACAAACTCATCAAATAAATCTTCTTCCTTTACTTTAGCAATTATTTTACCTTTTTTAAATATCAGTCCTTGTTTTAAGCCTCCAGCAATACCTATATCAGCTTCTTTTGCTTCACCTGGTCCGTTTACAGGACAACCCATTACGGCCACTTTTATTGGCACATCTAATCTTTCAATTAATTTTTCCACTTTTTGCGCTAAAAGAATTAAGTTAATTTCAGTTCTACCACATGTAGGACAAGAAATCAAAGTAGCTCCTTTCGATGACAAACCTAAAACTTTTAATATTTCATAACCAGCATATACTTCCTTAATTGGATCAGCTGTTAAAGATACTCTTAAAGTATCCCCTATACCTTTATCTAATAAAGCACCTATGCCCACTGCTGATTTTATCAAACCAGATTTTTCAGTACCAGCTTCTGTTACACCAATATGAAAAGGGTAATTCACTTTTTTAGCTAACTGTTCATATGCTCTTAGCATCAAAGGAACATCTGATGATTTCAAAGATATTTTCATCCAAGGATAATTTAATTTTTCTAATAAATAAATATTTTCTAAAGCACTTTCCACCATTGCTTCCGGACATAATCCACCATATTTTTCTAATATTTTTTTATTAAGTGAACCTCCATTAACTCCTATTCTTATAGGAATTTTTCTATCTCTTGCAGCTTCAATAACTTTAATAACTTTTTCTTCACTACCAATGTTACCTGGATTAAGTCTTAATCCATCTACACCAGCTTTAATTGCACCAATAGCCAATTTATAATCAAAATGTATATCAGCAATAACAGGTATAGTACTCTGCTTCATTATTTCTTCTAATGATTTAATAGCAACATCATCTACAATTGCAAGTCTAATTATTTGACATCCTGCGTTTGCTAACTTATTTATTTGGTTTAAAGTACTTTTGATATTTCTTGTATCTGTATTGCACATAGATTGTACAACTATAGGATGGTCACTACCAATAGGAACATCTCTTAAATATATAGTACTTGTTTTTCTTCTCATATTATCCTCCAAATAAGTTTTGCAGATCATTTACTGTTGTAAATACCATTAGCATAATTAATAATGCAAAACCAACCACTGTAAGTCGAGCTTCTAATTCTTTATTTATTTTCCGTCCAATTACTTTTTCTACACCAAGTAAAACAATTTTGCCACCATCTAATGCTGGAATTGGCAAAATATTTACTATAGCCATACCGATACTAATAACAGCTATAAATAGCATATAATCAGAGAGTTTTGTAGTAAAATCATTAGAAATTGCAACTATTCCGACAATTCCAACTAAATTCTCACTTGGATTTGATTGGCCTGTAATAAGATTGCCTAACATTACAAAAGTTTGAGATGTGTAATCCCAGATCATATTCCCCGAATAAGCAATACTTGAAAATAAATTTAATTTTTCTTTAGCAAAATAAAAACCAAGTACATACCTATCACTATCTTCATCTAACTCTGGCACAATATTAATTTCTTCTATTTTATTATCTCTTTCTACTAACAATTCAATTTCTGAATCCTCATGTTTTAATAGCTGCTTTTCAAATTCCGCATATCCATTTACTTCAACATCATTAACTGCAATTATTTGATCATTTTTTTTCAAAATGCTATAAGCCGGCCTATCTTCAATCACTTCACCAATAATAATTTTATTAGTATAAACACCAGAAAAAATACCAATTAAAGTCATAATTAGTAATGCTGTCATTAAATTAAAAAAAACTCCACCTATATACAAAAAAAATCTTTGTATTTTTGTAGCGTTCGAAAGACCGCCTTCACCTTCTTCTTCTAAACGGACATAAGCTAGAAAAGGTATTGGTCTAATAGTATATTGGGTTTCATTTTTTATAAAAGAAACTATTTTAGGCCCTGCACCAATTGATAATTCTAGCACTTTAATGCCTGCTCTTCTAGCAAAAAAATAATGACCAACCTCATGTATTAATGCTATTATACCTATTGCTAAAATTCCTAATAAAACTGAAATTATACCCATTAAAAACTCCTTTTTAAATATTCTCTAGTAAATTCATCTATATATCCAATGTCTTCAAAACTTTCAACTTTCATATTTTCAATATTATTTAAAGCTTTATCTATCATATCTGCTATTTGTAAAAAAGTGATTTTACCTTTGATAAAAAAATCAACGGCAATTTCATTTGCACCATTAAAAATAATTGGTGCACTACCACCTTGTTTGCCGGCTTCGATGCCTAATTTTAAAGCTCTAAAGAAATCTTTAGGCTTACTGAAATTTAAGGTTCCAATTGATGCTAAATCTAATGAGGGCCAATTTGTATTAAGACTTTCTGGATGAGTTAAAGCATATTGAATTGGTAATTTCATACTTGGAAAACCTAATTGGGCGATAATGGAGGTGTCAATAAATTCAACCATTGAATGAATGATACTTTCTTTATGTATAAGCACATCTATATTTTCATATGGACAGTTAAATAAATAATGGGCTTCAATTACTTCTAAGGCCTTATTGGCTAGTGTTGCAGAATCAATTGAAATTTTTTTCCCCATAGACCAGTTAGGATGATTTAATGCTTCCTCAACTTTTATGTGCTTTAGGCTTTCTTCATCGTAATCCCTAAAAGGACCACCAGAAGCTGTTATTATTAATTTTTTAATTTTTCTTTTTGAATTATTCATACTTTGAAAGATTGCACTATGCTCACTATCAACTGGCAAAAGTTTAACGTCTTTTTCTTTAACTAGATTCATGATCAATTCACCACCAGCAACAAGTGTTTCTTTGTTGGCTAAAGCGATATCTTTACCAGCTTGAATTCCTTTAACCGTAGATTTTAAACCTGCTATACCACTAATAGCTGCTAAAAGAACTTCATACTGTGAATCAGCAATTATTTCGTCTATACCTTTGTCCCCAGAGACAACTTTAATATCTTTTGGTAAGCTTTCTTTTAATTCAATGTACTTACTTTCATCTTGAATTCCAACCCAAGTAGGCTTGAATTTTTTAGCTTGTTCTATAAGAAGTTTAACATTCTCGCCTCCGACTAAACCATATGCCTGAAATTTTTCTTTTTGTTCTTCTATCACTTCAAGACTTTGGGTTCCAATTGAACCAGTAGAACCTAATATTACAATCTTTTTCAATTTGTCACCTCTAATAACATATAGACAAATCCAGATATAAATATTATTGCATCAAATCGATCTAGAAAACCTCCATGACCAGGTAGGGACGTGCCAGCATCTTTTATATTAACTTCTCTTTTTAAATGAGATTCAAATAAATCACCCATTAAACCAATAAGGACAATAGCTATACAAATTAAAGCACTAATTGGAATTGATAAATTTAATATTAAAACTGCGTAAAACATTCCACCAGTAGTAGCAAAAATTAATCCACCAACAAGTCCTTCATAAGATTTACCAGGACTTAATATAGGAGCAATCTTATTCTTTCCAATTTTTTTACCTATCAAATAAGCACCAACATCGCCTAATATACTAACTAATAATATAAAAAATATCCATTTTAATCCATCTACTTCTCTACGTAACAAATAAAGAGAGCTTAAAAACATATAACAATACAAGAATCCAAATATTGTTGTTTTTATATTCTTATATGTATATTTAGGATATTTAGTTATAACATGAAAAGCACCATAAATAAGCAGTAGTAATAAACTAATTTGTAGAGTATACCTATAATCAAAATATAGTCCCACATAATATAATATGCCAATACTACCAGTACTAAAGAAAAAGCCATGGCTTTTCTTTTCTTTATATATATTTATATATTCTTTGAAAAAGAGAGTTGATAATAATAGACTTGTTACCCAGAACCACAAACCACCTAACAAAATGGCCGTACCAATTACCAAAACTAATAATAATCCAGTTATAGACCTGGTCTTAAATTCATTTGTCAAACTAAACTCCTCCAAACCTTCTATTTCTTGCACTAAATACTTTTAAAGCATCTATCAATACTTCTTCCGTAAAATCTGGCCATAATACATCAGATATGTAATATTCACTATAAGCACTTTGCCATAATAAAAAATTACTAGTTCTAAATTCTCCAGAAGTTCTGATGATTAAATCTGGATCAGGCATGTTTTTAGTATATAATTGATTTGAAATTAACTCTTCATCAATATCTTCAGGTAATAACTCCTTATCTTCGACCATTTGGGCTATTTTTTTAACACCATCAGTTATTTCCATTCTACCACCATAATTGAATGCTATAGAAAATACCATTTCTGTTCCATCACTAGTTTCTTTTTCAATAACTGACATCATAGAAATTATTTTTTTATCTAATCCAATTCTAGAACCAATAAATTTTAAAGCAACTTTATTTTTTTTCAAATAATCTAGTTCGGATCTTATATAATATTTTAATAGATTTAAAAGAAATGATACTTCAATTTTGGGTCTTTTCCAGTTTTCTGTAGAAAAAGCATAGACAGTTAAGAAGTCTACGCCCAAATTTTTACAAGTTTCGACGGTTTTCTTTAAAACAAGCATACCTTCTTTGTGACCATTAATACGTGGCAAGCCTCTTTTTTTGGCCCAACGACCATTACCATCCATAATTATTCCAATATGTTTAGGAATAACATAATCATTTGACATACTATATCTCCAGTATTGATACTTCTTTAATTTTAATTATATCGTCAATACGTTTAATTGCTTTATCTGTTATCTCTTGAATTTCATCAATAGCGTTATTTAGATTATCCTCAGAAACATTTCCTTTTTCAAGTTTTTTTAAATCATCATTACAATCTCTTCTTATATTTCTAATTTGCACTTTAAACTCTTCAGCAATTTTTTTAACTTGTTTTACTAAATCTTTTCTTCTATCTGCTGTTAAAACAGGAATTGGAATTCTTATTAAATTACCATCATTATTGGGGTTTAAATCTCTGTCTGATGTTAAAATTGCTTTTTCGATGTCTTTTAAAGCAGTCTTGTCCCACGGTTGTACTATTAACAAATTAGCTTCAGGAGCAGAGATAGATCCCACTTGAGTAATAGGTGTTTCCACACCATAATACTTGACAAAAATACCATCAAGTAAAGCTGGAGTTGCCCTTCCGGTTCTTATACTTTTTAAATGTTCTTTTAAAGCTTCAATTGTTTTTTCCATTTTTTCTTCTGCATGATTTAAAATCAATTTTAATTCTTCCATTTTAACCTCCAATAATCGTGCCTATTTGATCTCCGGTAATAGCTTTATAAATATTTCCTTTTTGTTTCAAATTAAATACTATAATTTTTATATTATTATCCATACATAATGATGCTGCAGTTGAATCCATTACTTTAAGACCATTATTTAAAACATCTATAAAACTCATATTATCATATTTTATAGCATTAGTATTTTTATTTGGATCATCATCATAAACACCATCTACTTTTTTAGCCATCAATATTACTTCAGCATCAATTTCTGCGGCTCTTAAAGCTGCTGTTGTATCAGTAGAAAAATATGGATTACCAGTTCCAGCTGCAAAAATAACGATTCTCTTTTTTTCAAGATGTCTAATTGCTCTTCGTCTTATATATGGTTCAGCAATTTGTCTCATTTCTATTGCTGACATAACTCTTGTATCTAAACCTTGCTTTTCAAATGCCCCTTGAAGTGCAAGTGCATTAATTGATGTTGCTAACATACCCATATAGTCTGCATTAGCTCTCTCAATACCTTTTTCTTCACTGCCCTTGATACCACGCCATATATTACCACCACCTACTACTATGGCAATCTCCACACCAAGATCAGAAATCTCTCTAACTTCTTCAGCTATAGTATTTAGTGTTTCTCCATCTAAACCAAACTTTTCATTGCCAGCTAAAGCCTCTCCACTAATCTTTAGAATAACCCTTTTATATTTGACTTTATTCATTTTTCACCTCTTAAATTCTTTATTATATTATAGCTTATTTTTAATTAAAATTCATTCATTTTCTAAATAAATGTATTCTTAATAATATCTCCAATTACAAAGAAAAAGCACATTACTTCAAGCAATGTGCTTTAATCGAAAACTTATTGACCCATCATTGAAGAAACTTCATCAGCAAAGTTGTCTTCTTTTTTAGCCATTCCTTCACCTAGTTCATACCTAACAAATCTTCTAATAGAAATATTCTCTCCGATTTTAGCTATTTTTTCAGTAATCAGTTGACTAATTGTCTTATCTGGATCTTTAACAAATGGTTGTTCTAATAAACAAACATCTTTAAAGTATTTTGAGATTCTTCCCTCAACCATTTTTTCAACTATTTTTTCTGGTTTACCTTCATTTAACGCTTGTGCTTTCAAAATATTTTTTTCTTTTTCAATAACATCTTTTGGCACTTCATCAGGTTTTAAAAATTCAGGCTTTGCAGCTGCAATATGCATTGCTATATCTTTAGCCAAATCTCTAAAATCATCAGTTTTTGCAACAAAATCAGTCTCACAATTTAATTCTAGTAAAACGCCAATACGACCTCCACCATGAATATAGGTTTCAATTAAACCCTCTGTTGCAATACGACCAGCTTTTTTAGCAGCGGCTGATAATCCTTTTTCCCTTAAATATTCTATCGCTTTTTCTGTATTTCCATCTGTTTCTGTTAAAGCTTTTTTACAGTCCATCATTCCTGCGCCTGTTCGCTCTCTCAACTCTTTTACTAAGTTAGCGCTAATCATTATTTAGCCCCCTCTTCCTCAACTTTTGCAAATTCTTCTTCTGTAAGAGGAATATCTGCGAAATCTTCACTATCAACTTGTGATTGATGTCCCTCAATTATTGCATCAGCCATTTTCCCTGAAATTAATTTTACTGCTCTAATTGCATCATCATTACCAGGTATAACATAATCTATCTCATCAGGATCACAGTTAGTATCAACAATAGCAACTATTGGTATACCTAGTTTTATAGCCTCAGCTATAGCAATTCTTTCTTTTTTCGGGTCAACAATAAATAATGCTCCAGGAACTCTATTCATATCCTTGATACCACCAAGAAAACGTTCTAATTTTTCCATTTCTTTTTTTAACTCAATTACTTCTTTTTTAGGTAAACTATCAAAAGTACCATCTTCTTCTTGTAATTTTAGGTCTTTTAAGTATTTACTTCTTTTTTTGATTGTAGCGAAATTAGTTAACATACCACCTAACCATCTTTGGTCAACATAATAGCTTCCTGATCTTGTCGCTTCATCTCTAACAGATTCTTGAGCTTGTTTTTTAGTTCCTACAAATAGAACTTTTTCACCTTTACTTGCAACTTCTCTTAAGAAGTTATAAGCTTCATCGATTTTGTGAACAGTTTTTTGCAAGTCAATAATATAAATACCATTTCTTGCAGTAAAGATGTATCTAGCCATTTTAGGATTCCATCTTTTTGTTTGGTGTCCAAAATGCACACCTGCCTCTAATAATTGTTTCATTGATATAACAGCCATTTTTCTTCCTCCTCGGTTTTTTTCATCCCTTGACTTCATTTTATTTGCTAACCTTTCGGCACCAGTCAAATAATCGATCAAGGTGTTTTTTCGTACTTATAAAGTATAGCAATAAATGATGATATAAGCAATATGCCTATATCATCATTTATATAATTTTAAGAATTTTTTTCAAAATATAAAATTTCAAACCAAAATGTTGAGCCCTTATTTGTAGATTTAACACCTACAAAACCTTTATGTTGTTCTACAATCGATTTTACAATAGACAACCCAATTCCTGAACCGATTTGAGCACGTCTATGTTTACTATCAATCTTATAATACCTTTCCCATATATCTAATATCTTACTTTCATCAATACCTTCTCCAGTATCAATAATTTCAATCCTGACATATTTACCAACGACTTTTTGTTTTATTTCAATTTTCTTGTCATCGCCTGTATATGTAACTGCATTGTTAAGTAAATTATATATAACTTGAGATATTTTCAACTCATCAGCTTTAACATATACATCTTGATCATAATCAAAATTTATAATATAACCTTTTGATGATAACATCGATTGATACCTTGATATTATGACTTTCAAACTTTCAGTTAAACTATATTCTTCAATTCTCAATCTATATTTTTGTTCTTCTAGTCTAGAAAGCTCTAAAATATCATTCACTAAACTTTGTAATCTTTGTGCTTCATCAATAACTACTTGAATATTATCTTTATTATTTTCCCCTGGAATATCACGCATTACTTCACTGTAACCTTGTATCATTGTCAAAGGTGTCCTTAAATCATGAGAAATATTTGCCATTAACTCTCTTCTTATGCCTTCAATCTTCTCCAATTCTTTATCAACAAAATATAAAGTATTATTTAGTTCTCCTACTTCTTTTATCGGAGAGTCTAAATTCGGTTTGTATCTTTCTTTACCTAGTTTTTTTGCACCTTTAGATATTTTCTCTATAGGTTTAGCTATTTTATGTGATATAACAATTGCTAAAATACTTGCAACAACCAACATTAATGCAGTTACATAAAATAATTGTACTCTTAAAGTTTCTACAGTTGTGTTAACAGGTGTAAGTTCCATCATTACCATCAAGGTAATAATATCAGCGTCTTTATTTTCAATCATATTAAGATAAATGAGGCTTTCCCCATTATTTAGATTGTTTTCTATTGGAAATGAAGTAATATTACCAATTAAATTACTTCCTCTGGATGTTGTAATCTGTAAAAGCTCGGAGTTTTTCATGCTTAAATATTGTGGTACACCTATGCTGTTTTTTGCAGATTGATATAAATATTCAAATTCTGCAGTTTTCATGAATTCATCAATAAAATCCCTTTGTCTTAAGTCACTATTATTAAAATATACTCTTTTCTCATAATCAGCTAGAACAGCAATTACATTGTTATCAGTAGCAGTTCTAAGAATCATATTTTTCGTTTCTAAGGCATTTAATTCTTTTGTATCATTTTCACTTACTGTTGATTCAATTGAATTAACAACATCTTCTAAACTACTTCTTTTAATTCTACTATAAAAGTCTTCTAAAAATATAACTTGAAATAACCATAACAAAACTAATGTTATGAATACAAAAATAATCATATAAAAAAGCAAGTATAATTTTAGAGATAAACCCTTTTTATTCGTTGATTTCAAATCTATAACCTACTCCTCTTAAAGTTTTTATGCAATCAGCATAATCACCTAAACTTTTTCTCAATAATTTAACATGAGTATCTAAAGTTCTATCATTTCCAAAATAATCATATCCCCATACTTTGTTTAATAATTTTTCTCTTGTTAAAGCAATACCCTTGTTTTTAACCATATAAAATAACAAATCATATTCTCTAGGAAATAGTTGAATCTCATGGTCATCGATAAAAACGCTTCTAGCTGTAAAATCTATTTTCAAACCATAGTAAGTGAATATATCTCTTTCATTTTCTATAGATTTTCCTCTTCTCAATATTGCTTCTATTCGCATCATCAACTCTTTTGGAGAAAAAGGCTTTACAACATAGTCATCTATCCCCACTTCAAAACCATGTATTTTATCATATTCTTCACCACGTGCAGAAAGCATCAAAACTGGTGTATTGCTAAATTTTCTAATTTCTTTTACAGCAGTAAAACCATCAAGTTCTGGCATCATTACATCCATTATAATTACATCAAAGTTTTCGTTCTTCACTTTATTTAATGCGTCCAAGCCATTTTCAGCTTCAATTACCTCATGTCCATCAAACTTGCCATATTTTACTATTAATTCTCTAATTTTAGGTTCATCATCTACTACAAGAATTTTAAACATCATTCACCTCCACATATAATTATCTATCAATTGTACAACTACTTTATAATTTCAGGAAACTCTTATGAAAATCCCTTCCTTTATAAAAAAATATTGGAATTTCAAAACTATTTTTCATTTGTTCATATAAACTTTCAACACCTATAATCTCACTGTTATAGTGATTAATATCAATCAAAGGAAAATTAAAATATACAGCTTTTTCAAAGGAATGATAATTTAAATCTCCAGTCATGTATAAATCTGAACTTTCAATTGCGATATCTAAAAATGTTCTACCTGAACCTGAACATATTGCAATTCTTTCTATATTTTTATCTAAATCTACATCACTATATTTCATACAATTAATTTTAAGTATATTAAAGATTTTCAATAATATATCTTTATAAGAATACTTTTTTGGTAAATCTCCAATTAAACCTAGAGATGATTGATTATCTAGTACTCTAAGATTACTTAATTCTAATATCTTAGCTAGTGAATTAGACATTTGTTTCTTATCAAAATTAGTATGTAGTGCATAAAACCCTATTCCCTTGTTTGTTAATAATTTACTTAAATTCTGTGATTTAATATTTAATAAATCATTTTTATCTGCTTCGTTAAAAAAAATAGGATGATGACAAATGATTAAATTTGATTTTTTTTCAATAGCTATATCTATTATATCATTATTTAATGTTAACCCAACAACTATATTTGATATATCATCTTTCTTTGGTTTTATCTGTAAACCAGAGATATCCCAATCTTCGACAAGATCTAAAGGATACCATTTTTCTAATAGGTCTTTAACATCGTTAATTTTCAAGATAACTACTCCATTTCTTTATATAAAAATCTATTTTCTTAAGGTTATTCTTGTCTTCAATTTTTATTTTCTTTAGATTTTTTTTAATTTTTTCAAGTTTCATTAATTTTTCTGTTATATATTGATCTCTACCAATATTGTTTTTCTTCGCTAATACTGGTCCTATTTCAAACAAGAAATCATCATTAACTTTCATATTACCCTTTTCTGCGACTATGTAAAGATATAATCTATCTTCAATTAATATTTCTTCATCAATTATTTTCCAATTATTACTTAAAAGGAAACGTCTAAGTATCGATTCACTATTCATTGGCTGTAAAACTAGACGTTTAAATAAACTTAATTTATCTAAATCCTCATTTATTATACTGGTAATTAGCCTGCCACCCATTCCACCAATGACACAAATATCACATTCATCATTTAATAAAGGGTTCAAACCATTACCAAATCTAATATCTATTTTATCTTCTAACTTATATTCTTTTACATTTTTTTTTGCTTGATAATAAGGACCTTTTGCTACTTCTATTCCAATACCTTTTATTATTATATCTTCTAAAACCCCTTTTATTAAAACATAACCATGATCACAACCAATATCAGCAACTTTTGAGCCTATTGGTATATAGTCTAGCACTTTATCGACTCTTATATTTGTTTTCATTAAATATACTCCTTATATAAAAAAAAGACCTCGTTATGAGGTCTTGGTGGGCGTTGACGGGATCGAACCGCCGACATCTTGCTTGTAAGGCAAGCGCTCTCCCAGCTGAGCTAAACGCCCTTGGTGGGCCCACTTGGGATTGAACCAAGGACCAACCGGTTATGAGCCGGTAGCTCTACCACTGAGCTATGGGCCCGGTAAAATGGCTCCTCGAGTGGGATTCGAACCTACAACCCCTCGGTTAACAGCCGAGTGCTCTACCGTTGAGCTATCGAGGAATATCTTAACGCAAGAATTATTATATCGGTATTTCCAATATAAGTCAATAGTAATTAATTCAAAATAATTCTTAATTTTATTCCAATGATTTTCTTTTTTTGCTATAATAGTATAGATATTATATTAGGGAGGCTTAATCATGGATAATCAAAAAGGTCTATTCGGTGAATTTGGAGGTTCTTTTGTACCAGATGCATTAGCAGAAGTACTTGAAAATATAGCCGAAGAGTTTGAAAAAGCAAAAAATGATGAGGAATTTAATAAGGAATTAAACTATTATCTGAAATATTATGTGGGTAGACCATCTCCTCTATACTTAGCTTCAAATATTACTAGAAAACTAGGTGGAGCAAAAATATATTTAAAAAGAGAAGATTTAAATCATACTGGTGCTCATAAAATTAATAATACATTAGGTCAAGCTCTATTAGCAAAGAGAATGGGCTTAAAAAGAGTTATAGCTGAAACTGGTGCTGGACAACATGGCGTAGCCACAGCAACAGCTGCAGCACTTTTCGGAATGGATTGTGTGATTTATATGGGATCTAAAGATGCTAAAAAACAACCATTAAACGTTTATAGGATGGAACTACTTGGAGCCAAGGTAATTCTAGTTGAAAGTGGAGAAAAAGATCTTAAAGCAGCAGTTGACGTTGCTTTAGGAGACTTAGTTCAAAATTATAAGAATACTTTCTATATATTAGGATCTGCAGTAGGACCTTACCCTTATCCTAGCATGGTCAAACATTTCCAACGAGTAATTAGCAAGGAAATTGTTGAGCAAGCAATGGAAATCGAAGGTAAAACACCAGACTATATTATTGCTTGTGTTGGTGGTGGAAGTAATGCTATCGGTGCATTTGCTGATTTCATTGGCAACCCAGATGCTAAATTAATCGGAGTAGAGCCTGGTGGTATTGGCATTAAAACTGGATTACATGCTGCACCTTTAACTGAAGGAAAAATATCCTTAATACACGGTTATAAAACATATGTAATGTTAGACGATGCAGGTGAAATAAAAATATCTCATTCAATAGCTTCTGGCCTTAATTATCCAGGTGTTGGTCCAGAACATAGTTATTTAAAAGATGCTAAACTAGCTGAATATGTTTCAATCACTGATTTTGAAGCTCTCCATGCTTTCAAAAAATTATCAAAACATGAAGGTATTATTCCAGCAATTGAAAGTGCTCATGCATTAGCTTATGCTATGAAGATAGCTCCTACTTTGTCTAAAGATACTATGATTGTAGTAAATCTTTCAGGTAGAGGTGATAAAGATACGGATACTATTCTTGCTTCAGAAAAAGAGAGTGTCAGATTGCAAGAAATAATAAATAATTAGTTAGGAATATATAATGAATTTAAAATATACAACAACAAGATCAGATATTAATCAGGTTACAAGTAGTCAAGCTATACTTAATGGTTTAGGCAAAGATGGTGGTCTTTATCTCCCTGTAAGTATACCAAAACTTAGTGTTGAAGAAATTGGCAGTTTTTCTAAATTGACTTATAATAATAAAGCAATAATCATTTTAAGTAAATTTTTGACTGATTTTTCTCAAGATGAGTTAAAGTCTTGTGTGAATAAAGCTTATAATAGTAAGACGTTTTCTTCACACAAAGTTACTCCTTTACATATCTTAAATGATAAATGTGGAGTGTTGGAACTTTATCACGGACCTACTTCTGCCTTTAAAGATATTGCATTACAAATATTGCCATATCTTTTGACTAATAGTGCAAGTAAAAATGAAGATACAAGAACTTATGTTATATTGGTAGCTACCTCTGGTGATACAGGTAAAGCTGCTTTAGAAGGCTTTAAAGATGTGCCTAACACAAAAATTTTAGTCTTTTATCCAATCGATGGAGTAAGTCTAATACAAAAACTACAAATGGTCACTCAATTAGGTGATAATGTAAAAGTTGTTGCTGTTGAAGGTAACTTTGATGATACTCAAAATGGTGTAAAAAAACTATTTAGTAATGAAGATTTAAATTTAAAACTAGAAAATATTAATCATACATTTTCATCTGCAAATTCTATTAACTGGGGAAGATTAGTTCCTCAGATAGTTTACTATTTTGATAGTTATATTCAAGTTGTTAATTCTAAAAAAATAGAATTAGGTGATAAAGTTAACTTTACAGTTCCAACTGGGAATTTCGGAAATATTCTTGCAGGTTATTATGCTAAAGAAATGGGTTTGCCAATCAATAAATTAATTTGTGCTACTAATTCTAATGATGTGCTTAAGGAATTTATTAATACAGGAGAATATAATCGTAACCGTGATTTCTTAAAAACAATTTCACCCTCAATGGATATATTAATTTCAAGTAATTTAGAAAGATTATTATTTTTATTATCAAATGGAGATAAAGAATTGATTACTAATTTAATGTTAGATCTTAAAAATAAAGGTTCTTACAAAATATCTGACGAAATCTTAATAAAATTAAAAGATATATTTTATGCCGATAGTGCAACAGATTCTGATACGATTAATACTATTAAGGAAGTTTATAAGATAAAAAACTATTTAATGGATACACATACTGCAGTAGCTTATACAGTTTATGAAAAATATTTACAAGCTACAAAGGATCACACTTTTAATATTATTATTTCCACAGCGAGTCCATATAAGTTTAATGGAGCTGTAGCTGAGGCTATCTTACCAAATTATAGTGATCTTAATGATATTGAACAATTAAATGCAATCAACAATAAGACAAAAAATCCTATACCTGAGGGATTAAAGGGACTTGATAAAAAGATTATTTATTTTAAAGATGTTATTAATAAAAATGAAATGGAAAAAACTTTAAAAGATTATTTAAATATATAATTTAGTTTTCAAATATAAAAAGTGAAGCACTTCAAAAAATGCTTCACTTTTTATATATTAAATTAATTATTATTTCCACAAGATGATAATAATGTAGCTAAATTAGCAATATTTCTAGTTTGTATCAAAATTTTTCCTTTTCCAACAAATTCATTAACAAACCCTTCTCCAGTTGTAAAGCCAAAAATACCAGAAGCTACCTTAATTTCGTAATTCAAAGTACTCTCCCAAGCCAATACATGTCGATTATCAACAACAAATTTATCAGCACCTTTTAGGTCAATTTCCACTATCTCGCCATAACTACTTATAATAATTGATCCTTCTCCAGTAGTTTCCATAACATACAAACCGCCACTTCCACCAAAAACTGCTTTTCCAAGTGATTGTCTCTTCATATTATATTCAACTGTTTTATCACAAGCTAAAAAGACACCATCATTTAAAAACCATTGTTTCTCACCAACACTCAATTCTTTTATTGAACCAATTGCAGGTGGAGCAATATTTATTTCGCCATCATCAGAAAAACTTTTAACAATAGTAACAAAAAAGCTTTCTCCACTAACTACTGATTTTGCAACAGATTTCAACATGTTACCAAGAACTGAAACATTTGTACTGGTACTATTCATCCTACCTTCCAAGGTTACATTACCATTATGATATACCATAGAACTTCTCTCTATTTTAACTTCCTCATTCTTAGCCAATTGTAATTTTACTAAAGCAAAAGGACCACCACTAGTTAATTGAAATTTCATATTTGTTACTCCTTTTTCACGAAAATTTAAGGCATTAATTTTAATACATAATATCATAACCAGAAACTAAAGTATATAAAAAGGACATAGCAACAAGTGATATATCCATATTTATATATAATAATATTATTCTATAACATCTTTTTTATTCATATTCTTATATGCTTTTGATAGCATTAGTTTAAGTCTATTTATTTGATTAACTTCACTCGCACCAGGATCATAATCTACAGCAACGATATTTACATCATTATATCGATTATGGAGTTCTTTAATTACTCCTTTTCCCGTAATATGATTTGGTAAACAACCAAAAGGTTGTACACAAACAATATTTTCAACACCACTATCAATTAATTCAACCATTTCACCCGTTAGAAACCAGCCTTCTCCCATACTATTTCCTAAAGATAAAATTGGTTTCGCACCTTCAGTTAAAGAGCCAATTGTAGCTTGCTCATGAAAATGTTTAGATTTACGTAGTGCATTTCGAGCGGAACGTCTATATACCTCTAATGCATTTATAGCCCAGGTTGCTAAGGTTTTCTCTTTTTTCTTACCTGCTAAATTTTCAAATTTAAAAATATTGCTATATAAAGAATAAAGGAAAAAATCTAATAAATCAGGTACTACAACTTCAGCTCCTTCTTTTTCTAAAAAGTCTACAACACTATTGTTTGCAAATGGATGAAATTTAACAAGTATCTCACCAACAATTCCAACTTTTGGTTTTTTTATATTTAATCTAGGTAATTCATCAAACTCTTCTACAATTCTTTTCATATTTGTTGAAAACTGTTTGAATTTTCCATTATAAACAGACTTATCACATTTTTCTACCCATTTTTTATATAAAGCTTCAGTTATCCCTTCTTCGGCTTCATAAGGTTTAGTTGCTCTATATACTCTAAGTAAAACATCTCCATAAATAACAGCCATTAAAACACGATGCAAAAAACTCATTGTCATTTTAAAGCCTGTAGATTTCTCTAAATTTTTAGAAGCAGTAATAGGAATAATAGGAATATCCGGAAATCCAGCATCATGTAATGCTTTTGTCATTAATGCAATATAGTTTGTGGCCCTACATCCACCTCCTGTTTGAGTCATTAATATTGCTATCTTATTAACATCATATTTCCCACTTCTCAACGCTTCAATTACTTGTCCTATAACAACTAAAGTCGGATAACAAGCATCATTATTAACATACTGTAAACCTAAGTCCATACCTTTATTTGAAATGTCCTCTAAAACTTCTAAATTATATCCATGATATCTGAACGCTTCTTTTAGGAACTGAAAATGAATAGGAGACATTTGAGGAGCAAGTAAAGTATAATCCTCCATACCTTTTTTAAATACAGGTGTTTCCAATACAGGCTTTTTAATAAAGTCTTCAGTATTTTGGGTTCTAGCATTCATAGCTGCAAGTAATGATCTTGCCCTAATACGTGCTGCTCCTAAATTATTAATTTCATCAATTTTTATCAAGGTATAAAGCTTACCATTTCGATCAAGTATTTCTTTAACTTGATCGGTAGTTATTGCATCCAAGCCACAACCAAATGATGTTAATTGAACAAGTTCTATATTAGGTTCATTCTTAACAAACTCTGCTGCATTATATAATCTTGAATGGTAAACCCACTGATTTACAACTCTTAAATGATCTTTATCTTCTGCTAATTTAGAAATTGATTCTTCAGATAATACTACTAAACCAAGTTGTGTCATCATCTCGGGTATTCCGTGATGAATTTCTGGGTCGACATGATATGGCCTGCCTGCTAAAACAATCCCCCGCATTCCTTTATCATGCATTTTATTAACTATATCTTTGCCTTTTTCTTCTATATCTCTTTTATATCTATCTAGTTCATCATAAGCTTTTTCTAACGCAAAATTAATTTCTTTTTTACTTATATTAAAATCTTTCTTTAGTGCTTCATATAACCTAACCGTCATCTTCTTTTGATTATATATTGGTAAAAATGGATGAATAAATGTAATATCATCATTTCTAATATCATCAATATTATTTTCAATAACTTCAGGATAACTTGTCACGATAGGACAGTTATAGTGGTTTTCTGCAGTTTCCTCTTCCTTAATATCATAAGGTATAGATGGATAAAAAATAGTTTTAACTCCTTTTTTTAGCAAGTTCATAATATGTCCATTAGTTATTTTCGCTGGATAACACATTGATTCTGATGGTATTGAATCCATTCCTGACTCATAGACCTTTTTAGAACTTCTATTTGATAATTCTACTCTAAAACCTAATTCAGTAAAAAACGTGAACCATAAAGGATAATGTGCATACATATTGAGGGCTCTAGGGATACCAATGGTTCCACGTCTAGCAAGAACTTTATCTAGAGGATGATAATATTTAAATAATCTATTATAGGTATATTCATAAACATTAGGCAACTTGTTTTTAGCATCTTCTGCAATACCTGCTCCTCTTTCACATCTATTACCTGAAACAAAAAAGTCACCAGTTGGAAATGTACTAATTGTTAATAAACAATTATTTCCGCATAACCCACAACGTTTCATATCATTTACATAATTAAAATTAATAAGATCATCTTGACCTAAGAGTATACTTTCTTCATCTTCACAATATCTTTCTTTTGCGATTAATGCCATACCAAAAGCGCCCATAATACCTGCAATATCAGGTCTTACAACTTCTCTTTCAATAATTAATTCAAAAGCTCTTAAAACAGCATCATTATAGAATGTACCCCCTTGGACTACAACTTTTTCTCCTAATTCTGCAGTATTTTTCATTTTTATAACTTTGTATAGTGCGTTTTTAATAACTGAATAAGAAACACCAGCAGAAATATCGCCTACACTAGCACCATCTTTTTGTGCTTGTTTGATCTTAGAGTTCATAAATACTGTACACCTAGTTCCAAGATCAACAGGATTTGGAGATAACAATGCTTTCTGTGCAAAATCTTTAATAGATAATGATAATGAATTAGCATAAGTTTCAATAAATGATCCACATCCTGAAGAACAGGCTTCATTTAACATAATACTAGTAATAACTCCATCTCTAACTTGTAAGGATTTCATATCTTGACCACCTATATCAAGTATAAAATCAACTCCAGGTTGAAAGAAATTTGCTGCTTTGAAATGAGCTACAGTTTCTATTTCACCTTCATCGACTTGTAAGGCAGCTTTAATCAATCCTTCTCCATATCCCGTTACTCCAGCTCTAGCTATTTTTAATTTAGGAATCGATTTATATAAATTCAACAATTGTAAGACAATATTTGACAATGGCTTACCTTCATTACTGCCATAAAATGACCATATTAAAGCACCATTATTATCCATCAACGCCATTTTACTGGTTGTAGAACCAGCATCAATTCCAAGAAAATATGGAGGAGTACTATTTTCAAATTCTACCTTATCAACTTTAGCTTTAGCATGACGCGTTTTAAACAAGTTATATTCTTCTTCATCTTTAAATAATGGTGGTAATGTTGAAATATTTTCTGATGAAATATCTCTTTCAGCAATAGCATCTAAAACATCAGATAATGTAAATTCTCTTTCTTCATTTTTTACTAATTCTGCTGTTCCTAGAGCAACAAAATATTGAGAGTTTTCTGGAAACACAATATCTTCATCTGATAATTTTAGTACTTCTATAAATCTATTTCTTAATTCAGACATAAAGGTTAGTGGTCCCCCTAAAAATGCAACCTTGCCGCGAATTGGTCTTCCACAAGCCAACCCACTAATAGTTTGGTTAACAACTGCCTGGAAAATTGAGACCGCAATATCAGAAACGTCAGCTCCCTCATTTATTAATGGTTGAACATCTGATTTAGCAAATACCCCACATCTTGAAGCTATAGGATAAATTGAATTATAGTTTTTTGCCATTTCATTTAATTCGTTTACTTCAACTTGTAATAGTTGAGCCATTTGATCAATAAATGCTCCTGTCCCTCCTGCACAAACACCATTCATTCTCTGTTCGCTACTTGCCCCAAGATAAGTAATCTTAGCATCTTCACCACCTAGTTCAATTGCAACGTCAGTTTGTGGTATATATTTTTCTATTGCTTCTGTCAAAGCAATAACTTCTTGTACGAATGGCATTTTTAGTTTTTCTGCTAGTCCCATCCCTCCTGAACCACTAAACATCATTTTAAAAGAATAATCCGGAAATATTACCATAACCTTTTTTAACATTTCAATACCCGTTTTTAAAATTTCTGAATAATGACGTTCATATGACTTGAATAAACATTTGTCCTCTTTATCAACTACAACAACTTTTACTGTTGTTGAACCTACATCCATACCTAATCTTAACGTTTCCATTTTTTCTCCTTATGATAAAAACTTTGACATGCAATAATTTGAAATTTCAATTCCAAAATTAGTGAGTTTTAGTGTTTTATCATTTAATCTTATAGCTTTGATTTCTAATAATTCATCAATAACTTTTTTATATTTCTGTTTAATATCTATATTATATCTGTTAAGAAAACATTCTAAGTCAATACCAGCAATTTTTCTTAAGCCTAGAAATATACCTTCCTCAATCACAATTTCATCAGTCAATACTTCTAAATTATATTTCTCAAATTTATATGAATTAATATAATTATTTAGATTAGGTTCATTCGTAAATCTAATCCCATTCACTTTTGTAGTACTATTCACACCAAATCCGTAATAATCATTATTATTCCAATATATTAGATTATGTTTAGATTCATATGAGCTTTTTGCATAATTAGCAATTTCATAATGATTAAATCCATAATAATTAACTTTTTCATTTATTAATTCTCTCATTTCTAAAAGTATTTCTTCGCTTGGCAGCTTTAGCAAGCCATTTTTAAAATCTTTTTCAAATTTCGTATTAGGTTCAATTATTAATCCATAAGTAGAAATATGTTGAAGGTCTAAATTCATAGCTAACTCCATATCGCTCTGTAATCTTTTAAGACTATCATCAGGTAGTCCATACATCAAATCAATAGATATATTTTTAAAACCTACTATTCTTGCCATATTGATAGTATTATAAATATCTTCCTTATTATGAATCCTTCCCAATTTCTTCAACATAACTTCATCAAATGTTTGTACTCCAATTGATAATCTATTGAAACCCATATCATAGTATTCTTGTATGTTATCATTATTACAAATTCCTGGGTTTACTTCAATAGTCATTTCTTCTAAATTTGATAAATCAAATTTTTCTTTCAATTGTAAAATAGTATTTCTTATATTTTTAGTCTTTACAGATGAAGGTGTTCCTCCTCCAAAATAAATTGTTTTAATTTTTTTTGTATTACTATTCCTTATATCAATTTCCTTAAGTAGTTTCTTAAAATAATTTTCTTCAAACTCATAACTCGAAAAAGAAACAAAATCACAATAATTACATTTTTTTAGACAAAATGGAATATGAATATAAATTCCAACTTCATTATTCATCATCTAAACTTAATACTGCCATAAATGCTTCTTGTGGTACTTCTATTCTACCAACTTGTTTCATTCTTTTTTTACCTTCCTTCTGTTTTTCAAGAAGTTTTCTCTTTCTAGAAATATCTCCCCCATAGCATTTTTCAAGAACATCTTTTCTCATAGCCTTTACTGTCTCTCTAGCTATTACTTTACTTCCAATTGCTGCTTGAATAGGAACTTCGAATAACTGTCTTGGTATTAACTGTCTTAATTTACTAACCAATGCTCTACCCCTGTAATATGCTTTATCTTTATGTACAATGCAAGATAATGCATCAATAATTTCTCCTGCTAATAGAATATCTAATTTTACTAAACTCGATTTTTCATGTCCAGCTAGTTCATAATCTAAACTAGCATAGCCTTTTGTACGAGATTTTAGTTGATCAAAAAAGTCATAAATAATCTCACCTAAAGGTAACTTATAGCTTAAAACAACTCTTTTAGGAGTTATATATTCCATATTTATAAATACTCCTCTTTTATCTTGACATAAATCCATAACACTCCCAACATAATCATTTGGCACCATTATAGATGCCTTAACTATTGGTTCTTCCAAATATTCAACTGTTCTGATATCAGGTAGTAATGCAGGGCTATCGATTTTCATAGTTGTTCCATCTGTTTTATGAACAATAAATACAACACTTGGAGCTGTTGTAATTAATGATAAACCATACTCTCTTTCTAAACGTTCTTGTACAATTTCCATATGTAATAAGCCTAAAAATCCACATCTAAATCCGAAACCTAACGCAGATGAAGTTTCTGGATCAAATAGTAAAGATGCATCATTTAGTTGTAACTTTTCCAAAGCATCTTTCAACTCATTGTATTTATCATTGTCAATTGGATATAAACCACAGTAAACCATAGGCACTGCTTTTTTATAGCCTTCTAATGGCTCTTTACATGGATTTAATGCACTTGTGATTGTATCCCCAACTCTAGTGTCAGCAACTTTTTTAATACTAGCAGCTATATAGCCAACCTCTCCAGCTTTCAAAGTATCTACAATTCTATGTAAAGGTTCAAATATTCCAACTTCAGTAACCTCAAATTCCTTTCCTGTAGCAAACATCTTTATTTTCATTCCTTTTTTTACAATTCCATCTATAATCCTAACATAAGATAATGCTCCTTTATAGGCATCGAAGTTTGAATCGAATATTAATGCTTTTAATGGAGCCTCATAGTCTCCTACTGGTTCAGGAACATATTTAACAATTGCTTCTAAGATTTCACTAGTTCCTGCACCGGTCTTTGCTGAAGTTAAAACAACATTTGAAGTATCTAAACCTATTATATCCTCTATTTCTTGTTTTACTTTTTCTGGTTCAGCACTAGGTAGATCAATCTTATTAATTACAGGAATAATTTCCAAATTATTCTCCAATGCTAAATATACATTAGCTAAAGTTTGTGCTTCAATTCCTTGTGAAGCATCTACTACTAGTAATGCACCTTCACAAGCGGCTAAGCTTCTAGAAACTTCATATGTAAAATCTACATGGCCTGGAGTATCTATTAAATTTAATAAATATTCCTTACCATCAACTCCTATGTATTTCATTTTTACTGCTTGTAATTTTATTGTAATTCCACGTTCTTGTTCTAAATCCATTTGATCTAGCATTTGTTTAGTAATATCTCTTTTTTCAACAGCTCCAGTGTGTTCTATTAGTCTATCTGCCAAAGTCGATTTACCGTGGTCTATATGTGCTATAATACAAAAATTTCTTATATTGCTTAAGTCAGTCATTATTCACCTCATAATTTTTCACCTATTCTATCATTATACTACTTTTTAATATTTTTTTTAAGTTATATTTAAAATAGCATAGATAAAACTATGCTATTTTAAATTTCTATATATTTTTTAAATTCCTTAAAAGCTTTCCCTCTATGACTAATTTTGTTTTTTTCTTGTAATGTAATTTCGCCTAATGTTTTCCCGTAGGATTCTAAATAAAAAATTGGATCATAACCAAATCCGTTAATTCCCGTTTCTTTTTCAATTATTGTTCCATGACAATATTTTTCTATGATAAACTTTTCGTTTTCTGTAACATATGCTAATGCACATGTATAATGAGCATTTCTATTCAATTTACCTTCTAACATTTCAATAATTATTTTATTTTTATCTTGGGAATTTGTATTTTCTCCTGCAAACCTTGCAGAATAGATGCCGGGTTTGCCTCCTAAGGCATCAATACAAATACCAGAATCATCTGCTAATGTTGGGATTTTATATTTTTCATAAATGGTTTCGGCTTTTATTAAAGCATTTTCTATAAAACTCTTACCATCTTCTACTATCTCTTCATTAAATCCTATATCATCTAAACAAACTAATTCAATATCAGAATTTCCAATAAGTGACTTAATTTCTAACAATTTATGTTTATTATATGTCGCTAATACTATCTTCATTAACTACTTCCTTTTGTATTTTGATAATTTCTTTTATACCTTTTTGTGCCAACAATATCAATTTATCTAAATCATCTTTTGAATAAACATCTTCTTCACCTGAACCTTGTAATTCTATAAAATCACCATATTCATTCAAGACTATATTCATATCAACTATAGCTTTACTATCTTCAGCATAACATAAGTCTTGAATATATTTTGAACCAACTTTACCAACGCTCACCGCTCCAACAAAAAACCTTATTGGAAATTTTTTTATAATTTTTGTATCTATTAAGTATTTACAAGCTTCATGGAGGGCTACAAAACCTGCATTGATAGAAGCAGTTCTAGTTCCCCCATCAGCTTGGATAACGTCACAATCAATAATGATTGTTCTTTCACCCAATAATTTTCTATCTACAGCAGTTCTTAATGCTCTGCCTATTAACCTTTGTATTTCTAATGCTCTTCCATCCGGTTTTATCAGATTATTACTTCTAATCTTTCGATGTTTATTAGATCTTGGCAACATATTATATTCTGCTGTAACCCAACCTTTTCCTGTACCTACTAAAAAAGGGGGGACTTTTTCTTCAATAGAGGCTGTTGCAAGTACAATTGTATCTCCCATATTGATTAAACATGAACCTTCTGGATACTTTAAAGCTACTTTTTTAAGACTTACTACTCTCATATAATGCTCCTTACTTAATTGGATCAAATTCAATTATTTTTTCAAAACCATGTTCAGGGTAAATTTTCATTAACGTATTGATAAAACTATAATTATCACCACTTACATAACAAATCTCTTCACCATTAGAACCATCTAAATATTTTTCTAGATTATCTACAGTAGAAACTGCAGGATCAATCAATTTAATTTCATCTCCGATTATTTCTCCAATAGTTTTGCTTAAAAACGGATAATGTGTACAACCTAAAACCAATGTATCACAATTATTTAAAAAAATCGTGTTTAAATAACTATTTAAAACTTGCTTTAAATAATCCGAATCTAAGTCACCATCTTCAATAAATCCAACAAGTTTAGGACAGGCTACAGCTGTTACCTCTATATCAGAATTTAAATAACCAATACTATTCTGATAGCATTTACTATTAATAGTAGCAGAAGTTGCTATTACGCCAATTTTTTTAATTGCTTCATCAACAGCTTTATTCGCACCAGGTTCTAAAACGCCGATTATAGGGATATCAAATTTAGTTTTTAAATAAGGTAAAGCCAATGCTGAAGTAGTATTACAAGCATCAACAATGACTTTTGCACCTTGACTTATTAGAAAACTAACTATTTGTTCAGAAAAATTTATTAATTCTTCTTTTGTTTTCTCTCCATAAGGAACTCTTTTAGTATCTCCAAAATATATGATTTTTTCATTGGGAAATCTTTTTCTTATTTCTCTTACAACTGTCATCCCACCGATTCCAGAATCAAAAACTCCTACTGTCATTTTGCCTCCACTATATTTCTCTTATTACTTCATCTAACATATCTAAAAAGTATCTATTAATCTCAGGTTTATCTATTGTTACACGTATATGGTTATCTGCTCCAAAAACATATCCTGGTCGAATTATGATTCCTTTTTTTAGTAAACCATCAAAAACCTTTTTACTATCATTTTTTATATCAACCCAGATAAAATTGGCTCCACTAGGACTGTAATCAAAGTTTCTTTCAGAAAATTCTTTATATAAAAAAGCTTTACCTGAATCATTTAAAGCAATAGATCGTTTTAAATGTTCGATATCCTCTAAAGCAGCCATAGCCCCTACTTGAGCAAGTACATTTACATTAAAAGGTTCTTTTGCTCTAGTAATCCAACTAATTAAAGATTCACTCCCTATTCCATAGCCTACTCTTAAAGCAGCTAACCCATATATTTTAGAAAATGTATTTAGAATTAATACATTATTTTTTTCTTTCTTTATAAAATTAAGCCCACTATAGAAATTATCACCAGCATATTCTTTATATGCTTCATCTAAAACAACTATTATTTTTTCTGGTACTCTATCAATAAAACTTATTAATTCATCTTTTTCTATCACTGTTCCTGTAGGGTTATTAGGATTACATAAAGCAATGATTTTCACAGAGTCATCTAGATTATCCAATATTTCTTCCAAGTCAAAAGCAAAATTTACTAAAGGTATTTTTTTTACCTTTGCACCCATTAAATTCCCAATGTAATCATATTCAGAAAATGAAGGTTCCCCCATTATAATTGTATCTCCTTTTTCAAGGAAACTTTCACCTAAAAGTTTAATAATTTCATCTGAACCATTACCTACAATAATTTGTTGAGTATTAATGTTATTTTTCTTTGCTATCGATTCTTTCAATAGTAGAGAACAACCATCTGGATAAATATGTATATTGCTAGTATTATTTTTTATTGCTTCAATTGCTAATTGTGATGGTCCTAGAGGATTTTCATTTGAAGCCATTTTATAAATATTTTTCAAGCCAAATTCTTTTTTCACTTCATCAATAGCTTTTCCTGGAGAGTATGGTTTAATGTTATTTATAGCCTCTCTACCTTTCCATTCAATTTTCATTACTTTCCTCCACAAATATATCGTTTTCTCCTAAAAGTTTATAACCCAAACTAAATAAAATTTCATAACCTTTTTCCAAATTATCAAATTTTATTACTAGTTTATTACTATCCATGGTATACATATATTCTACATTTAATTTATTAGAATTCATCTCATTAAATAATTTTTTTATTTTTGTGATACCAACTATCAAAACCCTACTAGTGTAATTATTTACCCCGATTTTTTTTAATGTTCTTTCAGCTTTTAATGGCTTATCAACTATTACTCTAAAGATGCCATTTTCATTAGTATCTGTTATACACATAGCAATAATCTTAATATTATTATCATTAAATGCTGATATTATTTTTTCCAGTTCACCTGGTTGATTTTTTAAAAACATAGATAATTGTTTAATCATTTTCTTTATATACCCTTTCCATAATTTTAGAAACTTCCTTATATGTTTTTTCTAAATCTATTGTCGTCAAATCTCTATTTCGCATTAAAATCTTTCCTTTAACCATTGTTAAAACAATATCAGAGGACTTAGCGCTATATACAATTTTTGAAATATGGCTATTTTCTATTGGATAGAAGTGTGGTTGATTCATATCAAACATTATTAGATCCGCATCATAACCTTCTTTTAACATTCCTACTCTATCATTTATATTTAAGACTTTTGCTCCACCAATTGTAGCCATTTTTAGTGTTTCAAAAGCACTTAAAGCTGTTGCATCACGATTTAACCCTTTTTGTAACAATGACGCATATTGGAGTTCGTTTAACATATCAAGATTATTATTTGAAGCTGCACCATCAGTCCCTATCCCTACATTTATACCTTTATTTCTGTATTTTTGTATGTTAGCTATCCCTGATCCTAATTTAAGATTACTTTTCGGATTATGTGCAATCCCAATATTCTTATTTTTAACAATTAATTGGTCTTCCTCAGTTAAATAAACCATATGTGATGCTACTACATAAGGAGCATCTAATAGACCAATTTCATCAAGATAAGAAATTGGTGTTTTCCCTAATGTTAGTAATGCATCTTCATTTTCTTTCTCTGTTTCAGAAACATGAATATTTACTCCTATATTTCTTCTATTTGCTATTTCTAATTGAGCTTTTAAAAATTCCTTATTATTAGTGTATATAGCATGTGGACCAGCTAGCACTTTTATTCTGCCATCATCATAATTATGGTATTGATCAATTAGTTCTTCTAATTGTAATAGTGCTGCGTGATCTAACTTTTCATTTCCAGTATATATAGTACCTCTACTTATATGGCCTCTTATACCAATTTCTTGACATGCTTTCCCAACCATTTCCATATCTTGATACATATCTAGAAAAGTAGTCGTCCCTGATAAAATCATCTCTGCTATGCCAAGCTTAGCTCCAATATAAACATCTTTTTTAGTTAACTTGGATTCTATAGGCCATATTCTGCTAGAAAGCCATTCAAACAGCTCTAAATCATCACCATAACCACGTAATAAGGACATTGATACGTGTGCATGGGTATTTATAAAACCAGGCATCACAAGCAGATTTTTTCCTTCTATTACTTTATGAGCACTTTTAGGAATCTTTGTTCCAATTTTAGAAATCTTTGAACCTTCTACTAATAAGTCTCCAATTATCACTTCCGGTTTGTTTGAATCTATTGTAATAATAGAAATGTTTTTGAATAAATAACCCATTAATGTTATACCTCTCCTAATATGCCTTCTATAAATTTTTCTGGAATAAATTCAGATATGTCTTTAACATTTTCACCTAGACAAACAAACTTTATTGGAATATCCAAATCTTTAATCAAAGGTATTGCCATACCACCTTTTGCAGTTCCATCAAGTTTTGTTAAAATTAAACCAGTAATATCAGGAACATTTTTAATAAATTCTTCTGCAGAAGCAAGAGCATTTTGACCAGTTCCACTATCTATGACTAGAAATATTTCTTCTGGTTTTCTTCCATCTTCACGTTCAATTACTTTATTAATTTTTTTTATTTCTTCCATAAGATTTTTTTTATTATGTAATCTGCCAGCGGTATCAATAAGTAATACATCAATGCCTCTAGCTTTTGCTGCTTCAATACTATCGAAAATTACAGCTGCCGGATCACTACCTTCTTGTTGTGATATAACAGGTATATCTAAGCTTTCTCCCCAAATCTTTAATTGTTTTATAGCTCCCGCTCTAAAAGTATCACCAGCAGAAAACATGACTTTCAAGCCTCTTTTTTGTAATAAATTACCAACTTTGGCTACAGTAGTTGTCTTACCCACACCATTTACGCCTATAAATAAATACACAGATAGACCTTCCGGACTAATATTTAGTTCAGAATTGTTAACTTTTACTATACCAAGTATTAATTCACGTAATTTATTAATTGCTTCTTGAGTATCTTTAATTTTATCTTTTTTGACTTCATCTTTTAGAGTCGCTACTAGTTCCATAGAGGTTTTTACGCCAATATCAGAACTTATTAGAATTTCTTCAAGATTTTCATAAAATAACTCACTAATCGTAGGTCCAATTTTTATTAAGGCATTTAACCTTCCTAAAATATTTTCTTGAGTTTTTTTTAATCCATTCAACCATTTATCAAGCATTTTTCACCCTCCTTTGTTTTTCTAAACTAACAGAGATTAATTTTGAAATTCCACTTTTATTCATTGTAACTCCATAAAGATTATCAGATTCTTCTATTGTACCCTGTCTATGTGATATAACTACAAATTGGGTTTTATTAGAATAACTTTTTAAATAATTTGCAAAGTTTGCTACATTTCGCTCATCTAAAGATGCATCTGCTTCATCAATAATACATAAAGGACTAGGTTTAATTTTTAATAATGAAAAGAGCAATGCTAGTGCAGTTAATGCTCTTTCACCTCCTGAAAGCATTGACATGTTTTTAGGAGTCTTACCTGGAGGTTTAGAAAATATTTCTATTCCTGAATTGAGGATATCATTTTTTTCTGTTAATTCAATATAGGCTTCTCCGCCATTAAATAAAGCACAATATGTTTCTCTGAAAGTTGTATTTAACATATCAAAAGATTCAATAAACCTTATTGTCATTATTTTATCAATATCCTCAATAATATGTATTAAACTATCAATTGTTTTTCTTAAATCTTGTTCTTGGGTTTTTAAAAATGTTAGTCTTTCACATACTCTATCAAACTCTTCAATCGCACCTATATTAACAATTCCAAGATTATTTATTTTTTGTTGATACGTTTTTAAATCACGAACATAAGATTTCTTATCTTCTATAACTTCTCTTTTATCCATTACTTCATATGGTAAAAATTGAAATTTTTCTTGAAGAATTGTAATCTTATTAGTTTTATCAGTTTCAATTTTCGCAATTTTTATTTCTAATTGATGGAAACTTTCTTCAATAATTTTTAATTTTTTATTATTTTCTTTAATTGTTTTATCTAATGCCATATTTACTGATAATAATTCATCTTTTGAGGAATCCTCTTGGTTTAATAGTTGTTGCAATTCTAAAAAGTCTTCTTCTCTTGATTCTGCTAAATTTACCACTTCTTCTTTTCGGATTTTCATATTATTAATTAATGTTTGACAGTCATTAAGTATTCCATACTTTTTATTTACTAATGTCTTTATATCTTGTTGTTCATTATAATAAGCTTCTAAAGATTCGTTAAACGCTTTTTCTTTCTCTATTAATGTATTAAGAGCAAGTTTTTCTTCTAATATTTCATCATTAATCACTTCTATTGTAGTATCTAAATCTTTAACCTGCTGTTCTCTTCCAGCTTTGACCTTTTCTTTACTCTCTTTTTCTAGTTCTTTTTCTTCAAGCTTTTTATTAAGCAATATCTTTTCCTTATTTAAGCCTACCATTTCATCAGTAATATTTTCAACATTATATTCCATTAAATCAATTTTTTCACTAATATTACTGATCTCTTGTTTTCGCAAATCGATATCATGTTTTAAATTTATATTATTATCATTAATTTCTTTCAATTTAATAATTTTGGCATTAATTTTCCCTTCTAAAGGGTATAACTGATGGTTAATTATTTCTATCTTGTTGATTGTTTCATCAAGTTTCTTTTTTAATCCATTTACTTCTTCACTTAATTCTTCAACTTGTCTATTTCTACTTAAAACACTGTTTGATTTACCACTATGTCCTCCTGACATAGCTCCCCCAGGATTGAATTGATCTCCAGAAAGTGTAACTATTTTCAATGACTGATTAGATAATTTAGAAATTTTTATACCAATTTTCATATTATCGACTATTACAACATTACCAAGTAGATTTTCTATTGCAACTTTATACTTGTCGTCTATCTTTACTAGTTTACTACCTATGTCATAGACCCCTTCTTCATTTAATAGTTTAAGATATTCTTGATGTAATTTTCTAGGTTTAACAACATCTAGAGGTAAGAAAGTTGCTCGTCCTTTTTCTTCTTTCTTTAATAATTCAATTGCATTTTTTGCTGAATTAACATCATTTACTATTACATCTTGTAATGAACCACCTAAAGCAATTTCTAAGGCTTTTTCAAATTTTATATCAACTTTTATCAGTTCTCCTACAACACCACAAATACCATTTAAAGACCCATTATCTCTTTTTTGCAAAACACTTTTCACACCTGCATAATAGCCTTGATAATCTCTTTGTATTTCTTTTAAGGCTTTGTATCTAGAATTAATATGCTGGTATTTCTCACTTAATTGGATTCTTTCCTCAGTTAAAGTTTCTTTTTTTAATATAAAATTTTCTTTTTGTTCTTCTAATTCATTTTTTTCTTTAATAAACGTTTCTTGATTCTTTTCAAAGTTAAATAAATCTTTTGATTTTAGATTTAAACTTTCATTTAAATCCTTTTTATAAAACTCAAGTGCATTTCTTTCGTTAATACTATCCTGTTCTTTATTCACTAGTGCTTTTTCTTCATCAACTACTGATTTTATCTCATTATGAAGAACAGCTATATCCTGAAATATATCTATAAGAGCATATCTTATATCTTCTCCTATTTCTAATAAACTGTTTTTATCTTTAGTAATTTTTTGCATTTTAATATCAAGTTCTTTAATAAACTTGTTCTTTTCGATTTTAAGTTCTGTCCATTTTGCTTTTCTCTCAATTTTATCCTTATAAATCATTTCAAGGTTTAAACTTTTGTTTTCTATATCAGCTATTTCTTCATTTAATCCTTCTATTTTATCTTTATTATTTGAAATAGTATTATCAACCGTTATAATTTCTGTATTTAAGGCATTTACAGAATCTTTTAATTCCATAAGCTTATTTCTATTATTTTTTGAATTTTCTTCAATACTCATCAAATTCATATTATTTTTTTCGTAACTTGCTTCCATTTGTCTTAACTCAGTTTCGCCTTTAGTTATATTGTCCTTTAAACTATTTACTTCTTCTGTATATGTTTCAAGTTCTAAATCACCATCATATATATCATTGAGAATTAAATTTAATTCAAGTTTATCTGCTAGCTCTTTTATTTCAATATAATATTTAGCTTTTTTTGCTGAGTCTTCTAGTAGATCATAATTATTTTCAAGTTCCTCTATTATATCTAAGATACGTCTTAAATTAATTTCAGAATGATCTATTTTTCTCAAAGATTCTTCTTTTCTATTTCTGTATTTGACAATACCAGCCAATTCTTCAATAATACCTCTACGGTCTTCAGGCTTGGCATTTAGTATCTTTTCTATTTCTCCTTGTCCAATAATTGAAAATGAATCTTTTCCAAGACCTGTATCATTAAAGAGTTCATGTATATCTTTTAGTCTACAGTTTTTTCCATTAATTGAATATTCACTTTCGCCTGATCTGTATATTTTACGACCTATTTTAACTTCTTCATAAGGTATATTTAATAGATGATCATGATTATCTATATTCATATAAACTGAAGCAACCCCAAGGGCTTTATGTACTTTTGTACCACCAAATATAACGTCTTCACCTTTATTACCCCTTAGTGCTTTAATTTTTTGTTCACCTAAAACCCATCTAAAAGCATCAGCAATATTACTTTTTCCACTACCATTAGGCCCAACTATTGTAGTTATGCCATCACTAAAGTCTAATTTAGTTCTATCTTTAAATGATTTAAAACCATGTATATCAAAACTTTTTAAAAACACTGTACACTCCTATTCTTTGTTTAAAAAATATTCAATAGCTATTTTAGCACCTTGTCTTTCGGCTTCTTTTTTACTTTTTCCAAGACCAATTGCAATGATTTGTTCTTCCCATAAAAGACCTACTGTAAACACTTTATTATGGTCAGGTCCTTTTTCAGCTAAAACTTTATATTCAACACTTTTTTTATAATCCTTTTGTAATAGTTCTTGTAAAATTGTTTTATAATCTTTAACACCTTTTGTAACTATTTCTTCAATTATTTCATTTAAAATTTGAAAAATAAATTCTTTGACTTTTTCAAAACCTAAATCTAGATAGATAGCTGCAAGTATTGCCTCAAATGCATCTGCTAAAACTGAATCCCTATATCTTCCCCCTACTTTTTCTTCCCCTTTACCTATTAATATATAATCATACAGTTTAAATTTTCTAGCGGCTTTAGCTAACGTTTCTCCTGAAACAACAACACTTTTAATCTTTGATAACTCACCTTCTTGTCTTTGAGGATATTTATGATAAAGGTACTCAACAATAATTAATGAAAGTACTGTGTCACCTAAAAATTCTAATCTTTGATTATTATCTTTTAATCCATGTTCGTAAGAATATGTGGGATGAGTTAAAGCCATTTCTAAAATATTAGGATTTTTTATATCTATGCCATAAGTTAAAAATGAATTTTGACATTCTACAGTAGTTTCTAACACTTCTTATTCTCCTTCAAAATACTTATTTAATTCTTCATTAAATTTACTTTCAACTGCTCTTTTACTAGCATATATTGCATTCATCATAGTTTTGGCATCAGAACTTCCATGGCTAATCATAGATACTCCTTTAAGTCCTAATAGTGGAGCTCCACCGTATTCTGTATAATCTAATTGTGACTTTATTTCTCTATATGCTCCTTTAGATAATATGGCACCCAATTTATATATTAATTTACTATTAATATTTTCTTTTATTTGATTAAGTAAAACTGAAGATAAGCCTTCCATAAGTTTCAAAACAATATTACCCACAAATCCATCACAAACAACAATATCGACAATGCCTTTTGGTACATCTCTACCTTCAACATTACCATAAAAATTTAAGTTTTTATCAGCTTTTAATAATTTAAATGATTCTTTATATAACATATTCCCTTTTTTATCTTCTGACCCAATATTCAATAAGCCGACTGATGGGTTTACCATCTTTAAAAAACTTTCTCCAAAAATAGAAGCCATTAAAGCAAATTGATGGATATTTTCTTTATCACAATCAGGTGTTGCACCTGCATCTAATAAAATCTTTATCCCATTAGCTGTTGGATAGTAGGTAGCAATTGCTGGCCTTTTAATATTTTTAATTCTACCAAGCACAAAAATACCAGCAGTCATTTGCGCTCCAGTACTTCCTGCAGATATAACTGCATCTGCAAAACCATCTTTAACTAATCTTGTAGCTACAGTTATTGAAGCATCACGTTTTTCTTTATAAGCTGTAGCTGGTTCTTCTTCCATACCTATTATTTCTCCAGCATGCACTATGGAAAGATGTTTAACTTTATCATATTTAACAATTTCTTTTTTAATAAGTTTCTCATCACCAACAAGTATTATTTCAATATCTTTATCATTGGCCATAATAGCACCTTTGATCATCTCCTTATATCCTAAATCTCCACCCATAACATCAAAAGCAATTTTAACCATAATAAATCCTACTTTCTTCTTTCTAATAAATAATCAGCTAATTCACTTAAATAGTTGCCGTAAACTCCATACTTACTAATATGATTTTTACATTCTTTTACTTCCAAAAAAGCCATTTCTTTTGCTTTCTTTGCTCCAAATATTTTCAAATAAGTTAGTTTTTCATTTTTTAAATCACTACCAATTGGTTTTCCTAATTCTTCAACACTTGATGTTAGGTCTAAAATATCATCAGTGATTTGAAATGCTAATCCAAAACTTTTACCATAGCCTAAAAGATCATTAAGGATATTTTCACTGCTATTAGCTAATAAAGCACCACTTAAAAGAGCACCTTCTAATAATTTGCCTGTTTTATGCTTATGTATATATTCTAATTCTTTTAAACCACAGTCACAAGATTTTTCTTGCTTTAAGTCGGCTGACTGACCTCCTATCATTCCTAATAATCCTATAGCTTCTAGCATTAACCTTGTAGCTTTTATTTGATTTTCCAATCTAACACCGTCAATACTATCTAGTAATAATAAAATTCCATGTGTCAATAATGAGTCTCCAATAAGTATAGCCTCTCCCACACTATATTTAAGGTGACAAGTAGGTTTGCCTCTTCTTAGACTATCATTATCCATACCAGGTAAATCATCATGAACTAAAGAATAAGTGTGTATAAATTCAATACCTGAAGCAAAGTTTAAGACTTTTGATTTTTCTAAACCACCAATTAAAGATCCTAAAATACATAGTGCAGGTCTAATCCTTTTACCACCTGATAATAATGCATATTCCATACCATCTATAATCGATGATTGGCTTTTATCTAAATTTCTAATCTTATCAAGATTAAATTTAATATTTTCATTAATTATTATTTCATATTCCTTTAAAAATTCTAATGACATCATTCCTCCAAATTATCTAAAAAGAACTCTTCATTTTCTTCTTTTAAAACTTTTGTTTTGGCTTCAATATTATTTAATTTGTCTTGGCATAGTCTAAAAAGTTTTAATCCTTGTTCAAACTTTAATAAGCCATCTTCAATATCTAAGTCATCTTTTTCTAAATCACTTACTATATTTTCTAATTCTGCCATTAACTCAATAAACTTTTTATTATTTTTCATCAAAGTATTCCTTTCCTTCAACCAAACATTTAATTGTACCCTTAATCATCCTAATATCTATATATTCTCCAATATTTATCATGTTTGAATCTGTTATAATTTTTTTTTGATCATCATATACTATGGAATAGCCTTTTGTTAATATTGATAATGGACTTAGTAAATTAAGTTTTTCACCCTGATGCATAAGATTTTTTTTATTTAATTCTATTAGTCTTTTATAATTACTTTCGATACTTTTAAAACTTGTTTCTAATTTTTTTTCTAATAAGTCCTTTTTGCTTGAGAATACTTTAAATTTCTCAATAATAAGGTCTTGATTTATATAATACTCATTAATTAATCTACTGATTCTTTTATAATTTGTTTTTAGTCTATTTTTTAACCAAATGAAATTATCTGATAAACTAATAGTTGCAATTTCTGCTGCATGAGATGGAGTCGCCCCTCTTATATCAGCAACATAATCACATAATGTAGTATCAGTTTGGTGACCAACAGCAGAAATAACTGGAATTTTTGATGCAAAGATAGCTCTTAAAACATTTTCACTATTAAAGGCCATTAAATCTTCTAAACTGCCTCCACCTCGGCCAACAATAATTATATCAATTTTTTTATATCTGTTAAATATCTCAATTCCTTTTATTATTTCTTCAGCTGCTGTATTTCCTTGTACAGTTACTGGATAAATAATTATTTCAACAAAAGGGTTTCTTTTATTAACTACTTTTTGAATGTCATGAATGACAGCACCTTTACTTGAAGTTACCACACCAATTCTTTCAACTTTATCTGGCAATACCTTTTTATATTTACTATCAAATAGACCCTCTTTTTGTAGTTTTTGTTTTAGTTGTTCTATTTGCAGAAATATATTCCCCATTCCAATTTCCTCGATGTACTGGGCATATAGTTGGTAACTACCGGTCTTTTGATATATAGAAATTTTACCTTTTATTAATACTTCCTGTCCTACTTTTAGTTTTGATTTAAGATTATTTGCATATGTTTTAAAAAGGGCAACAGAAATACTAGCTTCATCATCTTTTAAAGTAAAATAATAGTGACCAGACATAGCATGTTTTAAATTAGAAATTTCTCCTTTAATCCAAATATTGCTTATAATTTGATCATTTTCTAGAATACTCTTAACATAATCATTTAATTCTTTGACAGTAATAGTTCTAATTTCTTTTTCTAAAGTATCTACCATCCTATATCACCTCAATCATATGCTTACAATTATACCAAAAATATATTTCTAAATACATAAATATAAAAAAAGAGTAGTAAATATTTACTACTCTTTAATATATTAAACTACATTCTTTCTCTTACAATAGTAATCGCCTTTTCCCTTGCTTTTGTTGCTTTTTCAATCAATTCGTTTCTTTTCTGTGTAGTTTCTTTAACAAAAGCTTCATTTTTGATTCCACCTAGATTAATATCAACACTTAAAATCGCTCCATACATTGCTGATTCTGCAACATATGCTCCAATACCAACATCACTAATAGCGCCCTTATTTCCATATGAACATATTTCTGCAGACAGAACAATTATTTCCACACAAGTTTCAGCAATATTTAATGGAACTTCTGTAGCTACTATACTTGCAGCTTCCATAGCTTTTGATCTGACTGATTTTTCTTCTTCATTATTTTTAGGCATTTTAATAGCTGTCATAAACTTACTGAAAACTTGCATATCTTGATCTACTAAGTCTTCTAATCTCTCCATTATATCTTCTGTTTTTATTAGTAAAGCATCAATTTTTTCTTGATGTTCAGCATATTTTTCTTTTCCTGATGTAAGATTAGCTACCATCGATACCATAGCATTTCCCATACATGCAACTATTGCCGACGCACTTCCTCCACCTGGAGTTGGTTTAGATGACTTAGCTTCCGCTAATATTTCTCTATATGATTTATCAAAATATTTATTCATTTTCTACCCCTTATAATCCTTTTTGTATTTTTAAACCTTTTAATAAATTCTTGAATATGATAGCTGTAGTTAAAGACCCAACACCACCTGGCACTGGAGAAATCAAACTAGCAACATCTTTTACTTCATCAAAATCAACATCGCCACAATATCCACCTTCTATTTCATTTATACCGGCATCTACCACGATGGCACCAGGCTTGATCATATCTTTTGTAATCATCTTAGGTCTGCCGACTGCAGCAATTACTATATCAGCTTGTTTTATAAATGAAGCTAAATCTACTGTTCTTGAATGACATATAGTGATAGTTGGGTTATGTTTTAATAATAAGAATACTAAAGGTTTACCTACAGTTTCTCCACGTCCAACTATAACTGCATGTTTACCTTTAATTTCAACACCACTTCTCAATAATAGTTCAATGCAACTTTGCGGTGTTGCTGGAAATAAACCAGGTCCATCACTTAAAATATAACCTCTGTTTTTAGGGTGTATTCCATCAACATCCTTTTCAGGTAAAACTGCTTCCATTACTAACTCTTTATTTATATGTTTAGGTAGAGGTAATTCAATCATAACTCCATGTACTGCTTCATCTTTGTTTAATTTATCAACTAATGCTAGTAGGTCTTCTTCTGGGGTAGAAGCTGGAAGATTATAGAATTCAAAGCCAATTCCAACTTTAGCTGCTGCTTTTTCTTTGCTTTGTGCATAAAAAACACTAGCAGGATCATCTCCACATAGTATTACTGCCATTTTAGGTTCAACACCTTGTTCTTTTAAAGCAACAACTTCTGCTTTAACCTCTTCTCTAATATCTTTAGCAATGGATTTCCCATCTAATAAATTTACTGACATATAATTTCCTCCTTAAATGTAACTTAATATATTTTAATTATTTATAACCTATTTACTCATCAAATATTCATGAATGCTAGCAGCAGTATTTTTACCTGCTCCCATGGCTAGTATAACTGTTGCTGCGCCTGTAACAATATCTCCACCAGCAAAAACTCCATCAATAGAAGTCTTTCCATAGTCATCTGCTATAATATTACCTCTTTTGTTTAAATCTAAACCCTTAGCAGTTTCCAATAATAGAGGATTAGGTCCTTGGCCTATTGCCATAACGACCATATCTATAGGCATATCAAACTCTGAGTTTGGTATTTCAACTGGTTTCCTTCTTCCACTTTCATCAGGTTCTCCTAATTCATAACTAACACAACGTAATCCAGTAACATGACCATTATCATCACCTAACACTTCAATAGGACTAGTTAATAGTTGTAATTTTATGCCCTCTTCTTCTGCATGCTCTAATTCCTCAAGTCTAGCTGGCACTTCATCTTTAGAACGTCTATAGACTATGTAAACCTCTTTAGCTCCAAGTCTTTTAGAGACTCTTGCTGCATCCATAGCCACATTACCAGCCCCTATCACAGCTACTTTATCTCCAACAAAAACTGGAGTATCATATTCAGGGAATTTATAGGCTTTCATAAGATTAATTCTAGTTAAATATTCATTAGCAGAGTAAACTTCATTTAAATTTTCACCAGGAATATTTAAAAAGTATGGCAAGCCTGCACCTGTAGCAATAAACACAGCATCAAAACCATCTTCTTTCATTAATTTTTCCACAGTATTAACTCTTCCTGCAACACTATTTATTTCTATTTTCACCCCAAGCTTTTCTATGTTTTCTATTTCTTTTTCAACAATATTCTTGGGTAGTCTAAATTCAGGAATACCATACATTAACACGCCTCCTAAGGTGTGTAGTGCTTCAAAGATAGTAACTTCATGACCTAATTTAGCTAAGTCATAAGCACAGGATAATCCAGCTGGTCCTCCACCAAGAACTGCAACTTTTTTACCTGTCGGTGCTTCTTTTTTTAAAGCTTCCTCTTTACCGCTTTCTCTAAATTTATCAGCTACATATCTTTCTAGTCTACCAATACCAATTGCTCCTTTTTTAGGATTTAAAATACATGCACCTTCGCACTGATGTTCCTGAGGACATACTCTTCCACAAACAGCTGGTAAAAGACTAAATTCTTTTAACGTATAATATGCGGCGTCATAATCTTTTTTTGTAACTTGATTAATAAATCTTGGAATATCTATATTTACTGGACAACCACTTCTACATAGTGGTTTCTTACAATTCAAACATCTGCTGGCTTCTTCTTCAGCCATAGCTACATCATAACCTTCAGCAACTTCTATAAAGTCTTTGTTTCTAGCATTCGGATCTCTGTTTGGCATATCCACTCTATTTAAATTTAGTGCCATTTTAAAAACCTCCCTTTATAGCTTTTTCTAAAGAAATTGCTTCCTTAGCTTTATATATATTCATTCTTTTCATAGAAAGATCCCAATTGACTTTATGTCCATCAAATTCTGGACCATCAACACAAGCGAATTTTGTCTTACCATCAACTTCCAATCTACATGCCCCACACATACCTGTACCATCTACCATTATTGGATTCATACTAACAGTAGTAGGAACATTGTATTCTTTTGTTAAAAGAGCTGTAAATTTCATCATAATCACAGGTCCTATAGCCCATGCATGATCAATTTTTTCTCTATCTAATATTTCTTTAGTAACAATAGTGCATAGCCCTTTTGTTCCACATGAACCATCATCAGTTGTTATGTAGAATTCGTCACTAACTTCTTTTAAAATATCTTCCCAAATTAATAGTTCTTTATTTCTTGCACCAACAACAGTAATCACTTTGTTCCCAGCTTTTTTAAGTGCTCTAGCAATTGGAAACATCGGAGCAATACCTAAACCACCACAAACGCATAATACAGTTCCATAATTTTCAATTTCACTCTCTTGACCAAGTGGTCCAATAAAATCAAGAAAACTGTCCCCTTGGCTCATATTCATTAATTTACGACTTGTATATCCTACAGCTTGAGTAACAATTCTAACTAATCCTTCTTCTGGAAAAAAATCAGCTATTGTCAAAGGTATTCTTTCTCCTACCTCATCAATTCTTAGAACAATAAATTGTCCTGCTTTACATACCCTAGCGATATCTGGTGCATATACATCCATTAAAACCACACTAGGATTGAGCATCTCTTTTTTTACAATTTTATACATTTTTGAGAAGTCCTCCTTAAGATTAATCTGCTCATATAATATAAAGAGCAGTAACTAAAATTTGTTTTCTTGCAAACTTATTTGCTTCGAAACACAATACTAAATGAAAAAACTAATAAATAATTTTTTCATTTTTTTATTTGATGTCACATCACTAGCAATAATTTTTTATCAAGATAATGACTATAAATCGGCCTTTATTTAAACTAAATTTGAAACTATATATTTATAATTTTATTAGTCTTTTCAATATCCCGCTAAAAGATAGATTAACATTTTTTAAGGAAATTGACAATAGACTTATAACATAATATTTATATTAACATTATTATATATTACATAATATTTCTTTAAAAAAAACTACCACACGGTGTGATAGTTTCTTCTTTGCTATAATTTAATAATACAACTTAATCAATTCTTATTCCATCTTGTATTAAAATATTTTTGTATTTGTTTAACACACCATTTACTAATTTCTTTGCATCTTCACCACAATATTCTTTAGTTATGTCAACCCATTCGTCTAAAGAAACGTGTAAAGGTATTTCTTGAAATTTATTCATTTCTGTAAATCCTAATAATAGAATACTACGTTCTAAAAAACCAAGTCTAGTAAAACTCCAGTCCATTAAGCAATTATTTATATTTTTAACTATGGATTCTTTATCTACTTCCATCTTATCTATCAAAGTATTACCAAAAATTTCATCTTTAATTTTCATGTTAACTTTTAGTTGTCCTAAATTTTCATAAGTTCCTAATTCTTTTTGGTAAATTATTTCCATAGCATACACTCTAGACTCTCTTCTGCTCACTTAGCACCTCGTCTTTAAATTTACTTTATATTTGTTGATCCATCTCTAAATCCTTTAATAACTACTTGCACACTTTCAAAGTTTTCTTCCATTAATCCAATAAATACTTGCCGAACATTTTGTTCAACATTTTCTGTGACTTTAGGAAGATTACTACCAACATCTAAAACAAGAGCAACTTTTAAGGTAATTTTCTTTTCTTTATTATAACTAATTTTAATATCGCTTGACATAACTTCAGAAACTTTATTAATTGCATTTTCTACCATTTGATTAATAGCATTTTCAGTGATTATTACACTATCTTTATCTTGCTTGATATAAATTTTCTTCTGAGATTCTTTTTTGTTGCTACCACCTGATAAAATGAATAAGGTGAGTAATGATAGAGCAAAAACTCCTAAATTAATATAATTATTTGATAGATTTAAATCTATATCTAATAACCATACCATTGTTTCTGCAAAAGTTAAAACTACAATAATAAAAAGAATAAGTATAGACAAAATTCGTCTAATCATAATTTACTCCTTTACTTCCTCTTTTTTTTCTTCAAATACAATATCACTTATAGTGATATCAACATTTTTTACAATAATACCTGTCATAGACTCTACTGCTTCTTTAACATTTTTTTGTACTTGCTCAGCAATTTGAACTATATTGATGCCATGAACAATAACTAATGCTAATTCTATATTAGTTCCTTCTTCATTCATATTAATTTTTACGCCTTTAGATAAATTCTTTTTTCCAAACATTTCTGATATTTGGGAAGTAGAGCTACCTATAACCTTTACCACACCTTCAACTTCTTGTGCAGCAATATTTGCGATAGCTGCCGCCACATTATCAGCAATTTTAATTTTACCTGATTGTGTGTTTTTTTCTGTTTCACTCATAAATAATTCCTCCTAAATTTTAATTTCTTGATATATAATCGCCATTTCGTGTATCTATAACTAATTCATCACCTTCATTAACAAACATTGGAACTTTAATTATTGCTCCAGTTTCTACAGTAGCAGCTTTCGTAACATTTGATGCTGTATCCCCTTTTACTCCAGGTTCTGTTTCAACAACTTTTAGTATTACTGTTGTTGGTAAATCAACACCTATTGTCTCTTCACCATAAAACATAACTTGTATCATCATATTTTCTTTTAAAAATTTAATGTTATCTTCACCTAATTGAATAGCTGATAATGAAATTTGATCATAAGTTTCAGTATTCATAAAGTTATATACATCACCTTCATTATATAAATACTGCATTTCTTTCTTTTCTAAATGTGCTTTCTCGACCTTTTCGCCTGATCTAAATGTTTTTTCAACTATAGCACCTGATCGTCTATTTTTTAATTTTGTACGTACAAATGCAGCGCCTTTTCCTGGTTTAACATGTTGAAATTCCACAATTGTAAATAGTTCATTATCAAATTCTATAGTCATTCCTGTTTTAAAATCACTTGTAGATATCAATTAAAATCTCCTTTCATTATACAACAATTAGTTCTTTATCTATATTTGATAATATTTCATATCCATTATTTGTAACTAAAACTAAATCTTCAATTCTTATACCAAATTTATTATTAATATATATACCAGGTTCAATTGTTATAACCATGTTCTTTTCAAGTAAGCTCTCATTATTAACATTAATAAATGGGGCTTCATGTATGTCTAATCCAACACCATGTCCAGTGCTATGACCTAAAACATACCCTTTAATAGCTAAAGTATCCTTAACCATTTGGTCAATGTCTTTTATTCTTGTGCCAGGTTTGACCAAATCTAATGCTTTTTTTTGAACATCTTTAACTATTTTATATATATCTAAAAACTCTTTATCTGGTTTACCAAAGTAAATTGTTCTAGTCATATCTGAGGCATAACCTTTATAATTAACACCTATATCAATTAAAATTGGTGTATTGTAACTTAACTTAGACTCGCCTGAAATACCGTGAGGCATACTACTCTTTTTTCCAAAAAGTACTATCAAGTCGAAACTACTTCCCTCACCACCAAGTTTTCTAATTTGATTTTCTAAAAAGCACTTTAACTCTATTTCAGTAACCCCTAATTTAACTTCTTTTAGTAGTCTTTTGAATATTTCATTATTAATATCTGCGCTTTTTTTAAGTAATACGATTTCGTTTTCATTTTTTATTAATCTTAATTCATCTATTAGAGATAAGCCCATTTCATATGAAACAGCTTTTGATTTAAAAAATTTTTGATTTGATATAGCTTGAATATATGGCAAATCTTTTTCGAAATATATCTTAGTTATTCCTAATCTTTTTATGTGCATATTTATGCACTCAAGTTTCTTTCCCAAAAAGTTAACAACCTCTATAGGTAGTTCTTTACTAGCTTCTTCAAAATATCTGAAATCTGTAAAAAATATTACATCATTTTTTGTTATTAATAGATTGCCTTCAAAATTCCCAATTTCTAATAGATAATTTATATTATTTTTAGTAGTAAACAAGTATGCATCATTTAACAAACACTTTTGTATTTTTAATATACTATTACTTTTCATTTTTCAAAATAAAGTAGTTTATAGCAAGTATATATCCTTCTTTACCTAATCCAGATATTTTACCACAGGCTACTGGAGTAATTACAGAGGTTTTTCTAAACTCTTCTCTATTATCAATATTAGATAAATGCACTTCAAGTACATCATTTTCTATAGCTGAAATACAATCTCTTAAAGAATAACCATAATGTGTCAAAGCTCCAGGGTTAATTATAATATAATTAACAATATCTTTCATCTTATAAAGGTAGTTGATAATCTCCCCTTCAATATTAGATTGATAAACAAGAACTTCTATTCCATTTGATGCTCCATATGATATACATTGATTTTCAAGGTCTTCCAAAGTATCTGTACCATAAATATCTTTTTCCCTTTGTCCTAATGCGTTTAAATTCGGACCATTAACAATTAATATCTTCATAATTTTCCTCTTTTTATCTCTTTTTCAAATTATATCATAAATAGATGCTTTTAACTACCGCTGACTATCACATCTTGGATTAATAAAGATGGTGCGCCGACTGATGTTCTCCTTTGAAAATCATCACCTATAGCTAATACATTTGAGAGTATTTCTAGTATGTTGCCAGAAATTGTTACTCCTCTAAATCCACTTGAAATTTTACCATTAATAACTTTTAGTCCTGATGCTCCTAAAGAAAATTCACCTGTAATAGGATTTGCCATATGCAGTCCCATTAGTTCTTTAATTATTATTCCATTATTCATTTCTTTCACCATCTCAGCAATTTTTGTATTTCCATTTTCTATATACAAATTATGATAGCCAATACTTGGCAAAGAACCATATGATCTTGATGCATTACCAGTAGTTTTTAGACCTAATTTTTGGGCTATAGATAAATTATATAAACCACCCGAAAATATGCCTTTATCAATTATTCTATTTTCTCGAATATTAATGCCATCACCATCGAAATGACTAAAACCTAAAGCTCCAATTTCCAAGCCATTATCAACAATATTTAATTTATCTGAAATTACTTTTTCTCCTAATTTATCTTTAAATAAGGATTTACCTTTATAAATATTTTCTCCATTAAAAGAATAGGCTAATAGCCTCATCAAGTCAACAACAACATCTGGAGTAAAAAGAGTTAAATATTTTTGTGTACTTACCATTCCAGCACCAATCATTTCATAAGCCTTTGCATATGCTTCCTTACCTAGATCTTGCTTTAAAAGTTCATTAAAGTCTCTAGTATAATAGTAAGAATAACCTGTTTCATTAACACCTTCTTTATTAATTGCAAGAGAAATTGAACTGCCACAATAACTACCAGACTCTTTTTTCATTAATCCTCTAGAGTTTATAATTAATTTAGAATATTTATTTTCGTCATATATAGTACTTTCAACTAATGCTTTATCAGCCTTTTTGCTAATACCATCTTCTTCTTGTTTTATTATATATTTAACTTTATCTTCAAATGTTGTATCTAAAATGTTTGTACTTTCTATTGTTCTTTGAAATTGCTCGTTACCATTTAATACAATTTCATCTTCATCCATAAATTCTATGATTTCAATAGCTTCATTAATACCTTTTTGTAAATCAACTATTTTATCGCTAGTACCATATACTAAACTTTGTCTGTCCCCTACTATAACTCTTATCCCTATGCCTTGAGATTTAGATTCTTGATATTTATCAATTTCTCCTAGTCTTATCTCTACGTTTAATTCCTCGCTTTTTTCAACATATAATTCCACATCTTTACAACCCTTGCTTAATCCATAATCAATAGCATCTGTAAGATTTTTCATTAATTTGTACCCCCTACAACTAAATTAGGTATTCTTAAAGTTGGCTGACCATCTGCTACGGGAGCCCCTTGTCCATCTTTGCCACATGTGCCAAGTGAATATCCAAAATCATTGCCAACCATATCTATTTCATTTAATACTTCAGGTCCATTACCAATTAAAGTAGCACCTCTAACTTGTTCTCCTATCTTTCCATTTCTTATCATATATCCTTCAGAAACTTCAAAAACAAAATCTCCAGTTGCAGTATTAACTTGTCCTCCACCCATATGTTTAACAAATAAACCATTACTAACAGAAGATATTATATTTTCCTTGCTTTCTTTTCCTTTTCTTATATAAGTATTAGTCATTCTAGTTATAGGCAAGGACTGATAACTTTCTCTTCTACCATTCCCACTAGGTTTGATATTGAGTTCTTTAGCTGATTGTAAATCACTCATGTACCCTTTTAGCATTCCATCTTCAATCAAAATATTTTCTCTAGTTTTAGTTCCTTCATCATCAAAAAAACTAGAACCATACCGTCCTTTAATTGTTCCATCATCTACAACAGTAATTAATTCTGATGCTACTTTTTGACCTATTTTATTCCCATATACTGACATACCTCTTTTTACTATATCTGCCTCTAGTCCATGACCGCATGCCTCATGAACCATAGTTCCTCCAGCTTCACCTGATACAACGACTGGCATCGTACCACTAGGTGCTTCTTTTGCTTTTAATAAGTTTTCACCTTTTACTTTGACACCTGTTAATAATTTGTCCATATCTCTTGTTTTTATATAACTATAATCACCAAGAGCTCCAACTACATCATATGCACTTTGGATTTTATTATTCTTTTGAAAAACACCTTGAATAATAGCCTTAGTTCTTGGTCTTGTATCTTGAATATATACTCCATTAGAATTCATAATAAATATATCTTGATTTACATCTCCATACGATAATGTTAATTGTGTTAAGGAGCCTTTGTCTTTCCAAGCTAGATTATTCAAATGTAGAAGTAAGTTTGCTTTTTCTTTTAATGTACCTTTATCTATATTTTGGCTATACCAGTAATCAGATAAGCCTTCATCAAGAGTATAATTTGATTCTTTCAGTATATTATTCCCAGTTTCTTTATTAGCCAAATCATTAGCAATTTTAAACAACGCTTTTTCACTCAAATCTTCTGTAAAAGCAAAATAGGTTCTTCCATTATAAATAACTCTTAACCCAGCACCCATTCTACTGCCTCTAGTTATTCTTTCTATTTTTTTATTATCAAGAACTAAACCTAAAGTGCTTTTTGATTCAAAATAAATTTCTGCAAATTCACAACCTTTAGATGTTAATTTTTCTATTGTCTTTTCAAGTATAATTTTATCAATCATATTAAAGCTCCTTATTTAACCATTTATAATATTTTTCTTTAATTTCTTCGGCAATTTGGTTAGGTTTTTTATTATCAGTGCTAATACGCACATTGGCTTTAAGATATAGAGGTAATCTTTTTTCGTAAATTTCTTTTAACTCTATTAAAGTTTTTCCTTTAGCTAAAGGTCTGAAATCATTTCTATTTACTCTTTTATATACTTCAACAATATCCAAGTCAAGAAATACAACAAAATTATTTTTCAAGGCCAGTTCCCTTATTTCATCATTAAGAAAAAGACCACCACCTGTACTTATAATATTATTATTTCGATGTAGTAATCTTAGTGCTATTTTTTTTTCTATCGTTCTAAAATATTCTTCGCCTTTTTTTTGAAATATTTCAGTTATTGATAACTTTTCTTCTTTTTCAATTATTTTGTCAATATCAAATAGTGAATAACCAAATATTCCTTTTAGGTATTTACTAATCGTTGTTTTTCCAACAGCCATAAAGCCAATTAAAATAATATTATTCACACTTGCCTCCAAGTTTTTCCAATGCTACTTCTAACATTAAATCTGTGTCTTCTTCTAAGCCAGTCCAAATTTTGAAACTATAGAAACCTTGATATACCAGCATTTCTAGCCCATTTATACAGCTAGCTCCATATTTTTTTCCGCTCTTTAAAAATTTTGTTTCAATAGGATTATAAATAATATCAAGCATTGTATGCCGACTTGTCAATTTTGAATATGGAAAATCTATTTCAACATCATTTTCTTTCATGCCTATAGGAGTAGTTTGAATAATAATTTGATATTCTTCAACATCTAAAACTGATAAATTTTCCCATAAAATAAATTTACTGGGAACTTCCATCTTAATTAATTCATCCCTTATAAAAGAACCCTCTTTTATATTTCTTGCAACTATATCAATTTCACCAATATTTTTATTTGCTAAAAATAAGGCGACACCTTTACATGCACCGCCACTGCCCAAAATCAAAATATTTTTATTTTCATATTTTACATTGTTTTTATTCAATGTTTCTAGAAGCCCTAACCCATCTGTATTATAACCTTTTAATTTTCCATTTTCATATTTGACAGTATTTACGGCTTTTAGTTTACTTGCTAATGGATCAAGTTCATCTAAAAAATTCATTATTTCTTCTTTGTATGGAATTGTAACATTAAATCCTGAGACTAAACTCTCATTTTCTTTGACTCTCTTTAAAAATTGTTCTAATTCTGAATGGTCTAGTTCCCAACTTTCATATTTATAATTTGCTTCTAACTTTTCTATGGCCTTATTATGCAGTAATGGTGAAAGGCTATGTCCTAAAGGTTTTCCGATAATACCTAGTAAGTTTCGCATTACTTCATTTTCTCCTTGATTAAATGTCTTTTAACAAAAAACTCAAAAACTCTGTATATTTTGGTCATAAAAAAATCGCTCTTAGTTATTGGTTCCACTAAAATACATTTAACTCCTGCTAGTTTAGCTGCTAATATATCAGTAAAAATTTGATCTCCAACTAATATTGCCTCTTTATTAGTGCTATCTAGTATTTTTAAACTATCAACTACTCCCTTTTTAAATGGCTTTTTAGCCATATATATAACTGGAAGTTCTAATAAATTAGCAATTATTTGTGCTCTTCTTGGGTATGCATTAGAAACTACACAAATCTTAAATCCTTCTTTTTTTGCTTTATTAATCCATTCAATAACTTTATTATCTGGTTTGTTTATTTTAAATGGCACCAAAGTATTATCTAAATCTAATAGCATTGAATTTATTCGATGATTTTTCAAAACAGTAAAATCTATATCATATATATCATTTACAAAGTAATCTGGTTTTAAATTTATCATTCTAACTCCTAATCCTTAATAATGAACCAATTACTATTCCTGGAACCTTATTTATTAATAATTTTTCTTTTGGGTGGGGAGCACTATCAACATAGTCTCCCAATTCGTTAACAATACTCAAAATTTTAATATTTATATTTTCGCCAATAGGCACTAATATTTCTAAAGTATCTCCAACAAGAAACTTGTTTCTTTGTTCTATTAGTATTTCGTTATCAAATATTTCTAATACCTTTCCAACGAATTTAATATTTTTTTCAACTTTTAATGGTTCATATTGTTGCATATTATCATCTTTTTCTTCAAGATAAAAACCTGTTGTATATTCTCTTTCCCCAATTCCATTTAATTCATTCATAAGTCTTGGAATTGCTGCTTTGAAATCTCCACTATTTTCAATAACATCCACAGCTTCTCTATATGCTTTAGTAACAGTAGCCACATAATGAATGCTCTTCATTCTGCCTTCAATTTTAAGACTCTTAACACCAGCATCAATAAATTTTTCTAAATAAGGTAACATACATAAATCTTTTGAGTTAAATATATAAGTACCTCTTTCATCTTCTTCTATAGGCATAAATTGATCATTTCTTTGTTTTTCAACTACATAATATTCCCATCTACAAGGATGTGTACAACTACCACTATTAGCGCTTTTACCAGTCAAATGCATACTTAACATACATCTTCCAGAATAAGCCATACACATTGCACCATGAACAAACGCTTCTAGTTCCACTTCTGTTTTTTTGTTTATATTGGCCATTTCATTTAATGTTACTTCTCTTCCTAAAACTACTCGCTCTAAACCTTGTTCAAGCCAGAACTGGCAACCTGCCCAATTTAATGTGTTACTTTGTGTACTTAAATGTATAGGTGTATTAGGAGCATATTTTTTTGCTAAATAAATAATACCTGGATCAGAAATTATCATTGCATCCAACTTTATAGAATCAAGTTTTTTTAAATATTCTATTATAGGATTTAAGTCATCATTGTGAGCAAAAATATTTAAAGCTATGTATATTTTTTTACCCAATTGAATGCTTATTTTTTTTGCTTCTTTTAATTGTTCCAGATCAAAATTCCCTGCTTTTGATCTTAAACTAAATTCTTTACCACCTACATAAACTGCATCTGCTCCATATAGATAAGCTATTTTCAATTTTTCTAAATTTCCTGCAGGAGACAATACTTCTATATAATTCATTTATTTTTCCTTTATTTTAGATATTTTTGGATTGCCTCTAAATGTTCATCGTATGTTAGACTGAAATAATGGGAACCATCTCCTTTAGCTACGAAATACAAATACTTATTTGTATCTGGATTAATAACAGCTTCAATTGATTTAATACCTGGGTTACTTATTGGTCCAGGTGGAAGACCTGGATATCTATATGTATTATAAGGCGAAGGAATTTGTGTTTCTTCAAGTGTGACAACTTTAGAAAATTTTTCTTTATTCAATGCATATTGAACTGTAGCACATGACTGTAGACTCATATCAATCTCTAATCGATTAAAGAAAACCCCGGCTATTTTATCTCTTTCATTATCTACTACAGCTTCTTTTTCAACTATTGAAGCTATTGTTAATAATTGTAAATGATTATATCCTTTTTCATTTGAGGCTGTTTTAAGTTTTTCCCAAACTTTTTTTTCAAATGTATTTAATAAAATTTCGATAATATCTTCACTAGTAGCGTCTTCAAAGAAATAATATGTATCAGGATAAATAAAACCTTCAAGCTTATATTTCAAAGACGAACTAGCTTCAAATTGTAAGAATTCATAATCAAATTCTCCAGTCTTAGCTAAGTCTAAAAACTCATTTTTATTACCTAAATCTTTGCTTTCAAATAATGATGCTATTTGAGTAATAACAAAACCTTCTGGTATTGTAACTTTAACACCTTGTTCGATATTAGTCCCTTTATTTAAGAGTTTAGTTAAATTTTTCATATTTATTGGTCTATCAATTTTATAAAAACCTGCTTTAAATTTAGTACTATCTGCAAATAATCTACAATAAATTTTAAAGGCTGTTGGTGATTTAATAATCTCATTTTCTTTTAATACATTACTTATTTCACTTAAACTTGAACCTTTATCAATTGTAAAAATCACTTCCCCTTTAATATTGGGTTTGCTAAGTGAATTCGCAACATTAATCCCGCCAATTACTATAGCAAATAGCAATATAAAAATTAAAGCTATTTTTATATTGCTATTTTTCTTATTATTATTTCTTCTTGACCTACCTGAACGAGCACTTTGAACTATAACCTTCTTATTTCTCAATTAACCACCTCTAAATTTACTGATCACTAATTGAGTCAATAATTTCTTGATCTTCTTCATTTTCTTCTGAGTATAGTTCTTCAATTGCTTGAGCTACTGCTTTATACTCATCATCATCCTCAATTGTCATCAATACTTCTTCATCATCTTCTTTTATTACTTTCATAATTACATAGTAATCATCATCTTCGCCTTCAATTTCTAATGGCATTAACATGGCATAAACTCCAGTTTCTACTTCAACCATGTCTACTATAATAAACTGATGTTCTAAGCCTTCTTCATCAGTCAATATTACGACATCTTTTTCATCAATATTTTCCATGATATTATTCCTTCCTCTTTGCAATTTCGTTAATTATAGCATAAATTATGATTTGTGTCATTTTTGCTTATCAAGATGTTTTTGAAGTATGAATGTTGCAGCTAAAGCATCAATCTTACTTTTTCTTTTATTTCTTCTAACAGAACCTTCAATTAATATTCTCTCTGCAGAAACTGTGGTTAATCTTTCATCTTCATAAATTATTTCTAGTTCTAAGTTACTTTTTATACTATTTCCAAACTCTTCTACTAATTTTGCCTTATCCCCTTTATCTCCATTCATATGAAGAGGCAGACCTATCACTATATGAGTGATTTTTTCTTTAATAACAATATTTTGTAATTCATTTATTAAATTTTTGTTATTAATTAAAACCGTGTACGTTGATGCGATTGTATTAGATAAGTCACTAATTGCAATTCCAATTCTTTTTTGACCATAATCCAATCCTATAAATCTCATTATTTTAAATAAGATCTTACTAAATGTCTTATTATATCATCTCTATCAATTTGATGAATTAAAGCTCTAGCATTATTATAACTAGTTATATATGCAGGATCGCCTGATAACAAATACCCTGATATTTGATTAATAGGGTTATAACCTTTTTCTTCTAACGCTTGATAGACCTTTCCAAGAACCTCCTTAATAGTCTGTTCTGCCATTTCTTCACCTGTAAATCTTACAGTATTTTCCATTGAATTCATAACTGACCTCCAATCACAAAATATTTTTCACTTCCATTAATGCTTGTGTTAGTTTACCAGGAATTTTGCCTCCGGCTTGTGCCATGTCTGGCCTGCCACCGCCTCCTCCTCCAACAATTGGTGCTATAGCTTTAATTATACTCCCTGCACTTATATTTTTTTTAACTAAATCTTTTGTTGCTGAAATTAATAGATTTACTCTATCCTTTTCTTTTGATCCTAATACGACTAAGATTGAACCTAATTTATCTCTATACATATCAGAAATCTGTCTTAATTCATCCATAGACTTACCAGAAAACTCTTCAATAAGAACAGGTATACCATTAATTTCTTCTACTTTCTCTATTGATTTAGTAACTGCCTTTTTTGCTAAGTTCATATTTAATTTTTGTTTTTCGAAGGTAAGTTCCTTTAATTCTTTTTGCAAATTAACTATTTTTGAATTAAGTTCTTTAGGTGGAACCTTTAAATGTTTACTTAGTTCATGAATCAAGTAGTCAGCCTCTCTACTTTTTTTAATAGTTTCTAAGCCTGTACAAGCTTCAATCCTTCTTAACCCTGCACCTATACTACTTTCATTTAATATTTTAAAGCTACCAATATGACTAGAATTGCTAACATGTGTTCCTCCACAAAATTCTAAGGATGTATCACCCATAGTTACAACTCTTACTTCATCCCCATACTTTTCTCCAAAAATAGCAGTAGCCCCTATTTTTTTAGCTTCCAAAATAGGTAAATTTTGAAATTTGACATCAACATGTTCTAAAATAAATTGATTAACTAAATCTTCAATAATTTCAATTTCTTTTTTTGTTAAGTTTTCAAAATGAGAAAAATCAAATCTAAGATACTTATCATCAACAAAAGAACCTTTTTGGACAGCATGTTTACCTAAAACTTGATTTAAGGCTTTATGTAATAAATGAGTAGCAGAATGATTTCTCATTATCGCTTCTCGCCTAAACTTGTTAACCTTTAATATTATTTTTTTATTTATATCAAAAACACTATTAAATTTTGCTATATGATAAATTCTACCATCAGTTGATTTTTTTGAATCAATAACATCTCCAACATGAAGGTCCTTCAAATAAATCTTACCAGTATCTCCAGTTTGTCCACCACTTTCACCATAAAAAGGTGTTCTGTTTGTAATTAATATAACTTTATCATCTAAAACTATTTTCTCCATTTTTTCACCCTTCAAAGAAAATATAGATAATATTTGTGTTTCCTCCTTCATACTATCATAACCAGTGAAAACTGTCTCTTGCAATTTAATTAACTCATTAGCTAAAGCTATATTTTGTTTAAAATCATTTCTACTACTACTTTTTCTTGTTAATTCTTTTTGTTTAGCCATAGTTTGAATAAATCCCACTCTATCTAAACTAAAATTATTTTCTTTAACAACATCCTCAGTTAATTCAACTGGAAATCCATATGTATCATATAGTAAAAAAGCTTCTTTCCCTGTCATTACAAGCCTTTTTTCTTTTCTCATTTGATTAAGAATTTTTTCCGTATGTATAATACCATCATTTAATGTTTCTAAAAATCTTTCTTCTTCTACCTTTAGCACTTTTATTATAAAATCTCGTTTTTCAGCTAATTCACTATAAGCACTGCCCATAACATCAATTAAAGTATCCACAAGTATATATAAGAAGGGTCTATTTAAATTTAAACTTTTACCATACCTTACTGCTCTTCTTAGTATTCTTCTTAAAATATACCCTCTACCTTCATTGCTCGGCAATACGCCATCGGCAATTAAAAAAGAACTTGAACGAATATGATCAGCTATTACTCTAAATGGAAATCCTTCTTCATTATTATAATATTCTATTTCGGTTAATTTCTCAATTTTTTTTATAATGGGTTGGAATATATCAGTATCGTAGTTACTATCTACTGATTGCATTACTGCAGCTATTCTTTCTAATCCCATACCAGTATCTACACTTGGTTTAGGAAGTGGTTGTAAAACACCTTTTTCATCTCTGTTAAATTCCATGAATACTAAATTCCAAATTTCAGTTATTCTATCGCATTCACATTTACCAAGTCCACATTTTTCTCCGCAAGAATATTTTTCACCTCGATCAAAATGAATTTCTGTACACGGCCCACAAGGACCAATATCACCCATAGACCAAAAATTATCTTTTTCCCCTAGCTTTACTATTCGATCAGGTTCTATGTCAGTTAAAGACTTCCACAGACTCCCTGATTCTTCATCCTTTTCATATATTGTTACCCATAATTGTTCTTTGGGCAATTTTAATTCTTTTGTTAAAAACTCCCAAGCATATTCAATAGCTTCCTTTTTAAAATAATCTCCAAAAGAAAAATTTCCAAGCATTTCAAAAAATGTATGATGTCTAGGAGTTCTACCAACAGCTTCAAAATCATTATGTTTTCCACTAATTCTCAAACACTTCTGTGATGAAGTTGCTCTTTTATATGCCCTTTCTTCCAAACCTAAAAAGACATTCTTAAATTGCACCATGCCAGCATTCACAAACATCAATGTTGGATCTTCCCCAGGAATTAATGATGAGCTCGATATCCTTTGATGTTGTTTGTTTTCAAAATATTTAAGAAAGCTTTCTCTGATTTGCTCAGTTGTATACATATATTATCTCCTTTTTACTTATTTCTATTGTATCAAATAATAAGTATTTTATCATTAAAAAACTACAGGAAAACCTGCAGTTTTAAATAATTTTCTAACTTAATTATTTTCTTGCTTCAACAATAAGTTTTATAGCTGTTCTCTTTTCACCATCAATTTCGACATCTATAAAAGCAGGAATACAGACTATATCAATACCACCTGGTGCTACAAAGCTTCTAGTAATAGCAATTGCTTTAATAGCTTGATTTAAAGCTCCTGCTCCAATTGTTTGTATTTCTGCTATTCCATTTTCCCTTACCATTGCAGCAAGCGCACCTGCTACTAGATTAGGTTTTGATGAAGTTGACACTTTTAAAACTTCCATTGTGACTGCCTCCTTATATAACTGTTATTAATCATACATCTTGATTGATTACTTTATAACTTGTAACTTTACTATCAACATCAATATCTAATTCAATACCATTAATTGTGGCTAGGCCTTCTTCTGCAACTTCAAGTGCAAACGGCATACTTGTCAGAAAGTGATTAATAATCACTTCTTTCTTTACACCTAAAACACTTGTTTTAGCCCCAACCATACCGAGATCAGTCATATAAAAAGTCTTATTAGGTAAAAATTGAGAATCATTTGTTTGTGTATGCGTATGTGTTCCTAAAACTGCTGTTACTTTCCCATCAATAAAATAGCCCAAAGCTTTTTTTTCGCTAGTTGCTTCCCCATGAATATCAACAATAATCGTCTCACATTCATTTCTTAAACTACCAATAATTGCTTCTATGCTTCTAAATGGACAATCTAAAGTTTTCATAAACACTCTTCCACAAACATTTATTAACCCTACTTTCATATTTTTTTTCATAAATATATGAAAGCCTTTCCCTGGGGTACCCACTGGATAATTTAAAGGTCTTATAATTTCTGGTATTTCTTTTAATTGACCATATATTTCTCTTTTATCAAATACATGATTACCTGTAGACACACCATCTATTCCAATTCTTTTTGCTTCTAAAAAGTATTTTTTAGTTATACCTTTACCACCTGCTAGATTTTCGCCATTAGCAAAAATAAAGTCAATATCATTTTCCTTTAAATAAGTTGAAAGGAACTTATCTAGCGCACGCAAACCATTTTTTCCTATTATGTCGCCAAAGTATAATAATTTCATATTTTAAACCAAATTTCTATAAGTTTTATTTAGCATATTCAATCGATCTTGTTTCTCTTATTACCATAACTTTTATTTGTCCAGGATAATCCATTTCTGATTCAATTTCCTTGACAATTGATCTTGTTAGATTTATCGCTTCTAAGTCATCAATTGCTTCTGGTTTCACCATTATTCTTACTTCACGTCCTGCTTGAATAGCATAGGATTTTTCTACCCCATCAAAACCATCAGCGATTTCTTCAAGTTTTTGTAAACGTTTGATATAAGATTCTAATGTTTCTCTTCTTGCACCAGGTCTTGCAGCCGATAAAGCATCAGCAATTTGTATAATAGCAGCTTCCATTGTTTGAGCTTCTACATCTTCATGATGAGCTTCTACTGCATGAATAACTGAATTATTTTCTTTGTATTTATGTAGTAGATTCACACCTATTTCTACATGTGTTCCTTCTATTTCATGATCTACACCTTTACCAATATCATGTAAAAGACCCGCTCTTCTAGCAATATCAGGGTCAGCTCCTAAGTCATAGGCTAGATTTGCAGATAAATGTGCAACTTCTAAAGAATGTTTCAATATATTTTGTCCATAACTAGTTCTATATTTTAGTCGTCCAATTAATTTAACTAATTCTGGGTGAATTCTACTTATACCAACCTCTAGTAGAGCTTGTTCTCCAGCTTCTTTTATTTCTTTTTCAACTTCAAGCTTTGCTTTTTCGTAAGTTTCTTCGATTCTACCCGGATGTATACGCCCATCTGTTATAAGTTTTTCCAATGTAATTCTAGCAATTTCTCTTCTTACAGGATCAAAACCTGATAAAACAACAGCTTCAGGTGTATCATCAATTATTAAATCTACCCCTGTCAATGTTTCAATAGTCCTGATGTTTCTTCCTTCTCTACCAATAATTCTGCCTTTCATTTCATCATTTGGCAATGAAACAACATAAACAGTTGCCTCTGCTACATGATCGGTTGCACATCTTTGTATAGCTCTCATAACTATTTCTTTCGCTTCTTTATCAGCTTCTTCTTTTGCTTTTTCTTTAATTTCTCTGATTAAAAAAGCAGTTTCTCCTCTTATTTCTTGTTCAACATTGTTAAGCAAGTATTCTTTGGCCTTTTCTACAGTAACTCCAGAAATTTCTTGTAACTTATTTAACTGTTCATCATGTAATTTTTTCGTTTTATCAGCTAAGCCAACAGTAATTTCTTCCTGTTTATGTATAGTTTCTTCTCTTGTATCTAGAGTATTCTGTTTTTTATCTAACATATCCTCTTTATCATGCAATCTTTTTTCTACTTGTCCCCATTCGCTTTTTCTGTCTCTTTGCTCTTTGGTGATTTCTTCATGCATCTTTTCTTTCATTTTTTGTATTTGTTCTTTAGCCTCAACAATAGCTTCTTTTTGTTTGGTAAGCGCTTCTTTTTTTGCTAAATCTATAATTTCATTAGCCTTTAAAGTTGCATTGTTTAATTTTCCTTCAGCTATGTTTCTTCTTAAAATATAACCTATTATAAACCCTATTATTATTGTTGCTACGGCTATTAATATTGGTAGTATAAAATCCATCTTCTTTCCTCCTTAAATTAAAAAAACATGTTAGATGAATATATCTAACATGCTAAAACGTAAAAAAGTAGTATGCTCTTTGCATCTCTTAATTTTTCCTCTTTTATTAACTTATATATTATATATAAAATACTATACAATTATATAGTCGAGTTTCTTTTTTACAAATATTTATATTCATCTATATTTTATTTTAGAAAAAATGTATGTCAATGTCAAGACAATATAACTTATTCATTAAGTTTATCCAATATTTTTTTAATACTAGAATAGGAATATCCTTTACTAAGTAATCTACTTAGTATTTTTTCTTTCGATATTGGTTTACTTGATTTTAAGTATTTTATTATTTGTTTTTCAAGTATGGCGTTTTCAATTTCATCAAAATTAATTTTACTTATATGGGATTTGATCAATTGGTTATCAAATCCCTTTCCAATCAAATACTTTTCTATTTGTCTTTTATTTTTTTCCCTACTAATCTGATAAGTTATTATTTTAGGGACTAGTTTATCGTCATCAAGATAGCCAATACTTATATAGTATTGTATAATTTTTTCTATTTCTTCAGACTCATACCCTTTTACTGCAAGCTTTCTCTCTAGTTCTTTAACACCATAATCTCTTTTACTGAGTAAATATATAGAATATTCTTTTAAACTACGCATTTACCTTGTTATCATCTTCAGATATTATATGTAATGATTTAGCCATAACCTTTTCTTCTATTTCTTGGAGCATATCTGGATGTTGTTTCAAATAAAGCTTCGAATTATCTCTGCCTTGACCTAACTTATCATCACCATAATTGTACCAAGATCCAGCTTTTTGAATAATATCAAGATCTGCAGCCATATCAAGAACACAACCCTCTTTAGTAACACCCTCACCATACATTATATCAAATTCTGCTACTTTAAAAGGTGGAGCAACTTTATTTTTAACTACTTTAGCCTTTGTTCTCACACCAATCATATCAACACCTTTTTTAATGTTATCAATTCTTCTTACATCAATTCTTACTGAGGAATAAAATTTTAGTGCACGTCCTCCTGTTGTTGTTTCAGGATTACCAAACATCACTCCGATTTTTTCTCTTAATTGATTTATAAAAATAATTATAGTATTAGATTTATTTACAACTCCAGCTAATTTCCTTAAAGCTTGAGACATTAATCTAGCTTGTAGCCCCATATGGGAATCACCCATTTCACCATCAATTTCGGCTCTTGGAACTAAGGCCGCTACAGAATCTACAATAATAATATCTACTGCTCCACTCCTAACTAGAGCTTCACAAATCTCTAATCCTTGTTCTCCAGTATCTGGTTGAGATACAAGTAGTTCTTCAGTATTTACTCCTAAATTCCTGGCATATACAGGATCTAAGGCATGCTCAGCATCGATAAAGGCAGCTGTTCCTCCATTTTTTTGAATTGAGGCAACTGCATGTAAGGAAACTGTAGTTTTTCCCGATGATTCTGGTCCATATATTTCTATTATTCTTCCCTTTGGATAGCCACCTATTCCAATAGCAACATCTAAAGGCAATATCCCAGTAGAAATAGCTTCGATATTTCTATAATTACCACCATCACCTAATCTCATTATACTACCTTTTCCAAATTGTTTTTCTATTTGGCTAAGGGCAATCTCAAGTACTTTTTCTTTTTCTTTTTCCATAAATATACTCCTCTTCTTATATGATAATATTATTCTATTTCTATTATTTTCACAATATAATTATTATATCATAAAAAGCTCTTAGTAAAATATCAATAGGCTATTAATATTATGATTATTACTTATAAATCTAACTTGAATTTCTACGAGTCTTAAATAAAATCAATAATTAAACTAGTATTTTACTAATTTTCATTTACAAATTTGCCATAAATGTTATATAATTAAATTAATCATCAAGAGAGGTGAAGGGATAGGCCCTATGAAACCTCAGCAACCTGCAAAGCAAGGTGCTAACTCCTACAGTTTAACTGCAAGATGGATTGTCTAATCTAATTTCTCATCTTCCTGTGGGAAGATTTTTTTTTGATAATATTATCATTATACGGAGGTACATATGAGTCCTGTAATTATACCTGAACATTTACCAGCAACTGAACAATTAAATAAAGAAAATATATTTGTTATGAATAAAAGAAGAGCAACTACTCAAGACATTAGGCCTTTACAAATATTAATTCTAAATTTAATGCCAACAAAAATTGTTACTGAAACTCAAATACTTAGATTATTAAGTAATAATCTAATACAATTAGAGTTAACATTTATGCAAATGGCAAGCCACGAATCTAAAAATACTCCTAAAAGTCATTTAGACTCCTTCTACTCTACCTTTAATGAAGTTTATAATAAACGATTTGATGCAATGATAGTTACGGGAGCGCCTATAGAACTAATGGATTTTGAAGATATTGACTATTGGAGAGAATTCACAGAAATTCTTGATTGGGCACATGAAAAAATTTATTCTTGTATGTTTATTTGTTGGTCAGCTCAAGCTGCACTATATCATTACCATAACATAAATAAACGTCCTCTTAAACAAAAGTTATCTGGCATTTATAATCATAAGGTTATTAATAAAACTGCTAAAATAACACGAGGTTTTGATGATTACTTCAACGCCCCACATTCAAGAAACACAGAAATAGTTCTTGAAGAATTACTTGAAAATGATGATTTAGAAATTATAGCAAACTCCGAAATAGCTGGACCACATATAATCGCATCAAAAGATCGTCGCAGATTATATATAACTGGACACCCTGAATATGATAAGGAAACTCTTGCCCTAGAATATTTAAGAGATTATAATAAGGGCTTAGATATCGATATCCCAGTTTCATACTTTGAAGATAACAACCCGAAAAAAAATATTAAAGTTTCTTGGAGAAGTCATGCAAATCTATTATATGCAAATTGGATAAATTATTACGTGTACCAAGAAACAGATTTTGATTTAAATAATAAATAATTTAATATTGCTTTTTAAAATATGGAGTGGTATAATTACTGTTGTAGTTTAAGTATTATAGGGAGGTGAAAGAATGGCAAACATAAAGTCATCAAAAAAACGTGCTTTGATAGCTGAACAAAGAAATATTGTTAATTCTCAAAAGAGATCAGCTATGAGAAATCAAGTTAAGAAGTTAAACACTGCTATTTTAGCAAGTGATGAAAATAAAGAGACAATTTTAAATAAAACTATTAGTGTTATTGATAAAATGGCTCAAAAAGGCATCATTCATAATAAAACAGCTGCAAGAAAAATCTCCCGTTTACAAAAAAAATTCAATGTTTAATAAATAATAGTAAAAGCCTTCATAATGAAGGCTTTTTTATTTTATAGATAATAAAGTACTTTTTAGCAATGACTTCCCTTCACCTTCCCCAGACTTTATTTTTTCTTCAAGATCATAAAATAATTGTAAATATTTAAAAACTTCAGCAAATGTTAACTTTCTGGATATTCCAATTTTTTTCTTTGCAAAATATACATTCATTTTTAATAAACTTGCAATTTTTTCTTCTCTATATTTTTCTTTTAGATACCATTTCATGTGTAATATCAACCTTAATTCTCTAATAATCATATAAATAATCAAAGAAACTGGTTGTTTTAATTTAAATAAATTTTCTAATGCGGTAAGCATTTTGCTACGTTCGTTAAAAATATTATCTAATAGATTAAATATATTACTTTGGAAACTATTAGTTATAAAATCTTCAAGATCTTTTATCTCTATATTCTTATTATCTGGTTCATAAATAAATATTTTATTCATTTCATTTTCTATCATAATTTGATTTTCACCAACAATTTCAATTATGTAAGCGACTGCATCATCAGCAATATTATAACCATGATGCCATAAATATTCCTTGATCCACTTTCTCAGTTCATAACCTTTTTTTATAGAAAACTCAAGTAACAACTTTTTTTCTTTAAAATACTTTGGTGCCTTTTTTCTAAAGTCTATTTTTTTAGCTATAATAACTCCTTTTGAAAATGGAGATGGATTGTTTATATACTCTTTTAAAACATCAATATTTTTATCATCATTTAAAATATTTTCATTAGTAATTTTATAAATTAAATTACCTTCAAATAAGGCTGGAGTATTTAATATATCAATTAAGTCCTGGAAATCTAACCCATCATTAACTTCTATAATTCTTGAATCTGTTTTTTTCCTAAGATTCTCAATACTTTTATTTAGTTCATACTCATTCTCTCCAAAATATATCATTATCGGTAAATCTTTTTGCATTACACACCTCTCCTATCTTAATCTATTATATCATCATTCTAGATATTTCTTATCATTAATATCTATCTCATTACGTTTTAACTTAATTACTATATCTTTATCGTAGTCTGTACGATAATAGTCAATATTTGCAATATTCAGGTCATTGATTATTTCTTTGCTAGGATGACCATATAAGTTCTTTCCAACTGAGAATATTACGCTTTTAACCTTTAATTGACTATATATATTTTTCTTGTAAGAATATTTACTGCCATGATGTGGTGCTTTCACAATATCAAAACTATAGTCATCTATAATAAGTCTTTCTAGAACGTCTAAATCACAATCTGCAGTGAGTAATATATTTGAGTTATAATAATTTAAACTTAAAACAATTGATTTAGAATTACTATCTAAATCCTTTTTTATTTTTAACGGATTCAATATATCAATAATTGTATCTCCTAAAATTATTTTATATCCTTGATTTATTTCTTTTACCTTACCATTATATTTAGAAATCCAATCTAGGTATTCATCATTATTATTATAAGGGATTAATATTTCTGATACTTCGCAATATTTAAGAACACTTTCTAAACCACCCCGGTGATCATTATCACTATGTGTACTAATTAAATAATCTATTTTATTTATACCTTTTCTTTTCAAATATGGTAACAGTTCCTTCTCGCCCATATCTATAAAGTTATTTTTAGCTCCACCATCAATTAATATTACTTTTCTAGTATCTTTACATTCAATTAATATACAGTCTCCTTGACCTACATTGATAAAGGTTACACAAATATTTTCATTATCTATGAAATTACTAAAATTATTCCAAATTATTAGACTGGCAAAAATTAATGGAAAAAGATGCTTATATTTTAATTTAAATTTTTTATTATTCCAAAATACTAAATAAATATAGAAAATACTTATTATTAAAAACCCCCATGGCTTACCTCTAACTATTAAAAAATCAATTTTACTGGAGAATGTAGTTATTCCTTCCAATATAATTAAAAGTATATTAAGAAAAAAGACTAAAGGTTTTAAGAAAACAATTGCAAAGGGTAAAAACATCAATATACAACTAATGAAAATAATTAACTGAATAAATGGTGCAAATAAAGGAGTAAAGATTATGCCAAATAATGATACTTCTTGGAAGTATTGGATCAAAAGTGGCCAGGCAAAAATAATACTTAAAAAACCAACATATATTATCTTGTGAAATTTATTGTTAATCCTTAAAATATTATCTTTAAACAACAATAATCCAATAGTTATTACATAAGATAATTGAAAAGATATTTGATATAACATCCCGGGATTTATAACTAATAAAATAATCATAGTAAACATCAAGGCAAGCATATCTAATTTATTTCTATTATTTATTTGTAAAATTTTTATAACAATTATATATAAAATAGCTCTCCAAACAGATGGACTGTTAGTCATCAATCCATATGTAAGTAAAGGAATAGTAAATAGAACATACTTAGTTAGTCCTTTTTTTGGAGTTAAAATAAAAATAAACATCAATATATCAAGAGTCGCACCAATTTGGGAACCTGAAACTGCTTGCAAATGAAGTATTCCCATGTTTCTCCAAGTATTAATTTCATTTTCATTCATACTTTTACTATTTCCAAGAAATATACTGTCAATAAACCTTATTCTATTACCAAGATATTTTCTTAATTGATTTAAATATTTTATTTGATATTTGTATAAGTAATAATCTATATTTTTAATTTGTTTTAAATATCTAATTTCTTCTGAATTAGTAATAAATTCAATATTTCTATATTTTAAGTATTCTTTATATGAAAATCCTCCTCTATTTAAAGAATCTTTTGGGACTTCTAATAAGCATGTTAAGGATATTTGCATACCAGGTATTAATTTCTGTTTTGATCTTAATACTACCAAACAATTAGGACTTTCATTTAACTTAATAGTATATAAATCTTTCTTCATAATTTTTTTTACTACAGCTCTATTTTCATAATATAAATCTGCTTTAATAGTATTATTATAGTTTACCTCAAATATATAACCTCGTATCCACCCAAAAAGGAACATTGTTAATATCAACAATCCAGTAAAAGCAAATTTTTTATTTGTAATTTTTAAGAGCTCACATTTTTTAGTAAGAATTATAATTAAAATCATTAATAATATAATATTAACTTTACCAACGTTTTTCATACTAGAAATTATTCCAGCAATAAAAGAAAGCATTAAAATTAAAGAGTTTTCCTTTTCCTCCATTACAGCTTAATATATGGTCGCATTTTTTCTAATGTTTTTTCACCTATTCCAGAAACATTTAATAAAGCTTCTATAGATTGAAATCTACCAATTTTATCTCTTTGGATAATAATGTTTTTAGCCATCACTGGACCAATTCCAGGTACGTTTTCAAGTTCATCCTCGTCAGCTTTATTAATACTAGTAAGTTTATCTTTTTTTTCTTCTGTACTTTCATCATCATCAATAAAAGGAATATATATATCCTGTTCATCCTGCAAAAACATTGCTAAATTTAATGTTACTAAATCTGCTTTTTCTAATGGGATAGCTTTTAAAACTGCATCATTAACTCTTGACTTGTCTGGAAATTCATAAATCCCTGGATTCTTAACAGCTCCTTTAATATTTACTATTAATAATAACTCATCATTATTAATATTTTCATTTTGATCACTTATAATACCAGATTTATTATTATTATAAGCTAACCTGCTTTTTGACAAATTACCAAAATAATAGCCGAGTGAAACAATAAGTATTAATATAATAAAAATACTTATCATCTGGTTTTTTTTTTCTAAAGCTAAAAAATTATTCATATAAAAACCTCCTTTGTTTATATTTAAACAAAGGAGGTTTTTATACTAAGTATTAATTGTTTTTTTACTACTTTAAATTCCCTGACCAAAGATCTTCTAAGCTATATTTATTCCTAGCTTCTTGATCAAACACATGTACAATTAGATCACCAAAATCAATTAGAACCCAATCGTTTGATTTTTCTCTGCGAAGTTTCTTTATTCCTTTTTCCTCTAAAGCATCTTCACAATAATCAGCCAAAGTCCCAATATGCTTTTTATTCATTCCCGTCGCAATTACAAAACAATCTGCTATAATGCTAATACCAGCTAGATCTATAATTTTTACATCTATACCTTTTTTTTCATTTAATACTTTTTCAACTATTAAACTTTTTTCATAACCTGTCATTAATTAACCTCCATCATATAGTTATATGCTCCAATTGTGGAAGGAGCTAAGACCTTATTTTTAATTATCATATCAATAATTGTTTTTTTTAAAACTAAAATATATGCTTCATCTAAATTTTTTTCTTCAATACCTTTCCTTAATTCAACTACACCCTCATATTCTCTATGCTTTTCTGTTGCATCAACTATAAAAAGTAGTTTTGTTAATTCTGATACATTAGCTGCTCCTAATGTATGATGTCTAATTGCTTCTAAAATATATTTATCTTTAATCAATCCTCTATCTAAGAAATAAGAGGCAGCCACCTTCCCATGAAGTACTCTTGGAAACCTTACTTCAAAATCACTAATATCTATATTTAATCTTTTAGCTTTTTCTATAATGTCCTTATTATTTAATTCTTTAAAAAAATCATGTAGTAAGGCTGCTAAAACTGCCTTATATTGATCAATATTATACAATCCAGCTAAAGAATAAGCTAATTCTACACAGCCCTCTATATGTTTTTTCCTTTTATCTGATAATTTCATTTCTAAAAGTAAAGATTTGTATTCATTCTCTATTTTAAGTATAATTTCATTTAATTGTTCCATGATATAATCCTTTTAATTTAATATATTCATAAACACTTTTAGGTAAGTATTTTTTGTCAATAATTGTTTTTTTTATTTTGTTTGAGCTAATATTTTGTATAGGCCACTCAAATAGAATAACTTTTTCTTTTAAATGAAAAGGTAATGAATCTCTATATGCCTCAACAAATGTCTTGTTTTCACCAGCTCTTAGAGCAACTAGAAAAGTAACAGACTTACCTATCCCCTTTAAATCTTTCCATTTTAAAATATTCACAAATGAATCTGATCCCATAACCCAATAGAATTCAGCCTCAGGTTCTAATTCATTCATATCTTTTATTGTATCAATTGTATATGTTGGTCCAGGTCTTTTAATGTCACAATCAGATATTAAAAAGCTATCATTTTCTTCTGTAGCCAATTCCAACATTTTAAGTCTATCTTTTGAGCTAGGAATATATTCGACTTCCTTGTGATAAGATAATCCAGTAGGTATAAAATATATATAATCTAGTTTGAAGAGCTTCAGCACCCCTTCAGCAAGCTGTAAATGGCCATTATGTATTGGATTAAAGGTGCCTCCAAACAAACCTATTCTTTTCATTATCTTACCTGACCATCACCATTAATTATATATTTCATACTTGTTAGTGCTTCTAAGCCCATAGGTCCTCTAGCATGCATTTTTTGTGTACTAATACCTATTTCTGCTCCAAAGCCAAACATCTCTCCATCTGAAAATCTGGTAGAAGCATTATGATAGATACAAGATGAATCTACTAATTGCTGGAAAATTTTTCCCGTTTTGTAACTATCAGTAATAATAACTTCTGAGTGTTTTGATCCATATTTATTTATATGATTTACAGCATCAAAAACATCATCAACTATTACAATACCAATTATATAATCTAAGTATTCCTTGTAAAGCTCTTCCTCTGTAATTGGTAATCCGCTTTTTAAAATTTTTCTGCTTTTTTCACATGCTCTAATTTCCACGGTATTTTCAATCAACTTTAATTCAAGTGCAGGCAGAAAATCTTTAGCGATATCCTTATGCACTAAAACTTTCTCTAAAGAGTTACAAACACTAGGCCTCTGGATCTTACCATTAATAATAATATCCATGGCCATATCAAATTGAGCTTTATCATCCACATAAGCATGACAATTTCCGATTCCTGTTTCAATGACTGGCACAGTAGAATTATTTACTACATTTGATATTAAGCCTGCTCCACCTCTTGGTATAATTACATCAACTAATTTATTTAATTTCATTAATATATTAACTGATTCTCTATCTTTTGAGTCAATAATTTGAATTGATTCATTTGGCAAACCTGCTTTGTCTGCACCTTTAACTAGTAAAGCAGTTAATATTTTATTTGAATGATAGGCTGTAGAACTACCTTTTAATATAACTGCATTTCCTGTTTTTATACATAGTCCAGCAGCTTCAACAGTAACATTAGGTCGGGCTTCATAAATCATTGCTATCAAGCCTAAAGGTACAGTAACCGATGCGATTTCTAACCCATTAGGTCTCTTCCACATTTTTCTAACCTGACCTATAGGATCTTCAAGCTTTGCTAATGATTCAAGACCATTAGCCATCGCTTCAACTCTGTCTGTATTAAGCATTAATCTATCTAATAAGGATTGACTAAGTCCCTCAGCTTTACCATTATCCATATCTATTAAATTCTCGGCTAAAATTAATCTAACATTCTTTCTCAGCGAGGTAGCCATTTCTTGTAATGCTATATTTCTTAGCTTTATTGATACTGATGATAACTCGTATGATGCACTTTTACCAGACTTACATTGTTCTTCAATAATTTTTTTTAACATAATAAACCCCTTACATTCTTATTACTGACATGTTGTCTCTATGGATAACATTATCATACTCATATTCACTTTCTAGAATTTTAGTAATGTCTTTGTTTTTAAATCCTTTAATTTTATCAATATTTTTACTATTATAGTAAGTTATACCTCGTCCGATTTCTATATCTTGTGTATTTTTAATACTAATAACTGAATCAGCTTCAAAATTACCATCTACCTGTACTATTCCAATAGCTAATAAACTTTTGCCATCTTTTAACAATGCAACTTGGGCTCCATCATCAATAGTGACCGAACCTTTAGGTTTTGATGACAATAGTAACCATTTTTTCTTTGTGTGAATTTTCTTATTATGAGGAATAAAAATAGTTCCCTTAAAATCACCTTTTATAACATCGGATATAAGATTCTTTTCATTTCCATTACCAATAACAACAAAAACACCTGCAGCTGTACCAATTTTAGCTGCTTCAAGTTTAGTTTTCATTCCACCTGTACCAAATGATGAACCTTCACAACCACCATATGCTTCAATTTCTGGCGTAATTTTTTCAACCTTATCTATTAAAACACCATCTTTGCATGTTGCTGGATTTGCTGTATATAAGCCATCCACATCAGACAAAATTATTAATAAATCTGCATCAATTAATGATGCAACAAACGCAGCTAGTCTATCATTATCCCCTACTTTAATTTCATCCACTGCAACAGTGTCATTTTCATTAATTATTGGAATGGCTCCTAGTTGCAATAGAGCAAGTAGTGTATTTTTAGCATTCAGATTTCTTTTCCGGTCTACTAAGTCATCCCTTGTCAATAATACCTGACCAACTACCTTATTATACTCTCCAAAAAACTTTTCATAAATATGCATTAAAGTCACTTGACCAATAGCAGCAATTGCTTGTTTTTCAGGAAGTGTAGTAGGTTTTTTCTTTTTTTGTAATTTACCAACTCCAGCACCTACTGCACCAGAAGAAACAAGAATCACTTCATACCCTCTATTGCTAATATCAGCCAATCCTCTAACTAATTGTTCTAATTTTTTAATGTTAATTGTTCCATTTACATGGGTTAAGGTGCTAGTACCAACCTTAACTATAACTCTTTTTATTTCACGTCCATAATCAATCTTCATATTACACATCCTACGGTAATTTATAACTTGTTTCTTTTTTACCTTTACTCTTAAATAAGACTATGCTATTCCCAATAATTTGTACTATATCTACGTTAAACTTTTCTTCAATCATAGTTTTAATTTCCATTTTTTCATTAGGTGAATTTTTACCAATTTTTATTTTAATTAACTCATTGGCTTTTATTCCATTTTTTATTTCTTTAATCACTTCAGGTGTAAATCCTTCTTTGCCTACGATAGCAACAGGATTTAAAAGAGTTGCTAATCCTCTTAAATATCTTTTTTGTTTTCCAGTTAACATATATCCTCCATTTTCCTCATTAATAATTATATATTTTTTAATCTATATAATCAAATTCTGTATCATAAATTCTTACTGTATCTCCATCTTTTACACCTTTTTCTTTTAGAAGTGCGTCAACACCAATACTAACTAGTGCCCTGTGAAAACGCATAATCCCTTCATCACTAGCCAAGTAAGCCATTTTAAATACTCTAAATACATCATCACCAGTAACTTCAAAAACACCATCAATAATTTCGATATTAAGTGGTTTTTCTTTTAAAGATGTAATTTTATGTTCTTCTTTAAATATAACAGAAGGTTGTGAAGTTCTTACCATTTCAAGAGTCTTTAACATCAGTGGATCTAAGCCAATTCTTGCAACAGCTGAAATCTTGAATATTTCATCAGTATAGCCTTCTTCTTTCATTTTGGCTATAAATTCATCAGCCTTTTCTTCAACCCCTGGTATATCAATTTTATTTATAGCAATTATTTGCCTTTTATCGCCTAATTCATCATTAAAAAAAGTTAATTCCATATTTATATTTTTATATTCTTCATAGATTGATCTCTCAAAACTATTTCCATCAATTAAATGAATAATTAGTTTTGTTCTTTCTAAGTGTTTTAAAAAATCATGTCCTAGTCCTATACCTTTACTCGCACCATCAATTAATCCAGGTATATCTGCTAATACAAAACTATCGTCTCCAACTTCTACCACTCCTAAATGAGGTGCCAAAGTTGTAAATGGGTAATCTGCAATTTTAGGCTTAGCTTTTGAAACACTACTAATTAGGGTTGATTTACCAGCATTAGGATAGCCAGCGATCCCAACATCAGCAATAAGTTTTAATTCTAAGTTTAACCAAAGCTCTTCTCCAGGAGCTCCATTTTCCGCGAATTTAGGTTCTTTATTTTTATTGGTCATAAATCTTGCATTACCTCGGCCTCCACGTCCTCCGTTTGCAACTAACAGTTTTTGTCCATCCTCAATTATATCAGCGACAACTTCTCCAGTATCATCTTTTACCATTGTACCTAAAGGTACTTTGATGATTTTATCAGGAGCATTTTTACCATGCATATTACTACTTCTACCATTATCACCTTTATCGGCTTTATAGTTTTTTCTATATTTGAAATCAATCATTGTTGTTAAATTATTGTCGCCTTGAATATATATATTTCCACCAATACCGCCATCACCACCATTTGGTCCACCTTCAGGCACATATTTTTCACGCCTAAAAGATACCATTCCATTACCACCGTCACCAGCTTTTATATAAATCTTTGCTCTATCATAAAACATTTTTTCTCCTTAAAGATAAAACACTCCCTTGAGGGAGTGTTAATTTTGAAATTATTGGGCTGCATAAATACTAGCTTGTTTTTTATCTCTACCTTTTCTTTCGAAGTGTACAACACCATCGATTAATGCAAATAAAGTATCGTCTTTACCTATTCCAACATTTATGCCAGGATGAATTTTAGTACCTCTTTGTCTAACTAAAATATTTCCTGATTTAACTATACTACCATCGCCTCTTTTTACACCAAGTCGTTGTGCATTGCTATCACGACCGTTTCTTGAACTACCTTGCCCCTTTTTGTGAGCAAATAGTTGAAGTTCTAATTTAAACATGAAACTCCACCTCCTTATTGTGGACCTTTATTGAATTTTTATAATTTTCATGAAGAATTTCTATGCCGTTAAGGAAAATATATTCTATTCCCCCGAGTCTTATATCTTCATTACTTTGAAAAATCAATTCTAAATAGCCATCATTTTTTTTAACACTAATTTTTTTTATAAATTTTGTCAAACTATATTCTATAGTTTGCAGATGCATGGATATTGCAGCACAAACTAAATCATACTTGCTATTACCGCCATGCATAGCATGTCCTTCAGACTTAAAACCAGTCCAGTTTCCAAGTTTATCCCTGTAAACAGTAACTTTTATCATTACTATTCAGCTGATTTATCAGAATTAAGAGCAATACTCTCAACCATAACTTCTGTATAAGGTTGTCTGTGACCTTGCTTTCTTCTATAATTCTTTTTTGCTTTATACTTATAGACTAAAACTTTTTCGCCTTTTCCATGAGAAACTACTTTTAAAACTACTTCAGCATCTTTAACTTCTGGAGTTCCTATTTCTAAGCTTTCTCCGTTTGCTACTAAAAGAACTTTACTATCTTTTAACAAGCTTCCTACTTCAGCATTTATTTTCTCAAGTTGAAGTGTGTCTCCTTCAACAACTTTATATTGTTTACCACCATTTTTAATTATTGCGTACATATGGCACCTCCTTCGCTTAAGACTCCCTATCAAGGTAGACTTTTGTCTTTAAAAACCTTTTTTACGGGGTTTACAAACGACACTAATGTTATTATATATTTTTTTAGTGTCATATGCAATAGATTACCCTATATTTACTTTACTTCAATACCACCTAAAATGGCCGTGCCCCTAAGGATTAAAATATACTCGCCATTAGTTTCTATTGATCTGCGCTTAATTTCTACACCACCTAAAAAACCATTAACATCACTTCTAATTCTAATATTAGATGGAAGTTTAATCTCAACACCACCCATAAAAGCATTAACATCAATAATTGCATCTGATGTCAATTTGATTTCAGTCAAGTCAAGAACAATGCCACCCAAAAAAGCGTCAACCTTTCCACCTTTGAAGTTTTTACTTACCACTTGTTTCTCTACTCCACCTAGAACTGCAATAGCATTAATCTCATCATTATTGTCTATAGAAAAATTATCTCTAGGACGTGCTATTCTTTTGAAAATACCACCTAAAAGAATTTCTATACCGATAATAACTAATATACCAGGGAAAATTATTTTGTTTAGTTGAGGATACCAATCATTAAGTAAATTTACAAAACCTAGGAAAGTCAATATACCACCAAAAATGATATTGTGGTTGTTAAATAATATAATTAAACCTACAACAATCATAATAATTGGGAAAATAACATTGGCAGTTAATCCAATATCAGTTATCATTCCAAGTTCTTGCAATCCATAAACTACTCCAACCGCTACAAATAATAGACCAAATAAAATTTTAGATTTCATCTTCTTCCTCCTTAGACATTCTATCAATAATAGGTATGTTATCACCTATTAATTTTAACCTGATTGGTTTAAGCTCCAAGTCAAGATACTTAAGGAGATTATCAATTCTTAAATTCTTGTCACTTCCAGCATATACCTCTATAATAACTCCAGTATCAGTAAAATCCCAATCTAAAATGTATTCTTTAATATTTTTTATGCCGATACTCTTCTTAGTTTTCACTTCCATAAGAATTTCAGTCTTATTCAACTTGTCTGTGATTATAGTTCTATACTCATCACAACTTACCCCACCACCATACTCTAAAAGATACTTTGCTTTTCTAAGCATTGAGCTTAAGGATTTAGTTGATATAGTTTTTTCCTTTAATGCCTTTACTTTTAATCCTTCAGGAATAACTTTATTTATTTTTTCTAAGAAATCATTTACTTCTATATACCTATCAGTTTCAATTTCTAAGAGTTCCCCTTCGCTTTCTAACCCAACCCCCTTAGCTATAGCAAAAGATAGTTTCATATGGGGATTAAAGCCTTCGCTAAAGCTTATTGGCATGGCACTTCTTCTAAAGGATTGTCTAAAAACTTTCATAAGTTCAAGATGTGACAAATATGCCAAAGGTCCACGCACACAAAACTCCATTACATAACTAGCCATGGTATTCACCCTTAATGTCCATTCTAATTTCATCATTACAAACACCACAATTAGTACACCCAAGTCTACAGTCTCTAGTTATTTCAAGACTTTTAGATTTCTGATACTCATTCCATAAATATTTTTTTTTCACGCCTATATCTATATGATCCCAATACATTGGTTCTGTTTCACTAAAAAAATGTTCACTATAAGTTTCTTTACTTATACTATTTTCTTCTAAAGCTTCATTCCACATTTCAAGCTTGAACCATTCGTCCCAACTATCAAACATCGATCCTTTTTCATATAGACTTTGTAATACTCCACCTAATCTGCGGTCACCTCTTGCAAACATTCCTTCAAGAACGCTTAAGTCTGAATAATGATAACTAAGTTTTAGTCCCTTACCAAATTCTCTAACTGATTCTTTTAAAAGGTATTGTTTCCTGATCAATTCATCTTTAGTATTTTGGCCAAACCACTGGAATGCAGTAAATGGCTTTGGTACAAATGATGCAACACTGACAGTGACAATAATGTTCTTTCCACCAGATATTTTTCTACCCATATCGAGAACTTTTTTACCTAATTTAATAATGCCAATAACATCTTCATCAGTTTCTTCAGGTAAACCAATCATGAAATAGAGTTTTAATCTTTGCCAACCTGCTTTAAAGGCACCTTCAACAGACGTCAAAAGATCTTCTTCCGAAACGCCCTTATTAATAATATCTCTCATCCTTTGTGTTCCAGCTTCAGGAGCAAAAGTAAAACCTGTTTTCCTTACTTTTTGTATATCTTTAGCTAACTCAACTGAAAATGTATCTACTCTTAAAGAAGGTAATGATATACTAATTTTATCTTTTTCATACTTATTTAATAACTTATCTACCAGTTCCTTGACACCTGTGTAGTCTGCTGTACTTAAGGAGGTCAGGGAAATATCGTCATAACCACTTTCAACTACTAATTTAGCTGCAGTATCAAGTAATCTAGTTACTGATTTTTCTCTAACTGGTCTGTAATAGTTACCTGCTTGGCAAAATCTACAACCATGCGTACATCCTCTTAAGACTTCAAGCATCATACGATCATGAATTGCATCAACAAAGGGAATTACCAATTTAGTAGGAAAATATGCATTGTCTAAATCAGTAACAAAAGTTTTCTTTACCCTTACCTTTTTATCAAATATATTATATGTTCCTAAGTATTTCCCATCAATGTCGTATTCTTCTTTAAAGAATGCCGGTATATACACACCTTGTAATTCACTTAATTCTAATAGTAATTCTTTTCTATTTATTATTTTGCCATCCAAAAGATAGTTGGCTACTTTTTTTAATATCTCAGGTAATACCAGCTCACCATCACCTATTAAAAATAAGTCGATAAAGCGGCTTATTGGTTCAGGATTAACACTACATGGGCCACCTGCAATTACCAAAGGATGACTACCTTCCATTCTTTCTTCACTGGTTATTGGTATATTGGCTAATCCAAGCATAGCTAATATGTTTGTATAACTCATTTCATACTGAAGAGTGAACCCTACAATAGGGAATTCATTTAAGGGTTTAAATGATTCTAATGAGTATAATGGTATTCCTCTTTCTTCCATTTTCTTATACATATCTGGCCATGGCATAAAAGATCTTTCCATTAAATATGAAGTTGTATCATTGACTAAACCATATAAAATTTGTAAGCCTAAATGTGACATCCCCACTTCATAAACATCTGGAAAACAAAAGACCATTTGACATTTAGTTTCTTCAAATGTCTTTTTAGTACTATTCCATTCTCCACCTATATATCTACCTGGCTTTTCTACTTCCATCAATAATTCTTCATATACTATTTTTCTAATATTCATCAATTCTCCTAAAATATTACTTTAGTTCGTTGCATACTTATATTTATTATAATACCACAAGCTAAAAAATTTACTAAAAGATTACTGCCGGCAGCACTTAAAAATGGTAATGGTATCCCTGTTACAGGCATTAAACTTAAATTCATCCCAATATTTTGAATTATATGGAATAGAAACATACTAATGAATCCCATTACTACAACATAACCATAGTGATCTAAACATTCATAGGCAATAATTAAAGCTTTAACTAAAAATATAAAATATATAACTAAAATTACAATAGTTCCGATAAAACCAAATTCCTCGCCAATTAGAGAAAAAATAAAGTCAGATTCTTTTACAGGAAGGAAGTCTACTTGTGTTCCTTGTAGCATCCCTTTGCCCCCTAGCCCTCCTGAACCTATTGCTATAAGAGCTTGTATTATATTATATCCTGCGCCTAAACCATTTTGCCCATCTTGATATGGATTAAGAAAGACTGTGAATCTTTGTATTTGATATTCAGCTAAAGGAATGGGTAGTCCTATAGATATATGTAAAGTAATCCATGTAACAACAAAAGCTAAGCCCCCTAATAAAATTATAGTTATATACTTTTTATTTAACGTAGAAGCATACAACATACCAAATACTATGGCTAAAAATACTAAAGCTGTTCCTAAATCAGGTTCCATTAATATTAAAATTAAGGGAATTATTGAATAAGATAATGCTTTTAAAACACTCTTCCAACTACCATCATTTTCATAATGTCTATTGAGATAGTTTCCAAAAGCCAAAACAAAAAATATCTTGCTAAATTCAGAGGGTTGAATACTAAATGGTCCAATATAAATCCAGTTTTTTGCTCCATAAACTTCAACACCAAATATTAATACTAATACGAGAACTATTATCATAATAGCATATAAGGGCTTTTCTAGTTCGCTAAATTTATTGTAATCTATTGAAGCTATAAGTATAAGTCCTATAATGCCAAGAATCACATATACACCAGTCCTCACAACTAAGTTTCCAGCCATTCCTTGTGAAGAAGAAAATGTTAAACCAAAACCAATTCCTGCTAATAAAATTGTTACAATAATAAAGGTCCAATCAGCTTTCTTCCAGAGTTCTTTGTTCATTTTAATTTCCTTTCAAACTAAAGTATTTTGAAAAAACTGCTTTCGCTACTTCTGCAGCTGTACTAGAACTGTTTTTTGCATACTCTACAACAACTGCAATTGCAATTTCCGGTTTTTCTACTGGTGCATAAGCTACAAAGACTCCATGATATTCTTTTATATCTCCAGCTCTTCCTGTTTCAGCTGTACCTGTTTTAGCAGCAACTGATAAATTACTACCACTAAACACTCTTCTTGCCGTACCTTTAGTAATTACTTGCTTCATACCGATTTTAACTTCGTTAATTTCTTCTTCTGTCATTTCTACTTTATTTAAGATGATTGGTTTTACAGTATAAATATTTTTACCATCATCTGAAGATACACTTTTAATCAATGTTGGTTTATATCTAGTTCCACCATTAGCTAAAGCAGATATATATTCGCCCAATTGTAACACACTATAATTATTCAATCCTTGACCAATAGATACCAAATCAGTGTCATGAATATACCAATCTTTATTTTCCTGATAGTATCTATCATATTTAGCTATAGCAATATCTTTTTCTTGTTCTAATATTTCTATTTGCTCTTTTTTAAAACTAGCAGTTAAAGAATTATCCTGATTTATTTCAACTATATCCTTTAATGTTTGCTCGGTTATTTTTTTTACCATTCCATCTCTATAATTTTTTTCATAATCTGCCTTTGCATCTACAGTAGGTAAGAATCCTTTTGTTACTCCTTTTAAATCAGTAAAACCAGTATCAACACCAAGTCCGAATTGCATTGCTGTTTTCGATATGTTATCTATGCCTGTTTGTTCAGCAAATGATTGAAAATATGAATTACAAGATACCTCTAAAGCTCTTGATAATTTGATTTTTCCATGTATTCCAGTGCATGGAATATTGTTTCTCCAAATTCCGGTGCAAGTCTCTGTATAATCAGCTGTTAGCCCACTATAATGTAGACCTGATAAAGCTGTAATCATTTTAAAAGTTGATCCTGGTGGATAAGCTACATTTATTACTTTGTTCAGCATTGGCGACTGATCATTTTCTAGATAATATTTAATTTTTTCATCTGACAAACCATCAAGGAAATCATTTGGATTTAAATCAGGTTTAGATGACATTGCTAAAATTTCACCTGTATTAACATTAAATGCTATTGCTGCACCAGATCCGGCTTTACTATTTGCTGCTTTAGATATATTTATTTGTCGATCAAGTTCTTTTTCTAATGCAACTTGAAGCCTAATATCAATTGTTAAATTAACATTATCACCGGGTACAGATGTGTTTTCAGAAGATTTAACATTAATAGCCTTACCTTGACTATTAACCTCTACAGCTTGTGTTCCTTTGGTCCCCATTAAACCTGTAATTGAATATCCTTCTTTGTTATAAATCTCCATCGATCTTTCTATGCCAAGTTTTCCTACTGTATCAGTTAATGTATATATATCTTCATTTCCAACGTATTCTTCTTGACTTATAGAGCCTACGTAACCAATTGTATTACCTAAAACTGACCCTAGAGGATAGTGTCTTGTGGGTATTATATTAACAGTGGCTGAAGGTAAATATTTTGCTCTTTCATAAAATTTACCAATAATTTCTAATCCTTGACTTTTATCATATGGTATTTTAATAATTTCTATATTGCCATAGATTCCTTTTTTATTTGCATCTTCAATAGTTTCCAATATTTTATTTTCATCATAACTTAATGGTTTGAGTAAGCTTGCTAAATTATGTATTGTTATTTCTTTATCAGAAGTTTTAGCATTAGTATCAATTGATATAACTGCAATAGGCACACTAGTAGCTAGAATTTCTCCATTAGAATCAAGTATATCTCCTCTTTTAGTAGGTAAGTTTATCAATCTCAAACTATTACTCGCTGATTGTGTTTGATATTTTTCCCAGCTTATAATTTGTAAATAAAATAGTCTACTTGCTAAAACCAAAAATATAGCTAAAAATAAAAATAAATATGTATATATATTAGCATGCGCGCTTTTCTTTTGTGACATTAATTTGCTCCTCTATGATTATGTAAACTCAAATAGCTTATTGGATATATGACTAAAGCTAGTAAGAGATTATAAATACTTCCAAAAATTATATTTTGCACGTATTCAATATTTAATAAATGACTATTACCTGCTATAAATATTATTAAAGCCATCAAAACATAGTAGGTAAAAGAACTTATAAATATTATAAATAATGGTGTTATAATATTTTCTCTTATTATTCTACTTGAATATGTTCTAACTAAATAAACAGTAAGGATTAAAACAATAACATTACTTCCAATCATTGATCCAATAAAAATATCTTCTAATAATCCTGCAATTCCTGCATAGATAAAAGCTCTTCTTTCACTAATAAAAAAGGACATAGAAATTACAATGACTAAAATTATATTCGAACTTGCACCAAAAATTTTCAGTCTAGAAAAAAAAGTAGCCTCGATTATTAAAGCGAGGCATATTACTATAAAAAAAATGACAGGTTTAATTATTTTCATTAAATTCATCCTACTTTTCAACATCTTCTGATGTTGTTGCAATTATATCTTCTTTTATTATCTCTTGTTTTATTATCACACCAACAAAATGCAAATCGTCAAAATCAGCATATGGTTCTATAATAGCTTTCTTCATAAGTCCATCTAAGCTATTAACAATCTCCTTGATTTTCCCAATTTTTATATTTTTATAGCCTAAATCACCTAAACCAGATGTAACTACCTCATAACCAACCATAATATTGGCTGATGAAGGTATTTGAATCATTTGTAATCCGCCTCTTCCAGTCTCATCACCAATAACTATACCAGGATAACCAGTTTCTGTTGTAACTCCTGTAATAGCTCCATATTGTGAATCAGTTAATAATGTTATTTCAGCAGTTGAGTTAGTAACGCTTGATATCCTTCCAATCAACCCACTATAGTTTACAACGGGCATATTTTCTCTAATACCATTACTATATCCTCTGTTAATTGTCACCGTCTTATACCAATCTTTAATACTTCTTCCAATTACCTCTGCATTTACTATTGTTAAGTCTTTTTGTACTTCTTTAATATTTAATAATAATCTTAAATTTTCATTTTCTACTCTATATTGAATTAATTCACTATTAACTGATTTTAAATCAGCTATTTCAATTTTCAAAGCATCATTTTCTTCTTTAACATCCTTATAATCTACCAAACCCTTAAAAAAACTAACAACACCATTACTAGCAGAATTGGTAACATTTTGAGCTGGATAAAGCATTTCTTTAAAAAATGATTCTACTGGTGCCAAGCCTATTGTATTATTATTTGTTACTCTAATTAAAATTGTTACAGCAATCAAAGCTACAATCATTATTGTTTTAGTTCGTTTATCTTTATTTGTTGAATTGTTCTTCATTTTTATCTATCATGTCCTAACACTTTTCTCCACATCGCCAAGTTTTCCACAACAATCCCTGTACCCTTAGCAACTGCTAATAATGGATCTTCAGCTACATAAACTGGCATTCCTGTTATATCTCTAATCAACCTATCTAAACCATAAAGTTTAGCGCCTCCACCAGCTAATACTATACCTCTATCTATCAAGTCTGAAGATAATTCTGGAGGTGTATGTTCTAAGCAATACCTAACACATTCAATTAATCTAGCTAATGGCTCTTCAAGAGCATCACGAACTTCTTCTCCAGTAATTTCTATAGTTTTTGGTAATCCTTCTAACAAGTCTCTACCTCTAACGCTGTACCTAGACATCTTTCTTTCAATATCTTCAGGTGTATCAAGAAAGTATGCACTACCAAAATTAATCTTAATCTCTTCAGCCGTTCTATCACCAATTAATAAATTATATTTTCTTTTTAGAAAATTAATTATAGCTGTGTCCATAGCGTCACCACCAACTCTTAAGGATTTATCGGTAACAATTCCACCAAGAGAAATTACAGCTACTTCAGTTGTTCCTCCACCAATATCTACAATCATATTACCCGTAGCTTCATCAACTGGAAGTCCTGCTCCAATTGCAGCTGCCATAGGTTCTTTAATCAACTGTACTTCTTTAGCTCCTGCTTGTAAAGCTGCTTCTTTAACGGCTCTTTCTTCAACAGGTGTTACACCAGAAGGTACCCCTATTACCACGACAGGTTTAAAAAAGCTAAACCTACCTCTAGCTTTATCAATAAAATATCTTAGCATGGCTTGAGCCACATCAAAATCAGCAATAACACCATCTTTAAGAGGTCTAATAGCTATGATTTTTTCAGGAGTTCTTCCAATCATCTGTTTAGCTTCAATGCCAACAGCTAATATTTCTTTTGTAACAGTGTCAACTGCAACAACAGAAGGTTCTTGCATTACTACCCCTTCTTCTCTAACATAAACAAGAATATTGGCAGTTCCTAAATCTATTCCTAAGTCTTTTACTCCAAAATTGAATCCAAACATATGTCCACCCTCTCAAATATTACAATATATCATCTTAAATTATAACATAAAAAATGAATAGATAATAGTTTTAAATTATTTTCTCTTCTTTAAAACTATAGTAACAATTGTCTCCAATTATAATATGATCTATAACATCTATTCCTAATAATTGTCCACCATTTTTTATTCTCTTAGTAACCTCAATATCCTCTTTGCTAGGTGTCGCATCACCACTAGGATGATTGTGGGCTAATATAATTCCTGCTGCACTTTTATTGATTGCTGTTTTAAATAATTCTCTTGGATGCACAATTGATGAGTTCAGGCTTCCTATTGAAATAGTTTCTATACCAATTAAAAAATTTTTAGTATTTAAAATAAGGATTAAGAAATGCTCTTTATTTAAACCTCTCAAATTACTTTCTAAAACTATAGATGCATCTTTTGAAGAAAGAATTTGTTTTTTATGCTCTTTTTCTATAGTACTTCTTCTGCCAATTTCAAAAGCTGCCATAAGCATAAGACTCTTATCTTTACCTATGCCTTTAATTTTACATAAATCTTCCACAGTAAGTTTGTTAATATTTTTTAAAGAACCATATTTATGTAATAAATTAACAGATACATCTAAAGCAGTATGTTCCCTATAACCACATCTAATGATAATGGCTAAAACTTCCTGATCAGATAAATTATTCATACCAACATCCAAACCTCTTTCTCTAGGCCTTAAATATTTTGGCATATCTTTAATTTTCTTTTTTTCCATAATAAACCTCCTTTGTTTCTATAATATTACTTCAACAAAAAAGGTTATAATATTTTTTATTAATTAATAATTTACATAGTACATAAAAAGATAGCTAAGTTTAAACTTAGCTATCTTTTTAATTTAAGAAATAATTTGTTAATTATTTACTCATTTCATATAGAGCATTTATATCAATCGTACCATCTTTTACATCAGCAATAATTTTTTCTACTTCAGCCTTA
>JAGXHY010000007.1:2500-11642 GCA_024635925.1 Bacillota bacterium | reverse complement strand
ATTAGAAGCAAACTCTAAAGCTATTGAAGATTATAAAAAAGGAAAAGGTAACTCTATAGGATTCTTAGTTGGACAGGTAATGAAAGCCTCGAAAGGCAAAGCTAATCCGGGCATAGTAAATGAATTATTGAAATCTAAGTTAGATAACTAATTGAATTTTAAGAAATTATAATAAAAAAAAGAAGAAACATAATTATGTTTCTTCTTTTTTATATTAATCTTGAGGGTTAATATAAGCCTCGTTATCTTTTATACTCCATTCCATTTCTTCAAGGTATTTATTATCTCCTAGGATATCCCCGTTTAGAATAGAATATAGTTGGTAAATCTGTTTATATTCTTCCCTATCATTATTATAAAATTGATTATTCATTACCATATAAGCATTAGTCATAGAGTTTATATTAAGGCTTTCAAGGTAATTATTAACTTTCATATAATTAGGCACTTCAACACCGGTTAATGATAACAATTTAGCAGAGATTAAGCTTGCATCAATGGTTTTATTTGCTTTACCAACATTTTTATAATTACTCCAGATAAAACCTGGTGTTACATGAGTAATATAATCATTTTCTGGGGTTGTTAAGTTGTCAACTAATCCTAAATCAATATATGCATTACCATTTTGATTTACTTTAGGATAGTGATCACCATAAAATAAAACTATAGTAGGCTTAGCTCTTCTTCTTAAATAAGTGATTAGATCCTTTAAGGCATCATCACTAGCTTTTAGACTTGATAAATATGAATTATATTTTAGTAATGTTACTGAGTTTGTTATATTACCACCTGTATAAGTTATAGAATCTTCATAACCTTCAGGTGTTACAAAAGGCGTATGGTTTTGCATAGTTGCCGCTAATATAAACTTATTTTCATCATCATTTGTTTCTAGTTCATTAATGACATGGGAATATAACATATCATCAGTCATATAATCATCAACAGCATCCCAATACCTTGTATCAATATTTACTGCCCGCTCACCTGTTAGGTATTCTAAACCATAAAAATTATTAAAACCAAGTAATTTATAAGCATTAATTCTACTATAAAAACTACTATGGAAAGGATGGAGTAAAGTAGCAGTATATCCATTATTTCTTAATATACTTCCTACAGAAATTGTAGGTTTAAGCATATAATTGGCATATACAGTAGCATCACTAGGAAAAAACATAGTAGACATACCAGTTATAACTTCAAACTCAGTATTAGCTGTACCACCTGCAAAGCTAGGCACTGATAAGCCAAAGCTATAAGATCGTTTTTGAAGACTATGGAAAAATGGAAGGGGGTCAGATGTAAATTTATCCATACCAATTAAAGTTGGGTCAGTAAATGATTCGCTTTGAATAATTATAATATCAGGTTTAACAGTATCTTCTTTTGCAGTAGTTGCATCAACAATTGGTTGCAAAATAGTAGTTACCTCTTCTTCACTTGGTGTTTCTAAACTTGTTGTATTTTTAATTTGAGCTGCAAAATAGTAGAGAGATCCAGATTCTTCAATATATAATTTTCTTTTTATTCCAGCGCTTTTTATAGTAACAGTATAGGGTCCAAGAAAATATAAAAATAAAGAAACAAGAATAAAAGCGAGAACTCCATTTCTTCTTATCTTAGAGCTTAACTGAATTTTGGGCATATTACTAATTATAAAAATAAAAAGCAGGGAGAAAATAAACACCATTAAAGAAGCAGTAATAACAAAAGAAGTTGATAAATTATTTGTCATACCACCGGCTTCTTGTAAGATTGAGAAATCGAGAATATTTAGACCAACACCTCTAAAATCAATTTTTAATTTAGTACCTAATCCAACTAAAAAACTGATAATAGTCATAAAATAAAAAACAATAGTCTGTCTTTTTAATAGTGCCAAAAAAAAGTAAGTGATAGAAGCAAAAAGTATAGTATTTAATAAAAATGCAAATGGATTTTTGAGTAATAGTGATAATCCATCAAATAAACTTAAGTGAGCTAAAGTCTCTAAAACTAAAATATTGATTGGAAAATATAGAATTAATAACATTATTTGAAAATTTTCAGATTTTTTTTTAAACAATAAGGACACCTCCTAATTAACTGTATATGAATTATTTATATAACACCATCTATCAATATTGGCATCATTATAAACATATTCATTTATATCTTTAACAATTTTAAATATCTTAATATATTCGGATTTATCTAAACCATAGTAACAACCATTTTTTACTATAAAGTTTCTGAATAAACCATTTATTTTTTCATCTTTAAATAATTTGCCTAGCGTTTTTAAATAATCAGGATAATCGATGTTTATTTCATTCAATAGTATGGGTAGTACAGATGTTGCATCAATATCTTTCCTTTTATTTTTAATGATTCTTTTATTTGACCAAATAAAACCAGGGGATTTACTTAAATCGAAATAGTATTTCCAGGAATCGAATTTAGCTTTAGACCATTGACTTTCTTCATAAAATGATGAATCTTGATTTATTACAGGTAAATGGTCACCATAAAAAAGCAAGATAGTTTCACGATCTCGTTTCCTTAAAGCATTAATCAAATATTTTAATGAATTATCTGTTTTAGTTAAACCATTTAGGAAATTATTAAAATGCTTTTTAGTCATTTTATTACTAAAATCTCCTAAATATTTATTATTATATTGATATAGTTCACTATTGTAGGGGGTGTGATTTTGCATTGTAACACCCATTACAAGTTTCTTGTTATTATCAAGTTCATTTAAAATTCTTTTAAACACATCAATATCATTTATATAATTTGTATCTTTTTTATCAAATGATTTTATTGATAGGAATTTATCGAAGCCTAATTTTTTATAAACGTCTATTCTATTATAATACCATTCAAGGTATGGATGTATCAATAGTGAATCATAGCCTTGTTTTTTTAGTATACTTGCAAGCGAAGGAAGGGGTGCTTTAATATAACTAGAAAAGACTGTAGTATCTCTGGGGAACAATATTGTTGATAATCCTGTAATAATCTCATATTCAGTATTCACAGTCCCACCACCAAAAGCTCTTGTAGACATAGAAAATGAGTAAACTTCATTTAATAAAGATCTGTAAAAAGGTAAGGGGTCCTTATTAAATTTATCACGTCCTAATATGAGTGGATCAACAAAAGATTCACTTTGAATTAGAATAATATCAGGACCATTAGTGTCTAAACTTGAATTGTTATCAAATTCTTTATTAAGGTTACGTAATCTTTTTGAAAGTATTATTTTTGGAGGATCATTAAGGTAGGATAAGAAATAAAAAATAGCACCAACCTTATAAATACTTATATTTTGATTATATGAGGGACCTAAAAAATAAAAGGCTGATAATAATATTATTGATAATACTATTATCAAATAAGAAATATTTTTACTTAAAGGTTCATATTTAATATTAAAGGAGATTACTATTAAGATGCTTGTAGCTACAATTGAAGCTATAGTAAGTCTTATCATACTCTTCTTATTTAGGGCGCCAACCATAGATTTTGCTTCTTTAAATATTAAAAAATCTATAGGAGTAAATCCAGTTTGACGATAATCCATTTTAATTCTATTTGCACATCCAAGTAAAATTGAAATTAATATAATTATTTGTAATACAGGGAAAATCATATTTGCTAAAAAAAATGAAAGCAATATTATCTCAAAAAGAATAAGCGTATTAACCACAAATAAATGTGGTTTTAGCATCAACACCTTTTTGAGATTTTTCTTGCTTAAAAATTCTTGTATTAATATTATTATTGACGATAAGCCTAATAATTTGAGAAATTCCATTTAACACCTATAAATTTATAACAATTTCACCATCTGGTGATTTTATTATATAACTTTTAGCATCTTCAGGAGTTTCATCAGTGTAAGTATTGCCCTTAATTTTAGCAATAACTGTGGACTTACCTTCAGTATCGACTCTAGAAATGATATATTCAATTGATGCTGTACCTGTCCAAGTTAATTTAATGGAAGTTTCAGATTTTACAGCTTTACCTTCACTTGGAAGGTTTAAAGTGCTACTTGGTTTTGTTGGTAATAGACCTTTTATAAAAATATCTTTTTTACCAGTTGAAGCCTCTGTTGGTAAGCCAGTTTTAGGATCTACTTGCATTTCAATGATTCCACTTGGTTTTTCGAATGTCAAATAAGGTTGTCCTTGTAAGACAATGCTCATAACTTGGGACCAAATATACGCAGCTTTTCCACTTCCATACTTCGCTTTTTGTAAATAGGAAGTACTACTATTTTTATCATAACCTATCCATACAGCACCTGATAATTGAGGAGTGTAACCAACAAACCATAAATCACCATTACCATCTTTTTTATTAGCACCATCAACTATCAAGTCTGTAGTACCAGTCTTGCCGGCAATTTGTCTTTTATATATTTTTGCATTAGCGCCAGTACCATTATTAACAACATCCACTAGGACACTGTTAATCATATATGCAACTTCAGGACTTATTGCTTGATTTGATTTCGGCTTACTTTCATAAATTATGTTTCCGAAACTATCTTCAATTCTTCTAATTGAATTACTTTCAACTAATACGCCTCCATTACCAAATACACCAAAAGCTCTGGCCATTTCTAGAGGAGTTACACCGTTTTGCAAGCCACCTAAGGCCATGGATAAGTTGTCTTTTTCATTAGGGCTAAGTGTTGTAATACCTAATCTTAATGCGAAATCGTAACCATATCTAGGAGTTATTTCATCTAATACTCTGACAGCAACTGTATTTATAGAGTTTTTAATTGCAGTTCTTACACTAACATTACCTACAAAATTACCGCTATAGTTATTAAAGTTATATACTTCACCAGTCCCATCTAATAATTTAGGTTCTGGTGAATCTTTAACTATCATTGATGGACTTAAAATTCCTTTTTCAAATGCAGGTCCATAGGAAACTATAGGTTTAAAAGTCGAGCCAGGGCTTCTTTTGGCACTTACTGCTCTATTAAATCCCATTTCAACAACATAACTGCGGCCACCAACTAGACCTCTAATAGATCCTGTTTCTTGGTCGATAATAGCCATGGCACTTTCAGGCTCTACGCCTCCCATTCCCTTAGGAAACAAAGAAGTTTTGTTATATACAGTCTCCATAGCTGATTGTACTTTAGTATCTAATGTAGTGTAAATTTTATAACCTCCATTATAAAGGCTCTCTAAATTCTTAGCACTAATTAATTCATCTGCTTCAGCGGTAACATAGTCAGTGAAGTACTGGTAGTTAGCTAATTCTTTTTTCTCATTAACTGCTTGATTTGGAACACCTGCTTTTAAGACAATAGGCATTTCCTTTAATTCTTTAGCTTTATTTTCATCTATATAATTTACTGCTAAAAGTCGATCAATTACTATATTTCGTCTTGCTAATGCTCTTTCTGGATTTTTAAAAGGATCATAGTTACTTGGAGCCTGTGGTAAGCCAGCAAGTAAAACAGCTTCAATTAAAGTTAATTCTTTAGCTGATTTATCAAAATAAGTAATAGCCGCAGCTTCTACACCATAAGCACCATGGCCATATGCTATTGTATTAACATAATTAGTTAGTATTTCTTCTTTCGTCAATCTATCTTCAATTTGCATTGCTAATAATATTTCTCTTATCTTACGTACATAATTGACTGAGGTAGTATCCTCATTTACTAAAAGTACTCCTCTAGCAAGTTGTTGAGTTATTGTACTTGCTCCACCAGGTCTACCAGTAGTAATCAAATTATTAAAAACTGAACGAATTATCCCTTTTAAACTAAAACCATTGTGGCTATAGAAATCAGCGTCTTCAGTAGCTAGAATAGCAGTAATAAAATCTGGAGACATCTGACTGTAAGTTATTGGTGTTCTGTTTTGATCTTGGAATTTCATGCTAACAACATTATCATCCATATCATATATCTTAGAAGTAGTTGATTGGTCAAACGCAGATTCATCCCAAGTAGGTAAGGTTTTAGATAAATATGAAAGATAAATAATGCCAGTGGCTGCTAGAATAATTAAAAAAGAGAGAAAAGCAATAAATATTTTTAAAATAGTTCTCTTCCTTGATTTTTTTGTTTTAGTTCCATTGTATTTATTATTTTTATTATTTTTATTTATAGTAGGTCTCATTTTCTTTGTCGAGCTCCTTGATGTTCTTCTATTATACGAAGACATTTTTTTTAACTCACTTTCTTAAATTAATTTTATCCTATTAATTATAGCAAAAAAACTAATAATTTTCAAAACTATCTTTTTATGATAAAATTAGATGGATTAAAGTTAAGGAGAAATATTTATGAAAATGTCTTTAGAAAAGCAATTAGATATAATAAAAAGAGGAACAGTAGAAATTGTGCCAATGGATGAATTAGTTAAGAAGCTTGAGAAGTCAATTAGAACTAATAAGCCTCTTAAAATTAAACTAGGTCTTGATCCATCAGCTCCCGATATACATTTAGGTCATACAGTAGTATTACAAAAACTTAAACAGTTTCAAGATTTAGGTCATGACGTGATTTTGATAATTGGTGATTTCACAGGTAGAATAGGTGATCCTACAGGGAAATCAACTACAAGAAAACAATTGACAGAAGAAGAAATAAACGCAAATGCAGAAACATATAAAAAGCAAATCTTCAGAATATTAGACCCAAATAAGACTGAAGTTGTTTATAATAGTCAGTGGCTATCGAATTTTAATTTTGAAGATGTTATCAGACTTGCAGCTAAAACGACTGTTGCAAGAATCTTAGAAAGAGATGACTTTAAGAAACGTTATCAAGATAATCAGCCAATAGGTATTCACGAATTTTTTTACCCATTAATGCAGGGCTTTGATTCTGTTGAATTAAGAGCAGATATAGAGTTAGGTGGAACAGATCAGAAGTTTAATTTGCTAATGGGTAGAAATCTCCAAAAAGAATATGGGCAAGAGGGACAAGTGGCTTTGATGATGCCTATACTTGAAGGTCTAGATGGTGTCATGAAAATGAGCAAATCTTTAAATAATTATATTGGGGTGGAAGATAGTCCGAAAGAAATGTTTGGTAAAATAATGTCAATCAAGGATGAACTAATAAAAAGATATTTTACTTTAGTAACATCACTTTCAAATGAAGAAATAAAATTAATAGAAAAAAAGATTATTGAAGGAGAGAACCCAAGAAACTATAAAGTTCAGCTAGCTAAAAATATTATAAGTCAATATCATAGTGTAGAAGAGGCTGATAAAGCTGAAGCAGAATTTATCAATATATTTTCTAAAAATAAATTACCTGAGGATATAGTAGAGGTAGTATTAAAGATAGAAGGAGATGGTAGTTTTTGGGTACCTAAACTACTTCAAATTTTAGGATTAGTTGGTAGCTCTTCAGATGGAAAAAGAATGCTTGAACAAGGTGGCGTAAAAGTTAATGGAAAGAAAATTAGTGAAGCAAACTTGAGGGTTGAAAATGAAATGGTGATCCAAGTTGGTAAAAGAAAATTTGTTAAGATTATAATTAATTAGTATTAGTCGGATAAAGCAAAAGGTGTAATGAAATTTCATTACACCTTTTGCTTTATCTAAATTTGTTAGTAGAATCTGGTTAGGGAGTAGTAGGCTCTGGAGTCGGCTCTGGTTTAGGTTTTGGAGTCGGCTCTGGAGTAGGTTCTGGTTCTGGCGTAGGTTCTGGTTTAGGTTCTGGTTTAGGTTCTGGCGGTTTAGGCACAGGAACAATATCCTTTTTCACAATGGTTCTTTCAATTGTTTCCAAAGGATTAGGTTTTTCAAAGTTAACAACTTCTTGATCTTTTAGATATTGTTGCATAAATAGTTTCCAAAATCTAGCTGGAAAGCCTCCACCATATTGATTATAAAATCCATTTTCTTTATCTGCTATATCAAAACCCATCCAAACAGATGCTGTTATTTTCGGGGTATAACCAACAAACCATAAATCTTTATTAGCATTTTCAGTTCCAGGTAATTGGGAAGTGCCTGTTTTTCCAGCCATATCCAAACCACTTATTTTACTTTGGGTTCCAGTACCATAACTTATTACAGATTTTAATATATCTGTAATATACCAAGCAACCGTTGGAGTTATAACTTGTTTTGTTTCTGGTTCGTATTCATAAACTACTATGCCATTTTTATTAACTATTTTTGTAATTAAATGTGGCTTTTCTAAAGCTCCTTCATTTCCAAAGGCTCCAAAAGCTCTAGCCATTTCCATTGGTGTGACACCATTTTCTATACCACCAAGAGCTATTGATAAATAATATTTTTCTTCAGGAACTAATTCTATGCCCAGTTTAGTCGCAAATTCCCAGCCTTTTCTAGGGCTAATATCATTTAGTACTTGTACCGCAACTGTATTAATTGAATTAGTAACAGCTTGGCGAACTGTTACTTTTCCACGATATCTACCGTTATAATTTTGTGGTTCGTAACCACTTATATTAATTGGTCCATCTATATATGTATCATTTGCCGTTAATCCCATTTCAATTGCTGGACCATAGGCTGCAATTGGTTTAAAAGTTGAACCAGGTTGTCTACCTTTGGCATACACTCTATTAAGTCCCATGGGAACATAACTTCTGCCACCTAAAATACCTTTAACTGCTCCAGTTGTTTGATCATAGACTACCATTGCAACTTCGCTTTTTTCATTATTAGCGTCTCTAGGAAAGTTTGCAGGATTTTTTGCTAGATCTTCTAAGATAGTTTGACCTTTTGAATCCATGGTGGTGTAAATACTATAACCACCAACAAACAGTGAAGGCAAACCTTCTTCTTTGAGTATTACTTCAGCATCTTTTATAGCTGAGTCAATAAAATAACCATATTTATTATTAACTTTATTTATTGAAGGACTCAAGGTTATAGGTTTAGCTATCGCTATGTCTCTATCTTCTATGCTTATGTAGCCTTCTCTTTCCATTGCTTGTAGAACATCATTTCTTCTTTCTACAGCTTTTTCCATATTATTTACAGGATCTTTATTTATTGGTGACTGTGGTAGTCCAGCTAAAGTTGCACATTCTTCTAATGTAAGTTCTTTTAATTCTTTGCTAAAGTATGTTTGTGCAGCAGCTTCAACGCCATAAGCACTTTCACCAAAATAAATCACATTTGA
>JAGXHY010000006.1 GCA_024635925.1 Bacillota bacterium | reverse complement strand
TACTTGAAAAAGGTAAAAGAGTTTAGTGTTATAAGGAGGGTATAAAATGATCCAACAAGAAACAAGATTAAAAGTTGGTGATAATACAGGAGCGAAAGAGCTATTGTGCATTCGTGTTCTTGGAGGTTCTAAAAGAAGAAGTGCGTCTATTGGTGATGTAATTGTTTGTTCAGTTAAACAAGCAACACCAGGAGGAGTTGTTAAAAAAGGTGATGTAGTAAAAGCTGTAGTCGTAAGAACTGTTTATCAGATACAAAGAGCCGATGGTTCATTTATCAAGTTCAACGAAAACGCTGCTGTACTTATCAAAGATGACGGCACTCCAAAAGGCACACGTATCTTTGGGCCTGTAGCTAGGGAACTAAGGGATAAGAATTACATGAAAATTGTTTCTTTAGCCCCAGAAGTTCTTTAGTATTAGTGGAGGTGAAATAATGGCATCCAATTTACATGTTAAAAAAGGAGATAAAGTAGAAATAATCTCTGGTAAAGATAAAAAGAAAACTGGTAAGGTTTTGGTAGCTTACCCTAAAACTGGCAAAGTTATAGTTGAAGGCGTAAATCTAATCAAAAAACATACCAAAGGAACTCAAAAGAATCCACAAGGTGGAATCATCGAAAAAGAAGCAGCATTTGATGCTTCAAATGTTCTTCTATATTGCCCAACTTGCAAAAGAGGCGTTCGATACGGACAAAAAATAGATGGAGACAAAAAAACTCGTGTTTGTAAAAAATGCGATAAAGAATTAGAGTAGGAAGGAGGACCCTATTTTGGCTAGATTAAAAGATTTGTACAAAAAAGATATAATACCTGCTATGATGGAACAATTTAGTTATAAAAATGTTAACATGGTTCCAAAGATGAACAAAGTTGTTATTAACGTAGGTGTAGGAGAAGCAGTACAAAATTCAAAGGCAATAGAAAGTGTTGTTAATGAAATAACTCAAATTTCAGGACAAAAACCAATTGTTACTAAGGCAAAAAAATCAATTGCAACCTTTAAGTTAAGAGAAGGAATGCCAATTGGTGTCAAAGTAACTTTAAGAGGTGAAAGAATGTATGAGTTCTTGGATCGTTTTATTAATGCTTCATTGCCAAGGGTTCGTGACTTTAAAGGAATTTCAGTAAAAGGTTTTGATGGTAGAGGAAACTATACGGTTGGAATTAAAGAACAACTGATTTTCCCGGAAATAGATTACGATAAAGTTGATAAGATGAGAGGTATGAATATTACTTTCATCACAACTGCAAAAACAGATGAGGAAGCAAAAGAGTTGCTAGTAAAATTTGGCGCTCCTTTCGCTAAAATATAAGGAGGATATAATGGCTAAAAAATCATTAATAGTAAGTCAAAAGAGAACTCCTAAATTTCAAGTAAGAGCATATAACCGTTGCAAAATCTGCGGAAGACCACATGCTTATATGAGAAAGTTTGGCATTTGCAGAATATGTTTCAGAAAACATGCAAGCCGAGGAGAATTACCAGGAATTAGAAAAGCTAGCTGGTAAGCATAAAGTTTGAAAGGAGGTTTTTAAATGGTAATGACAGATCCAATAGCGGATTTTTTAACAAGAGTACGTAATGCTAATACAGCTATGAAGAAATCAGTAGATATCCCTGCTTCAAACATTAAAGTTTCATTAACACAAATTTTAAAAGATGAAGGTTTTATCAAAGATTTTGAAGTTATAAAAGAAAAAGAAACTGTTAAGAAAAATATTCGTTTATATTTGAAATATGATCAAAAAACTAGAGTAATTACTGGTCTTAAGAGAATAAGCAAACCAAGCCTAAGAGTCTATGTAGGTAAGGAAGATATACCAAAAGTTCTTGGAGGTTTGGGAGTAGCAGTACTTTCCACATCTAAAGGAATTATGACTGATAAAAAAGCTAGAAGAGAAGACATGGGCGGAGAAGTTCTCTGTTATGTCTGGTAACCATAAGGAGGAAAAGAAATGTCAAGAATAGGAAACGCTCCAGTGGTTATACCAGCAGGAATTGAAGTCAAAGTTGACGGAGCTTTTGTTTCAGTTAAAGGACCACATGGACAATTGGAATATACTTTCAATGAAAATATGAAAATATCTTTAGATGAAGGAATATTAAAAGTTGAAAGACCTAATAATAATAAAGATAACAAAGCTTTACATGGTTTAACTAGAGCATTAATTGCTAATATGGTAAGTGGTGTAAGCACAAAATTCATTAAAGAATTAGAAATGATTGGTGTAGGTTATAAATCTAGTTTAGCTGACGGTAAGTTAGTTATCAACGCAGGTTATTCCCACCCAGTTTTAATGGAAATACCAGAGCATATTACAGTCGAGGTTCCACAACCTACGAAAATAGTTGTTTCAGGTATTGATAAGCAAGTTGTCGGAGCTTTCGCTGCAAATGTACGTAAAATTAGACCACCAGAGCCTTATAAAGGCAAAGGTATTAAATATACTACTGAGCAGGTTAAGAGAAAAGTCGGTAAAACTGGCTCCAAATAGATAAGAAAGGAGTAAGAGTTTTGATTAAAAAAATTGATAGAAAAGAAGTTCGTTCAAAGAAACATCGAAGAATAAGAAATAAAATCAGCGGAACTGCTGAATATCCTAGACTTTGTGTTTTTAGAAGCTTAAAAAACATCCATGCTCAAATCATAGATGATGTTGCTGGACACACTTTAGTTACTGCTACTTCTTTAGAGATTAAAGATGGTGGTTCAAATAAAGAGGCTGCTAAAAAAGTTGGAAAACTGATTGCAGAAAAAGCAACCAAAGCTGGAATAAAGTCAGTTGTCTTTGACAGAAGTGGTTATATTTATCATGGAAGAGTACAGGCATTAGCTGATGGAGCAAGAGAAGGCGGATTAGAATTTTAACCAAAGGAGGGAAAAACGTGCACGCTGAAGATAAAAAACAAGAATTTACTGAAAAAGTAGTAAATATAAATAGAGTCGCTAAAGTAGTAAAAGGTGGACGTCGCTTTAGTTTTAGTGCTTTAGTTGTTATTGGTGACGGCGAAGGTAGAGTTGGTGTAGGACATGGTAAAGCACAAGAAGTTCCTACAGCAATTAAAAAAGCTGTTGAAGATGCTAAAAAGAACATCATTCATGTACCAATTGTTAATTCAACAATACCTCATGAGATTATAGGTAAATTTGGTGCAGGTAGAGTTTGGATGAAACCAGCATCAGGTGGTACAGGAGTAATAGCAGGAGGGCCTGCCCGTTCTGTTCTAGAACTAGCGGGAATCAAAAATATTTTAACTAAATCACAAGGTTCTTCAAATAAAAACAACATGGTTTATGCTACTATTGCTGGCCTCGCTTCATTGAAGAGAGCTGGAGAAGTTGCTAGACTACGTGGTAAAACTGTTGAAGAACTGTGGAAATAGGAGGTCGGGACATGAAAGAAGTGAAAATAACTTTAGTTAAAAGTGTTATCGGCCAAACCCAAAGACAAAAAGATACTGTGAAAGCTTTAGGGTTAGGAAAAATCAGCAGTACTGTTGTGCAAAAGATGACACCAGATATTGAAGGTAAAATTAATAAAGTTGCCCATTTGGTGAAAACAGAAGAAATATAGGAGGGTTAACATGAAACTTCATGAATTAAGCCCTGGAGTCGGAGCGAAAAAAGTTTCTAAAAGAGTTGGTAGAGGTATCGGTTCAGGAACAGGCGGCCGTTCAGGCAGTGGACAAGATGGTCAAAAGTCAAGATCTGGATATAGTCGTAGATTAGGCTTTGAAGGCGGACAAATGCCTTTGATCAGAAAAGTTCCTAAAAGAGGATTCACAAATATATTCGCAAAAAAATATGCAATCGTAAACATCGGAGCATTAAATGTATTTGAAAACGGTTCAGTTGTTACAATTGAAGATATTCTTAGTAAGAGATTAGCAAACAAGACTTTAAGTGGAATAAAAATTCTAGGCAACGGAGAGCTTACAAAAGCCTTAACTGTACAATGTACTATAGTAAGTGCGTCAGCTAAAGCTAAAATTGAAGCTGCCGGAGGAAAAGTAGAGGTAATCTAATATGTTGCAAACTGTTATAAATGCTTTAAAGGTAAAAGAGATTAGAGCTAAAATAATATTTACCCTATCAATACTTTTACTTGTTCGTTTCGGTTCATACATACCGGTACCTGGAGTTAATCCTGGAATATTAACTGAAGTATTCGCAAATAATGGAATACTAAACATAATGGATACATTTTCAGGGGGATCTTTAAGCAGATTTACTATATTTGCTTTATCCATTACTCCATATATTAATGCTTCAATTATTATGCAATTATTAACTGCAGCATTCGAGAAATTAAAAGAAATTCAAAAAGATGATAATAATAAGATAAAACAATGGACAAGATACATGACTGTCGTTTTAGCCTTAGTTCAAGCAGTAGGTATTACAATATTTATAAATTCATATGGTGCCTTTTTAGGTGCAAATGCATTTACTTGGATTGTAAGTATATCTACATTGACAGCTGGAACAATGCTTTTGATGTGGTTAGGAGAACAAATTAACGAAAAAGGAATTGGAAATGGTATATCTTTGATAATTTTCTTAAGTATAGTAGCTAAAATTCCTTCAAGTGTTGGAACTGTTCTAAATACTTTTATCGGAACAGGCAGTGTATTTTATAAAGACTTTTATTTTTACATGTCTATCTTATTGCCTATAACTTTGCTATTAGCAGTTATTGGTATTGTAATAGTAACTCAAGCTGAAAGAAAAGTACCAATACACTATGCTAAAAAAGTTGTTGGTAGAAAAATGTATGGTGGACAAAGCAGTTTTATCCCAATGAAGCTTAACCAAGCTGGGGTTATACCAATTATCTTTGCTTCATCGATTTTGGTCCTTCCAGGAACAGTAATAGCAATGTTTTTTAATGGAACTTCATTTGCAACCTTTTTCCAAAATTGGTTTGGCGTGAATACTCCTGTATATACATTGTTTTACGTACTATTCATTATTGCTTTTACTTTTTTCTACTCGATTATCGCTTTTAATGTAAAAGATGTAGCTGATAATTTGAAGAAAAATGGAGGCTTTATTCCAGGGATAAGACCAGGTAAAACTACAGCAGAAGCTTTTGGGAAGATTCTAAATAGAATTACATTATTTGGAGCCCTTTTCTTAGCATTAGTTGCAGTAGTACCAAATATACTTGGAGGAATGATTGGTGGAGCCTCATTGCAATTTGGAGGAACAAGTTTATTAATTGCAGTGGGAGTTGCCTTAGACACCATGAAACAAATGGAGTCACAATTATTAATTAGGCATTACAAAGGATTCATGAAATAATGTTCCTAATAATTATGGGACCTCCTGGCTCAGGTAAAGGTACTCAAGCTAAATTAATAGCTGACAAATATCAAATACCACATATCTCTTCAGGAGATATTTTCAGACAAGCCATAGAGATTCATGATGAATTGGGAAAAGAGCTACAGCTAGCAATCAATAAAGGACATCTAGTCCCAGATGATTTGACAAATAAAATAGTTGAGAGAAGACTTATTAAAGATGATTGCAAAAATGGTTTTATTCTAGATGGTTATCCGAGAACAATTGTACAGGCAGAGGCCTTAGATTTATTATTAGAAAAACTTGAATATAGACTTAAAAAAGTGATAAATCTTGATGTTGACTCAAGTATTATTATAGGCAGAGTAAGCAAGAGATTGTTATGTAAACACTGTGGCACTTCTTTTAACCTTATAACAAATCCTCCAAAGCAGAAGGGATTATGTGATATTTGCAAATCCTATTTAAGTGTTAGAGAAGATGATAATTATAAAACAGTTATTGAAAGAATTAACATATATGAAGAAAAAACAAAACCTTTAATTGAATATTATTATAAGAAAAATATATTATGTAATATTCAAGGTGATGTTGATGTTAAAGAAGTAACCAAGGCTATATTAGCTTGTATAGAGAGGTAATTCAATTGATTACAATTAAGAATGCCGAAGCCATTTTAAAAATGACCGAAGCTGGAAAAATAGTAGGTTTGGTTCATGATAAATTGAAGGAAATTATCGAACCTGGTATTTCCTTATTAGAACTTGATAATCAGGCTGAGAAATTGATCTTGAAGTTAGGTGCTAAACCAAGCTTTAAAGGATACGGAGGATTTCCCGCAACAATTTGTGCCTCAGTAGATGAACAGGTTATCCACGGCATACCAAGTAAAAGAAAACTAAGAGAAGGAGAGATAGTTAGCGTTGATGTTGGTGCTTTCTATCTTGGATATCATGGAGATGCTGCTTTTACCGCGGCAATTGGGACAATTTCAGAAGAGAAAGCAAGGTTGATTAAAATAACTGAGCAAAGTTTTTATGAAGGTCTCATAATGGCAAAAGCAGGAAACCATTTAGGTGATATATCTCATAGTATTGAAAATGTAGTTGTTAATGCAGGTTATTATGTAGTTAAAGAATTTGTTGGACACGGCATAGGCGTTGAGCTTCATGAAGATCCTGCAATTCCAAATTACGGACCGCCTGGTAGAGGACCACTATTAGAAGCTGGTATGACTTTAGCAATAGAACCTATGGTTAACATGGGTACTCAGTCCATAATCGTTTTAGATGATGGCTGGACAGTAATTACAAAGGATAAAAAGCCTTCAGCACATTATGAACATACTATTCTAATCACTGAAACAGAGCCAGTTATTCTAACTAAAGGTGAAAAAATTGATTAGTATGGATATGATTGTAAATAGTATTAAAGGCAATGACAAGAATCATTATCATATGGTTCTCAAAAATGAAGAAGATCGGCGTTTTGTAGTAGTTGGTGATGGTGTGTATAGGGAATTAGCCAATCCGAAGAAAAAAAATAGCAAACATATCGAAATAAGTGATATAATTAAAGATATGTTGCATAATAAATTACAATAAGGCAAAATGCTTCATAACAGTGAAATAGCCCGTCACATTAGGGAGTTTCAGGAAAAGAAAATAAAGGAGATGATTAAGTGTCCAAACAAGATGTGATTGAAGTTGAAGGTGTTATAACTGATGCACTTCCAAATGCAATGTTTAAAGTTGAATTGGATAATGGTCATCAAGTCTTAGCGCATATTTCTGGAAAGATTAGAGTTAATTTTATCAGAATTTTGCCTGGAGATAGAGTCAAAATGGAACTGTCTCCCTATGATTTGACAAAGGGACGTATCACTTATAGGTTCAAATAAAAATAAGGAGGGTTTATAATGAAAGTTAGAGCATCTGTTAAGCCCATTTGTGAAAAATGCAAAGTGATTAAGAGAAAAGGCAAAGTAATGGTTATATGCGAAAATCTTAAACATAAGCAAGTACAAGGGTAAAAAAAATTGGAGGTGTAAATATGGCACGTATCGCTGGTGTAGATATTCCTAAAGACAAGAGAGTTGAAGTTTCTTTAACTTATGTTTTCGGAATTGGGCGTGAAACAGCTAATAAAATTTTAGCTACAACTGGTATTAATCCAGATATAAGAGTAAAAGATTTATCTGAAGAAGATGTTAATCTTTTGCGTGAAGAGATTATTAAAAATTATAATGTTGAAGGTGATTTAAGAAGAGAAGTTTCACTAAACATTAAAAGATTAATGGAAATTAATTCTTATAGAGGTATTCGTCACAGAAGAGGACTTCCTGTTCGTGGACAAAATACTAAAAACAATGCAAGAACAAGAAAAGGCCCTAATAGAGGGGCTATTGCTAAAAAGAAATAAAGGAGGTAATGTCAAATGGCAGGTAAAACAAAGGCTCGTACCAAAAAAAGAGATAAAAGAAAAGTTGATTTTGGTATAGCTCACATTCAATCTACATTTAATAATACTATTGTGACTATTACCGATAAAGAAGGTAATACTATAGCTTGGTCAAGTTCTGGAGTTCTTGGATTTAAAGGTTCAAGAAAAAGCACTCCTTTTGCTGCTCAAATGGCTGCTGAAAAAGCGGCAGAAGCTGCATTGGAACATGGTCTTAAAGAAGTCGATTGTTATGTTAAAGGACCTGGTTCAGGTAGAGAAACAGCAATTCGTGCTCTACAAGTTGCAGGTATTGAAGTAGCTATGATTAAAGATGTTACTCCAATTCCTCATAACGGCTGCAGACCACCAAAACGTAGAAGAGTATAAGGGAGGAAAATAAAACATGGCAAGATATGTAGGTCCTGTTTGTCGTCTCTGTCGTAGAGAAGGCACAAAGCTATATTTAAAAGCTGACCGTTGTTATTCTCCAAAGTGTGCAATTGAAAGAAGACCTTATGCACCTGGACAACACGGACAAGGAAGAAAAAAAGTAACTGAATATGGAATTCAACTAAGAGCAAAACAGTCAGTTAAAAGAATTTACGGTGTATTAGAAAGACCGTTTAGAAACTACTTTAAAGAAGCTGACCGTATAAAAGGTATAACAGGTGAAAACTTGTTAGTTCTTTTAGAAAGACGACTAGATAACGTTGTTTATAGACTGGGCTTAGCTTCATCAAGATCAGAAGCAAGACAGTTAGTTCGTCATGGACATTTTCAATTAAATGGACATAAAATGAATATACCTTCATACTTAGTAATGGTTGGAGATGAAATTACAGTAAGATCAAAAAGCAAAGATAGTTCTAAGTTTAAAGATTTAAGTGAAAACGCAACTGTACCAGAATGGTTATCTTCAAATATTAAAGAATTATCTGGTAGGGTTGAAGCATTGCCGAATAGAGAAAGCATAACAATTCCTGTAGATGAACAGCTAATTGTAGAACTATATTCAAGATAATTAAGCTAAAAGATCGGAGTAAATGATATGTTAGAAATCGAGAAAGCACAAGTTTCAGTTCTTGAAACTGACGGCAATGGAACTTATAGTAAAATTGCATTAGAACCACTTGAAAGAGGCTTTGGTATAACTATAGGCAACGCATTAAGAAGAACATTATTATCTGCATTACCTGGAATGGCTGTAACAACCATTCGAATTGAAGGCATTCAGCATGAATTTGCTGCAATACCTGGTGTAATGGAGGATACTACAGACTTAATTTTAGCTATCAAATCCTTAAAATTGAAATGTAATTCTAAGGAGAACAAAGTTCTGCGTATAGAAAAAGAAGGCGAAGGCGTTGTAACTGCTAAGGATATAATTCATGATAGCGAAGTTGAAATTTTAAATCCAGATTTACATATTGCAAATTTAAGTAAAGATGGAAGACTGTTTATAGAGATTAATGCTAAGCTAGACAGAGGTTATAAAACCGCTGAAAATAATAAATACGAAGGTATGGCTATTGGAGAAATCCCAATTGACTCATTATTTTCTCCAGTCATTAAAGTGAATTATTCAGTAAAAGATAAAAGAGTTGGTAAAGAAGCTGACCATGATTATCTTCAAATGGAAGTATGGACTAATGGTAGTCTTACTCCTGAGGAAGCAATTACAGGTGCAGCAAGACTTATAAGCAACCATATAAGTTATTTTACTAATTTAAGTGATAATGGCATCATTGATGTACCAATCACAGAAACAGAAGGTGAAAAAATTGATCAACTTCTTGAAAAACCATTAGAAGAATTAGATCTTTCAGTTAGACCATATAATTGCTTAAAGAGAGCAGGTATAAATACTGTTGGAGATTTAATTAATCTAAGCGAGTTAGAAGTGATGCGCGTTCGTAATTTAGGGAAGAAATCTCTAGATGAAATTCATGCAAAAGTGGTTGAATTAGGCCTTTTATTTAGAAATGAAGATGAAGAATAATTAAGAAGGAGGGAATTTAATGAGTTATCGTAGACTTGGAGTACGTTCAAGCCATAGAAAATCAATGCTTAAAAATATGACAACTTCTTTATTGTTAAGTGGGAAAATAGAAACTACTGAAACAAGAGCCAAAGAAGTTAAAAGAATAGCAGATAAAATGATTACTCTAGGTAAAAGAGGCAAGTCAGACCTCCATGCAGTTCGTCAAGCTTTAGCTTATCTTACTAGTGAAGATGTAGTAATTAAAAAAGTTTTTGGTGAATATGCAGAAAGATATGCAACAAGAAAAGGTGGCTACACTAGAATAATTAAAACAGGACATCGCAGAGGTGATGCATCACCAATGGCGATACTTGAACTAGTAGAGTAAAATTGAATATTAAAGAAGACTCATTAGATACATCTAATGAGTTTTTTTTATGGTATAATTATTAGAGTGATTAGAGGAGATTAAAATATTGATTAAGATTATTGATTTAGAACATGAATATAAAAAAGATAACAATGAATCTATAAAAACTTTAAACAAGGTTAATATAGACATTAATAAAGGTGATTTTGTATCAATAATAGGTCATAATGGTTCAGGTAAATCGACTTTAGCAAAACACTTAAACGGCCTAATTATTCCTCAAAAGGGAGAAGTTATAATCGATGATATTAAAGTTATAGATGATAATAATATTTGGGAGATAAGAAGAAAAGTAGGGATGGTGTTTCAAAATCCTGACAACCAGTTTGTTGGTGGAACAATTGAAGAAGATATTGCTTTTGGGTTAGAAAATATTGGATTTCCTTCTAAAGATATGATGGAAAGAATCAATTATGCAGCTGGAAAAGTTGGTATGGGAGATTATCTTAAAAGACCTCCTCATAAATTATCAGGTGGACAAAAGCAAAGAAGTGCCATTGGCTCAGTACTAGCAATGGAGCCAGACTATCTTGTTTTAGATGAACCAACCTCTATGCTTGATCCAAAAGGACGAAAAGAAGTTATAGAGGTGTTAAGGACTTTAAATAAACAAGACAAAATGACTATTTTGCTTATAACTCATTTTATGGATGAAGTAGTTTATAGCGATAAAGTTATTGTAATGGATAAAGGAAATATTGTACTTCAAGGAACACCAAAAGAAGTATTTAATAATAAAAAAATGTTAAAAAGTATAAATTTAGAATTACCGAAAGCAGCAATATTACAAGAAATTATAGCAAATAAAGGAATTAACTTCAAAGATGAAGTATTAACAAAAGAGGATTTGGTAGAAGAATTATGGCAGTTATTTTAGAAAATGTATATTATAAATATGATGTAGAAGACAATACTAACATAGAATATGGAATTTTCAATATAAACATGAATGTTGAACAAGGGAAAACTGTAGGAATAATTGGTAAAACAGGTTCTGGCAAATCAACCTTAATGCAACATTTAAATGCACTTTATCTCCCTCAAAAAGGCAAAGTTATAGTTGGAGATTTTATTGTAGATAAAAAATCAAAAGATTTACGAAACTTAAGAAAAAAAGTTGGCATGGTCTTTCAGTATCCTGAAGATCAGCTATTTGAAGAAACAATATTTAATGATTTAGCATTTGGACCTAAAAACTTAGGACTATCAAAGGAACAAATTGAAAAAGCAATTAGAGGCGCAATGGCAGACTTAGAACTAGATTTTGATTCTATGAAAGATCGCTCTCCTTATCAATTATCTGGAGGACAAAAAAGAAAAGTAGCTATTGCCTCAGTTCTTGCCATGAACCCGCAAATACTAGTCTTAGATGAACCGACAGCAGGACTTGATCCTAAGAGTAAGAAAGATCTTTTAAATTTATTAATTAGTATTAAAAATAAAAGGAATCTTACTTTATTTTTTGTATCCCATAATATGGATGATGTATTTTTATTAACAGAATATATCTACGTTATGTGTGATGGAAGAATTGTCTTTGAAGGTTCAACTGAAGAAGTTTTTAAAGAAAATACTAAACTTAGAGAGTTAGACCTTGGTGTGCCCTTTAGTGTTGAAGTTTTAGAATTACTAGAAAAAAGAGGCATGTATAAGGGTCCATTAAAACCGATGGAATTAGAAGAACTAGCTGATTTATTAGTAGGTATTATTAGAGGTAAAAATGATTAAGGACATCACAATCGGTCAATATATTTATAAAGATTCCCTTGTACATAAATTAGATCCTAGAACGAAAATTTTAGCATCTATGTTTTTTATGTTTGGGATATTTCTAATAAATGATATATCTGAATATGTATTTGTGTTAATCTTATCAGCATTAACAATCTTTATGTCGCAAATTCCAATTATGAAGATTTTAAAGGGCTTAAAACCAATATTTCCACTTATGTTTTTAACAGTTATTATGAATATGTTTTTTACACAAGGAGAAGTAATATTTAATTGGGCATTTATAACGATTACTAGAGAGGGTGTTTATTTAGCAGGATTTATGGGAATAAGAATATTCTTTTTAATTATATTCACATCTTTATTAACTCTAACAACATCACCTATTACTCTAACTAATGGTATTGAAGGTTTATTAACACCATTAAAAAGGTTTAAAGTTCCTGCTCATGAAATAGCAATGATGATGAGCATAGCTTTAAGATTTATACCTACATTAATAGATGAAACAGACAAAATAATGAAAGCACAAAAAGCAAGAGGTGCAGATTTTGAATCTGGAAATATTATAAAAAGAACAAAATCTTTAGTCCCTATTCTTATTCCACTTTTTATTAGCGCATTTACTAGAGCCGATGAATTAGCTATGGCCATGGAGGCTAGAGGTTACAGAGGTGATGAAGGAAGAACTAAATTCAAGGAATTAAAATATAGATTAACAGATATTATAATTATATTTATATTTACTTTAATTTTAATACTATTGTTTATAAGAAAAATTGCTTTATAAAATGCTTTGCAGAAAACGTTAGAGAAATTAGGGTATAATGTTGCTGGCTTGTGCACACTGAGGTGTAGATGACAGATTTCAAGCCTTTAATAGAGTTTTTAAGAAGTAATATAGAGGTTAGAAAATTAAAATTAGTAATAATTTTGTATGAGGAGGGTTTTTTATTGATTAGCATATTATTAGGATCTGGTTTTGAAGAAACAGAAGTTGTAATAGTATTTGATATACTCAAAAGAGTGGAAGCTGATGTAGGCTTAATATCAGTAACTGGATCTATAGAGGTTAGTAGCGCAAGAAATTTAGTTATAAAAACTGAATTACTTGAAGATGTCAAGAATCAAAAACATCAAATGGTAGTAATACCTGGTGGAATGGGTGGAGTTAAAAGGATTTTAAATTCACCATCTGCTAAGATATTTTTGCAAAAAGTATTCAAAGATAAAACTATAATTAGTGCTATTTGCGCAGGACCTTTAGTGTTGGATAAATTTGGTTTGTTTGACCAAGATACAAAATACACTTGTTATCCTGGTATTGAAAATCAAATAAGTAAGGGCGTATACATTGATAAAGATATAGTAGTGGACGGACAATTTATTACATCAGTTAGTCCGGGGACAGCAGAAATATTCGCATTTAAGTTAGTAGAAATATTATTTGATAAAGAAAAGGTATTAGCGGTTAAAAAAAGTTGGTACGGGGAAAAATATGAAGATTAATTATAATATTGGAATGGAAAAGATTATTGAAGAACTTAAAGGAGAAAAGCCAAAACTTTTACTTCATAGTTGTTGTGGACCGTGTAGCACAAGTGTGATTGATAGATTAAATCCTTTTTTCGAACTTATTGTCTACTTCTATAATCCAAATATATATCCAGAAGCTGAATACTTAAGAAGAGCTACGGAACAAAAAAAATATATTGAAAGCCTTGGGCTAGAATATATACAAGGTGATTATGAAGTTGGAGAATTTGAATCAGTAGTTAAGGGCTTGGAAAAAGAAAAAGAGGGTGGTCGTAGATGTCTAGAATGCTTTAGACTGAGACTAGAAAAGACAGCCCAGATGGCTGATACATTAAATATAAAATATTATACAACAACACTTACAGTAAGTGCTCATAAAAATAGTCAATTGATAAATGAAGCAGGTTTGAAAATTGCCAATAAATATAAGGTAGATTTTTTAGTTAGCGATTTTAAGAAAAAGAGCGGTTATCAGAAATCAATAGAAATGAGTAAGGAACAAGGAATGTATCGACAAGACTATTGTGGTTGTAAGTTTAGTGAAAAAGAAAGAGAGATAGATAGTGAAAAATAAATTTGATAAAATACTTTTTGATTTGGATGGAACGATTACTGATTCTAAAGAGGGGATTTTAAAATGCCTTAGATATGCTTTTGATAAGATGGAATTAGAGAATCCTGATGAAGAATTTTTGATGTCCTTTGTAGGACCACCTTTAATAGAATCATTTCTTCATAAGGTTAATTTAAATGAAAAGGATGCTAAAAAAGCCTTAGGTTTTTACAGAGAAAGATTTCAGACTATAGGCATTTATGAAAATAAATTATATCCAGGAATTAGTGAATTACTTCATCTTTTAAGTCAACGAAATGATATAAAAATATATATTGCAACAGCTAAACCATTGCCTTTTACCATTAGAATTTTAGAATACTTTAAAATTATTAAATATTTTGATGATATAAGTGGTTCAACCTTAGATGGTAGCATATCTGGAAAAACTCAAGTTATTAGTACTCTATTAAATAGATTAGAACCTGACTTTAATAAAAATAGAACTCTAATGATTGGTGATAGAGATCATGATATACTTGGGGCAAAAGAAAATGGAATCAAGTCACTAGGCGTATTATATGGATATGGAAATAAGGAAGAACTTGGAGAAGCTGATTATTTAATAGATTCTGTAGTAGAATTGCAAAAATTCTTGTTGGGAGGTAAATAATGGAATTTAAATTAAAACAATCTTTACTAGACCAATTAGATAAACAGGGATATGGAAAATTACTTGATGTTCAAGAACAAGTGATTCCACATATGTTTTCAAAAGAGAATATTGTTGTAGAGGCACCTACAGGTTCAGGTAAGACTTTAGCTTATGCGATACCTATTCTAAATAATATAAATAATGACAAGAATGTAAAATATATTATTTTGGTTCCTACTAAGGAACTAGGAGCACAAATAACTAATGAATTTAAGAAATTTACTGATAGAATTCTATTTTTACCTGACCAAGTAGGTAAAGAGAGACAGATAGATAACCTTAAAAAGAAAAAACCTGAAATTTTAGTTGGAATGCCAAATAGGATATTTGAATTAATTGTCTTCGGTAAGATTAAATTAAACCATTTAGAATATTTGATTATTGATGAAGGTGATAAGGTTTTAAAGAGAGAAAATCAGCAATATGTTGAAGAAATTCTCAAAAGTTCACTTAAATCAACACCTTTAGCTTTTTTTTCAGCTACATTTAGACCAATAGATCAAGAAACCATAAGTCAATATAGAAAAGATATAGTTTATATAAAGTCAAAGATAGTTGTAGGTGAAATAAAGCATTATTATTTAATGACAGATGAAAAAAGAAAGACCCAAAACATGTTTAAAATTTTAAAAGGTCTTGATGCAAAAAAAAGCATAATATTTATTAATCGTTCTGTGGGAGTTGAAGGTCTAGTTGCAAGATTTAATCAACAAACTAGAGAAGTTTTTAAACTTCATACAGATATGGATATGCAACAAAGAAAGACTGTTTTAGAGAAATTTAGAAATTCTAATTATTCTATTCTAGTTACAACAGATGTTTTTTCACGAGGCCTTGATATTCCGGACACAGATTGTGTTATTCATTATGATCTGCCTAAGACAGGAAATATTTATATCCATAGAAGTGGTAGAACTGGTAGAGGTTTTAGAAAAGGATCAGTAGTATCTTTAGTTGGCGAAAGTGAAAAACAACAGTTTTATGATGTGCGTAGTATGTCTAAATTACATATTGGACAAATTGGACTTAGAAATGATGGAAGTATATTCTATTTTACTAAGATTTTAAATAAGAATTAAAAATAAGAGGTTGAGGTGAAATTACTTTGACCTCTTTGTTGTTTCTAAAGTGTTTGAAAATAATCATATGAGAATGGAGAAATAGTCTAGGAGCATTTTCTTCACCATATAAGAAATCACCAACTATTGGATGACCAATATGGGAAAGATGAACTCTAATTTGATGAGTTCTGCCTGTATGTAGTATAATTCTCAAGAGGCTATACTTATCATCCCTAGATAAAAGGAAGTATTCTGTTCTAGATTCCTTACCTTTTTCGGTAATTATACGCCTTATACTTGGTTCATCTATCTTGGCAATAGGCAGATTTATTAAGTCATGATCTTTTTCAATTACACCTTCTACTAAAGCTAAATACTCTTTATATGGTCTATTCATAGTTAGATGATGTTGAGCAATTGGATGTTTAGCAAATAAAATAACACCAGATGTGGTTTTATCTAGTCTATTAATTGGATGAAGAGATTTAAAGCCAGTTGCCTGTAAATGGTGTATAACTCCATTTGCAATTGTATTGTTCATATGACCAGAAGTTGGGTGCGTGGCCATGTTATATTCCTTATTAAGAGCAATATAATCATTATCTTCATATAAAATATCTAAATTCATTTTTACCGGATTGACATTTGAAATTTCATCTAAGTAAGGATTGATTAGAACCTGGTCTCCTACTGAAATAGGATTCCAAAATTTATGGATTTTACCATTAATTGTTACTTTGTCATTATTTCTTAATTTGATTAAATATTGCCTAGATAATTTTTTATAAGTCAAAAAATCTTTGATAGACATTCCATCTTCATCTTCAGTTACTATGTGAGTAATAAAACCTTTTATTTTCATGATGCTCCTTAAAAAATCTAATTGTTATTATACTATAGTTAATAAACTTTGTCATTTTACTTTCATAACCTTAAGGAAGATTATATAATTAAGAGTAAGGTGTCAATATTTGGTTATAAAAAATATTTTTTATAACACTTGGTACCTTTTTAGTAGCTTTTTATATATATAACCATAATTTAGCTTGAAATGTCAAAACTATTATTAATTGTAAAAGAAAAGAATACTAATTCATTTCTGGTTATATAATGATGTAACAGATGTAATGTATGGTAAATATAAGAAAAATCAATTCATATGGAGGGAAAATGAAAAATTTTATAATAACGAAAGAAGAATCAGGGATATCCATTTTTAAATTTTTTAATAAACAAATATTGGATTTTGTGCCTATTGCCTATAGCATTAATAATGTGCTAGTTCCTCATGATACATTAGTTGAAACTAATGATTTTGTTGAGTCATATTCCCTAACTCATAAGATTGGATATAATGTATACAAACAAAGTTTAGCATTTTTATTGAGTTATGTAGTAAAAAATCTTTTATTAAAAGGCCATTTTGAATTATCCCATACCATATCTAAAAGTATATATGGGCATTACAAGGATGGAACATTAATAACAAAAAATGAAATATTAACTATAAAAGCTAGAATGACAGATCTAATAAAAGCTGATTTACCTTTTAATATAAGGAGATTACAAAGAGAAGATGCCTTAGAAATCTTTAAACAAATCGGTAATAACAATGAGAAATATAAATTTGAAGATAAATTTCCTGAAGAAATACCTATGTATAACATTGGAGATGATTTAAGTTATAGCGATTATTATTATGAACCTTTAGCTCCATCTACTAAATATTTAGAAACATTTGATTTAATTCAATTTATGCCAGGATTATTATTGAGATTAGCTAAAAGGACTGATCCATCAAAGCTATTTGACTTTGCTGAGCAACCTAAAATTTTTGATATGATTGATGATACAAATAGAATTACTAATATACTTGAACTTTCATATATGACCTCTCTAAATAGACAAATAATTGAGGGACGTGGCAAAGAGATAATATTAATTAGTGAGGCTCTTCAAGAACAAAAGGTAGCTGAAATTGCTAATCATATATCATTTAACAGTTATAAATATCAAATAATAATGATTTCAGGACCATCTTCCTCAGGGAAAACTACTTTTTCCAAAAAATTAAAAGTAGCCTTAATGGCTCATGGTCATAAACCAATTTTAATGTCTTTAGATGATTTTTATTTAAATAGAGAGGATACTCCTTTAGATGAAGAGGGTAAACCTGATTTTGAGAATATTCAATCAATAGATGTTAATCTTTTTCAAGATACTCTTACACAATTAATAATTGGTGAAGAAGTAGAAACACCTAGTTTTAATTTTAAAACAGGTAAGAGAGAATACAATGGTAAAAAAATAAAGAAGGATAGAGAAAGTCCAATCATAATAGAGGGTATTCATGGTATGAATCCAATATTAACAAATAAAGTTCCCAGACATATGAAATATATAGTTTATATAACAGCTCTTACACCTCTGAATTTAGACCCTTCTAATCATATTAAAACTTCAGAAGCTAGAATTATTAGAAGGATGGTCAGAGATAATAGATTTAGAGCTTTTGATATTGAAAGAACACTTAGTTTATGGAGAAATGTTAGAAAGGGAGAAGAAAACAATATTTTCAAATATCAAGAATTTGCGGATATTTATTTTAATTCAAGTTTAACTCATGAACTTAATGTCTTAAAAGTCTATGTGGAGCCATTGTTAAAAAAAATTAGTCAAGAATCAAAATACTATAAGGATGCACAACATTTACTTAATATACTTAGATACTGTGAACCTTTAGATGCAAGATGGGTTCCTTCAAATTCAATACTAAGAGAATTTATTGGACAAGGTGATATAGATGATTAATATCGGCTGTCACATAACCGTATCAAAAGGTTATAAATACATGGGTAAAAGAGTTTTAGAACTTGGAGGGAATACATTCCAATATTTTTCAAGAAATCCTAGAGGTGGTAGCGTTAAAGAAATAGATAAAGAAGATTCATTAGCTTTAAAAGAGATAATGGAAGAAAACAATTTCGCTCCAATTTTAACGCATGCGCCATATACATTAAATATGGCTGCAGCAAAAGATGATACCTATAATTTTGCTAAAAGAATCTTTCGGGAAGATTTAGAAAGATTAGAAATACTTCCAAGCAATTTATATAATTTTCATCCTGGATGTCACACAGGAATGGGTGTTGACTGGGGCTTGGAAAGAATTATCAAAGGGTTAAACGAAGTTGTATTTAAAGAATCAACTACTACGATATTATTTGAAGTTATGTCAGGAAAAAGTAGCGAAATTGGTAGTAATTTTGAAGAAATTAAAATTTTATTGGATAATGTTAATCATAGAGAGAAGTTTGGTGTATGCTTAGATACATGTCATCTATATGAGGGTGGATATGATTTGGTAAATAATTTAGAAGGAGTGCTAGAGCAGATAGAAAACTCTTTTGGTTTAGAAAAAATAAAAGCAATTCACCTTAATGATAGTAAAAATCCTTTAGGAGCTAGAAAAGATAGACACGAAAAAATCGGTGAAGGCACATTAGGTATTGGTACAATTTTAAATATAGTCTCAAATAATAGGTTGAAAGATATTCCTTTTATACTGGAAACTCCTAATGAAGAAGATGGATATGCAAGAGAAATTAGTTTATTAAAGGAATTAATAGAAAATGAGAGTAACTAAAACAAAAAGAAAAATAATAGAATTACTTAAAGAAGAGTATTGGGATGCTAAAGCCCAACTGGATTTTTCTAATCCATATGAGTTACTCGTAGCTACAATATTGTCTGCCCAGACAACTGATATACAAGTTAATAAGGTAACTAAAGACTTATTTCTAGTAGGAAATACCCCTGAGAAAATGATATTAATGACTGTTGAAGAATTAGAAAACAAAATAAAAAGTATTGGACTTTATAAAAATAAGACTAAAAACTTATTATCAATGAGTAAAATATTAATAGATGAATTTAATAGTATGGTTCCTGAAACACTAGAAGAACTTATTACTTTGCCAGGAGTAGGGAGAAAAACAGCAAATGTTGTTATTAGTAATGCATTTAATAAACCTGCTATAGCAGTTGACACTCATGTTTTTAGAGTTTCGAATAGACTTGGCTTGGCTGATGCTAATAATGTTTTAGCTACAGAAAAACAGCTGATGCAAGTTATTGAAAGAGCTGATTGGAGTATGTTGCATCATTGTTTGATATATCATGGTAGAAGAGTTTGTAAAGCAAGAAATCCATTATGTTCAAGTTGTTCCTTTACAGATAAATGTAAATATTATAAAAAACTTCCAAAAAAAATATAATAGTGGTAAAATATAAGATAGATTTTTTTAAAGGAGACATACATGTTAAAATTCTTAGATAATTTAGTAAATGATAGTAAAAAGACTATTAAGAAAATGAGACCTTTAGTTGATCAAATAAATTCTTTGGAGAAAAGCATCTCAAAAATGAGTGATGCTGAGTTGATGGGACAGACAGCAATTTTTAAGGAAAAATTAGCTAATGGAGCTACGGTTGATGATATTATGGTTGAAGCTTTTGCAACAGCAAGAGAGGCATCAATACGTACTTTAGGTATGAGACATTTTGATGTTCAATTGATTGGAGGCATGGTTCTCCATCAAGGACGAATCGCTGAAATGAAAACTGGTGAAGGTAAAACCTTGGTAGCTACTTTACCTGTTTATTTAAATGCTTTAACTGGTAAAGGGGTGCATGTCATTACTGTCAATGATTACCTAGCAAAAAGAGATAGCGAATGGATGGGTCAGATTTATAAATTTTTAGGACTTGAAGTAGGATTAGTTGTTCACGACGTACATCCAATGTTAAGAAAAGCAGAATATGAAAAAGATATAGTTTATGGCACTAATAATGAGTTTGGTTTTGACTATTTAAGAGATAATATGTCAGTCACAAAAGAAGCCATGGTTCAAAGAGAACTTAACTATGTTATAGTCGATGAGGTTGATAGTATTTTAATTGATGAAGCTAGAACACCTTTAATTATATCTGGTGAGGCAGACAAACCAACTGAAATGTATGAAACTGTAGCGAAAATAATGCCTGTATTAAAAAAAGAAACAGATTTCACTATAGATGAAAAACAAAGAATAGCAACTTTGACTGAAGATGGTTTAGTTAAGGTAGAGAAAATGCTTGGGGTTAAAGGTGTGTATGAAGATAATAATGCGGAATTAGGACATCATATAAATCAAGCTTTGGTAGCCCAAGCCGTTATGAAAAAAGATATAGATTATATTATAAAAGATGGCGAGGTTATCATTGTTGATAGTTTTACAGGTCGTCTAATGTATGGAAGAAGATACAGTAACGGTCTTCATCAAGCAATTGAAGCTAAAGAAAAAGTGAGAATACAAAAAGAGTCACAAACTTTGGCAACAATAACTTTCCAAAATTACTTTAGAATGTATAATAAAATCTCTGGAATGACAGGAACTGCCAAAACTGAGGAAAATGAATTTAGAGAAATATATGGTATGGATGTTGTAGTAATACCTACAAATGTAGATGTGAATAGAAAAGACGAAGAGGATGAAATTTATAAGACAGAACTTGGTAAATTTAAGGCTATTGCCGATGAAGTTGCTGAAAGATATAAAATTGGACAGCCTGTTCTAGTAGGTACTATTAGTATTGAAAAGTCAGAAGCATTAAGTGCTTTGTTAAAAAGACGAGGAATTACTCATCAAGTGCTAAATGCTAAATATCATGAAAAAGAAGCAGAAATTATTGCTATGGCGGGCCAATATGGAGCTGTAACTATTGCGACTAATATGGCTGGTCGTGGTACTGATATTGTATTAGGCGAAGGTGTTACAGATACTGGCGGCTTATATGTTATAGGTTCAGAAAGACATGAATCAAGAAGGATTGATAATCAATTAAGAGGTCGTTCAGGACGTCAAGGAGATCCAGGTGCAAGCAAATTCTACATTTCCAGTGAAGATAATTTATTAAGAGTCTATGGTGGGGAGAGGATGCAGAATCTCTTGAAAATGGGGACTGATGATGAGTTACCAGTTAATAACCCAATTATCTCAAAAGGTATAGAAAGAGCACAGAAAGCTGTAGAAAACAGACACTTTGAAGCTAGAAAACAAGTTCTTGAATATGATAATATTATGAATCAACAAAGAGAAATTATCTATGGACAAAGAAGAGATGTGTTATTCAAAGAAGATATTAAAAATAGCGTTATTTCTATGATTGAAGATGTAATTGAAAATTCTGTTTATAGATTTTCTGAAGGGAAAGAACACACTAAAAATTGGGATTTAGAAGGTCTTTTAATTTATGGAGGTCAAACATTCTTACCTCATGATAATATTACTAAAGAAGATATAATACAAATGTCTGAAGAAGAAGTCAGAATGAAATTTAGAGAAAGAGCTGTTGAGGCTTATGAAAAAAATGAACAAGAAGTCGGATCTGATGTTATGCGATTTTTAGAAAAACAAGTAGTTTTAAGATCTGTTGATAAGTTCTGGATGGCACATATTGACAATATGGATGAACTCCGACAAGGTGTTAACTTAAGAGCATATGGTCAAAAAAATCCTCTAACCGAATATAAATTTGAAAGCTATGATATTTTTCAAGTTATGATTGAAGATATTAAAGAAGAAGTTGCTAGACTAATTTATAGAGTTAAGGTTGTAGAACCACAAGAACGCATAAAAAATATCAAAGAGAATCTCTCTGAGGATGAAAGTGGTCAAACAGTTAAAAATTCTAATAAAATAGGTAGAAATGATCCATGTCCTTGTGGTAGTGGAAAAAAATATAAGCAGTGTTGCGGGAGATAAGAATGATATCAGATGATTTATTAGAATTATTTAGTGAGTTAAGAAAAACTTATAGTGATATTAAGGAGTCTCTTTGACTTAGAAGATAAAGCTAAGAGGATTAAAACTCTAAATAAGGAAAGACTAAAAGAGGATTTTTGGTTAGATCAAAAAAACGCTAGTCAAATAAATAAAGAAATCAACACACTAGAAAATGATTTATCGGAAATTAGTAATTTAGATGATCTTATTGGAGATATTTTGGCTTCCATACAATTGCTAGAAATTGATGAAGATAAGGAAATTCTCAAAGAGTTAAAGGCTTCAATAATAGAATTAGAAACTAAAACTAATAATTTAGAAATAAAAAAAATGTTTAAAGATAAATCAGATTTCAAAAATGCTATTCTTACACTACATCCAGGTGCTGGTGGTACTGAAGCTCAAGATTGGGTAGAGATGTTATTTAGAATGTATGGCAGATGGGCTGAAAAAAAAGGTTTCAAGGTAAATATTCTTGATTTCTTAGCTGGAGATGAAGCAGGTATAAAAAGTGTTTCTTTTGAAGTTATTGGAGACTATGCTTATGGATATTTGAAATCGGAAAATGGTGTACATAGATTAATTAGAATATCACCTTTTGATACTAATAAAAAAAGACATACTACCTTTGCTTCTGTTGATGTTATACCTGAAATAGATGATGAAGAAATAATAAACATAAAAGAAGAAGATTTAAGAATAGATACCTATAGAGCAAGTGGTGCTGGTGGACAGAATGTAAATAAAAAGGATACAGCGGTTAGAATTACACATATACCTAGTTCTATTGTAGTTCAGTGTCAAAGTGAAAGAAGTCAATTGACAAATAAAACCTCAGCCTTGAAAATTTTAAAAAGTAAATTACTTGAGTATAACAGAATTGAAGATGAAAAAAATTTAAAAAGCTTACGAAGTGATCAAAAAGATATTGCCTGGGGAAATCAGATTAGATCATATGTTTTTCAGCCTTATCAATTAGTCAAAGATCATAGAACAAATATAGAAACTGGAGCTGTAGATGCAGTTCTAGATGGTGAATTAGATCAATTTATCAAAGGTTTTCTTTATGGGGGGAAATAATAATGAGGATAACAGGTAATGAAGAGATTAATTTAACAGAAAATCAAGATGTAGTACTATTTCTAGGACAAGAATTTTCACTTGAAGGAACTAATTTGTTAAAAATTATTCCAAATTTAAAAGGTAAAAGTTATATTATAAACAAAAGTGGATATGATATAGAAAAACTATGTAAATTCTATAATATAAAGACAGTCTTTCTTAAAGTTGAGGATCAACTTATAGATAAGGCTGTCTATTTATTCATTCAAGTTAATGATAAGGATTTAGAAAATATTAAAGTTATTCTTGGAAAAAATATTAATATTAAACATCATATATTTATTAATAATCCTGAGTATTATTATATTTTTATTCAAGATTTGGAAGAAAACAAGCCAAATATTCATTTACCTTTATTATTTAATCATTATCCTATTTATATTGAAGGTGTACCTAAAGAAGAAAATCCTTTTTACTACAAAGATTTATTTGATATCAAAACGTATGTTGATCTCTATTGGGGCAGTATACTTGAAGAAAAATTACATGTAAGTCAATCAAAGGGTTTTTTATATAAATATTTTCAAAATATTTATTATGAAACAAAAAATGAATTAGAATCTATTCTAAAATATAAATTGCCAAGTAAAGCTCTAAACTTATCTATAGATAAATTTAATGCTAGACCATTAAGTCTAAAAGAAAAGATTGAAAAATCTATTCTTGAAGGAGATTACAACTTACTGCCTGATCTAGTAGATAAACTAATAAAAGAAGATGCTAGTCAATTTAACAACATATATGATTGGGTAAAATTTTTAGAATGTAAAGCACCTAATAAGGTTATTCAAGAAATATTGAATATTACTCTAAAATCAGCTGATGTAATAATAGACAATAGATTCTTACCTTTAGTCTATGAGAAATTAGCTATTACTTATCAAAAAGAAGGAGATCTTTTATCTGCCGCTAAATGTTATAGAAACTTCTCCAATTTAGAAAATATTAATGATGAATTGAAAAATATTAGTAGCAACTTTTTAAGAAAAGAAGTTGAACTTTTATATATGGCTGGAGAATATAAAGGTGTTATTGATTTAGGTGTAGAAGAAAAGTTGTCTACATTAAGCTGTGAAGATGCACCAAGTGTAGCACTTTGTTTATCATTAGCTCATAATGAATTAGGTAATAGTGAAAAAGCTATTCAATTTCTCAAAGGTGATGGGGATGAAAAAGCTTTTTTAAGACATGTTTATAAATTAAATAGAGATGAGCTTACAGCACAGGATATTATAAAACAAGAAAGTTCTAACAAAATGTCATTATATACGAATATGCTAATAGCGGTGACTCTTATGAAAGAGGGTCAATATATTGATACAATAAAAGTATTTAATCTTATGAAGGAAGTTCTCAAAGATTCACAAAATCTGACAGGACGTAGAGCTTTACTCATAGTTTCTTTATTGAAAGCAAGAGCATTAAAGAATATGGGTAATATAAGAGAAAGTTTAGTAGAATATTATAATAATCTAGATTCTCATTTTGATGATTTTGAAAAAGACAACAAAAGCATAGTATTAGAAATATTATGTGAAATAGCCGAGCTGGAAAAATTATTAGACAATAAAAATAAAAGTTTGAGTTTAGTTGAAAAAGGGTTAGATTTCTTAATAGACGAAAAAAGTGTTTATGAAAATAAAGCTCGTATAAAACTTTTACTAATTAAACTTGATATCGTAAATGAATTGGGGGATGATGATAAAAACGTTATGCAGCTTTTAGATGATATCATGAAAGATAAAAGAGATTTAGCGAACTACAAAGCATTACAAGTCAATATGAATAATATTTTAGTAAAAGCTTATATTAAAAATGGTAGAACTAGTGAAGCTTTAGAATTAGTAGAAAGTAGTTATAAAGAATATCAAGAGGAAACAGACGAGAAAATTGAGCTTGATCTCTTAGAAATGTTAGAAATTGCTAAAGAACACTATAATTCAACAGACATGCCAGAAACTGGAATAATACAAATGGAACGTATTATTAAAAAGTATGCTAAGAATAAAAATAGTGAGATTAGAATTAGAAGAGTGTATTCTTTAAAGGAACTAGCAGACTATATGTATAAATCAGGTGATAAGAATGAAGCTATGAAAAAATATCAGAGTTTAATTGAAGAATATAATGAAACTAAATATAAAAAATTAGAAAGTATCTTTCAAGATACTACTATTAAAAAAGGTGAAATATTATTTAGTTATGGTAAATATGAAGAAGTTAGAGATTCTATTATGGCCATGGAAGGGAAACTTGATTCTGATATTGATGCGAGCAGAGAATTGTTATTGGCTAGATGTAATGAGAAAATTGGCAATATTGATTTAGCAATAAGTGGTTATGAAGAATATTTGGTTAAGATTAAAGACAAGAAATTTTTTAATGATGTTAAAGGAGATATTTATAATACCTTAAGCAAGTTGCTGACAATTACAGACAAAAAAGAGAAAGCTTTAGAGTATTTAGATAAATTACTTGATGTAGAGATAGTTCCAATCAAAAGACTTTTAGCCTTGTTAGACAAAGGAGCATTACTATTTGAAATAGATAAAGAAAAGGGACATTTAATATATGAGTACATTATTAAATCCTTTAAATCAGAAACTGATAATAAAATTATAGAAACATTAATAAATGGCTGTTCAAAAATATCTATTGATTTGGTAAAGATAGATATCAACTTGTATTTGGATTTCTTGAAGCTTGCTCTATCTAAATATAGAAAATTACCTAAAGATGTAAAGTTGAATATTTTTGAATCAATGAGAGTAGCAGCTGACATTTATGAAAAATCAAAAATGTTTACAGATGAAAAAATATTAAGAAAAGAAATTGTTAAATATTTTGGTGATAATGAAACATTAGATTATCAAATGGAATCCGCTTATCACTTTAATAGAATATTAGAGATTAATATTTATGAAAAATCTATTGTTGATTTGGAGAGTAGTTGTGCAGAACATAAGAGTTTCTTTATGGGTAAAGAAGATGGTTTTGTAAAAGATTATTACTACAAAGGTCTTTTATTATATGGAAAAGAATACTATAAAAGAAATGACTTTAAAAATGCAAAATTAATTTTGAGTGAAATTTTAGAATATAATAAGGAAATGTATATAGCTAAGTTGTACTATGGTAAAACGTTACGTGCACTTGGGCACAAGAAGCAAGCACTGAAAGTTTTTAAAGATATTGTAGATCATGATATATCTGGAGAGTTATTTGAAGCTGTTTTGGAAAAAATAAGTTTAGAAAAAAAAGCAAAAACATTATTTGCTGGTAATATAAAAAAGCTCATTAAAGAAATAGAAGAAAGAATTATGCCTATAATGAATACTAGCGAAACAAATATGAGTGAGATAAATGAAGATAAAATAAAATTAGGTTATGAGCTTGCATTACTTTACAAAGAAATTAAAAACATTGATAAATATCAAGAACTTTTAAGAGGAATAGTTGAAAAATATTCAAAAAACGAGGCTGGAAAATTAGATGAAAATCTTAAAGAAGTCTATGCAGAACTAGAAGGTAGTAATTTGATTAAATAATAATATTTTGCTATAATACTAAAAGGGATTTTATACATAATTAGAGTGGGAGATACATGGAAACTAAATTAATAGAAGACAAAGCTAAAGAAATTAGAAGAGAAATTATTAAAATGTTAGGAGAAGCCAAGTCTGGTCATCCTGGCGGTTCTTTATCAGGCGCAGATATAATTGCAGCTCTATATTATAAGGAGATGAAAATAGATTCGACTAAACCAAATTGGGAAGAAAGAGATCGATTTATTTTGTCTAAAGGGCATGCTGCTCCATTACTTTATAGTGTTTTAGCAATAAAAGGATATTTTGAAATTGATGTTTTGAAAACATTAAGAAAGACCGGTAGTATTTTACAAGGACATCCTGATATGAATAAGGTGCCTGGTGTTGAAATGTCTACAGGTTCATTAGGACAAGGTTTTTCAACTGCTGTGGGTATGGCTCTAAGTTTTAAAGTATACAATAAAGACAATAGGGTATATGCTTTGCTTGGTGATGGAGAATGTCAAGAAGGCATAGTATGGGAAGCTGCAATGGCCGCATCTCATTATGATTTAGATAACTTAGTAGCTATATTAGATAATAACGGATTGCAAATTGATGGAAAATGTTCTGAAGTAATGTGCTTAGGTTCACTTCGTAATAAATGGAGATCTTTTGGATTCCATGTAATTGAAGTTGATGGCCATAATATTCCTCAAATTTTAAGTGCATTGGATGAAGCAAGAACTATCAAAGGTAGACCAACTTTAATTCTAGCTAAAACAATAAAGGGAAAAGGTGTTTCCTTTATGGAAGACCGGGCAGAGTGGCATGGTGCTGCTCCAAGTATGGAACAAGTTGCACTAGCTTTAGAAGAATTGAAGTAGGGGGTACATGATGGAACAAATAGCAACTAGAGATGCCTATGGTAAGGCTCTTAAAGAATTAGGGTTAAGCAATGATGATATAATAGTTTTAGATGCAGATTTGTCTAAATCAACAAAAACTGCAGAATTCCAAAAAGTTAATCCGAAACATTTTATAAATATTGGTATAGCCGAACAGAATCTTATGGGTGTAGCTGCAGGTATTGCTGCAACTGGTAAAATACCTTTTGCTAGTACCTTTGCTATGTTTGCAACAGGTAGAGCTTTTGAAATTATTAGAAATTCGATAGCCTATCCAAATCTAAATGTAAAAATTGTTGCTACACATTCAGGAGTTACTGTTGGAGAAGATGGTGGTAGCCATGCCGCTATAGAAGATATTAGCTTAATGAGAAGTGTGCCAAATATGACTGTTATAGTTCCTGCTGATGGAGTGGAGACTGAAAAAGTAATAAAAAAAATTGTTGAATATAAGGGGCCAGTATATGTTCGGTTAGGACGATCTAAAGTTCCAGTTTTATATGATGATTCTTATGAATTTGAAATAGGAAAATTTAGTACTTTAAAAGTTGGTTCTGATGTAACAATTATTGCCTGTGGTATAATGGTGTCAAAAGCTCTAGAGGCTGCAGATTTATTAAAAGAAAAAGGAATTAAGGCTGAAGTGATAAATGCTTCAACAATAAAGCCATTTGATGATTATTCCTTATTAGAATCTGTAAAGAAGACTAAATGTGTAGTTACAGTAGAAGAACATAATATATATGGTGGACTAGGTTCAGCGGTTGCTGAAGTGCTTTGTCAAAATTATCCAGTTCCTTTAGAAATGGTAGGAGTGATGGATGTCTTTGGCGAATCTGGTGCCCCAGAGGAATTATTGGAAAAGTTCAAGCTTACAACAAGGGAAATAGTAAAAAAAGTTGAATTAGTACTAAAAAGAAAATAGACTGAAAGGATAGATAATGAATCAACCAGCAATTGTACGTTTAGAAAATGTAACAAAAGTATATGGAAATAAGACAATTGGCTTAGATCACGTATCTACTAATATACATAAAGGTGAATTTGTATTTCTAGTAGGAGCCAGCGGTGCTGGTAAATCAACATTTCTAAAATTATTATTTAGGGAAGCAAAACCAACATCTGGTAAAATTTATGTAGGGAATAAGAATATATCTTTATTAAAAACCAAAGAACTTAATATGCTTCGTAAAAACATTGGAGTTGTCTTTCAAGATTTTAGATTATTAGAAGATAGAACTGCTTATGAAAACATAGCTTATGCAATGGAAGTTCTAGGCTATCTAAAGAAAGATATTAGAGACAGGGTACCTAAAATCTTAAAAAAAGTAGGTATGCAACATAGACAAGAGCATTATCCTCAACAATTATCAGGTGGTGAACAACAAAGAATTGCCATAGGTAGAGCTATAATTAATTCACCTAAAATTCTTTTAGCTGATGAACCATCAGGTAACGTTGATCCAAGTACTGCTGTTGAAATAATGGATATTTTCAAAGAAATTAATAATGTAGGTACAACAATAATAATGGCTACACATGATAGATTTATAGTTGATCAACTAGCTAAAAGAGTTATTGAACTTAAGAAAGGTCAAGTAGTAAGAGACCAAGAGGGAGGAAGATATACCTATGAATCTTAAAAAAATAGGTTATTTTATAAAACAAGCTTTTAAAAATATGGCTAGAAATAAGGTGATGAGTTTTTCTACAATTTTAACAGTCGCAATATCATTGTTAATAGTTGGAGCTTTTCTTGTGTTTATTGTAAATGCAGGAATATTCATACAAGCACAAAGCGACAAGACTCAATTGTCAGTTTTTGTAGATACAGCCTATACTAGTGATCAGGCAAAACAAGTAGAAAATAAACTAAACCAAATAGAAGGCGTAGATACAATTATTTATAAATCTAAAGATGAAGCTTTAAAAGAAATAATTGAAAAACAAGGTGGAGAATCTGGCTTAGAAGCCATATTAGGAGATGAAAATCCAATGCCGCATACATTTATAATTACTGGCACAAGTAATTTGGAACTAGAGGGTATAAGTGTTGAAGCTCAGGAAATTGAAGGTGTTTACAAGGTTGATTATGCTAAAGATTTGGCTGATAGGTTGACAAATATTGTCAATGCAGTCAGAATAGGAGGTATAATAGCAGTTGGAATATTATTTTTAATTGCTGTATTTCTTATTTCTACAACTATTAAGTTGGCATTATATGCGAAGAGAAAAGAAATTCAGGTTATGAAATATGTAGGTTCGTCTAATAGCTTCATACAAGGACCATTTTTAGCATCCGGGATGTTACTAGGTTTATTAGGAGCAGTATTATCTTCTATTATATTATTTATCGGATACAAATTTCTAATGGATTGGGCAGGAAATGTTGCGTTTTTAAATTTAACTTTTCAAGCTACACAAATAGTAAGTATAATAGTAGGTTTACTAATTTCAGGGGCTTTAGTTGGTATTATTGGTAGTTATTTATCACTTAGAAAATATCTAGAAGTATAGTGATAAGAAGTAAGGGGGGTTTACTTTGTTTAAAATATTAAAAAAAATCATAGGGGTATTGGTCTTAGTCGCAATTATTGCAGTACCATCTTCTCTTGTACATGCTGGATTAACAGATGAAAAGGTAGATACTGAAAAACAAATTGCGGAATTTAAAAAATTAATTAATGATGCAAATGGGAATTTGCAGGTTATTACAGCTAAAGTTGACGCTGTTCTTAGCAAAATTCGAACAATAGATGCAAATTTAGCTAAAATTAATAAAGAAATTAAGGTTATAGAAATAAATATAACTACTAAAGAGGCAGAAATTGCCAAAGCTAAAGTTGAATATGATAAAAAGAAGGATACCTTTTATGCAAATCTTAGGAATACTTATGAAAAAGGCGGGGTAGACTATACCGCTGTTATTTTAGATTCTTCTGATTTGACTGACTATATAAATTTTAATGAATATTCAAGAATAATTAAGGAAAAAGAACAAGATAAGATTAATGAAATTGTGGCTGCTAAGGAAGCACTAGAAGTGCAAAGAATAGAATTAGAAAAAATACAGGTTAAATTAGCATCTAAAAAAGCTGATATAGTATCTGAGAAAAGACAACAAACTATAGAACAACAAAAATTAGCATCACAAAAATCATATTTTGCTTCAATAGCTAGTAAATATAAGGCTCAATTAGCAAAAGAACAAAAGGAACTAGCAAATATAAATGCTAAAATCCAAGAGGCTATGAAAAAGGCAAGTAATAGTGGAGTAGTCTATACTGGAAATGGTGTTTTCAATTGGCCTGTTCCATCATCTAATAGAGTAACAAGTCCTTATGGTTATAGATCTAGTCCTATATTTGGTGGTAGAGAATTCCACAAAGGTATAGATATTAGTGCTAGTGGTGGTGCAGCTATAGTAGCTGTTGATGATGGGATTGTAATAGTCTCATATTATTCAAGTTCTTTCGGCAATACGGTTGTTATAAATCATGGTAGTGGAATAATGACTTTATATGCACATATGAGTTCAAGAGGAGCTTCAGTTGGACAAGTTGTTACAAGAGGTCAAAGAATTGGCTCTGTTGGAAGCACTGGTTGGAGTACAGGTAATCATCTTCATTTTCAAGTAACAAGAACAGGTGATATTTTTAATAGCACAGTAAATCCTAGTGGTTACTTTAATTAAAGAAATTGATCAAGGAGTAATTTATGAATAAAATAGTAAAGGGAGTAGCTTCTTTAATAGCAGTGCTATTAGTATTTTCTTTAACAGGATATAGCAAAGTCGATGCCTCATTATCAGGAGATAAAAAAAAGGCAGAACAAAATATAGCTAAATTTAAAAAAGAACTAAACAATTTAGAAGATCAAAGATTTGAAATTATAGCAAAAATTGAATCTGTTGACATAACGATAGGTAAAACAGAAAATAAATTAATAGAGTTACAAAAAGAGTTAACAACTAAAGAAACACAATTAAAAAGTGCAACTCTAAAATTTAACAATCAAAAAAATGAGTTCTACGATCATCTTAGAAATAAATTCGAGCAAGGTGATGTAGAATATGTTTCTGTAATCCTTAATGCAACAAATCTTACAGAAGTTATTAATTATAATGAATATCATAGAATTCTTAAAGAAAAAGAGGCTGCTCAGATTTCTAGACTACAAGTAGTTAAAGCCGATTTAGAAACTCAAAAAAAAGAAATTGAGTCAAATAAGCAGAAAACTATCGATCAAAAAGAATCTTTAACTTTTGAGAAATCAAAATTAGCAGCTGTAAAGAAAACTTACGATAATAGTATGGCTAGTATTAGAAAACAATTAGCGGCTGAGGAGGCTGACAGAGCTACTATTTTAAAAGAAATAGCAGCTATGAATAGACCTGTATCTGGTAATTATACTGGCAATGGACGTTTACAATGGCCAGTTCCATCAATACCAACAAATACAACAAATATTTCTGGTTTCAGAACACCATCAAGACCTACCCATAGTGGTATGGATATTGGTGGATATGGTGTATCAGGACGAACTATTGTTGCTGCAGATGGTGGAGAGGTTATACTTGCTAAAAGTTATTATGGTTATGGAAACACAGTAATGATTGACCATAATAATGGGATGATGACTTTATATGGACATCTAGCGAAAATAAATGTTAAAGCTGGACAAACTGTTAAAAGAGGACAGACTATTGGTATAATGGGTAATACTGGACAAAGTTCGGGTATTCATTTGCATATAGAAGTAATAATTAATGGGATTCGAGTTAATCCTAATTCATATATAAGATAGGAGAAATGTTTGAGTAAGAGTAAGATAAAAGTAGTGTTAGTTTCTTTATTACTTGTATTTTTAAGTTTTTTTGGTTTAAATCAAGGTAACATTAAAGCAGATGAATTGCAAAACAAACAAGTTTTATTAGCAAGTAATATTATAAAGTCAATTAAATATCAAGGGGATATAAAGACAGAACTAGAAATGATCAAAAACAAAGGAATTCTTGATCCAGATGCTTTAAATATTGATTTGACGTTAGAAAAGACTTTTCAGAAAACTCTAGAAAATTTAGAGATTGAATTAATTAAAAATAAATTAGAATTAGAGTTAGTTAGTCAACAGATACTTAGTGTTCAAGATACAGCAAAATTACCCTACTTAGGAGATGGAAGTTATACTTGGCCTGTAGAAGGATACTTTAATGTTTCCCAATATTATAGGAGAGGACATAAAGGTGTTGATATTAATACTTTAGGAGCTCATCCAAATGTGGTTGCAGTTCAGACAGGTATTGTTGTAAAAGCAGGGAATGAAAGTGATGGATTTGGTAATAAGGTTATAGTTTATCATGGAGAAGACACATATACTCTCTATGCACATTTACAAACTATCAAATCGAAGGTAGGTCAATACATAGAGGAAGGTGTGGCTGTAGGTCTTGTAGGCAATACTGGAAATAGTAATGGAGATCATCTACATATACAATTGACAAAAACAGGAAATGTAGAAAATAATACTATTGACCCTTATGAATATATTAAATTATCGGAGAAAAAATAAATTGATTAAATTGAATAAATTAAAGAAAATCGCTTTAATTTTTGTAAAAGTTATAACAGTTATATTTGCAATAATTGGAATAGTCTCTATAATAATGATTTCTAACTTGATAAAAACACCAAAAGAGTTCTCTTCGGCACTTACCACATATAAGCTCATTACATCTCAATATTATGAGACTGTTAATGAAAAAGAGCTGGTTGAAGGTATTTCTAGAGGCATGACAGATTCATTGAACGATCCATATTCTACATATTATACAAAAAAAGAAATAGTAGAATTTAATAATCAATTAAATGGAGAATATGCTGGGATAGGGATGTTATTAGGCTATGATAAAGAGACAGAACTTGTTAAAAGCATAAAAGTGTTTAAGGATTCTCCTGCAAATAAAGCAGGATTATTACCTGGAGATTTAATAGTAGAGATTAATGGAAAGACTGCTAAAGGAATGGATTTAGATAGTGTTGCTACAAATCTTAGAGGAAAAGCAGAGAGTCAAGTTAAGTTAGTTATTTTTAGGAATAATATGTATTTAGGATTTGATATAATCAGAGCTAGTATAAAAGTACCCTCAGTTACAGCTGAATTTATAGAAGAAGATATATTATATGTAGAAATTTCAAGTTTTAATGATTCTACAGCCCAAGAATTCAGAAATTTGTTAGTTGATTTAAATAAAGAACCAAAAAAAATCATTTTAGATTTAAGAAATAATGGTGGTGGATTAGTAAACCAAGCTATTGAAATAGCTAAATACCTTACACCAGGCGGTGTAGTTCTATACGAAACTAACAGGGATAGAGATAAATTAATTCCGTATAGTGTCAATGATCAATTATTTTTAAATTTACCCTTAGTTGTTTTGGTTAATGAAAATTCAGCTAGTGCATCAGAAATATTAGCGGGAGCAATACAAGACTATAAAACAGGTACTTTAATAGGTGATAGTACTTTTGGAAAAGCTGTAGTTCAAACAGTATTCCCCTTACCAACCGGTGGGGCTCTTAAATTGACAACACAGAGATATCTTACACCTAAAAAAAGAGATATAAATAAGGTCGGATTAGAACCTGATATTAAGATAGTTATGACTGAAGAAGATTATGAAAAAATTGATTATTTTGCTTTACCAGACCTTGAAAATGATTTACAATTAGTTGAGGCAATTAATTACTTAAAAAAATAAAAAACTTTAAACTGGCTTCGGCCAGTTTTTTGTAATAGGAGGAACTTTGAATAGGTTAGATAAATTTGAATTAGTCTCTGACTTTAAACCAGCTGGAGATCAACCAAAGGCGATACAAACATTAGTAAAAGGTATTGAAGATGGTCATGTTCATCAAACATTACTTGGTGTCACAGGTAGTGGGAAGACTTATACTATGGCAAACATAATTGCAGAAGTAAATAAACCAACTTTGATTATGGCTCCTAATAAGACATTAGCAGCTCAACTTTGTAGTGAGTTTAAAGAGTTTTTTCCTAATAATGCTGTAGAATTTTTTGTAAGTTATTATGATTATTATCAACCTGAAGCCTATCTACCTAATTCAGATACTTATATATCTAAAGATAGTGCCATAAATGATGAAATAGATAAATTAAGACACTCGGCGACATCAGCCCTTTTTGAAAGAAGAGATGTTATTATAGTTGCTAGTGTTTCTTGCATTTATGGACTAGGTTCACCAGAAGACTATAAGACAATGTTACTATCCGTACGTGAAGGACAAAATATTTCTCGAGATGAGATAGTAAGTAAGCTTGTAGATATTCAATATTCAAGAAATGATATAAATTTTATCAGGAATACATTTCGACTAAGAGGAGATATTATTGAGATTATACCAGCTAATTTATCAGAGCAAGGTTATAGAATTGAATTATTTGGTGATGAAATTGAAAAGATAATAGAGTTTGATATACTGACAGGAGAAATATTAGGAAATCTAAAACATTTAGCAGTTTTCCCAGCTAGCCATTATATAGTATCTGAAGAAAAACTAAATAGAGCAATGGAAAATATTAAAATTGAATTAGTTGACAGGCTAGAATATTTCAAAAAGAACAATAAACTAGTAGAAGCACAACGGCTAAAAGAAAGAACTTTACATGATTTAGAAATGATTAAAGAAATTGGACATTGTTCAGGAATAGAAAATTATTCAAGACATTTAACTGGGAAGAATCCTGGAGAAATGCCTAATACTTTGATTGATTATTTTCCAGATGATTTCCTTATATTTGCTGATGAATCACATGTCACGATACCGCAAATAGGAGGAATGTATGCTGGAGATAGATCGAGAAAACAAGTGCTGGTTGATTATGGATTTAGGCTACCATCAGCATTAGATAATAGACCATTATCTTTTCAAGAGTTCGAAAGCAAAGTTAATCAAATTGTATATTTCTCTGCAACACCAGGTAAATATGAACAGGAACATAGTAGCAAATTTGTACAACAAATAATAAGACCAACTGGTCTTTTAGATCCTATTTTAGAAGTAAGACCGACCATACATCAAGTTGATGATTTGCAAGAGGAGATTAATCTTAGAATAGTTAAAAATGAAAGAGTATTAGTAACAACATTAACTATAAAAATGGCTGAAGACTTAACATCATATCTAGAAAATGCAGGATTAAAAGTTAGATATTTACATAGTGAAATAAAAACTTTAGAAAGAATGGAAATAATAAGGGACCTAAGACTTGGAGTATTTGATGTTCTTATTGGTATTAATCTCTTAAGAGAGGGTTTAGATTTACCTGAAGTGTCATTAGTTGCTATTTTAGATGCTGATAAAGAAGGATTTCTAAGATCTGAAAGATCATTAATTCAAACAATAGGCCGTGCAGCAAGAAACAGTGGTGGAAAAGTGATACTTTATGGGGATAAAATTACAGATTCTATGGCTAAAGCAATTGATGAAACAAATAGAAGAAGAAAAATTCAAGCTGAATTTAATAAAAAAAATAATATCATTCCTAAAACAATAATTAAAAATGTTAGAGATATCCTTGAAATTACTTATAAAGGTGAACAAGCTAATAGAAAACCAGCTGCAAAGTTGAAGAAAAAAGAAATTAGAGGAATGATAAAGAACTTGGAAAAAGAAATGAACGTTAAGGCTAAAGATCTAGAATTTGAAGAAGCAGCGGAATTAAGAGATTTAATACTTGAATTAAAAACTGATTTATAGAAACCATATTTTCTGATATACTATAGAGAATAGGAGAATATTATGAAAAAAAGTAGACTATATGTAAAAAAGTCTGGATTAAAAACCAAAATTGGAAGCAAAAAAAATGTTTCTGGAAAATTACCAAAAATATTTTGGTTTATTTATCCTGTCATATTTATTTTATTTATTCAGTCTTTAGCATATGGAAGTTTAGCAAAAGGTTTTGTTAATACTTTAGTAAATCCATATTATTTTTTCCTTACATATATATTAACAATAGGCTTTTCATTTATTTTATGGCTATTTTTTGAAAATAGATGGGTTAGTTTTACTATATTAAATATATTGGGCTTTATACTAGCTTTAGGGAATAGATTCACAATCCCTAGTGGAGAGACTGGACTGGCATTAAATAATATTAGTATCTTTAAAGAACTGAATTTAATAGAAAATGCAAATACAAGTAACTTCATTCCATTTATAATAATGTTATTATTTTTTATACCAATTCTTTATTTTATTATATATTTGATGTATCCCTGGAAACATGGTTTGAAATACAGAAAATTAGTGGCTGTTGGTTCATTTTTAGTATTTTTAATTTTTTCCCAAATAATAGTTCCATTTATTTCTACTCCTAAAAACGAATTATCAAATGTTAATAAATTAGGTGTCATCCTTTTTTTTAATAATGGAGTTTTTAATAGAGAAAATATTAAATATCCTGATGAAAGTCAAGTAAATGAAATTATGGAACAAGTTGATGTTAAACAAAATCAACCAATAACCAAACCTAATATTATTATGGTTCAATTAACTAATTTTGTTGATATATCAAGAATAATGGATGTTGAAAATGATCCTTTAATTAATTATCATAATTCTTTTAATGAAGCTTCAAAATACATTGTTGATGTATCTGCCGAGGATAGTATAAGTTTGAATGTGGAATTTGAAGTTTTAGCAGGTTTACCAATTGAGTTTCATCCTAATGAATTGCAAGTGCGTGCTAGCAACACCACTGATGGAACTATTAGTCTCGGAGGTATTTTAGCAAAACAAAATTATAGGAGTGTAAGTATTCTACCTTACCCAGAAGGGGAGAGAACTGAATTTTATAAAAAATTAAGCTTTGACCAATATATAAGTTCTGAAGATTCAGAAATCGGGATTACAAAAAATATAATTGAAAAAACTAAAACTGAATTAGAGAAAGCTGTAGAAAATAATAAACCTGTTTTTATCTATACACATTTTAATATGTTGAAGAAAAGTTATGAGGACAATGATATTAACCAGTATCTAAATGATTTAAAATTACTTGATGATCAAATCGGCTTATTAAGAGATACGATTGCTGCTTCGAAAGAACCAATGATACTAATGTTTTACAGTGATAATTTACCAGATTTGGGCACAGATAATAAAATATATTATGACTCTGGTTATTTAAAAAATAGTGATTTATCATTGGAAATTAAAGGTAAATTAAATGCTGGAGATATGATGTTGTGGAATAATTATAATCAGGGATATAACTATCAAAGTGGAGAAGTATTCGACTTAAGTAGTATACCTTTTCTACTTTTAAGTGAAGGTGATTTTTCAATGCCTAATTATCTTCACTATTTCAAATACTTAAAGGATGAAAAAGGGTTATCTAAAATAAGTGCTAATTACATAGAATTAAACAAGGTGCTTTTTTCAAATAATACTAACGAATATAAAGAACTCTCTAAAGAATTTGGTATAGTTGTAAAAGATGTATTAGGGCCTTATAAGTATGTTGAAGGAGATCTCAAATTATGGTCCAAGTAAAAGCTTATGGAAAGATAAATCTTACATTAGAGGTTTTAGGACTAAGAACAGATGGTTATCATGAAATAAGAAGTATTATGCAAAGTATCAAGCTTCATGATACTTTATCCTTCGAGGAAACAGAAGATAGATTAATTTATCTCACAGGCAATTGTCAATTTCTTTCATACGATGAAAGTAACCTTATATATAAGTCAGCAAAGGCTTTAAAAAAACATTGTAACACTACACTAGGTGCTAGGATTTATTTAGATAAAAAAATACCTTTAGAAGCTGGGCTTGCTGGAGGGAGTGCTGATGCAGCTGCAACCTTAACAGGGTTAAATAAGCTATGGAAATTAAACTTATCAATTAATGAATTAATTGATATTGGGGCACATATTGGATCAGATATTCCTTTTTGTTTGGTTGGTAATACGGCTTTAGTTGAAGGGAGAGGTGAAAAAGTAAAAAGGATTAAGTCTCCTCAAAATGAAAGCTTATTAATTGTAAAACCCGATTTTGGAGCAAGTACTAAATTAATTTATAATAAATATGATGAACTTGATTGTCATAAAAGTCTAAATTATACAGACTTGATGATAAAAGAAATTACTAATCTAGGTGATTATAAAAAGTATTTGCATAATGATTTAGAAAAGGTAACAACAACAATTTACCCAGAAGTTCAAAATGTTATAGATATCATGAAACGAGATAGTAAATATGTACTAATGAGTGGTAGCGGGCCAACCTGTTTTGCTTTTGGAGAAGGCAAATCCATAAATTTACTTTATGATAAATTTAAAAGTAAATACAATGATGTTCTTATAACTACTATGAAAACTAAGAATTAAGGTATTATTGGTCATAAAATTATTTTATAATATATTTATGATATTATAGTTTATTTTACTACAATATAAGTTATTATAAACATGTATTAAAAAAACATGTTTATAATAACAGTTAATAATATGGAAATTATTGATTAAAGAGAAGGAGAAAATTATGGCTAAAATTACAGATGTAAGGATTCGTAAAACCTACGAGGAGGATAATAAGATTCAAGCTATAGTTTCAGCAACTTTGGATGATGCTTATGTGGTACATGGTATCAAAGTGCTGAAAAATGAAGAAGGTTATTTTATAGCAATGCCTTCAAAGAAATTAAAAGAGGGTGATTTTAAAGACATATTTCATCCGATTAGTACTGAATCACGCCAAATATTACAAAAAGAGATATTAGAGTTATTTGAAATAGAAAAAGCAAAAATAGTACAAGAAGAGTAATAAGGTGAAATTATTAAATTAAATGAAAGGGGATAGTTGTTTATAACTATCCCCTTTTATGTTATAATTTTACTGAATAATCGAGTAGGAGGAGACAAAAGATGGGATTAGGAAATATGCAAAAAATAATGCAACAAGCTAAAAAAATGCAACAGGATATGTTAAAAAAACAAGAAGAACTTAAGGAACAAACTGTAGAAGTAACAAGTGGTGGTGGTGCTGTAAAAATAGTAATAGCATTAGATTTATCGGTTAAATCTATAAGTATAGATAAGGATGTTGTTGACCCTGATGATGTTGAAATGTTGGAAACGCTTGTACTAGCTGCAATAAGAGAAGGCATAGAAACAGCAAAAGGAAAACAAGAAAAAGAAATGGGTTCTGTAACTGGAGGCTTGGGCCTCCCAGGTATGTAGGGTTAATATGATTGGGCATATAAAACCTTTACTTAATCTTATAGGGGAATTGAAAAAACTACCCGGCATAGGTCCTAGAAGCGCAGAAAGAATTGCATATGCAGTTTTAGATATGGATGAAGAAACTGTAGAAAATATTGGCAAGGCACTAATAGATGCAAAATTGAATATAAAACGTTGCTCAGTATGCTTTAGCATAACTGATGTAGTACCTTGTAGAATTTGTATGGATCAATTTAGAGATGAGAGTAGTATTTGTGTAGTGGAAAATGCTAAAGATGTAATAGCTCTAGAAAAAGCAGGTAACTATAAAGGCTTTTACCATGTTTTAGAAGGTTCTCTATCGCCAGGAAGAAATATAGGTCCTGATAATTTGAGAATAAAAGAATTATTAGAACGTTTAGATAAAAGAGGATTTACTGAAGTTATAATAGCTCTAAATCCTAATGTAGAAGGTGAAGCTACAGCCATGTATTTAAATAGACTATTAAAGCCATTTTCATTGAAGGTGACAAGAATTGCCCATGGATTACCAATCGGTGGAGAATTAGAATTTGCAGATGAAATGACGTTAATGTATGCATTTGAAGATAGAAAAGAACTTTAAGGAGTGAAGAATGAATAAAATAAAAATGACGAATCCAATAGTTGAAATAGATGGTGATGAAATGACCAGAGTAATCTGGGATGGGATTAAAGAGGAATTAATAAAACCTTTTATTGAACTTAATACAAAATATTATGATCTTAGTTTAAAAAATAGAGATTTAACAAATGATAAAGTTACTGTTGAGGCTGCTTTAGCAACAAAAAAATATAAAGTAGCTGTTAAGTGTGCAACTATTACTCCTAATGCTCAAAGAGTTCAAGAATATGAATTAAAAGAAATGTGGAAAAGTCCGAATGGTACAATCAGAGCAATACTTGATGGAACAGTTTTTAGAAAGCCTATAGTCGTAAAAGGTATTGAACCCTTTGTTAGAACTTGGAAAAAACCAATAACTATTGCTCGTCATGCCTATGGAGATATATACAAGGATGTTGAGTTAATTGCTGATGGAGCAGGTGAAGCTTATTTATCTTTTTTGAGTTCAAGTGGCAAAGAAGAAAAAATATTAGTCCATAAATTTCAAGGTAAAGGAGTTCTATTAGGGATGCATAATTTAGATTCCTCAATAGAAAGTTTTGCTAGAAGCTGTTTTAGCTATGCTCTTGAAGTAAAAGAAGACTTATGGTTTGGGACTAAGGATACAATTTCAAAAAAATACGATCATCATTTTAAAGATTTATTTCAAGAAATTTTCGATAAAGAATATAAAGAGAAGTTTAGTGATGCGGGAATTGAATATTTCTATACTTTAATTGATGATATAGTAGCTAGGGTTATTCGTTCTGAGGGAGGTATGATTTGGGCTTGTAAGAACTATGATGGGGATGTTATGAGTGATATGGTAGCATCTGCTTTTGGAAGTTTAGCAATGATGACTTCAGTATTAGTATCTCCAGATGGATATTATGAATATGAAGCAGCTCATGGTACAGTTACGAAACACTATTATCAACATTTAAAAGGTGCGAAAACTTCTACAAATTCTATGGCAACAATATTTGCTTGGTCAGGTGCTCTTAGAAAACGAGGACAAATGGATAATAATAGAGAATTAGAAGAATTTGCTGATAAACTAGAAAGTGCAGCAATTAGAACGATTGAAGAAGGCTTTATGACTAAAGATCTTGGGTTAATGTCAACTTTGAAAAATGTTACTATTTTAGAAACGTTTGAGTTTTTAAATGCAATTAAAAAGAATTTATATACATAAAAGCTTTATATATAATCAAGGAAATTTAGAAAAATTAAGAGAATTTAAGTGGGTATGATTACTGAGGTCTATATAAAAATAGGCGAGTATGTTGTACAGGAGGAAAAAAATGGGAAAAATCAAAATAACAACTGATGGGAATGGTGCTGCGGCACATGTAGCATATCATTATACAGATGTAGCTGCTATTTACCCTATTACACCATCATCAAATATGGCTGAGAGTGTTGATGAATGGGCTGCTAAGGGGCGTAAAAATATCTTTGGACAAGTTGTTAGAGTTACAGAAATGCAATCAGAAGGGGGAGCAGCTGGTGCTGTTCATGGATCGCTATCAGCCGGTGCTTTAACCACAACCTTTACAGCTTCACAGGGTTTATTACTTATGGTGCCAAATATGTATAAGATTGCTGGAGAACTTTTACCAGCTGTATTTCATGTGACTGCTAGAAGTGTAGCAACACATGCTTTATCTATATTTGGTGATCATTCAGATGTGATGGCTTGCAGACAAACTGGCTTTGCTATGTTATGTTCTAGTAGTGTACAAGAAGTTGCAGATCTTTCTATAGTTGCTCACATGTCTGCCATCAAAGGAAGTTTGCCTTTTGTGAATTTCTTTGATGGATTTAGAACCTCACATGAAATACAAAAAGTAGAAGTTTTAGAAGAAGAAGAATATAAGAGTTTTTTACCTAAGTCTGAGTATAGTCAGTTTAAAGATAGAGGGTTAAATCCTGAAAGTCCTGTAGTTAAGGGTACTGCTCAAAACCCGGATATATTCTTTCAGAATAGAGAGGCTAGCAACCCATTTTATGATAAATTACCAGGTATTATAGTAGAATACATGGATAGAGTTACAGAGGTTACGGGTAGAAAATATAGTCCTTTTGTTTATTATGGTCATCCAGAAGCAACAGATATAGTAATTGCTATGGGTTCAGTTACACAAGCTTTAGAAGAAACAGTTGACTATTTAAATAAACAAGGAAAAAAAACTGGTGTACTTAAAGTTCATTTATTTAGACCTTTCGTTAAGGAATTTTTATTGGAGAAAATACCAGCTTCTGTTGAAAGAATTGCTGTACTTGATAGGACTAAAGAACCAGGTGCATTAGGCGAACCTTTATATCAAGAAGTTAGATCAATATTTTATGGAGCCAAAAATTGTCCTATAATAATTGGTGGAAGATATGGACTAGGCTCGAAAGATGTAAGTCCCTCAGCTTTAAAAGCAGTTTTTGATAACCTAGAAGGTGAACAAAAAGATGGATTTACTATTAGTATAGTAGATGATGTAACATTTAAATCTTTAGAAGAAAAAGAGAAAATTTATACAATACCAGAAAGCACAATTAATTGTAAGTTTTGGGGATTAGGATCTGATGGAACTGTTGGGGCCAATAAGTCTGCAGTTAAAATCATAGGTGATAATACTGATCTTTTTGTACAGGCCTATTTTTCTTATGATAGTAAAAAATCTGGAGGAATAACCGTATCCCACTTGAGATTTGGTAAAGAGCCTATAAAATCAACATACTTAATCGATTCTGCAGATTTTATTTCTTGTTCACAAAGATCTTATTTGAGGCAGTATGATATTTTGGGGGATATAAAAGAAGGTGGAATTTTCTTATTAAATACCCCTTGGAATAAAGATGAAATTGAAAGTAAGTTGCCTATTAAGGTTAAAAAGCAACTTTATGATAAGAAAATTAAATTTTATATAATAAATGCACTTGAGATTGCTGAAGAAGTAGGACTTGGTAACAGGACTAATATGATTATGCAAGCAGCATTCTTTAAGTTGTCTAATGTACTTCCAATAGAAGAAGCAATTAGTTTATTGAAAGAGTCTATTACAAAAACATATATTAAAAAAGGTGAGAATATTATTAGAATTAATAAAGAGGCTGTAGATAAGAGTTTAAGTTCATTAGAAGAAATTCAAGTTTTAGATAGTTGGAAGAATTTAAGTGATATAAAAGAAGCAGTTTCTAATGATCCTGATTTTATTAAGAATGTTTGTACACCTATGAATGTTCAAAAAGGAGATAATATTCCTGTCAGTGCATTTATTGGGAGAGAAGATGGTCATTTTCCTTTAGGGACTAGTGCTTATGAAAAAAGAGGAATTGCAAATAAAGTTCCTAAATGGATCCCTGAAAAATGCATTCAATGTAATCAATGTTCCTTTGTCTGTCCTCATTCTGTTATAAGGCCGTTTCTTTTAGATGAAAACGAAAGAATTGGATTTAAAGGTGTGTTACTAGAAAATAAAGGTAAGGAATTAGTTGATCTTAAATACAAAATTCAAGTTAGTCCGTTAGATTGTACTGGCTGTGAAAACTGTGTGCATACTTGTCCAACTGGAGCACTAGAAATGAGTCTTTTAAAAGATGAATTGCATGAACAAGATAATTGGGATTATATGATAGATCAAGTTAGTGTCAAAAGTGATAGAGTAGATAAAGACACCGTAAAAGGAAGTCAGTTTTTACAACCTTATTTAGAATTTTCCGGAGCCTGTGCTGGTTGTGGTGAAACACCTTATATAAAAGTAGCAACACAGCTGTATGGTGACCAAATGATTATAGCTAATGCAACAGGTTGTTCATCAATTTGGGGGGCTTCAGCGCCATCTACACCTTACTGTACAAATAGCAGTGGTAAAGGTCCAGCTTGGGCAAATTCATTATTTGAAGATAATGCAGAATTTGGTATGGGCATATTGATGGGTGTAACTCAAAGAAGAAGAAAAGTTAAACAGATTCTAAAGAAATTAAAAGATATGAAAGTTGATAGAGAAATAAAGTATGCCATAGAGAATTGGCTAGAGAGCTATAAGGATACAGTAGATTCTAGACATGCATCAAAAAAATTAGAATTAGCCTTAGAAGCAGGAACATTTGGACCAGGAGAAAAAGAAATTGTTGATAGTGTTATTAATAATGATTACCTTTTATCCAAAAAATCAATTTGGATTGTTGGTGGTGACGGTTGGGCTTATGATATTGGTTTTGGCGGACTTGATCATGTGCTTGCATCAGGTAAAGATGTTAACGTTTTAGTTTTTGATACAGAAATATATTCAAATACAGGTGGACAAGCATCTAAAGCTACACCTTTAGGAGCGACTGCCAAATTTGCAGCAGGTGGGAAGGCTATTAGAAAGAAAGATTTAGGCTTGATGCAAATGACTTATGGGCATATCTATGTAGCTCAAGTAGCAATTGGTGCTAATAAGAATCACTTTATGAAGGTTTTACAGGAAGCAGAAAGTTACAAGGGGCCATCATTAATTATTGCCTATGCTCCTTGTATAAGTCATGGCGTAAAAGGTGGTTTGGTGGATACTATGAAAAGAGAAAAAGATGCTGTTGATTCTGGATATTGGCATTTGTATCGTTATAACCCCGATCGTAAACTTACTGGGGAAAATCCATTTACTTTAGATTCCTCTAAACCAACTAAACCTTTTAAAGAGTTTTTAGCACAGGAAACAAGATATACATCATTAATTGGGGTTAATAAGATTTTAGCTGAACATCTATTTGATGCAGCTGAAAAAAATGCCAAAGAAAAATATCACATGTATAAAACATTGGCTGATGGTAATTTCCATTTTTAGGAGTTAATATGAGAAAAAAAGGGTTTTTAATAATAATTGTTGTCATGATTTCCATGATATTAATAACTGGATGTGAAACTATTCAAAAAAAAGAAGAAGGACCACTTAAAGTGGGCCTTCTTCTTATGAGCTCACCTGATGATATGTATTCAGAAGGTTATTATGGATATTATGCTTTAAAAGCAATTGAAAAGAAATATGGAGTTGAAATTGCTTATAATGATAATGTTACTAATGAGAAAAATGCGGCTTTTCTTTTAAATAGCTATGGGAAAAAAGAGTATGACATAGTTATTGCTATAGGGGGCATGTTTCAAAAACCTATGCTTGATGTGGCTTCTTCCTATGATGGAACTAGTTTTGTTTGTATAGGCGGTGATGTTAGTAGAGAAAATGTTGTTTCTTATGTATTACCTGCAGATGAGATAGGAACAGTTATTGGTGTAATTAGTGCAGGTTATAATTTGAATAAGAGCAATAATATCGCGTATGTTCAATCTGAGAATGACATTGCTTATTATGAAGGTTTTCTTAAAGGAGTAAAGTCTATTAATAGTCAGACAAATGTGGAAAAGTTTATTTTTAAAAATCAGGATACTTATACAGGGTTAATAGATAAATTTAAAGGGAAAAGTATAGGTTTAGCAGGAATTATGTTTTATTCACCTAGATTAGAAAAAAGTCTAACTGACAGAAAATATTCATTTATATCTTTAGGTGGTGGTGAAAATGAAACTGAAATACCAAGAGTTATTATAAATTATGATGTGATTTTTGAAATGGTGTATCAAAATTTAATGAAAGAGAATATCAATGAGAAAAATATAAATTTAAGTTTAGAAGATAATATTTTAAGTGTTTATAGTATTGATTTAATTGATAGTAATGCACGTATAAAAGTGGAAGCCCTAATGCCTAAAGGGAATTAGCATTTTCTTAAATTAAATCATCATAAATTAAATGAGAAAAAATAAAAAAATGTTTAAAAAAAGGCTTGACCTAGGTGCTGTAAAATGATATATTATTTAAGCGACCTAATGAAACGGTAGCAAGGTCATTGAAAACTGAACAATAGAAGAAGAAGAATTAAAGAAACAACGTCAATGAAAAAAACAAAGAGTCAGATCTCGAAAGAGGTCACGGATATACAACGAAGAGTTTGATCCTGGCTCAGGATGAACGCTGGCGGCGTGCCTAACACATGCAAGTCGAACGGACCTTGCTTTTTCGGAGTATTCGTACGAAGAAAGAGCGCTGGTTAGTGGCGGACGGGTGAGTAACACGTGGGTAATTAACCTTCTAGACTGGGATAACAACGGGAAACTGGTGCTAATACCGGATACGATTCATTAGTGGCATCACTGATGGATGAAAAGAGGCCTCTCCATGGAAGCTCCTGCTAGAAGACAAGCCCGCGGCTGATTAGCTAGTTGGTGAGGTAATGGCTCACCAAG